>JAZKBE010000087.1:0-1533 GCA_040388805.1 Pseudomonadota bacterium
CAGCGAGTTCGCAAATGAAAGTATTGGTTGTCGATGATGATGTCGTGTCGCGCATGGTGCTGATGCACCTGATCGACAGCTGCGGCAGTTTCGAAATTCTGGAAGCCGAGGACGGCGAAGCGGCCTGGGAACAGTTAAGCGGCGGCCTGCGCCCATCGATCACCTTTTGCGACTTGCGCATGCCCCGCCTGGGTGGCATGGGCCTGCTGGAGCGTGTCAAGACCATCGGCGAGCTCAAAGACATGCCCTTCGTGCTGGTGTCCTCCTCGACCGAGGACGACACCGTCGGCCAGGCCAGCCACAATGGCGCTTCCGGCTATATCGTCAATCCCTTCCAGGCAGAACAAGTGCGCGTGCATCTGGCGCCCGCCTGGAGGCCGAAGACCCGGCGGCGACCCTGACGCGCCTGGGCATCAATGCCGAGCGCCTGATCGTCTATCTGGGCGGCTTTCAAAGCCAGCTGACCACCACCGGCGGCGAGCTCGATGTCATGCTGGCGCGCGGCGAACAGGACAATGCGCGCGCGCGCATGGCGCGTCTGCAGGCAGGCTGCATCACCCTGGGCCTGTTCGGCGCGGCGGCTGGTTTTGATCAGCTGGGCACGCCCCTGCGCTCGGACGATGTGCATGGCGCCCTGGCCGATGCGGTGCGCGCCGTGATCGGCCAGAGCGATCTGGTGAAGCGCAATTTGGTTTCTCAACAACAAGCTTGATGTCTTGAATGTTTAAGATTAAAGTATCTGGGCTGTCCCAGCTCGACACTTTTATCGAAGGCGATCATGACTCGACAGGACCTGGGCCCATCGGCCTATTCTGACCCCTTTGCCCGCGCTCACCTGCCGCCGGCCGAGCAGTGGCCGGAGCTTTGTTTCGACCTCCCTGAATTACAGTACCCGGCGCGCCTGAACTGCGTGCAGGCCTTGTTGGACGCCCGCGTGGCCGCCGGCGAAGGGCAGCGGCGCGCCGTGATCGGCGCTACCGAGACGCTCAGCTACGCCCAGCTGCAGGCGCGGGTGGACCGCATCTGCCATGTGCTGCGCGGCGATCTGGGCCTGCACAGCGGCCAGCGCGTGCTGCTGCGCGGCGCCAACAATCCCATGATGGCAGCCTGCATCCTGGCCGTGCTCAAGTGCGGCCTGATCGCCGTACCGACCATGCCCCTGCTGCGCGCCAAGGAGCTGGCCACCATCATCGACAAGGCCAAGGTCAATGCGGTCTTGTGTTCGGCCAGCCTGCGCGCCGAGATCGACCTGCTTGAACAGGCGCCCGTGACCCTGTACTTTGGCGCCGCCGATGAGGACGGCGTGGAAGGGCGCATGGCGCGCCACGACGCGCCCTTCGAGGCTTTCGATAGTGCCGCCGACGACGTTTGCCTGATCAGTTTTACCTCGGGCACCACCGGCGTACCCAAGGGGACCATGCACTTTCACCGCGACGTGCTGGCCATTTGCGACTGCTTCCCGCGCCACACCCTGCAGGCCGAGGCGGATGATGTGTTCATCGGCACGCCGCCGCTGGCCTTCACTTTTGGCCT
>JAZKBE010000088.1:0-39142 GCA_040388805.1 Pseudomonadota bacterium
CACGATCATATTTAGACATTTCACGACACGTTTAGTTCACCTAGGGTCAAGCTCCCAACAACGTACAGGCCACGTACTTTGCCCGCGCCGCTGGTGTTGCGCGCTTTTCCTACAACTGGGCATTGACCGAGTGGCAAATCCAGTATCAGGCGAGTCTGGCCGACCCCACTTTAAGCAAGCCAAATGAAGCGTCATTGCGACGCCAGCTCAACACCATCAAGCGTGAACAGTTTCCCTGGATGCTGGAAGTGACCAAGAATGCGCCGCAAATGGCGATTATTCAAGCGGGGGACGCCTTCAAGAATTACTTCGAGGGGAACGCCGGGTATCCTACGTTCCGCAAGAAGGGGCGTGATGACCGATTCACCATGAGCAACGATCAGTTCCGCATCGACGCTGCCCATATCCGCATCCCCAAGCTTGGATGGGTAAGAATGTGCGAGGCCTTGCGTTTCGACGGCACGGTGCTGTCTGCGTCAATTTCAAGGACTGCCGGTCACTGGTTTGCCAGCATCACTATCGATACATTTGACGATTTGCATCTGCCACAAGCCGATAACCAAGGCGCGGTGGGCGTGGATCTGGGTGTGTCGGCATTGGCGACGCTGTCGACAGGCGAATGTATTGCCGGGCCAAAGGCGCACAAACGTTTGCTGAGCCAGTTGAAGCGCCATTCGCGCGACCTGTCGAGGAAGGTCAAGGGATCGGCCAATCGCAGCAGGGCGAAGATCCGGTTGGCAAAGCTGCATGCCCGGATTGCCAATATCAGGCAAGACAGCCTTCACCAGCTTACGCACCACCTCACGAGCAGGTTTCACACCATCGGCATTGAAGACTTGAACGTCAAAGGCATGATCAAGAACCGGTGTCTGGCACGCGCGGTGTCGGATATGGGATTTTATGAATTCCGGCGGCAACTGGAATACAAGGCCGCCCTGCGCGGCGGGCGTGTGGTCGTCATCGACCGCTGGTATCCGAGCAGCAAGACATGCTCATGCTGCGGCCACAAGCTCGAATCGCTGCTGCTCTCCGTGCGCCATTGGACTTGTCCGAACTGCTACGCAATGCACGACCGCGACGTCAATGCAGCGATTAACTTAAAGAACATGGCGGTGAGTTCCACCGTTCCGGCCCGTGGAGGGGAAGGCTCTGGTCGTGCGCGTAAGCGCAAGACGAAACCGGCCCCGGTGAAGCAGGAATCTAGCGGCATAGCTAACTATGGATAGCTTTGCTTAAGTCTGGAAGAACGGTATGATCGCACTTTCGCAGCTGCTGTATTCCGGGGCGCGCCGTAAATACCAGGGAGACTCGGACGATGACACGTTTAACGGCAAACGATTTTGATCCCGAAGTACTCAAGCTGTTCGACCAGTACGTGCACGGACAGCTCGACCGCCGCGGCTTCCTCTCGCAGGCCGGCCGCTATGCGGTCGGCGGCGCCACCGCCGCCGGCATGCTGGCCGCCCTCTCGCCCAGCTTCGCCGCCACCGTGGTGGCACCAAGCGATCCGCGCATCAAGGCCAGCTATGTCGAATACCCTTCGCCCAACGGCTACGGCAAGCTGCGCGGCTACCTGGTGCAGCCAGCCAGCTTCAAGGGCAAGTTGCCGACGGTGCTGGTGGTGCACGAAAACCGCGGCCTGAACCCGCACATCGAAGACATCGCGCGCCGCCTGGCGCTCGACAATTTCATCGCCTTCGCACCGGATGCGCTATTCCCGCTGGGCGGCTATCCCGGCGACGAAGACAAGGCGCGCGCGCTGTTCGGCCAGCTCGACCAGGTCAAGACCCGCGCCGACTTCGTGGAAGCGGCTGGCATCCTGCGCAAGCAGGCCGACGGCAACGGCAAGGTCGGCGTGGTGGGCTTCTGCTACGGCGGCGGCATCGCCAACTACCTGCCCACGCAACTGCCGTGGCTGGACGCATCGGTGCCCTTCTACGGTTCCCAGGCGCCGGTGGCCGAAGTCCCGAAGATCCGGACCCCGTTGCTGATCCACGATGCGGAAAAGGACAAGCGCATCCTGGACGGCTGGCCGGCCTACGAGGCGGCCTTAATCGCCAACAAGGTCGACTACCAGCACTTTGTGTACGCCGGCGCGGAGCACGGCTTCAACAACGACACCACGCCGCGTTATGGCGAAGCGTCCGCCAAGCTGGCCTGGGACCGCACGATCGCCTTTTTCCGCAAGCACCTGCATCAGTAAGCACGAATACATTCGTTCCCAAGTTGCGTTCCCTTGGCAGGAAGCGCGCCACCCGGCCTGCTCCTGCGCGGCCCGCGCCGCTGCTGCCCGGCGTGCAGCCGTGCTGCGCGAAGGACAGTCAGCCGCGCGGCCGGGAACCGGGCGGCTTGCTGTTCATGAATTCAAGGTCATCTTCGTCGAGCGGCAAGGAAGGGATGTGTTCGATATGGTCGACGTCGATGTCGGCGCCGTCGCGGACCCGGGAATCGCGCCCGGCCGCCGCCCGTTCGCCTGTGCCGCCGGAATCGGTATCGCTGTCCAGGTCGGCATCGCCGATGTCGCGCCCGGCACTGCCGCCGCCGCCCGCGTCCAGGTCGGACGTGGTGCCGCTGCCCAGGTCCAGGATATCCTGCCGTGAATACCCCTGTGCCCCGACCAGGTCGCTGCCGCTGTCGGAGGTGTCGCTCGGGCCGAGTGCGCCCGTGCCGTGGCCGGTACCGAGCTTGCGGTCCGGTGGATCCGGAAAGTTGTCCGGATCGAGTGTGCTGCTGCCTGACATGATATGCCTCCAGAACGTGGGAAGTTCCGACAGGCTACCGAATTTTTCCTACGGACGGCGCACGCCGTCGGCCGGCGTCCAGTTCATGCGGTCGGTGATGTCCATGCCCACCCCGCGGTAACCAGCAAAGGCGCTGGTGGCATCGAACATGGGCTCGCCGCTGACCTGCAGATACTGCACGGTGCCATTGGCCCGCGTGCGCGTATAGATGAAGTCGAGAAACGGGCGCCGGCTCGCGATATTCGCGTCCAGCGAAGCGCGCTCTTCCGCGTTCCAGCCGCCGTCGGCGCCCTCGCCCGAACCGATGCCCAGCATGTCGGCCACCGGGCCGGAAAAGCGCGTCATATTGCCTTCGGCATCCTGTTCCCAGTACCAGTCCGAGGATAGCTCGGTAAAGCGCTGGAAGCGCGCTTCGCTGGCGCGCAGCTCGGCGGTACGTTCGAGCACGGTCTTTTCCAGTTGCCGGTTGTAATCGGCCAGGCGGCGGTACAGCAGACGCACTTCCAGCATATTGTGGATGCGCGTCTGCACCTCGACCATGTCGAAAGGCTTGCTGACGAAATCCTTGGCGCCGGCCTTCAGGGCTTGCAGCTTGTGGCCGGGCTGGGCCGTGATCACCAGCACCGGCAGGTAGCCGCCCGGCTCGATTTCCTTGAGCGCCTCGATCACTTCGAAGCCATCCATGACCGGCATCTGCAAGTCGAGCAGGATCAGGTCGTAGCGGTGTTCGCGGTGCAAGCCCACGACCTCGGTCGGCAACTGGGTGGTCGTGACATTGGTGTAGCCGCTGTTGCGCAGCATCTGGTCGAGCAGCATCACGTTCGCTTCCTGGTCGTCCACGATCAGGATGCTCGCGCGCAGGATTTCGGATGGTTCTAACATGGTGTACTTTCTTTGTCGGGCCGTGAACCGGCCTCGTGTTGGGCGGCGTGTTCAAGGGCGATATCGAGCGCCTCCATGAATTCGCGCACCCGGATGGGTTTGGTCAGATAGCGGAAGAAGCCCGCTTCCAGGCCCTTTTCTATGTCGCGCGGCACCGCATTGGCGGACAGGGCCAGCACCGGGATATGGCAGGTGGCCGGGTCGTCCGACAGGATTTTCAGGGCATCGAAGCCGCTGATGCCCGGCAGGTTGATGTCCATCAGGATCACGTCCGGCAGGTAGGCGCGCGCCAGCTCCACGCCCAGGTGGCCGTCGATGGCGGTCAGCAGGCGCAGGTCGCCGCGGCGCGCGATCAGTTGCTCGACCAGGGCCAGGTTGGCCGGATTGTCTTCCACGTACAGCAGGGTCGGCTGTTCGCCCTCGCCGCGCCGTGATACATGGCGCCGTTCCAGGGTGTCGTCGTCGATCTTGTCCAGGTGCAGGTCCGGCGCCATGGCCGCCGCGAACTCGACCCAGAACAGGGAACCGACGCCGGTGCTGCTCTCGACGCCGATGCTGCCGCCCATCAGCTCGACCAGTTGCTTGGTCACCACCAGGCCGATGCCGGTGCCCTCTTCGGCCTGGTGTTCCTGGCCAAGCCGGTTAAACGGCTGGAACAAATGGCCCATCTGGTCGGGCGACATGCCGATGCCGGTATCCTTGACGCTGATGCGGATCCGCTCGCCGTCGGCCATGGCGCACTGGACCACGACCGCGCCGCCGGCGCCGTTGTACTTGATCGCGTTCGACAGCAGGTTGATCAGCACCTGCTTGATGCGGGTCCGGTCGGCATAGATGAACATGACCTTGTCCTGCCTGGGGAACTCGAGATGAATGCCGCGCTTGGCCGCCTGCGGTTCTATCATGCCCTGGCAATCCTGCAGCACGTCCGACAGCGACATGGCTTCCTGCGACATGGTGACCTTGCCCGATTCGATCATGGCCAGGTCGAGAATTTCATTGATCAGGCGCAGCAGATACCAGCCGCCCTTGAGGATCTGGTCGATCGAGCGCTGCTGGTGCGGCGGCGGCGGCGGCACTTCCGACGCCATCAGCTGCGCAAAGCCGAGCACGGCGTTGAGCGGGGTGCGCAGCTCGTGGCTCATGGACGACAGGAATTCCGACTTGGCGCGGTTGGCCTTTTCGGCGCCCGCGCGCGCGGTTTCCAGCTCGACGTTGGTTTCCTGCAGCGCATGCTCGAATTGCTTGCGCTCGGTCACGTCGCGCGCGGCGGCGAACACGCCCTGCAGCGTACGGTGGCGGTCATGGAAGGTGGTGGCGTTGTACGACACCATGGTTTCCTTGCCGTCGCGCGCCAGCGCCGTCAGTTCGTAATTGGTGACCTTGCCTTCGCGCAGCACGCGCGTGATGGCTTCCTCGGCCCGTTCCGGTTCCGTGAAATAATTCTTGAAGGGCGCACCGATCAGCTCGTCGCGGGTGCAGCCGGTCAGCAATTCCATCTGCTGGTTGACGTCGCTGATGAAGCCGCGCGGATCGGTCGTCATCAAGGCGTCGATATTCGATTCGATCAGCGAGCGGGTATAGAACTGCTGGTCGCGCAAGCGCTGGTCCAGCAGGGCCTGGTCGACCTCGACCTGCTTGCGCGCCGTATTGTCGGTGCCGATCAGCAGGTAGCCGATGACCACGCCCGCCGCATCGCGCAAGGCCGTCACCGACACCAGGGCCGCAATCCGGTTGCCATCCTTGCGAATATAGGTCAGCTCGTAAATGTCTTCGATGCCGCGCAGGGCCTTGAACACCAGCGCTTCGAAACCGGGGCGGATGGCCTCGCCCAGTTCGCCGGACAGTTCGGCGGCACGGCCGATCAGTTCCTGGCGGTCCGAGATGTCGGCCGGCGTCAGCTTGTCGACCACTTCCTCGGCCGAATAGCCCAGCATGCGTTCGGCGCCCACGTTGAAGATCTGGATCACGCCATTGGCGTCGGTGGCGATGCTGGAAAAATTGGCGCTGTTGAAAATGGCATCCTGCAGCGCGCTCGACTTGAGCAGCGGCTTCGCATGCAGCAGGCGTTCCGCCTCGTCGCGCTCGGAAATGGCGGCCTGCACCCGAAAAAACAACAGCGCCAGGAAAATCATCAGCAAAATCGTGCTGATCTTGATCAGGTTGACCGAGCCTTCCGAATCGACCGCGTAATTGAGCGCGATGCCGGCCACCAGCAGCAGCACGGCGAGCGTGGCGGCGAAGCCGAACAGGATCAGGCGTTCGACCGAGGAGTGCTTGAGGAGGCTGATCACCTGACATTCCCCGGTTGGCGGTTGCGCACGTCCGAGAGCAGGCGCGCGAATTCCTTCTTGACCACGGCATAGCATTCGCACACATCCTGCTCCAGGCCTGCACGGTCGAGCACGGTGATATGGCCGCGCCGGTAGCTGATATAGCCATAGCCTTGCAGCCGTCCGGCCGCCTCGGTCACGCCTTCGCGCCGCACGCCGAGCATGTTGGCGATCAATTCCTGGGTCATGGTCAGGTCGTTGTTGGGCAGGCGGTCGAGCGTGAGCAGCAGCCAGCGGCACAATTGCTGCTCCACCGAATGGTGGCGGTTGCACACGGCGGTCTGCGCCATCTGGGTCAGCAAGGCCTGGGTATAGCGCAGCAGCAGGCGCATCACGGGCCCGGCGCGGTTGAATTCTTCCATCATCACGGCCACCGGGATCCGGTAGCCGTGGCCGCCGGTCTGGATGATCGCGCGGCTCGGCGTGGTATTGCCGCCCATGAAGAGCGACACGCCCAGCACCCCTTCCTTGCCGACGCCGGCGATTTCCGACGAGCCGCCATTTTCAAGCAAGTAGTGCAGCGAAATGATGGACGTGGTGGGGAAATACACATACTGCAGCTTGCCACCGGACTCGGACAACACTTCGCCCAGGGGCAAGGCGATCAGTTCGAGGTGCGGGGCCAGACGGTCGTATTCGGCGTCCAGCATGGCGGCGAGCAGCTGGTTCTGGTTGGGGTCGTGCAGACTGGACATGTGATGGCACCTCTGCTTCCAGCGGCAATTGGTAAGTTAGCCTGACAGCTTACCACCCTTACAGGTTTCTCCCGAGTATTACTTTTGGTTGCAAGTCGGTATATGTTCGCTAGCGTACGTACCAGCGTGTGAGAATTGGCCTATATTGAAATTGGCCGCCCAGCTTGATCCTCCGATCACCCAGACGCGTGCAAGCCAAAGGGTCAGGAAAAATGGAAAACATGTTGCGCAGGATTCGACTCTCGGTATCCGTGTCGGCCGCCATCGCGCTCGCAATCGGGCTCGTCATGACGGCCCTGCTGTTCGCCTCGGTGCGGCGCGTCGAAACACAGACTCGCAAAATCCAGTTCCATGAACAAGCCACGCTGCGCATCGGCGCCGTGGCCAACGGCCTGTCCGACGCGGTCGAGCAGCTGATGGTGCTCAACCAGCTGTACCGCACCATCGGCACGGTCAGCCGCGAGCAGTTCCGCGAATTTTCCGCACCCCTGCTGGCCCGCTATCCCGAAATCCAGGCCCTCAGTTTCCAGCGCCTGGTCATGCACGGCGCGCGCGAACGCTATGAAGCGGGGATGCGCAAGCACTTCCCCGCCTTCACCATCACCGAATACGACGGCGCCGTGCAGCGCCCCGCCGCCGAACGCGACAGCTACAACGTGGTGGAATTCATCGAACCGGCCGCCGGCAATGAAGCCGCGTTCGGCCTGGACACCTCGGGCAACCCGCATCACGCCGAAGCGCGTGCGCGCTCGCGCCGCACCGGCCAGGTGGCGGCCACCGGTCTGCTCTCGCTGGTCCAGCACCAGGGCTGGCAAGCCGGCTTCCTGGTGCTCGCCCCGGTCTATATGCGCGGCGCGCCCCAGGACACCGTCGCCTTGCGCGAACGCGCCGTGGTGGGCGAAACGGCGGCCGTGTTCCGCATCGACCACCTGATCCACACCCTGCTGGGCAAGAGCGGCTTCCTCGACACGCCCGGCTTGTCGACCAGCATCTACGCCGCCTCGTCGGCCCAGCTGTCGCAACTGGCCTTCCAGAATGGCGCGCGGGTGCAGCCGGTGCCGCTCCATACGCTGGGACCCGAATGGCTGTTCTACGACCGCGCCGCGCCGGAAAGCGCGACCTTCAATGTGGCCGGCAACACCTGGTACATCGAAGTGGCGCAAGCCCCGCGTTTTTTCGCCACCCAGGTGCACGGTTCGCTGTATGTCCTGCTGGGCGGTATCCTGATCAGCATCCTGGCGGCGGCCTACGTGTACAACCTGGTCACGCGCGGCGCCGTCATCGAGCGCGTGGCACGCGAACGCACCAGCGCCCTGCGCTCGGACAACCAGCGCCTGTCCGAGGACCTGGCGCTGCGCATGCGCGCCGAAAAATCGCTGCGCCTGCGCGAGAAGGTCATCGAAGTCTCGTCCAACGCCATCATCATCTGCAGCGCCGTGGGGCCCGACTACGCCATCGAATACGTGAACCCGGCGTTCGAGTCGATCACCGGCTACAGCGCGGACGAGGTGGTGGGCCGCAGCCTGAAAACCCTGCAGGGCGCCAGCCGCGACCACCAGAACCTGGAAGAGATCAGCGCCGCCCTGCGCGAACAGCGCGAAGGCCACGCCGTGCTGCGCAACTACCGCAAGGACGGCACCGGCTACTGGAACGACCTGTATATCGCACCGGTACGCGACGACATGGGCGTCATCACCAATTTCGTGGTGGCCCAGTACGACATCAGCGCCGTGATGCGCTATGAAGCCGAACTCGAATACCAGGCGCAGCACGACACCCTGACCGGCCTGGCCAACCGCAACCTGCTGCAGCAGCGCCTGGGCAGCGCCATTGCCGGCGCGGCCGAGAGCGGGGGCGAACTGTGGGTAGTGTTCGTCGACCTGGACCGCTTCAAGTTCGTCAACGACACGCTGGGGCACGAAGCGGGCGACAGCCTGCTCAAGACCCTGGCCGAACGCCTCAAGCTGGCGGTGCGCGACTGCGACACGGTGGCGCGCGTGGGCGGCGACGAATTCATGCTGGTCCTGCCCGAAAATACCGGCCACGGCGCCGGCATGGCGGTGCTGCACCAGGTGATGGATGCGGTGGCCGCCCCCCTGGTCATCCAGTCGCACGAATTTTTCCTCACCTGCAGCATCGGCGTGGCGCTCTACCCGGCCGACGGCACCAGTCCCGGCACGCTGACCAAGCACGCCGACATCGCCATGTACCGGGCCAAGGAACTGGGGCGCAATTCGATCCAGTTCTATACCACCTCCATGAACCAGCGCACGCTGGAACGGCTGGAGATCGAGGCCGACCTGCGCCACGCGCTCGAACGGGGCGAATTCGTGCTGCACTACCAGCCGCAGGTGGACATGGAAACCGGCGCCATCGCGGGCATGGAAGCGCTGCTGCGCTGGATGCATCCGATGCACGGCATGATCGCGCCCACCCGCTTCATCGCCCTGGCCGAGGAAATGGGCCTGATCCTGCCGATCGGCGACTGGGTGCTGCGCACGGCCTGCGAACAGACCATGCGCTGGCACCGCGAAGGCGTAGGATCGCTGCGCGTCGCGGTCAACCTGTCGGCGCGCCAGTTCACCCAGAAAGGGCTGGTGCAATCGATCGCCGCCGTGCTGCAGGAGACCGGCTTGCCGCCCGTCTGCCTGGAACTGGAACTGACCGAAAGCATGGTCATGAGCGACGTCGACAGCGCAATTACCATCCTGCGCGACCTCAAGGGCCTGGGCATCAAGATCGCGATCGACGATTTCGGCACCGGCTACTCCAGCCTGTCCTACCTGCGCCGCTTCCCGATCGACGTGCTCAAGATCGACCAGTCCTTCGTCAGCGATATCACGCTCGAGCAAGACGATGCCGCCATCGTCAGCTCCATCATCTCGCTGGCGCACAGCCTGCGCCTGAAGGTCATTGCCGAAGGCGTGGAGACGGGCGAGCAGCTGGCCTTCCTGCGCGCGCGCGGCTGCAATGAAGTACAGGGCTACTTTTACAGCCGCCCGGTTCCCGCGATGGATTTTGCTTCACTGCTGGTGCGGCATTCAGAACGAATGGCGCATGCCGATATTGAGGGCTGAGGAATTCTTGTCCTGGCCGAAGACGGTACGCGGCCGGGTCAGCGAATAGGCCGCGTAGTAGTCGGCGCGGCGCGAGACCTTGTAGGTGGCGCCGAACGCGACCTGGTCGGCGTCGTGATTGGCCAGGTCGCGGTCGTTCTTGCGGATGAAGGATGCCAGGAAGGTGGTCTGCCCGTAAGGCAGCGCCACGCCCACCAGCACGTCGCGGCTGTCGGTCGATGGCGTGGTGGCCAGCGAAGCGCCATACGGATTGTCCGGGTTCCACAACGGCGAACTGCCCCAGCCGCGGTTGGCGCTGTAGGCGGCGTAGGCCTTGACCAGGCCCAGGCTGACATTGGCTGCCAGGATGGTGTTCTTGGCGTCGAGGCGGTTGCCCATGGACAGCGCGGGCGCCACCCGGATCACATTCTTGTTCTGGTGGGCGACGCGGAAGGTGACCGGACCGCTCTGGAAACCGACCGACAGGCCCCAGGCGCGGCTGTTGCGCGAATCGCGCTCCAGGCCGGACAGGGTCAGGCGGCGCGGTTCGCCGGCATTGGTCAGGCCCATGCGCTTGCCGGGATAGCCGAACACCTTGGTTTCGGTATCGGCCAGGCCAGGCTCGAACAGGTCGCTCACCTCGATGACCGAGATGCTCAGGTCGCCGTCGGGGCCGGGAATGACGATCCGGTAAGGATCCGGCGCTTGCGCGTGGGCAACCGAGGCGCAAGCGCCCAGGGCCAACAACACGAGACAGGATCGATCCATTTCAGACTCCGGCAATAAAAGTTTTCGCTAGAGTCCGTTATCCCCCTTTTTGACAAACAGTTCTGTCCGTTACCCCACACAAGCATCACTTTCCTGTTTCCCAGATGAAAATGCCATGCCAGAAAAACAAAAAAGCCACCGCATGACGACCATGCGGCGGCTTTTCCGGCGGGGGCTGCGGCTTATTTTGCCGCCGCGGCCATCTGCTTGTTCTGCTCGTCCAGCCATACCTTCAATGGCGCGAAGTACTCGATGATGGCGCCGCCATCGATCCTGTCTTCGCCGCTGATCGCCTTCAACGCTTCCTGCCACGGCTTGCTGGCACCCATGGCCAGCATGGCTTGCAGCCTGGCCCCGGCCTTCTTGTTGTCGTACACCGAGCAGCGCGACAGCGGCCCCGTGTAGCCGGCCTCGCGGCACAGCGCGCGGTGGAACTGGAACTGCAGCATGGTGGCGATGAAGTAGCGGGTGTACGGCACATCGGCCGCCACGTGGTATTTGGCGCCCGCATCGAAGCCGTTGGCGGCCATCGCTGCCGGACGCTTCACGCCCTGGTACTGCTCGCGCAGCGCCCACCAGGCCTTGTCGTAGTCGGCCGGCTTGGTCTTGCCGGCATACACGTCCCAGCGCCATTTGTCGACCAGGAAGGCGAACGGCATGAAGGCCACCTTGCCCAGCGCGCGGTCCAGCAGCAGCGGGATATCGTCGCCGGCCGGCAGGTCGTCGCGCAGGCCGACCTTCTTCAGGTATTCGGGCGTGATCGACAGGGCCACGGTGTCGCCGATGGCTTCGTGGAAGCCGTCGTTGGCGCCGCCCTGGAACAGGTGCGGCTGCTTTTTGTGGGCCAGGAAGTAGTACACATGTCCCAGCTCGTGGTGGATGACCGAGAAGTCTTCGGCGGTCGGGTTGATGCACATCTTGATGCGCACATCGTCCTGGCCGTCCAGGGTCCAGGCCGACGCGTGGCACACCACGTCGCGGTCCTGCGGCTTGGTCAGCAGGGAACGGGTCCAGAAGGTGGCCGGCAGCGGCTCCATGCCCAGCGAGGTGTAGAAGCGCTCGGCGTACCGGGTCATGTCGGCCGCGCTGGTCTTGCGCGCCACCAGGGTCTTGCCCAGTTCGAAGCTGTCCTTGTTGGCGGCGGGCTTGAGGATCGGGTACAGATTGTTCCAGGTCTGGCTCCACATATTGCCGAACAGGTGGGCCGGGACCGGGCCTTCGGCCGGCACTTCGGCCGCGCCGTAGGTCTGGCGCAGCTTGTGGCGGGTGTAGGTGTGCAGCGAATCGTAGAGCGGCTTGACCTGCTGCCACAGGCGTTCCATCTCGGCGGCGAAAGCGTCGGGCGGCATGTCGTAGCCCGAGCGCCACAGCGCGCCGGTATCGGCAAAGCCCATTTCACGCGAACCCTTGTTCGACAGGGCGATGTATTCGGCGTAGCGGCTCTTGTATTCAGGCGCCTGGGCGTGCCAGCCGAGCCAGATTTCCTTCAGGCGCGCCGGGTCGCGGCTTTCGGCCAGGACCTTCTCCATTTCGCCCAGCGCCATGCATGGCAGCGCCTTGCCATCGGGCGCCGTCGGGCAGTACTTGGCCTTGCCGTAGGAGCCGTTCAGGCCCGCGGCCAGCGTGGTGTATTTTTCGCGGTCGGCGTCGTTCGGCAGCATCAGCGTCAGTTGCAGCAGCTTGAGCTTGCGCGCGGTCGCTTCCGGCAACTTGAGGCCCTTGAAGCGGCGCGCGTCCAGCGCGAACTGGCCGGCGGCGGTCAGGCGGCGCTCGCCCGCCTGGGCGGTGATCGTTTCGGTGTCGTCGGTGATGAAGTTCTGGGCCACCCAGTCGGCGCGCGCGCCGGTGAAGTCCAGCTTTTTCAGGGTCGCTTCGGCGTCGGCCACGAAGCGCTCGGCTTCGGCCACGGTCGGCTTTTTGGCGGCGGCGGCACCTGCCGCGCCGTGCAGGCCCACGCCTGCCATCAGTACCGCTGCTGCGATTTTCGTCATTCTCAATTCGTTCTCCCGGATGTCGTTTTTATTGGGTGCGGTCGGACCGCAGAAGCGCATTATAAGGCCGTCACTTGCTCTGTTGGCTGGCAACCCAGCGGTCCACTTCCCCGGCCAGCACGTCCATCGGCACCGAACCGGTACGCAGCACGACGTCATGGAAGGCCGGCAGCGAGAACCTGGGGCCGAGCGAGGCCTGGGCCTTGTCGCGGATCTCGATAATGCGCAGCATGCCGATCATGTAGGCGCAGGCCTGGCCCGGCCACGCCACGTAGCGGTCCACTTCCTGGGCGATGACGCCGTAGTCGATCGCCTGCTGGCGCGTCCAGCCCTTGGCGTGCAGGCCGGTGTCGACCACCAGGCGGCGCGCGCGCAGCAGCTTGTCGGTGAGGGAACCGATCAGGCCAGGCAGGTCGCCCTCGTACCAGTTGTCGTCCACCGCCAGCTGTTCGGCATACAAGGCCCAGCCTTCGCTGTGCACCGAACCGCCGCCGAAAATGCGCTTGGAGCGAAATTTCGGCAAGTCCGTCATCTCCTGCTGGATGGCCAGCTGGAAGTGGTGGCCCGGCACGCCTTCATGGTAGGCCAGCGTGCGCATGGTGACCATTTCGAATTCCGGGCCCGGCAGCGGCACCTTGAACACGCCGGGACGGCTGCCGTCGGCGGCGGGCAGCATGTAGGACGCCGAGGCGGACGCTTCCGTCAGGGCCGGCTCGCGTTCGACCACGATGGGCGCGCGCGGCTTGATGTTGAACAGCTTCTCGCTGCGCTTTTCGGCATCGCGCACCAGGTCCGCGTAGCGCGCCAGGATGGCCGGGCGCGGATCGGGATCAAGCGGCGGCTGCAAGCTGCGTTCGAGCATGGCCAGGCGCGCATTCAGGGTCCCCTGGTGAAAGCCCAGGGTGCGCAGGTGGGTGTCCATGGCCTCTTCGATTTTCGCCACTTCGCGCAGGCCGATGGCATGCACTTCATCGGGCGAGAGCGAGGTGCCGGTAAACGAAGCAAGAGCGCGCCGGTATGCTTGCGCGCCGCCGGGCAAGTTCGACACGCCGGCCTTGTCGCTGGTGCGCGGATGGATACCGGCCATGAAGCTGCGCACGCGCGCGTAGGCCGGAATGACTTTCCCGTCCACGATGGCGGTGGCGCGCGCGATGGCGGCGCTGCGCGCTTCCGGCGTCAGGTCGGGCAGCGCAGCACTGCGCTGGGCCAGCGACGTCACCAGCGCGTTTTGCGCGGCCGGCGTCTTGAGCACGGCGTCAACCTGCGCCTGTGCGCGTTCAAGGATGAAGCGCGGCGCAATGAGCGAGCGGGCCGCCGCCGAACGCGCGCGCGCGGTGGCTTCGTCCATACGCTGCGCCAGCTGGTCCAGGCGGGCGAGATAGGAGTCCACATCGGCCGCGCTGCGGATCGGGTGCAGCTGCGTCATCACGCGCACCAGCGACACCTGCGGGCCGGACATCTGGTTGAACACAAAGCTGTGGTCCGCGTACTTCGCGTTGGCGATGGCATTGGCGAGCGACCATTTCATGGTGGCCGCGGAGATGCGCTGGGTGGCGTCGAGCGGACCGGCCAGCCATTTTTCGAGTCGGGCCACGCCCTTGCGCGCCAGGGCCAGGCGCTTGTCGCGCTGGGCTTGCGTGAACGGTGTCAGCTGGCGGTCGAGCGCGGCCTGTTCGGCGCCGCTGAAGTACTGCGAAATGCTGGCCTCGACCGGGTCGATGCGCACCAGGTCGGCGGCGAAGTCGTCGGACCAGCGCGCGAACGCCGCATTGTGCGGGGCGCTCGCCTGGGCCGTGACCGGCGCGGCCTCGGCGATACCTGGAATGACAGCTGCCAGCGCGATGGCGGCAAGCAGCACGGTGATGATGGCCTTGCGAGGTATTGACATGGTGTTCTGGCGAAGGAAAATCGGGTTATAACGCTAACACACATTCCTTCCCCGTAGAATGGGGAAATGGCCCAGACACGTCATTCCCGCGCAGGTGGCGCTCAGCGCGGTGGATGCGGCAATGGAATGAACTCGGTTTCGCCGGGCACCCTGGCGTAGCGCTGCTGCTCCCAGTCTTCGGCTGCGCGGGCAAGGCGCTCCTTGCTGGACGAGACAAAATTCCAGAAGATGAAGCGCTGACCGTCGAGCGGTTCGCCCCCGATGACCGCGAACTGCGCCCCGGCCGCGGAAGCGATGCGAGCGCCCGTTTCCCCTTCAAGGTAAGCCATGGTGCCCGGCGCGACAGGCTCGCCGTCGATTGCGATGTCACCCGTGACGGCGTAGATGGCCACTTCCTGCGGCAGGTTTTCCAGCACCACGTCGTGTCCCGCGTCCAGCCGGATATCGAGGTACAGCGTTTCGCTGAACGTGGCCACGGGCGAAGTGTGCCCGAACGCCGATCCTATCAGCACGCGCACCCGCCCGCCGCCGATGGCCACTTCCGGAATGGCGCTGGCCGGCGTGTGCACGAAGCTGGGCGCGGTTTCCTCGTGCGCCTTTGGCAGCGCGGCCCACAGCTGCAGGCCGTGGCTGCGGCGCGCCTTGCCTTTCAGGTCGGCCGGCGTGCGTTCGGAATGGACGATGCCGCTGCCGGCCGTCATCCAGTTGATGGCGCCCGGTTCGATGCGCTGGACGGAACCGACGCTGTCGCGGTGCTCCATGGCGCCTTCATACAGATAGGTCACCGTGGCCAGGCCGATATGCGGATGCGGGCGCACGTCGTGGTTGGCGTCGGGCGCGGCCTCGATGGGGCCGAAGTGGTCGAAAAAGATGAACGGGCCCACCGTCTGCTTCGCGGCAGCCGGCAGCAGGCGGCGCACCTTGAAGCCGCCGCCCAGGTCTTTTTCATGCGCTTTGAAGTAATGGGAAATGGTCATGGCGTCAGGCGAGCGAGGTGGAGATTTCGGTGGTGACCTGGGTCATCAGCTTGTGGACCGGGCATTTTCCGGCCACGGTCAGCAGGTCCTGGCGCTGCGCGTCGCTCAGGTCGCCCGCCAGGTGCAGGATGGTGTTGAGGCGATAGGTGCCGTGCCGCTCTTGGCTGGCATCGCGCTCGACTTCCACCCGCACGTCGGTGAGGGCGATTCCCTTGCGGCGCGCGTACCAGACCACGGTGAGCGCCTTGCAGGACGCAACGGCGGCGTCATACAGGTCGTGCGGACTGGGGCCGCCGGCGTTGCCGCCCTCTTCGACGCTGCCGTCCACCGCGAACTGGTGATCGTCGATCTGCACCATGTGGCGCATGGCTTGCGAAGTGTCGCGCGTGACGGTGATGGTCATCGGGTGCTTTCGGTTGGTTGCGGTAGCGATGAATTTACACCAAAACGGAGAATGCCATTTTGTTGCTGTAGAGCAACGTCCGCACACGGCTTTTACCCGACAATCCCGAAAAGGAGCATCATTCTCATCACCACCCTTTTTGCGCGAACAGACTTCAGGGAGTCCGCCATGAAAATTCTTCCAGCAATTCTTATTCTTGCGCTTCCGGCAATATCGCTCGCGGCGGAAACCGTCGAATGCCCCCTCACCCTGCCCGGCGAATCCGTGATGGTCTTCGCACCCGACGGCTGGACCGGTGGACAATCGAAGATGTCGATGGCCCTGACCGAGTTCGGCATGATGGGCGGCGCGCCGGAAACCAAGAACTACCTGCGCCCCAAGGAAACGAAGACCAACAAAAGCGTTACCCACGCAACCTGGCGCTTCGAGCCGACCCAGGAAAAATGGCTGTTCTGCCGCTACGGATTTTCGAACGCCTTCCAGATTTCGAAACGGCTCGATGACGCCAATTCGGAATGCACGATCCGGCATGTCGAGGACAAGACCGGCAATATCATCAGCGCCGCCGTGACCTGCAGCTAATGCGCCAATAGCCTGCCTGTATCGCATCGATCAAGATGAAGTTCTTGACTTCGGTTTGCGCTCGTCCTATCCTTCGCGCCATGAACTCAATGGACATCCTCTTTTTTACCTTCGCCTTCCCGGCGCGCTGCATGCAGCGTCCCGGGTCGCGAAAGTGCGCCCCCTGATTTCGCTCTGATACGAGCACCAATCAAAAAGGCCCACTTCGGGCCTTTTTTGTTTTTCCAACCTGGAGCATATATAGCATGAAGTTAATCGACGAAGAACGCGCGCGGGACCACTGAACAAGGGTGGTCGCACAGGTCCCGCGGCGCTTGTTTTCACAAACAATCCACGACCGCCCGCGCTTTCAGAAAGACCTGTCATGACTGCTACAGTCCTCCGCGCGAACTCGCGCAACTTCGGCATTATTGCCCACATCGATGCTGGCAAGACCACGCTATCGGAACGCATTCTCTTGAAGACCGGCGAAATCCATCGCACCGGTGAAGTCCACGACGGCACCACCGCCATGGACACCATGGACCTGGAAAAGGAACGCGGCATCACGATCGGCGCAGCGGCCACCCGCGCGGCCTGGAAGGGCCATTCGTTCACGCTCATCGACACGCCCGGCCACATCGATTTCGCGATCGAGGTCGAACGTTCCCTGCGCGTGCTCGACGGCGCCGTGACGGTGCTGTCGGGCGTGGCCGGCATCCAGCCCCAGACCGAAACCGTCTGGCGCCAGGCGGCGAAGCACGGTGTCCCCGCGATCATCTTCGTCAACAAGATGGACCGTGAAGGCGCCGACTTCAATCGCGTCGTCGAACAGATCGCCGCGCGCCTTGGCGCGGCGCCGGTTGCACTGGCCATTCCCGTCGGTGCGGGCGACACGTTTGAAGGCGTGGTCGACGTGCTTGGCATGCGTTTGCTGTCGTGGAACGCGGAAGGCGCCATGACGTCTGCCGCCCTGCCCGGCCACCTGGCCGGCCTGGCAGCCGACGCCTATGCCCACGCCGCTGCGGTTGCGGCCGACGCCAGCGATGCGCTCACGCTCGCCTACCTGACGGACGAAACGCTGTCGGTGGACGACATCCGCGCCGGTTTGCGGGCCATGACGCTGGCACGCCGCGCGGTGCCGGTGTTCGCCGGCTCCGCGTACCGCAATGCCGGCATCGAGCCGCTGCTCGACGCGATCATCGACTGGCTGCCTTCGCCGGACGACCGCGCCGCGCCAAAAGCGAAGCTCGAAGGCGTGCCGGTCACCATTGGCACGCTGGACGGCGATCCGCTCGCTGCGCTGGTGTTCAAGGTGGTGCACGACGACCACGGCTCGCTGTCGTACGTCAGGATCTACGGCGGCACGATGCGCGAAGGCGACACGGTATGGAACGCGTCGCTGGGCGCCACGGTGCGCCTGGGACGGCTGTATATCGTGCATGCGGACCGCAAGAGCGCCGTCCGGGAAGCCCACGCTGGCAGCATCATCGCCATTGCGGGCCTGAAGGATGCGTTGACAGGCCACACGCTGTCGACCAAAGCGGTGCCCTACGCGCTTGAAGCGATTCATGCGGGCGAACCGGTGGTGGCGCTGGCGATCGAGGCTGGCAAGGGCGGCGACCGCGGCAAGATGATTGCCGCGCTGGACCGCTTCCGCCGCGAAGATCCTTCGCTGCGTCTGGAGAGCGACGTGGAAAGTGGCGAGACGGTGTTGTGGGGCATGGGCGAACTGCACCTGGACGTGGTGCTTGAGCGTGTGCGCCGCGACACCGGGATCGACGTGACTGTTGGCGCGCCGCAGGTGGCGTACCGCGAAACGATCGCAGGGCCTGCCGTGGAAGTGGAAGGCAAGCTGTCGAAGCAGAATGGCGGCAACGGGCAGTATGCGCGCGTCGTCCTGAAGGTGGAACCGTTCGAAGACGAATTGGCCTTCGTGAACGCGATCAAGGGCGGTGTTGTGCCTTCGGCGTTCATTCCCTCCGTGGAGAAAGGCGTTCGCCATGCGATGGCCCAGGGTCCGCTGGGCTATCCGGTGACCGGTGTCAGGGTCACCCTGCTTGATGGCGACTACCATGCTGTCGACAGCAGCGACATGGCGTTCATGGTCGCTGCCAGGGACGGCACGCTGCTTGGCTTGAAACAGGCAAATCCGCTTGTGCTTGAACCGGTCATGCAGGTGACCGTCGATGCGCCCGCCGTGAATGCGGGCGATGTCATCGGCGACTTGCAGCGCCGCGGTGGACGCGTGCTTGGTATCGAGGAGCACGCGGGCCATGTGGAAGTCGTCGCCGACGTGCCGCTGGCCAGGCTGTTCGGGCATACGGGTAGCCTGCGTTCGCTGTCGCAAGGCCGGGCGTTTGCCAGTGCCGTGTATGCAAGGCATGCGGCTGTAGCGTAAGCCGATGAGAAGGCCGGGAGCGATTCCCGGCCTTTTTTCTTTATTGCAAGACAATACCCATCAGATCGGATAGAGTCTTTCGAGAACAATCACTTTTGAGTCCATATGAAAAAATACCTCGTGCTGGCACTTGCGTTCCTCCCGTGTGGCTATGCCAGTGCGCAGGAGCCATTGCAGCAGATATTTGCGGGCTTGCGCCCAATTTGCACGAAGATGGTCGATCAAAGCCTTGTGCGCGACATGAAAGAATTCTCGAGCGCGCCATTGAATCCAGCGAAAGTATGCGATTGCGCGACCGAACGAATGATGCAAGACCCCACTTTCAAGCGCCTTGCAAGTCAGACCAAGGAACAAAGGCTGGCACTGAAAAAAGCCCCCCAGATAGGCATGTATTTGTCAGCCAAGTACTACGGCGCGAGCATGACTTGTTATGGAGACGCACTGAGCGTTTCTGCGGACAAAATCGATATGGCGCCCTAGGCAGAATCGAGCGCGACGGTGTGCGCGGCAATCAGCCGTGCCAGCGTCACAAAAGCGCCCTCCGCCCTGTCGTCCCACGGGTGCCCGTAGTTCAGCCGCAGGCAATTCCCGAATTCCCTGCGCGCGGAAAACATCGGACCGGGCGCGACGCTGATACCCAGCGCCAGCGCGTGCTGATGAATCGCCAGCACATCGACTTTCCCCGGCAACTCCACCCACAGAAAATAACCGCCTTCCGGCCGTGTGGCCTTCGTCCCTTTCGGAAAATGCCGCGCCACCGCTTCGATCATGGCATTTTGCTGAAGCGACAGTACATGACGCAACTGCCGCAGGTGCTTGTCATAGCCGCCTTTTTGCAGGTAGTCGGCAATCGCGGCCTGGGCCGGGGCCGACGCCGACAGCGTGCTCGTCAGCTGCTGCCTGGCGATCTGCTTCGTGAATTGCCCGGCCGCCACCCAGCCGATACGGTAGCCGGGCGCCATGCATTTCGAAAACGAGGAGCAATGCATGACCAGGCCCTTGCTGTCGAACAGCTTGGCGTGCGCCGGCCGCTTGCTAGCGAAGTACAGTTCGCCATACACATCGTCTTCGATCAGCGGCACGTCGAATCTGGCAAGCAGTTCCACCAGGGCCTTCTTCTTCGCGTCGGGCATCGAACTGCCCAGCGGGTTCTGGAAGTTGGTCATCAGCCAGCATGCCTTGGGCCGGTGGCGCTCCAGCGCCAGCGCCAGGGCCGCCAGGTCGATTCCTTCCCGCGGATGGGTAGGCACTTCGATCGCCTTCAACCCTCCCCGCTCCAGCGCCTGCAATGCCGCATAGAAGGTCGGCGATTCGATGATGACGCTGTCGCCCGGGCGCGTCACGGCCTGCAGGCTCAGGTTCAGCGCTTCGAGCGCGCCGTTGGTGATGACGATTTCGTCCATGTGCACGTTGACGCCGTCGGCCAGGTAGCGCAGCGCGATCTGGCGCCGCAAGGTGGCGTTGCCCGGCGCCAGGTCGCTGACCGTGCTCCAGGCATCCATGCCCTGCACGCTGGCGGCCATGGACCGGGCCAGGCGCGGCAAGGGAAACAGCAAGGGGCTGGGAAACGCCGATCCGAAAGGCACCACGTCGCGCGCGCGGGCCGATTCGAGCACGCTCAATACCAGGTCGCTCACGTCGACGGGGGCGGATTCGGAATCGGGGCTCGATGGCGCTTCGGGTTCGGGCGGCGCAGTCTTGGCGCCGGCCGAAACGTAATAGCCGGACCGTTCGCGCGCCCTGATCAGGCCGCGCGCTTCGAGCAGGTAGTAGGCCGCAAACACGGTCGATGGACTGACAGAGCGGCTGATGCTGGCCTGCCTGACCGAAGGCAGCCGGTCGCCCAGCTTCATGACGCCGCTGCGAATGGACTGCGCGATTTCTTCGGCCAGTGCTTCGTAGCGCTTCATGTACTGGCCTTTCTGCACTGTTCGTTTTCTGTACTGTTCGTTTTCTGTACTGTTCGTTTTCTGTACTGTAGCGCTATTTTACGGCGAAGTGAACGGCTGTGACCAGGCACGCAATGAACAGGCCGGTGCCCAGCAGGCCGGCGATCACCACGTAGACCGGGTTCAGGCCGCCGACGTCCTGGTCGAAATCCTTCTTGCGGCGCAAGCCAATGAACGACCAGGCGATGGCCACCAGGGTACTGCCAAATGATCGGGTAGAAGTTTTCATGGGCAGATTGTGCCGCCTTTCTGATCCTGGAAACAGATGCAGCTTCGCGATATTTTTGCGTATCAGTTATTATCTGATATGGTTTTTTACGCGACTTCTGAATCTGTTCAGCATTGCACGGAAAGGCGAGAATAGCGGCATGAAACTTCTACTTTTACTTGCCGTGCTGGCAGCGCCTGCGCAAGCCGTCCCGGACACCATTGCCGAGCGCACCAAGGCCTGCATGGCTTGCCACGGCAAGGCCGGCGACGATGTCTATTTCCCCCGCATCGCGGGCAAGCCGGGCAGCTATCTGTACCAGCAGCTGATCAATTTTCGCGATGGCCGGCGCAGCTACCCCGCCATGAACTACCTGGTCGCGCACCTGTCGGACGACTACCTGCGTGAAATGGCGGACTACTTCGCCTCGCTCGAGCCGCGCCTCCCGGCCTTGGCGCCGGCCGCACCGGCATCCGTTATGGAACAGGGCCGCAAACTGGTGTTTGACGGCGACAAGTCCCGGAAACTGCCCGCCTGCGTGGCTTGCCACGGCCAGCGCCTCACCGGCATGCTGCCTGCCATTCCAGGCTTGCTGGGCCTGCCTCCGGCCTACCTGAAAGCGCAGATCGGCGCCTGGCGTTCGGGCACCCGCAAGGCAGCCGCGCCCGATTGCATGCTGCATGTCAGCCAGCAACTGACGCCGCAGGAAATAGGCGCAGTGGCGTCCTGGCTGGCACACCAGCCTGTTCCCACGGACAAGGCGCCATCGCCCGCACTGGCGAGCGCATGCAGGAGCGCCCAGCCATGAAGCGCATACTCCTGGCCATTGCCGCCGTCGTCCTTGCCATTGTGGGCATCCAGGTCTTTTACGAACCGGGCGCCAGCCAGGCCAGTGCGCCAGTGGCAGACCGTGCCGGGCAGCTCGTGCGGGGTGAATACCTGGCGCGCGCGGGCAATTGCATGGGTTGCCACACCAACGCAGGCGGCCGCGTGATCGAAACCCCGTTCGGCCGCATCTATGCTCCCAACATTACGCCGGACAAGGAAACGGGCATCGGCAACTGGAGCGCGGACGATTTCTGGCGCGCCATCCACAATGGCAAATCGCGCGACGGGCGCTTTCTCTATCCTGCCTTCCCCTACCCCAGCTACACGAAAGTGTCGCGTGCCGATGCCGATGCCATCTACGCCTACATCATGAGCAGGCCGGCGGTGTCGAAACCAAACCGCGTACACGCGCTCGACTTTCCGTACAACCAGCGGATCCTGCTGGCCTTCTGGCGCACGCTGTATTTCACGCCGGGTGAATTCGAGCCGGCAGCGGATCGGGACGCACAGTGGAACCGCGGAGCCTACCTGGTCCAGGGCCTGGGCCATTGCGCTGCCTGCCACACCGGCCGCAATGCGCTTGGCGGCACCCTCGACAAGAACGACCTCGCGGGTGCGGCCATTCCCGCGCGCGACTGGTACGCAGCGTCCCTGGCCTTGCATGACAGGGACGTGGCGGAAATCGCCAGCCTGCTCAAGACGGGCGTGTCAAGCCGCGGCGCCGTGTACGGGCCGATGGCCGAAGTGGTCAGCGGCAGCCTGCAGCACCTGAGCGACGCCGATACGCTGGCCATGGCCACTTACCTGAAGTCGCTTCCGCCGACGGCCACCCTCAAGGTCGCGGACCTGGCGTATGCGCCGCAGGAGCGGGCCAGGGTCATCGAAGCCGGGGCAAGGATCTATGAAAAACAGTGCGCCGCCTGCCATTTGGCCACAGGGGAAGGCCAGGGAACGGCCTATCCGCCGCTGGCGGGCAACCGGACTTTGGGCGCGTCGCCGGTCAATGCGATCCGCATCGTGCTCAATGGCGGCTACCCGCCCAGCACGCATGGCAATCCGCGGCCGTACGGCATGCCGCCGTTTGGCCAGGAACTGAACGATGAGGAAGTCGCTGCCGTGGTGTCCTACGTGCGCAGCAGCTGGGGCAACCAGGGCGGGATGGTGTCGCCGGCCAGCGTCGCGCGTTTGCGCGGCATGCCCGGCGACTAGGTAAATTTACTGCAGCGACTGCACCTTGACGTCGGCCAGCGCCCAGCTGGTGGCCAGGTCCTTGCTGACGGCTTGCATCTCGCCCGGCTTGCCCTGCGACGCCAGCGCCAGTTTCAGGCCGGACAGGGCCCAGCCGTTTTTCGGATGGTTTTCCAGGTCCTGGCGGTACGTCTTTTCCGCCTCCGCATGGCGCCCTGCCCGCATCTGCATGCTGCCCAGGCGCAGGCGCGGGCCGCTGGCCAGCATCGGCGGTTCGGTGCCGTTGGCGTGCACCGAGTCGGCCACGGCCTTGGCCTGCAGGGCCAGCGCGTCATCGATCCGTTTTTCCGCGAAGGCGATTTCGGCGGCCAGCTGGTCCACGGAGCTGAGCGCCACGCCGCGTATCATTTTTGGATACCGGTCCTTGCCCGTCATGCCGGCGACCAGCTTTTTCGCCACCGGATCCATCAGTTTAAGGGCGGCCTTCGCCTCGTCCAGCTTGCCGGTGCGCACCAGGGCGATACCGCGCGCCATGTTGCCGACCACCACGGCGATGCCCTTGCCGCCGGTCGGCATGGCTTCCTTGAGCAGCTCGTCCCAGCGCTGCAGGTGCAGCAGGGTCAGCATCGGCAGCGCGCGCACGTATTCTGAAAATTCGCCGTCGCCCTTGCTGCGGCCGGCAACCGTGCGCGCCGTTTCCAGCGCCAGTTCGCTGCGCCCTTCCATCAGCGCTCCATACCACTGGAAGTGGGTATTGTGGCCGCGCCAGTCGCGCGTGAGCTCGAACTTCTGTTTCTTCAGGTCCGCCATCATGGCTTCGTCGGCGGCATTGGCCAACTGGTTCACGCGGGTGGCGTCGGCATAGCGGCCCAGGTGCGCGTAGGTGTGCGACGGCATGTGCAGCAGGTGCGGCGACTTTGGCGCCAGCCGGCCCAGGCGGTCGGCGGCGGCGGTGGCGCGCGCGGCCACCGGCACCGCATCAACCGCGTGGATCATGTAATGGTTCAGGCCCACATGCTCCGGGTGTTTCACCAGCCCGGCTTCGATCATGGTGGCCAGCTCGCCCATGCGGCCGGCCGGCTTGCCGGTTACCTTGTCCCACCAGTCGTCGCCACGCGTGGCCACCATTTCGGCTTCGGCATAGGCGGACAGCACATCGGGGTCGTTCGGGAAGCGTTCGGCCAGCATCAGCATGTGCTGCGCGTAGGCGATGTCGAGCGGATCGGCCGGTTCGCCCGAACTGGTGCTGCACACGTCGCCGGCGGCGGCGGGCGGCGCCAGGTTCTTGCCGGCGCTGTGGCCATAGCGCAGGGCCAGCGATCCGATCAGGGCCAGGTCGCGCGGCGACGCATCCTTGCTGTGGTTGACGGCGTAGTCGATATACCGCTTCGCCTGCGTAATGTCGCCGCGTTTCGGATTGTTGATGGTTGGACCCATCTGGTGCGCCACGCCCCAGGCGCACATGCCGCAGCCGGGATCCTGCGCCAGCGCCGCCTTGAACGCCCGGATCGCTTCCGGCGGATTGAAGGCATAGACCTGGGCCATGCCCTGCGCGAACAGGCGGCGTGACGCCTCGTTGCCTTGCGACGGCACCAGCGTGGTGTCGCCAAAGCCGTCGAGCACCGGCGCGGTGGCCTTGGTGTCGACGGTCAGCGGCATGACGGTACAGGCCCCGATCACGGACAGGGAAAACGCCATCATGGACAGGCGTGTGCTGCGTTTTTTCATTGTGCTATCCCGTTGATTATTTTGATTCTGCGATCCAGCGATCGACGTTCTGTTCGAGCACCGCCAGCGGTACGGTGCCGTCACCGAGCACCACGGCATGGAAGGCGGGAAGCTTGAACTTCGGGCCCATGGCGGTGCTGGCGCGCTGGCGCAGTTCGGCGATTTTCAGCGCGCCGACCTTGTAGCCGAGCGCCTGTCCCGGCCATGCCATGTAGCGCTCGATGGCGCTCTTGGCCACTGCCTCGGAATAGCCGTTGGTGTCGCGCAGGTAGGCGATCGCCTGCTCGCGGGTCCAGCCCTTGGCGTGCAGGCCGGTGTCCACCACCAGGCGCGCCGCGCGCAGCAGTTCGGAATTGAGGTGGCCGAACAACTGGTCGGCATCGTCAAACACGCCGATCTCCTTGCCCAGCGTTTCGGCGTACAGGGCCCAGCCTTCGATGTAGGCGTTGTTGCCGCCAAAACGGCGGAATTCAGGCAGGTCCTTTTCCATCTGCAGCGCGATCTGGAAGTGGTGGCCCGGCCGCCCTTCGTGCAGGAACAGGCTGGTCATCTTGGTCTTGTCGTACTTGGTCGCGTCGTTGACCACGGACCAGAACACGCCCGGGCGCTTGCCGTCCGCGCTTGGCGGCGTGTAGTGGTCGGACGCGGTGGCGCGCGTCAGCTCAGGTTCAAGGCGCTGCTCGAGCGGGGATTTCGGCATCAGCGAAAACAGGGCCGGCAGTCTTTGAGCCAGCACCACGTCGAGCTTGCGGTAGATCGCCAGGATTTCCTGGTCGTCCTTGAAGGGCATGTACTGCGGCTGTTCGCCCACCCATTTCGGCAAGCCCGCGGCCGGTCCCGTGTAGCCCAGCTTGGGGCCGAGCACGGCGAACTGCTGCTGGATGCGCGCCACTTCGGCCAGGCCCGTCGCATGAATCTGTTCAGGCGTGAGCGTGGTGGTGGTGCTGCTGGCCACGCGCTGCTTGTACCATTCGGCGCCATTGGGCAGCGCGCCGGTACCGTGGATATCCAGTCCGGCTGGCAAGTATTCCTTTTCCAGGAAAGCGGCCAGGCGCGCCAGTGCAGGATTGAGGCGCTTGTCGATTTCGGTCTGGTAGGCGGCAGTGATGCTGGCCTTGTCCGCCGCAGGCATCGCGGCCGGGAAGTTCTTGATGGCTGCATAGAACGGGCTGGTGTCGGCGGACTTGCTCGGCAGTTTCTGGTACTGCGGCAGGGTCGCCACGATCAGCGATTTCGGCAGCACGACACCGGCCTTGATGCCTTTGCGCATATTGGCGATTGCCTGGTCTATCCAAGGCGTCAGCTGCTTGATGCGGCTGAGGAAGGCGCGGTATTCATTGGGCGTGGAGATCGGCTGCGATGCCTTGCCGTCGGCGAAGGTGGCCAGGAGCACAGGCATGCTGCCCATCTGGTTGACTGGCAGCAGGTGGTCCGGAAACTGCAGCGCGGCCAGCTCGGTCTTGATTTCGTAGTCGAGGATCGCGTGGCTGATGCGGTCGTCGCCGCCCAGCTGCGCGGGGTCGATGGCTTTCAGGCGCTGCGCGAATTTGCGGAAATCGGCGGCGCGCTGTGCGCGTTTGGCCGGCGCGATGCTCATGCCCAGCTGGTCGTCGAAGCGGTTGTCGCCGAAGAAGGTCGGACCGATCGGTTCGTAGCGTGCGTTGCTCATGTAGTAGTCGGCCGCCAGTTGCTTGACCTGGCGCGCGGCAGCGGTGTCCGCCTGGCTGACGCTGACTGCCTTGGCAGCGGCCTGGGCCGGTTGCACGGTGGCGCAAGCGAGGATGACTGCGGCGGCAATAGCGCTGATGCGTCCGACATGGTTCATGAGTGTCTCCGTGGAAAAAGTAGCAGTAATATAACTCTATTTCGCCGTGGCG
This sequence comes from Pseudomonadota bacterium, assembly GCA_040388805.1. Taxonomy (GTDB): domain Bacteria; phylum Pseudomonadota; class Gammaproteobacteria; order Burkholderiales; family Burkholderiaceae_D; genus Telluria_A. The sequence continues at coordinate 26,475 of JAZKBE010000088.1, forward strand.
GGGGCGTGCGCTGCCAGCAACGGATTGATGGCGCCGCCCGCCGCGTAAATAAATACGGCCAGGACAATTTTCCGTCGCGCTACCTAGCGGCTGTCCTTGACCGCGATGGCGACCAGCGTCTTGCCGTCGGCGCTGACGGTGCATTGCGCCTGCATGGTGGAGGCTATGCCGATCTCGTTCTTGGCCGAGAACTTGAGCGAGACGTCCAGCTCGCCCTTCGCATTCCTGGCGACCGGCTTGTCGTCGCCAAGGTAGGCAACGGTGCTGCGGTTGATGGCGCGTGCTTCTATTGTGTTCTTGCAGGTCTGGCGCGCGGCCGCGTCTTGCGGGCTGTCCGGCGCTGCGGTTTTTCCGCAAGCGGCCAGTGCGACCGCTGCCAGGAGAATCAGTTTTTTCATCGTTGTCCTTGTGCTTTTTTTGGAGATCATACAGGACGGGAACCCAGTCCACATATGCATATCGGCGAAAAAAGATGTTTGGCGCAGCGCCGCCCGCAAGCGTACACTCTCCTCCGGCCATAAGCCTTCCCAGCCTTTCTTCGCCTGACAAAGGACACACCATGAAACGACACCTTCTGAGCACCCTCACCCTGAGCCTGATGGCCGCCTTCGCGACCGCCGCGCCGCTTTCCGGCATCGAAACCCAGACCTTCGACGCCAACGTGCGCGTCCAGGACGACGTGTTCGCCCATATGCACGGCAAATGGCTGCAGACCACCGAGATCCCCGCGGAGCGCTCGAGCTGGGGACCGTCGAGCATGCTGGCCGAAACCGTCAAGACCCAGGTGCGCAGCATTATCGAGACGGCGCAGAAGGACAAGGCACGCAAGGCCGGTTCGAACGCACAGAAAATCGGCGACCTGTACGACAGTTTCATGGACGAGAAAAAGCTGGAAGCGCTGGGCCACAAGGCGCTCGCCGGCGAGCTGGCGAAAGTGCGCGGCATGAAGGACAAGAACGGCGTGCCGGCCATGGCCGCACACCTGGCCAAGCTGGGCGTCGAAACGCCGCACACGGCGGTGGTGCTGCAGGACCTGCGCGATTCGACGCGCTATGCGGCCTATATCGACCAGAGCGGCATCGGCCTGCCCGACCGCGACTACTACCTGAAAAAGGATGACGCGAAAATGGTCGAAGTACTGGCCAAGTACGAAAAACACGTCGCCCGCATGCTGGAACTGGCCGGACACAAGGATGCCGCCGCTGCTGCCAAGTCGGTGCTTGCGTTCGAAACCGAGATCGCCCAAGTGCAGTGGACCAAGGTGGAACTGCGCGACGTGGTCAAGCAGTACAACAAGCTGGACATGGCCAAGCTCAATGCCCTCACGCCAGGCTACAACTGGTCGGCATGGATGGCAGAAACAGGCCTGGCGAAAAAAGTGGATTACGTGATCGCGGCGCAGCCAAGCTTTTTGATCGGCTACACCAAGGCGCTCGAGAAAACCGACCTGGCAAGCATCAAGGCTTACTTCGAATGGCAGCTGGTGCGTTCGTATGCGCCTTACCTGTCGAAGCCTTTCGTGGATGCCGACTTCGCGTTCTACGGCACTGCACTCTCCGGCAAAACGGAAAACCTGCCACGCTGGAAGCGCGGCGTGGACACCGTCGAAGGCGCGCTGGGCGAAGCCATCGGCAAGCAATACGTGGCGCTGCACTTCCCTGCCGAACGCAAGGTGCGCATGGAAGCCCTGGTGGGCAACCTGCTGGCCGCCTTCGGCCAGAGCATCGATTCGCTCGACTGGATGGGCCCGGCCACGAAAAAGGAAGCACAAGGCAAGCTGGCCACCTTCATGCCGAAGATCGGCTATCCGAACAAGTGGGTGGACTACAGCGCCATGACCATCAAGCGGGGCGACCTGGTGGGCAACGTACAGCGTGCGCGCGAATTTTCGTACATGAAGAGCCTGAACCGGCTGGGCAAGCCGATCGACCGCGACGCATGGGAAATGACGCCGCAAACCATCAACGCGTACTACAACCCCTTGTTGAACGAGATCGTGTTCCCGGCATCGATCCTGCAGGCGCCCTACTTCGACATGCGTGCTGACGATGCGGTGAACTATGGCGGCATTGGCGCGGTGATCGGCCACGAAATCAGCCACGGCTTCGACGACCAGGGCAGCGAGTTCGACGCCAAGGGCAATATGCGCGAATGGTGGACGCCGGAAGACCGCGCACGCTTCAAGGCCAAGACCGATGTGCTGGTCAAGCAGTACGGCGCCTATGCGCCCCTGCCTGGCTACAATGTGAACGGCGCGCTGACGCTGGGCGAAAACATTGGCGACAACTCGGGCCTGGCGATTGCGTACAAGGCCTATCAGCTGTCGCTGAAGGGCAAACCGGCGCCGGTGATCGACGGCCTGACCGGCGACCAGCGCTTCTTCATGGGCTGGGTGCAGGTGTGGCGCGTGAAGATGCGCGAGCAGGAACAGATCAAGCGCGTTAAAACCGATCCGCATTCGCCGGGCATGTTCCGCGCCAACGGCACGCTGATGAACCAGCCGGGTTTCTACAGCGCGTTCGGGATCAAGGAAGGCGACAAGATGTACCTGCCGCCGGCAGACCGGGTAACGATCTGGTGAGATTGACGAAGGCCGCGCAAGCGGCCTTTTTTCATGCCTCGCTCTGGGGCAGCGGGAAATCGAAGGAGATGTTCTCGACTTTCAAGGCCGGCAAGCTGCCGGTATCCCATTTCTTGCTGAAGTCGCTACTGTCGATCAGTCCGGAAACCGTGACCGTGATCTCGGAAGCGTGGCCACCCTTGAACATTTCGAGCAATTCCGCGAAACGCGAGCTGTCGTGATTAATTGCAACCAAACAGTGATCGGCACCGCCGTCCTCCTCGGTGGTCACCGAGCCCATCGCACTGTCGTCGTCAGGCTGGGTTCCCGATATCTCCGTGATGATCATTTTCCACTTGGCCTTTTCCAGGGCCCGCCCTGAGGGCAGGTAGACTTTCCCTTGAGGAAACATCGACAGCTCGATCGCGATCGTTGCACTCAGGCTGGCGCTGGCGCTTTCTCCGAGCGAGAGCAGGATCCCGCGCGTTTCAAACAACAGCTCAGTCATGGCAACTCCCTCATTGGCGTTCCCAACTCTAACAGTTTTCGGGACAGGATTAGAATATATCCCGACCACAGGGGAAAACATGAACAAAGCCGTCCACGTCGACAGCATCTGGCAGGACTTCCACCCTGCCGTTGCAGCATGGTTCGGCGCCGCCTTCCCGGCCGCGACCGAGGCGCAGTTGCGCGCATGGCCGCTGATCCAGGCCGGGCGCCCGACCCTGGTGGCCGCCCCTACCGGCTCCGGCAAAACGCTGACCGCCTTCCTGGCCGCCATCGATGCACTGGTGCGCGAACGCGCGGAAGGCCCGCTGCCCGACGAAACCCAGGTGCTGTACGTGTCGCCGCTGAAGGCGCTGTCGAACGATATTCGCCTGAACCTGCAGGCGCCGCTGGATGGCATCGACCGGCAGCTGGAAGCCATGGGCCTGCCCTCGCACGGCATCCGCAGCGCCGTGCGCACGGGCGACACCACCACGGCCGAACGCAACGCCATGCGCCGCAAGAGTCCGCACATCCTGGTGACCACGCCGGAATCGCTGTACGTACTGCTGGGGTCCGACAGCGGACGGGCCATGCTGTCGACGGTGCGCACCGTGATCGTGGACGAGATCCACGCGGTGGCCGGCAGCAAGCGCGGCAGCCACCTGGCCCTGAGCCTGGCGCGCCTCGACGCACTGTGCGGCCGGCGCCCGGTGCGCATTGGCTTGTCGGCCACCCAGAAGCCATTGTCGCTGGTAGCGGACTTCCTGGTGGGGCGCGGCGGCGGCGAATGCGCCGTGGTCGACGTGGGCCACGTGCGCGCGCGCGACCTGGCGCTGGTCCTGCCGCCTGTGCCGCTGGAAGCGGTGATGGCCAACGACGTATGGGACCGCGTCTACGACCGCATGGCCGAACTGGTGGTGCTGCACAAGACCACGCTCATTTTCGTGAACACGCGGCGCATGGCCGAACGCCTGGCGCGCCACCTGGGCGAGCGCCTGGGCGCCGAGCACGTGGCGGCCCACCACGGCAGCCTGGCCAAGGAATACCGGCTCGACGCCGAACAGCGCTTGAAACGCGGCGACCTGCAGGTATTGATTGCCACCGCATCGCTGGAACTGGGCATCGACATCGGCGACGTGGACCTGGTGTGCCAGGTGGGATCGCCGCGCAACATCGCCGCGCTGCTGCAACGCGTGGGCCGCTCGGGCCACCAGGTGGGCGGCATGCCCAAGGGGCGATTGCTCCCCACGTCGCGCGATGACCTGATCGAATGCGCCGCGCTGCTCGACTGCGTGCGCCGCGGCGAGCTCGATGCCCTGCGCATTCCGCCCGCGCCGCTGGACGTGCTGGCGCAGCAAATCGTGGCCGAAGTGGCGTCGCGCGAATGGACCGAAGACGAGCTGTTCGACCTGGTGCGCCGCGCGCAGCCCTATGCGCAGCTTGAGCGCGCCAGCTTCGACGCGGTGCTGCGCATGCTGGCCGAAGGCTATACCACGCGCAACGGCGTGCGCGGATCGTATCTGCACCGCGACGCCGCCACCCACAGCGTGCGCGGACGGCGCGGCGGCAAGCTGGCGGCGGTGACGTCCGGCGGCACCATTCCCGACAACGCCGACTACACCGTGCTGCTGGAGCCGCAAGGCCAGTCGGTGGGCACGGTGAACGAAGACTTCGCCGTGGAGAGCCTGGCGGGCGACGTTTTCCAGCTCGGGAACACGTCCTACCGCATTCTGAAGATCGACGCGGGCAAGGTGCGCGTGGAAGACGCGCGCGGCGCGGCCCCCAACATTCCGTTCTGGCTGGGCGAGGCGCCGGGCCGCAGCGACGAACTGTCCGCCGGCGTGGCGCGGCTGCGCGCGCAGATCGACCACCTGCTGGGCCAGAGCGCCGCGCTTGACGGTGCGGTAGCCTGGCTGGGCGAGCACCTGGGCATGAACGAGGACGCGGCGCGCCAGGTCGTGGACTACCTGGCCCCGGCGCGCTGCGCACTGGGCGCCCTGCCGACGCAGGACACGCTGATCATGGAACGCTTCTTCGACGAATCGGGCGGCACCCAGCTGGTGATCCATTCGCCGTTCGGCAGCCGCATCAACCGCGCCTGGGGCCTGGCCCTGCGCAAGCGCTTCTGCCGCACCTTCAATTTCGAGCTGCAGGCGGCCGCCACGGAAGACGCGATCATCCTGTCGCTGTCGACCAGCCATAGCTTTGCGCTCGACGAAGTGTGGCGCTACCTGAAGTCCGCCACCGCCGAAGGGATCCTGGTGCAAGCGCTGCTCGACGCGCCGCTGTTCAACGTACGCTGGCGCTGGAACGCCACCACGTCGCTGGCCCTGCCGCGCTTTACTGGCGGGCGCAAAGTGCCGCCGCAACTGCAGCGCATGAAAAGCGATGACCTGCTGGCGGCAGTTTTCCCCGACCAGGCGGCCTGCCTGGAAAACATTGTCGGCGAACGCGAACTGCCCAGCCATCCGCTGGTGGACCAGACCCTGGACGACTGCCTGCACGAAGCGATGGACAGCGAAGGCTGGCTGGCCCTGCTGCGCCGCATGGAAGCGGGCGACGTGCGCCTGCTGGCGCGCGACCTGCCGGCGCCGTCCCCGCTGGCGATGGAAATCCTGAACGCGCGCCCCTACGCCTTCCTGGACGACGCGCCGCTGGAAGAACGCCGCACGCAGGCCGTGATGAGCCGGCGCTGGAGCGATCCGGCATCCACCGACGACCTGGGCGCGCTGGACGTCGACGCCATCAGGGCCGTGGCCGAAGAAGCCTGGCCGGAAGCGCGCAATAGCGACGAAGTGCAGGAAGCGCTGGTGGCGCTGGCATGCATTACGCGGGCCGAAGGCGTGCGGCATGGATGGGCGCTGTGGCTGGAGGGACTTGCCGAAAATGGACGCGTCACCCGCCTGGGCGACTTCTGGGTGGCGCTGGAGCGCCTGGACTGCATGCAGGCCGCCTATCCCGGCGCCGTGCCCGTGCCCGCGCTGGAGATCCCCGCCAGCCACCGCGACGACTGGACGCGCGATGGCGCGCTGGTCGAGATCATGCGCGCCCGACTGGCCGGTTTCGGGCCGCAGCCGCTGCCGGCCATTGCATCAAGCCTGGCGCTGACGCAGAGCGACACCGCCATCGGCCTGTTCCAGCTTGAAAGCGAAGGCTATGTGATGCGTGGGCACTTCACGCCGGGCGTGGCGAAAGAAGAATGGTGCGAGCGGCATCTGCTGGCGCGCATCCACCGCTATACCATCAAGCGGCTGCGGCGCGAAATTGAACCGGTGGAGCGGCAGGACTTCATGCGCTTCCTGTTCGACTGGCAGCACCTGACCGAAGACACGCAGCTGAAGGGCCAGGACGCGCTGCCGCAGGTGCTGGCGCAGCTCGAAGGCTATGAATCGGCTGCCGGCGCGTGGGAAAGCGACCTGCTGGCGCTGCGCATGCGCGACTATTCGATCCTGTGGCTGGACGATCTGTGCCGCGCCGGCAAGGTTGTGTGGACGCGCGTTGGCGCGCCGCGTTCGGCCGCTGGCGGGCCGGTGCGCGGTACGCCGATCGTGCTGCTGCCGCGCCGCCAGAGCGCGCTGTGGCACGCCCTTCCCGTCCCTTCGGGCGATCCCGAGATATCGCCCCGCGCGGCCAGCGTGCTGGAAGCGCTGCGGCGTGACGGCGCCATGTTCTTCGACGAATTGCAGCACGACGCGCGCATGCTGCCGGTGGAACTGGAGAACGCGCTGGGCGAGCTGGTATCGACCGGGCTGGTGAACGCCGACAGCTTTGCCGGCATGCGCGCCATGCTGCTGCCGGCCGCCAAGCGAAGCAGCAACGACAGGAAGCGCCGCCGCGGCGCCGGTCCCACGATGGAGGAAGCGGGCCGCTGGGCGCTGGTGCGGCGCGCCGTCCCCGAGGCGGCGCCCAGTGGCAAGAGGCGCATCGATCCGGCGACGCTGGAGCACGTCGCCATGACGCTGCTGCGGCGCTACGGCGTGATGTTCTGGCGCCTGCTGGAACGGGAAGCTGCGTGGCTGCCGTCGTGGCGGGAGCTGCTGCCGGTGTATCACCGCCTGGAAGCGCGCGGCGATATTCGGGGCGGGCGCTTTGTGGCCGGGTTCTCGGGTGAGCAGTTTGCGCTGCCGGAGGCGATTCCCCTGCTGCGCGAAGTGCGGCGCAGGGAACAGGATGGGAGCCTGGTATGCATTTCGGGCGTCGATCCGCTGAACCTGTGCGGCACCCTGCTGCCGGGCGACAAAGTGCCTGCGCTGGCGGGCAACCGGATTCTGTTTCGCGACGGGGTGGCGGTGGCCACCATCATCGCGGGCAAGATCAGCTACCTGGCTGATCCCGGAACCGAGCGCGAACTCTTGCACGCGCAATTGGTTGGACGTCACTAGAAAATTCCGGTGGATATTCGATAGTTTCAGAATCGAAATAAGCGTTACCATCAACCACCCGTGTATTTTCCAGAGAAACCAATGATCACAATGCGATCACTGCGCGACAGCCAGCAAGCATGTGCCTTTGCGGGCCGCCCATTTGCCTTGCTAGTCTTGGCGATCACCTGCTCGGCAACATCCGCACACGGTGGTAGTCTGAACTTTGAAGGCTGTCACAACAATCGAAAAACCGGCGACTACCACTGCCATGGAGCACCGGCATCACCGCCATTTATCCGGGCTGTCGCTCCTGAGGTGCAGGAGGAAACGCCAAAAGCGCGCAAAGACCTGAAACCAGCCCAGCCAATTGGCCGCCCGACCTGCCACACCGGCCCGCGGGGCGGCACGTGCACCATTTCGCGCAGCGGCAAGAAAAACTACGGCGGCTGTTAGGGGTCGCGGTCGCATCGCCCATATACGCGGCGCAGATTGCATTCCGCGCCATAACCACTCTGCCGCGCAGCATTCTGCGCGGATATTCAGGTCAACCTCAAACCATATAGAATCGCGGTTCCTTAATTCAGGAAATGACTAGAAATGTTCAAAAGTATCTGCGTTCGAAGTGTTGGAATAGCCGCATTGCTGTGGCACGCTGTTGCTGCCGTTGCTGCGAATTCTCCGCTGTACCCTGGATGCGAGGCGTCGCCGCAGCGCGCCAGTATCGCAGCGCCAGGCCAGGCGCCTGTGCAGCCGTTTCCTGCGGCGCAGCTCCAAGTCAACACACCGGTCGAACCAGTTGTTTTTCGCAGCGGCGGAAAGAATTACCTGATCTATGAATTGCACTTGCAGAGTTTCACAAGCGAACCGCTGATCTTGCGTGGAATCGACGTCATGGAAGGCGACAAACCAGTCGCCGGCATCAAGGATGCAAGCTTGAGCGCAGTATTGCATGCGCCCGGCACTGACAGCGGAAGCGACAAGCGCACGCGCCTGGAAGCGCGCCAAAGCGTGGTGGCATTCCTTTGCCTTGCATTCGATGCGGGAACGCCAATCCCCGGCAAGCTGCGCCACCGCGTGCACGTGGACAGTTCCTATGTCGATGGACCGGTCATCAACGTTCATCGCACCGCCCCGCATGTGCTGGGCCGCCCTTTGACTGGCACTGACTGGGTGCCACGCAATGGTCCGCACATCGGTTCGCATCACCGGATGGGACTGTGGGTCACCGATGGCCGCGCCCAGATCTCGCGGCGCTACGCGATCGACTGGCGAATTATCAAAGAAGGAGCCCTGTTCTCTGGCGACGCGCGCGATGTGCGTTCGTACTACGCCTTTGGGAAACAGGTGCTGGCTGTTGCGGACGGTACGATAGTCGTTGCCAGAGATGGGTTCCCCGACAACATACCGCGCACGCCGGCCGGGTTTGAAACCGCTGTGCCCATTACCATGGATTCGGTTGCTGGCAATACTGTGGCGATCAAATTGAGCAATGGCCAGTTCGCGTCGTATTCGCATCTTCAAGCGGACAGTGTGCGGGTAAAGGCAGGCGATCGGGTCAAGCGCGGCCAGCTGCTGGGCAAGGTCGGAAATTCGGGCGATTCACGCTGGCCGCATTTGCATTTTCAGGTAACGACTACGCCGGAAATCATGAATAGCGAAGGTCTCCCTTTTGTTATCGACCGGTTCCGAATGAAATCTGCCGATGGGAACTGGGAAGCGCGGACGCGTGAGTTTCCTTGGGGGGAGACGGTAGCGATTGATTTTGGGGCGGACTGAGAAAACGCCTCTTCGGTGCTTAGACGCGCATGACGTTGAGTCCTGCTGCGCGGGCCGGCATATCCTGGAAAATGCGCGACAGGTTCTGGTCGCTTAGCAGCAGGTGACGTTCGCACACCTGCGCCAGCACCGAGCGGAAATCCGTCGTCACCGGCAAGTCGCGTCCTTCGTTGAGCGCGGCATCGCCGACGCCGCGCCAGTCGCCGTGCACCTTGCCGCCGGCAACGCCGCCGCCCAGCAGCCACATCACATTGCCATGTCCATGGTCGGTGCCGCCGTTGCCGTTCTCGCGCGCGGTACGGCCGAATTCGGACATCACGACGATGGTGGTGTCGTTGAACATGGGCCCCAGCCGCTCGGCCAGCACGGCCAGGCCCTGCCCTAGCGGCGCCAGGCGATTGGCCAGCTGGCCCTTGCCCGCGCCCTGGTTGGCGTGCGTATCCCAGCCGCCCAGCGCCACGAAGGCAAGCTGCATCCTGGGGTTGTTGCGCATGAGCTTGGCCAGGTGCGCGGCATCGTCCGGAAAGCCGTTCGGCAGCGGCGCGCCGCCGTCGGCCATCTGCATTTCGCTGCCCATGGATGCGTCCATGATTTCCTTGTGCGCGTTCTTGCCGTCCATGTAGGCCGCCTTGAAGCCTTCATGGCCGGCGTACATCTGGTCGAAGGCCTTGCCGATGGCGGGCCGGTCCAGGATGTTGGCCTTGGCGCCGGACTTGCCAGTGGGCAGATTGACGGCGGCCGCGGTGCCGGCCAGGATGCGCGGCATGACCGGCCCGATGCTCAGCGCGCGGCTAGGCGTGGAAGCGCCGGGCAAGACGGTCACCAGCCGGTTCATCCAGCCGTCCGGCGTGTTCTTGCGGCCGGGCGTGCCCGATTCCATGTAGTCCTGCGCGTCGAAATGGGAACGGGAAGGATCCGGTGAACCGCTGGCGTGCACGAAGGCCAGCTTTTTCTGCTGCCATAAAGGCTGCAGCATGGACAGCGCAGGGTGCAGGCCAAAGTAACCGTCGAGGTCGATCGCGCCACCTTCCGTGCCCGGCATGCCCAGGCCGATCGTCGGGCGCAGGCGCAGGTAGTTCTGGTCGGCGACCGGCGCCACCACATTCAGGCCGTCGACCGCGCCACGCAGCATGATGACGATGAGTTTCTTGCGGGTGGGATTGTCGACGGTAGCGGCCCAGGCGTTGCGGCCGACCGGCACGATCAGGCTTGCGCCGACCGCCATTGAATTGAGAAAGCTTCTGCGTTGCATGCCATTCCCCTCGTTTAGCGCTGCATGAAGTCGGGACTGCCAAGCAGCATGGCCGCGCGCAGCGGCTCCGGATTGGCCGCGACCATGGTCAGGGTGCGGCCGGATATCGAACCGCCCAGCGTGGCCTGCAACTGCCCAGCATCGATCGCCGGACTGGCCAGGGGCAGCTTACCGCTGCCCAGCGCCGTCGCGAAGGTGATGCGGCGGGTGAGCGCGTCGGGATTGAGCCAGGCTGCTTTGGTGTTCTTGTAGCCGTCCGGCGTTTGGCAACCGTACAGCGGCATGCCCAGTTGCGACATGGTATTGAGCAGCGGTCCCGTGTTCGACACCGGCACGCCGCTGGCGCGCATGGCCGACACCACGTACTGGTATGGCGTTTTGAACTTGGCGCCAATCGCTTCCGGCGCCATGAATTCGGCGCTGGCGAACAGCGTGCGCAACACGGTGCGGATATCGCCCTTCGAATCGAGGTAGCTGCGCGCCAGCCGGTCCACCAGTGCCGGCGGAGGCTGGTCCTGCACGAAATACTGGGCCAGCTTGAAGCCGAGATGGCGCGCCGTGGCGGGATGCTGGGCCAGGACGTCGAGCGCCATTTCACCTTCGGCCTGTCCCTGGTCCGGCACTGTGCGGCCCAGCCATTGCTTGACGCCATGGTCATGGCGTTCATCGGCGAAAACGAAGGTCTGGTTGCGCAGCACCAGCGCGCGCGGATTGTAGGTCCAGCCGGTGAGCATGCGCGCCAGTTCGGTGACGTCCTTCTGCGTGTAGCCGCCGTCGACGCCTATGGTGTGCAGCTCCATCAGTTCGCGTGCATAATTTTCGTTCAGCCCTTTCGGCTGGAACGGGGCGGCGTCTGCCTGCATGCGTTTCTTGCCCGGCACAAAACCCGGCGCCGTGGATGCCTGGTTGTCCAGGTAGTACAGCATTGCCGGATGCTTGGCGGTGGCGCCCAGCATGTCGCGGAAGGAAGCGAAGACGTATGGACGGATGGCGTCGCGCTCGTAGCTGGCGATCAGTGCGCGGTCGATGCCTTTGCTGGAGTGGACATTAAAATGGTTGAACCAGAAATCGACCATGACTTCTTCCAGCTGGCGCGGGCTGTCGATGGCGCGCAGCAGGCGGGCGTCCGCCGTGTCGCGGGTGATGGCGCCCAGCACTTCACGACGGCGCTGCGTGGCGCCCTCTTCCTGCTCGCGCACGTCTTTACGGGCTTCGATGAATTTACCAGCCACTTCGCCGGCACTGCGATTGGGACTGTCCAGCGCGGCCAGCCGTTCGGTCAGCGCCGGGGGATACAGCAACGACTGGGGATTGAGCTGTGTGTCGATGTAGCGCTGCACGCCCATCTTGACGACGCGGTCGATGTCGCCGGGCTTGGGGCCGTTGGCAAGGCGGTTGAGCACATGCACGGCTTGCTGTTCCGTGCTGGGCGGGGCTGCATGCGCGGGAACGATGGCAAACAGCAGGACACCGATGGTGAAGATAGAATTGTGAAGTTTGTACATATGGGCCCCGTGAGGCGGCGGTCAGGCGTCGCCGAACATACTTTATATCAAGAACAGGCTTGCCAGGGAAGCAGCTTCTTGTTTCAGCTGTAAGCAACGGTAACGCCTGGTCGTTGACGTCTGCCAGAAGCAGCCTCAGACGAATCATGCCTTCCTGTGGACGCGGGCGGAAGGCCTGGAGGACGCCAAGCACCTATGCTTAAGCCCGCTCCGCTTTTGCGCTGGAAGCATGGAGTGCTGCTGCTCGCAATTGCGCTCGTGATGCCAGCCAGTTATGGTCAGGCCGCGTCCCAGTTTCCACGGATGACCGGGCAACACCTCGTTAAATTTCTTGGGAATGTTGATTCCCGCAATGTCCATTGGTCGCCAGACAGCCCATTTCGCAGCAAGATTATCGATGCCGAGTATCTCGACTTGATCAATAGAGAATTCGTCAGTGGGTATATCCAGGCGGTGCACGATTCAAGTGAAGGTAAATCATGGTGTTGGCAGGAATATAAACCAAAGCCGGACGAGCTAGCAGCCGATGCGAGACATGTTCAGCAAAGAATGACAGACGATCAACTCAAGAAGAATGCGGCTGATCTCATTGTCGAAGTTTGGAGCAAGAAGTTCCCCTGTCCCGCCGCCACACAGCCGAGAGAAAAATGAAAGTCCCCTACGCCAAACTAGTGTAGTGCGTCATACAGATTGAAGCTTATTAAGCTTGGCACGAGCGCGCG
>JAZKBE010000089.1:0-1652 GCA_040388805.1 Pseudomonadota bacterium
GGATTTCAGCGAAGGCTTTTTCGCTGAGGTGGCCGGCCTCGCGCCACTTCTCGACAAAACCGTTGAGGCTGCGGATGTGCATCTTCCAGTCGGTATTGCCCTTGCTGGACTCGGCCCAGGCAAGCACTTCGTCAATCAGCGCCTTGCGCTGCGCCCTGGTCGCTTCCGTCTGTTCCTTGACGGTTTCCAGCCAGGTCTCGACGACCTTGTGCGCCTCGTTGCAGGCGTCGTCAAAACGCTTCCACAGCGCATGGTTGGGCGTGCCGCCCTGGTCGCTGGTCTTCCACTGCTCACGCATGTGACGCAGGGCTTCCTGCTGCTTGCGCCCGCCCATGGGCTTGGCCACCAGTGCTTCTGCCTTGACGACCAGCTCTTCGCGGATCTGGTCGGCGCGCCAGCGCTGCCAGCCTTCGAGTTCGCCTGCGGCCGTCAGCGCGGTGTGCGCAGCGGCTTCGAGCTTGCTGTCGATGTTGCGGATGTTTTCCTTCAGCGCCTGGCGCAGGTCGGCCGCGACCTTGGGTGTGGCCTTGCCATGGCCTTCTGCCACTTCACGCTCCAGCCTTGCGGCGGCTTCCTGCACGATGGCCGAAGATTTCTCGCGCATGTCTTTCAGCACGGCGGGGTCAAGCTTTGCCTTGGGCGCGCGGCCAGCCTGCTCCGCCGAAGCGACCGGCGCAACACCGCGTGCCACGCGCAACTCGTCGGCCCATACGGGCACAGCAGGCAGGGGGGCGGCTGTGTCATCGGCCGCCTTCACCGCGACAGAAATCGCGCCCTGGAAAGCTTCCCATACCGCTAGCAGTTGCGCCCGGGATGCGTCCAGCAGCGGCGGAAATTTCGAATCGACACTGGCCCAGTTGGCGTCGTGCGTGATCTCGTCGGCCTGGCCCTGCCAGTGCGTCACGTCGGCGCGCAGGGATTCGAGCGCGGCTTCGGCGTCGCGCCATGGCTTGAGCGACAGCACTTCGGTGCGCTGTGCGAGCAGCACGGCGGCTTCACGCTGCACCTGCGTGCGGTGCTGCAGGTCTTCAATGGTCTTGACCCGCTCGGCCAGTTGCGCCTTGAAGCCGGCGAGCGGCTCTTTCGACAGCGGCGCGCCGGCCTTGGCAGCATCGCGCTGCCATGCGAGCGCATCGGCGAGGTTGAGCTTGGAAGTGGCGAGCAGGGCCTGGGCTTTTTCTGCCCACTCCGCGGCAACGGCTTCCTGGCCCTTGCTGCGCTTGAGTTCGTCGAGCTTTTCTTTCAGCGGCTTGGCTGCGCCCTTGTCGCGGTTGGCAAGGTCCTTGTAGACATCGGCCATCTGCTCCGGCGCCGGGTCCGTGGCCAGCCAGGTGCGGATGCGCGCTGCACGCTCGCCGGAGGTCGGCGCGGAAAACGCGCCGCCGGTCAAACCGTCGAGCGGATGCGCCTCTGCATTTTTGGCGTGGGTCTTGGCGGCAGGCGCTGCGGTATTTTCGGGTTTGGATGATTTGGACATGGGAGAGCGCAGCATTAAAAAAGGGGTGGACCGGTTTGGAAACAACAGCCGCAGGCTACGGCCTGGAGGGCCGCCGCTGTCTGCGGCGTGCAAGACAGGCGATGGGCGCGTGGATTTGTTTTATTGCGCCAATCGCCTATTTTCGCCGATTTAGGGCGCGGCCAGAACCAGTTCC
>JAZKBE010000090.1:0-74290 GCA_040388805.1 Pseudomonadota bacterium
CGCAGTTCGCTTCCGACCTGGACGAATCGACCCGCAAGCAGCTCGACCGCGGTGCCCGCGTGACCGAACTGCTCAAGCAGGCTCAGTACTCGCCGCTGCCGATTTCGCTGATGGCCGTGTCGCTGTTCGCAGTGAACAAAGGTTACTTCGACGATATCGAAATCAAGAAGGTACTGCCGTTCGAAGCTGGCCTGCACGGTTACATGAAGTCCAAGCAAGCTGCCCTGCTGTCCAAGATTGAAGAAACCAAGGCGCTGGACAAGGATGGCGAAACCGCCATGTCCGCCGCTATTGCTGACTTCAAGAAATCCGGCGCATATTAATTGACTGACGGCGCCGCCGCGGTTTGGTGGCGCCCGAGAGCGCATAAGGAGTAAGGACTCATGGCATCAGGCAAAGAGATACGTGGCAAGATCAAGAGCGTAGAGAATACGAAGAAGATCACCAAGGCGATGGAAATGGTCGCCGCATCGAAAATGCGCAAAGCGCAGGACCGTATGCGCGCCGCCCGTCCCTACAGTGACAAGATTCGGAATATCGCCTCCAATCTGGCTACTGCGAATCCGGAATACACGCACCCGTTCATGGCCCAGGCCAAGAGTGTGCAAGCGAAGGCAGTTGGCTTCATCGTCGTCACGACCGACAAGGGTCTGTGCGGCGGCATGAACACCAACATCCTGCGCCTCTGGACGCAAAAAACGCGCGAGCTGGAAGCAGCTGGCAACAAGATTGAAGCGGTTGCCATTGGCAACAAGGGTTTGGGTTTTATGAATCGGGTTGGTGTCCGGGTCGTGTCGCATGCGATCCAGGTTGGCGACACCCCGCACCTGGAAAAGTTGATCGGGCCTGTCAAGGTCATGCTCGACGAGTACCAGGAAGGCAAGCTCGACGCAGTCTACATCTGCTACACCAAGTTCATTAACACGATGAAGCAAGAACCGATGGTCCAGCAATTGCTGCCACTGTCGGCTGAATCGCTCGAAGGCGACAAGGGTAATCACTCTTGGGACTACATCTACGAGCCGGAAGCGCAAACCGTGATCGATGAACTGCTGGTGCGCTATGTAGAAGCACTGGTGTACCAGGCTGTCGCTGAAAACATCGCGTCCGAGCAATCGGCGCGGATGGTCGCGATGAAGTCGGCAAGCGACAACGCCGGCAGCGTCATCGGTGAACTGAAGCTGGTCTATAACAAGACCCGCCAGGCTGCGATTACCAAAGAACTCTCCGAGATCGTCGCCGGTGCGGCAGCGGTCTAACCCGTTTTTAAATATATAAAGAAGGAACGAACATGGCTGATGGCAAAATCGTTCAGTGTATCGGCGCTGTGGTGGACGTTGAGTTCCCACGCAATGCAATGCCGAAGGTATTCGACGCACTGAAAATGGCAGGCTCCGAACTGACCCTGGAAGTACAACAGCAGCTGGGCGACGGCATTGTCCGTACCATTGCTCTGGGTTCTTCCGACGGCCTGCGTCGCGGTATGACTATCCAGAACACCGGCAAACCAATCATGGTACCGGTCGGCAAAGCGACCCTGGGCCGCATTATGGACGTGCTGGGTAACCCGATCGATGAATGCGGTCCTGTCTCGCACGAGCAAACCGCATCGATCCACCGCGTGGCTCCTGCGTACGACGAACTGTCGCCGTCGCAAGACCTGCTGGAAACCGGCATTAAAGTTATCGATCTGGTCTGCCCGTTCGCCAAGGGTGGTAAGGTCGGTCTGTTCGGCGGTGCAGGTGTGGGCAAGACCGTGAACATGATGGAACTGATCAACAACATCGCTAAAGCGCACTCGGGTCTGTCCGTGTTCGCTGGTGTGGGTGAGCGTACCCGCGAAGGTAACGACTTCTACCACGAGATGGCTGATGCGAAAGTGGTTGACCTGGAAAACCCGGCCAACTCGAAAGTCGCGATGGTCTACGGCCAGATGAACGAGCCGCCAGGTAACCGTCTGCGCGTTGCGCTGACCGGCCTGACGATCGCTGAATCGTTCCGTGACGAAGGCAAAGACGTTCTGTTCTTCGTGGACAACATCTACCGCTTCACGCTGGCAGGTACCGAAGTATCCGCACTGCTGGGCCGTATGCCTTCCGCAGTGGGTTACCAGCCTACCCTGGCCGAAGAAATGGGCCGTCTGCAAGAGCGTATTACGTCCACCAAGACCGGTTCGATCACCTCGATCCAGGCCGTGTACGTCCCTGCGGATGACTTGACCGACCCGTCGCCAGCGACCACCTTCGGTCACCTGGATTCGACCGTGGTTCTGTCGCGTGACATCGCTTCGCTGGGTATCTACCCTGCGGTCGATCCACTCGATTCGACTTCGCGCCAGCTGGACCCGCTCGTGGTCGGCCAGGAACACTACGACACCGCACGCGCTGTCCAGGGTACCCTGCAGCGCTACAAGGAATTGCGTGACATTATCGCGATTCTGGGCATGGACGAACTGGCGCCGGAAGACAAGCTGCTGGTGGCACGCGCACGTAAGATGCAGCGTTTCCTGTCGCAGCCGTTCCACGTCGCTGAAGTATTTACCGGTTCGCCAGGCAAGTACGTTTCGCTGAAAGACACGATCAAGGGCTTCAAGATGATCGCGTCGGGCGAACTGGACCACCTGCCGGAGCAGTCGTTCTACATGGTTGGCACGATCGAAGAAGCAATCGAAAAAGCCAAGAAGCTCAACTAAGTAAGAGCCGATAGGACACTTATGGCAAACACAATTCACGTTGACGTGGTATCGGCCGAAGAGAGCATCTTTTCGGGCGAAGCCGAATTCGTCGCGTTGCCGGGTGAGTCGGGTGAGCTGGGGATCTATCCCAAGCACACCCCGCTGATTACCCGCATCAAGCCAGGTGCAGTGCGCATCAAGGTGGTTGGCCAGGCAGAAGAAGAGTTCGTCTTCGTCGCTGGCGGCATCCTTGAAGTGCAGCCGAATGGCGTGACGGTCCTGGCCGACACCGCCATCCGCGGTCACGACCTGGACGAAGCGAAAGCAACGGCAGCAAAGAAAGCGGCGGAAGAAGCACTGGTCAACAAGGACTCGAAGATCGACTATGCAACGGCGCAAGCCGAGCTGGCGACTGCGATTGCCCAGTTGGCCGCGATCGCCAAGCTGCGCGCCAAGCGTTAAGCTTGGCTCCGCAGTACAAGAAAAGGCAGCTTCGGCTGCCTTTTTTCTTGTCTTGCGCTTTCGCGCCAATAAACATATTTCTACTTGCCAGCAACAGAAGTGTGAGTTTCGTGAGATTTGTCTTGTGTTAACGGCAAAGAAATTGGACACTACTCATCCGTACCTCTCGTAAATATCGACGCCATGCTTTCGCGCCTGTTAAAGAAACCTACTGAAATCATACCGGCCTTCACCAAGAAGCCGTTCTTCAGGAGTGAGCAAAAGGCGTTCTACGGGCGCTTGCGCCGTGCGCTGCCGAAATGCTACGTGTTCCCCGATGTGGAATTGCGCGCCCTGATGACGCCGATTAGCACGGATCCCAAGCAGCGCCGCGCCGAAAAAGAATACCTGAGCGGCCGCAAGGTCGACTATGCGGTCTTTGATGCCCGCCTGAGCCTGCTGTGCGTGATCGAACTGAAAACCGGCGGCGTGGTCGACAATTCGCCCGGTTCCAACGCCCAGCTGCTGCGTACCGCCAGCATCCGCCACTTTTGCTGGGACAAGCAGAAACTGCCGACCAGCGAGCAAATGCTGCGCATGTTCTCGTCCTTCGTGTTGCCGGTGCAGCCGCGCGTCACCGACGATGGCGATGGCGATGGGGACGCCGAAGACGTCGCCGCGCCGAATTCCACCTTCGATCCGATCGACGAAATCGTCATGCCGCGCATTAGCGCGCTGACCGTCGAGGCAGTCGAGGCGTTGTGCCCGATGGGTTACTGCAAGAAGGCTTATCCGCACGTGTGGGAACGCATCGTCCTGTTCTGCAACGACCCGGGCCACCTGGCCGATTACATCACCTCGCTGTCCCTGCAGACCCGTTCTGCCAGGCGCGCCGGCTTCCCGGCCGAGGTCATGGTCGAGATCAACGAGATCGAGGCGGTCAATGCCCAGTTCGTTCACAAGCTGCCCGAGAAGGCCAGCTGGAACGACGTGTTCGCCAACCGATAAAGATCCAGTCGGCGTCACCTTCAATCGTGCGGACCTCGCGCGAGGTCTATCATTTCGTGTGCGTGAAAACAGCGCAAACTAGTGATGGAGGATCACATGGACACGAGGATTTCCACTTTGGAAAGCGATGTGGCGGCCATACGCGCAAGCGTGGAAGCGGTCCAGTCCAACTACGCAAGCAATCTCCAGCTGGCAGAAGTGCAGGCCGACCTCAGACTTGAAATTGTTCGGAATAGCCAACAGCTTGATCACAAGATCGACACAGTGGCGGCCGCGCTGAATAACAAGGCCGACGCACTTGCCATGGCAACGAACAACAAGGTCGACATGGTAGCAGCCGATCTGAAGCTGGAATTTACCAAGGCCAACGCCGAGTTGCGCGTGGAAGTACGCAATTGGGTACTCGCTACGGTCGTGGCCCTTTTTGGTGCCTTCGGCGGCATGTCGTACATGATGTACAACATCGCGACCAGGGCCACATAGCCGCGGCGACACCGGAATTGCAGTTCTGATAGTCTCAGGTGCTCGAACACGTCGCCCTGAAAGCCATCCAATGAAACTGAGCGAACGCCTCCGGGCCGCCAAGACCGTGACCCTGCGCGAGGAAGATGCGGCCAGCACGCCGCTGCGCGACACCAGCGGCAAAAAATCCAAGGACGACATCAAGGCCGCCGAACGCGCTGCGGCCGGCCAGGCCACGGCCAATATGGCGCGCCTCCAGGAAATGCTGTACGCCCAGCGCAAGCACAAGCTGCTGCTGGTGCTGCAAGGGATGGACACCTCGGGCAAGGATGGCACGGTGCGTTCCCTGTTCAACGGCATCAATCCGATCGGCCTGCGAGTGGTGCAGTTCAAGGCGCCCACCGACGTCGAACTGGCGCACGACTTCCTGTGGCGGGTGCACCATCAGGTGCCGGTCAAGGGTGAAATCGCCATCTTCAACCGCAGCCACTACGAAGACGTGCTGATCACCCTGGTTCAGGGCATGATCGACGAGAAGGAATGCAAGCGCCGCTACGCGCATATCCGCGACTTCGAACGCATGCTGGCCGAAACCGGCACCGTCATCGTCAAGGTATTCCTGCATATCTCGAAAGACGAGCAGCGCGAGCGCTTGCAGGAACGGCTGGACGACCCGGAAAAGCAGTGGAAATTCGACGAGCACGATATCGTGCAGCGCAAGCGCTGGGACGCGTACCAGCGTGCCTACGAAAGCGCGATCGCCGCGACCGACGCCGATTGCGCACCCTGGTATATCGTGCCGGCCGACTCCAAAACCCATCGCAACCTGCTGATTTCCAATCTGATGCTCGAAGTGATGGAAGGATTGAAGCCGGCTTTCCCCAAGCCCGATCCGGCGCTGTCCAAGCTGAAGATCGAATAGAAAATAAATTTCGAAAAGTGTATAAGGTTTTGCCATCTCCACGCGACTGACCTTCAAGCCGATGCATTGTGCGCCGGCGGAATCTGTTCAATCACACTATTTTCTGGAGCTGACAATATGAACCACATTAAAACCGGTGCCCTGATCGCTGCGACCGTCGCTGCAATGGCAATGTCCACCACGAGCATCGCCGCCACGACCACCATCGCTGCCACCGACGTCATTCACTGCGCCGGCATCAACAGCTGCAAGGGCACCAGCGACTGCGCCACCGCCGAAAACAAGTGCAAGGGCCAGAACGCCTGCAAGGGTCACGGTTTCGTCAAGGCCAAGGCCGGCGACTGCCTGGCCAAAAAGGGCAAGATCATCGACCTGGACAAGTAAGATGAACGCTGTGCCGGGCACACCCGGCTTCGGCCTCGGCCTGCGCACGGCGCATTACGCGGAAATCCTTGCGGCGACACCGGCGACGCTTGGCGTCGACTGGTTCGAAATCCTGTCCGAAAATTACATGGGCGGCGGCGGCAAGCCGCTCGCCATGCTCGACCAGATCCGGCGCGACTATCCGCTGGTGATGCACGGCGTATCGATGTCGATCGGGACCGTTGAAGGCCCGTCCACCGATTACCTGCGAGAGCTGAAACGCCTGGCGGACCGGGTGCAGCCACTGTGGATTTCCGACCACCTGTGCTGGACCGGCGTCCATGGCCTGAACATGCACGACCTGTTCCCCCTGCCGTACACCGACGAGGCGCTGGCCGCCGTCGTGCGCAATGTGCGCCGCGTGCAGGACTATCTCGAACGTCCCATCCTGCTCGAAAACGTGTCCAGCTACCTGACTTTCGACGACGACCAGTTCCAGGAATGGGACTTCGTGGCGGCCGTGGCCGAGGAGTCGGACAGCCTGATCCTGCTGGACGTGAACAATGTGTACGTCAGCAGCGTCAATCACGGCTTCGATCCCGAAGCCTACCTGCGCGCGCTGCCAGTGGGCCGCGTGCAGCAGATCCACCTGGCGGGGCACAGCGTGCAGGAAGGCTGCATCATCGACACGCACGACCATCCCGTGGCCGACCCGGTATGGGAGCTGTATGCCAGCGCGCTGCGCCGCTTCGGCCCGGTGGCCACCATGATCGAGCGCGACGACGACATCCCGCCGCTGGCCGATCTGGTGCGCGAGCTGCAACGGGCCCGGGCGGTGGCGGCATGAACCGCCTGCAAACCATTCAGGCCGGCTTCCAGGCCTACGTGCTGGGCGACGGGCAGGGCGGCAGCCCGCGCATGGCGATCTATCACAACGCTTACCGCAGCCGCCTGCGCGAAGCCTTGAACGAGGCCTACGACAAGACCTGGTCGTATGCGGGCGATGAACTGTTCGGCGAACTGGCGGACAGCTATCGCGCGGCGCATCCGTCAACCTTCCGCAACCTGCGCTGGTTCGGCGACGGTTTTGCCGCGCATGTCGCACGGCACCTGGCCGACTATCCGGCAGTGGCCGAACTGGCCGCATTCGAGTGGGCGCTTGGCCTTGCCTTCGACGCGCCCGACGCACAGCCGCTGGGCCAGGCAGACTTGCAGGGGGTGCTGTTCGAGGACTGGTCCGCGCTGGCGTTCGCTTTCCATCCATCGCTGCAGATCCTGGAGATGGGCTACAACAGCGTGGCGTTATGGCAGGCGCTTGATGCCGGCACCGAGCCGCCTGATGTCGAGGCGAGCCGGGCGCCGGTGTGCTGGGCCGTCTGGCGGCGCGACAATCAGCCCCATTTCCGCTCGCTTGATGAATTCGAAGCGCGCGCGCTGCGCGCAGTGGGTGCCGGTCAGTCTTTTGGCGAAGTCTGTTCGTGGGCCGCCAGCGACGACGACACTATGCTGCGCATGGCTGCCTGCCTTCAAAACTGGCTGGCCCAGGCGATGCTGGTGAAGCCGGATCGTTAGCAGCGTTGTCGTCTATCAGGGCGATCAGGGGCGCGAACAGCGCCTGTTCTTCGTGCGATGCGAGCGTATTGAGGGCCAGGTCGCGGGCGATGTCGCGCAGGCGCCATTGGATCTCGCGCGTGGCCACTGCCTTTTCGAACAGGATGGCGCCATTGTCGTTGTCCGGCGCATCGGCGACCAGGTCGCGCTTCATGAAAAAATCGAGGCCCGTGCTCGCGAAAGCGCGTTCAATCGTGTTGATGCGTTCGACCACGCGCTCAAGCAGCGCCTTGGTGCGCGGCGTACGCTCGGCCCTGGGCGCGAGCGCCTGGGCTGCGTCGCGCGCGCCGGCGATGTGGCGCGCCAGCCGTTCGACGCTGTCGCCGGCGTTGTCGGGCGTGTCCGACGCCGTGCTTTCCCTGGCCTGGGCCCGCAGCGCGCCTGAAATGGCCGATACCAGCGCCGGCGCATGTTCGCCCGGCATGATCTTCAGCGCCAGTTCGGCGCGTTCGAGCGGATTGTCCTTGCCCAGCACCCCTGCGATCATTTCCGCGGCCGACACGGCCTGGCCGGCAGGGCTCAGGTCCTTGCCCGACAACTGGCGCGGATAGCCGGTGGCGTCGATCCGTTCATGGTGTTCGGCCACCGCCCGCGCCACCGACGTCGGGTAGGTTTCAAGTTCGTTGATCAGCATCTGGCCTATGCGCGGATGGACCACCAGGTGCGCCCATTCATGCGGCAGCAGGCGTTTGCCGGGCGCCAGGTAGGCAGGATCGATATACAGTTCGCCGATATCGTGCAGCAGGCCGGCCAGGCCGGCGACCATCTGTTCGTCGGCGCCCAGGCGCAGCTTTTTCGCCATGCAGATCGATAGCAGGCTGACCACGATGCTGTGGTCCAGCGCCGCCGGTCCGTTGCGGTCGGTCAGGGTCAGCATCATGCTCATCGCGGCGCCAAAACGCATGCTTCCCAGCAGCGCGAGCGGGGAGGGGCCGCCGCCGCCGGCGTTGTCGAGGATGCGCTGGAGCGGCTTGCCGGTGTCGATCAGGCGGGTGGCGCCGGCGACGATCAGCCTGGCGTCGGCCGCCCCTTCGGCGACCAGCGTCGATTCGAGCGTCTTGCGCAATTTGTGCAGCCCCAGCGTGGTTTGCTGCGAGCGTGTCAGGATGGTGCCCTTGGCCACCAGCTTCATGCCGCGCATGTCGACGATGTCCTCGCTGGCGGCGACATCCATCACGTCCGTCAGGCCCATGACCTTGTTGAGATAGTGCTGGTTGACGCTGGTGCTGAGGCTGATAGCGGACATGGGCGCTTCCCGAAGGATTCATTTTTCGATCACAAATATTGCCGTACGGAATTAAAATGCGCAAGTTATTTCGACAGGCCGCCGCTTCGTGCTCAGGAATACAAAATGGCATAGAATGAAATTCCATTTCTCTTCACAGCGCGAACCCACCATGCTCAAGACCACTGCACTCCTGCTTGCCACCCTGGCTACGACAGCCTTCACCAGTGCGCCGGCCATGGCGCAGGCGCAGCTAGCCACCCCGGCCGCGGCGGCCAGCGCCACTTGCCCGGCGCTGCTCAAGCAAAGCTTCAAGCGCCTGCAGGACGAAGCGCCGCAGGACCTGTGCCAGTTTTCCGGCAAGGTGATCCTGGTGGTCAACACGGCCAGCTACTGCGGCTACACGAAACAGTACGAAGGGCTGGAAAAGCTGTACGCGAAATACGGCAGCAAGGGCCTGG
The DNA here is from genome assembly GCA_040388805.1 of Pseudomonadota bacterium. GTDB lineage: Bacteria > Pseudomonadota > Gammaproteobacteria > Burkholderiales > Burkholderiaceae_D > Telluria_A. The sequence continues at coordinate 9,168 of JAZKBE010000090.1, forward strand.
TGGTGCTGGGCTTCCCGTCGAACGACTTCAGCAACCAGGAACCCGGCAGCGCCAAGGAAATCGCGGACCTCTGCTACAACACCTACGGCGTCAAATTCCCCATGTTCTCCAAGTCGGTGGTCAGCGGCGCGGCCGCCAATCCGCTGCATGCACAGCTGGCCAAAGCTACCGGCAAGGAACCGAAGTGGAACTTCACCAAGTACCTGATCGACCGCAGCGGCAAGGTCATCGAACACTTCCCGAGCAAGGTCACGCCGGAAGACAAGGAACTCGTCGGCAAGATCGAACAGGCGCTGGGGAGCTAGGCATCATGCCGGGCCGCCCTACCCACGGCACCGACCTGGCCGGGGCTTCCCGCCTGGCGATCGAGGCCGTGACGGGCGTGACCGAACTGGTCGAAGCGGTGCACATGAATGTGCTGAACAAGGCGATCGGCACGCCGGTGGTGCGGCCCATCGCCGGCATTACTTCCTTTGTCTATCGCAGCGTGAAGGGCGTCACCCGCCTGGTCGGGGGCAGCCTTGACGTGGTGCTCGAGCGCCTGGTGCCGGCCCTGGGCGAGCCGGCCGGCTGGAAGGGCCGCGATGCCGTGCTGGCGGCGCTGAACGGCGTGCTGGGCGACCGCCTTGAGCAATCCCGCAATCCGCTGGCCATTCCCATGCGCCTGCATGTGCGCGGCGCGCCCGGCCCGCGTATCGCGGTCATGGCGCACGGCCTGTGCATGAACGACCAGCAGTGGCTGCGCGACGGCGCCGATCATGGCGCCATGCTCGAACGCGAACTTGGCTACACGCCCGTCTACCTGCATTACAACAGCGGCCGCCATATTTCGGTCAATGGCCGCGAATTCGGCGCCCGGCTGCAGGAACTTGTCGATGGCTGGCCGGTGCCGGTCGAAGAAATCGTCATCGTCGGCCACAGCATGGGCGGCCTGGTCGCGCGCAGCGCCTGCCAGTACGGGCATGCTTGGCTGGGCCGGTTGCGCAGCATGGTCTTCCTCGGAACGCCGCATCATGGCGCTCCGCTCGAACGGGGCGGCAACTGGGTGCACCTGATTACCGACCTGACGCCCTACAGCGCACCGTTCTCGCGGCTGGCCAAGATACGCAGCGCCGGCATTACCGACCTGCGCCACGGCAGCGTGCGCGACGAGGACTGGGCCGGCAAGGACCGCTTCGCGCACGGTGCGGCGCCGCAGGTATTGCCGCTGCCGCCCAAGGTGCGCTGTTTCGCGATGGCGGCGACGCTGGGCAAGGAGCACAGCGACCTTGGCGACGGGCTGGTGCCGCTGGCCAGCGCCCTCGGGCAGCCCGGCCTGGACATGGAACACGCCACCGTGTACCAGGCCAACCACATGCAGCTGCTGTCGTCGCCCGAAGCCGGGCGCCAGATCCTCAGCTGGCTAAGCTGAACCCTTCGTCCAGCCAGCCCGTTATTCCGCCAGCCATGATCTTGACGGGCCGCCCGAGGCGCGCCAGGCGGATTGCTGCGCGCGCCGCGCCGTTGCAGTGGGGGCCGGCGCAGTAAGTCACGAACACGGTGCCCTCGGGGTATTCCGCGATGCGGGAGCCGATGATCTTGCGGTGGGCGAGGTCGATCGCGCCCGGCACGTGGCCGGCGGCGTATTTTTCGCTGCCGCGCACGTCGAGCAGGACGAAATCATGTTCACCGCGGGCCAGGGAATGGTGCACGTCCCAGCAATCTGTTTCGAAGGCCAGCGACGCTTCGAAATGGGCCAGGGCATCGGCGCTGGGGGCTGGGGCGACTTCGGTAACAATGGACATCAGCTTCTCCGTGAATTGCTTGAGCCTTGATTATCCCGGCGGCCGGGCGCGTCGATAAGTGGCGCACATGCCATTATCCGGTAAGATTGCGCCATGAAGAAACATCTCGTCGTCGTCCTGGCCTACGACCGGCTTTGTACTTTCGAATTCGGCTGCGCGGTCGAACTGTTCGCGCTCGAGCGCCCCGAACTCGGGGTGGACTGGTACGACTTCGCTGTCTGCGCCATCGAGCCGGGCCCGATCCGGGCGGCCGGCGGCATCACGCTGGCCGCGCCTTTCGCGCCCGAGCTGCTGGAGAAGGCCGATACCATTGTCATTCCAGGCTGGCGCGATGCCGACGAAGCGCCGCCACCGGCCATCCTGGACCAGCTGCGGGCAGCCCACGCGCGCGGTGCGCGGCTGTGCTCCATCTGCTCGGGCGTGTTCCTGCTGGCCGCCGCCGGCCTGCTCGATGGCCGGCGCGCCACCACCCACTGGCGCTATACCGAACGGCTGGCGCGCCGCTATCCTTCCATCGATGTGCAGCCCGACGATTTGTATGTCGACGCCGGCCAGGTGATCACGTCGGCCGGATCGGCGGCGGGCCTGGACATGCTGCTGCACCTGGTGCGGCGCGACTACGGCGCCCGCATCGGCAACCTGGTGGCGCAGCGGCTGGTGGTGCCGGCCCACCGCGAAGGCGGCCAGGCCCAATACCTGCCGCGGCCCATGGCGTACGATGAGCAGGGACGCCTGTCCAAGCTGATGGACTGGGTGCGCGCGCATCCCTCCCAGGCGCACACGGTCGCCAGCATGGCCAGGCGCGCGGCAATGAGTCCGCGCACCCTGCAGCGCCAGTTTCAGGAAGCGACAGGCCAGGGACCTGTCGAATGGCTGATCCGCGAGCGGATCGCGATCGTGAAGGATTTGCTGGAGACAGCCGACCTGCCACTGGCGCAGGTGGCCGAACGTGCCGGTTTCGGATCGGAGGAATCGCTGCGCCATCACTTCCGCAGGCTTGCTGCGACGACTCTTGGCGCTTACCGTCGCCAGTTCAGCACAAGGTAGCGGGCAGCGCGCCGCGTAGCGCGTTGCACACCATGAGGCCCTCGGCGCCGGCCAGCATGGCGCGCGTGACCACGCGTTCACAGGCATTCCAGGCCGGATCGGCCAGCACCACGGCGCGCATGATGCCGGGCAGGACGCCGCACGCGAGGGGCGGCGTGCACCAGCGGCCGTCGAGCTTGACGAAGACATTGCTGCGGCCACCTTCGGTCAGTTCGCCGCGCTCATTGAAAAACAGGGCATCGAAGGCGCCCTGCGCTTCGGCGTCGCGCCAGGCGGCGTCGTAGCGGGTCCGGATGCTGGTCTTGTGGCGCAGGAAAAGGTCGTCGGCTTGCGTCACGGCGCCAGCCAGTACAAGGCGCACCGGTTCGGCCAGCGGCGCGACTGGCGCGGCCTGTATCGAGAAAGGCTGGCCGTGCCCGAGGGAGAGGCGCAGCCGGAAATCGCCGTCGCCCAGCGCAGCGCAGGCACTGTCGAGCGCCGCGCGGGCGGCATCGCCATCGAAGCTGAATCCGAAGTAGCTGCTTGACGCCGCCATCCGCGCCAGGTGCAGCTCGCGGTGGCGGCAGCCTTGTGCGCGCGTCGCATGCATGGTCTCGAAAATCTCGAACGCGTTTTCCAGCCCGGTCAAAAAGCGCGCCTTCAGCTGGCACTCGGCATATTCGTCGGCGGCATCGCTGTCGAACACGATGCCGGCGCCGACGCCCATTTCGCCGCGCCGCACGCCATCGACCGGCGCTTGCAGCGACAGGGTGCGGATCGGCACCGACAGGCAGAAGTCGCCCGTGGGGTCGAACCAGCCGATGGCGCCGGTGTACACGCCGCGCGCGGCAGGCTCCAGTTCGCGGATGATTTCCATGGTGCGCCGCTTGGGCGCGCCGGTGATCGAGCCGCACGGATAGAGCGCCCTGAATACTTCGGCCAGCGTGGCGTCGGGACGCATCTGCGCGCGCACGGTCGACGTCATCTGCAATACGCTGCTGTAGCGCTGCACGTCGAACAGGGCCGGCACGTCGACCGTGCCGGTGACGGCAATCCGGCCAAGGTCGTTGCGCAGCAGGTCGACGATCATCAGGTTCTCGGCGCGGTTCTTGGTGTCGTGCGCGAGCGCGTCGGCGCGGCGCGCGTTTTCTTCATCGTCGTCCGCGGCGGGCGCGGTGCCCTTCATCGGGCGCGTGAGCAGTTCGCCGCCGGTGTGGCGCACGAACAGTTCCGGCGACAGGGAGAGCAGGGCGCCGCCGTCGGGCAGGGCGACCAGCGCGCCATACGGCACCGGCTGGCGCGCGCGCAGCCGGGCATACAGGGCGAACAGCGAACCGAAGGCGTCGAAGCGCAGGCGGTAGGTGTAGTTCACCTGGTAGGTGTGGCCCGCCTCGATGTAGTCGTGGATGCGTCCGATGGCGCGCGTGAACTCGGCCTGGTCGACGTTGGCGTGGATGCCCGCGATGCCGGCCGGCGCATCGCCACGCGCCGCCAGCCATGCCGCGACTTCAGGCGGCGACAAATGGGTGCAGGTGTCGAACAGCAGGAACTGCGCCAGCGGCCCGGTAGGCGCATGCGCATCGACGCCAAGCAGCTGCCCGCCCAGTTCATAGCTCAGTACCGAAACGGCAAACAGTCCGCGCGCCAGCGCCGCCTGCATGTCGTCCAGCAGTTGCGGCCAGTGCGCCACGTCGGAGCAGAGCAGCGTGCCCGCGTGGCCCGTGTACAGGCGCGAGCGCGCGTGCTGCGGGTCGGCGGCACTGGCGTCGTCAAGCAGGGCAAAGCATTGAACGGCATTCATGACAGATAAGGCAGTGTTCACGCCGCCAGCATCAGGGCGATCTGCAGTGCAGTGCCTTCGGTGGGATTGTGTTTGAAGCCGCTCTTGGCGTAGCGGTGCCAGCGCCCGACCACGTAGCTGACCATCAGGCTGGCGCGGGCGGCGACGTCGGCTTCCTGGCCGTGGCCCTGGGTGACGGCCAGGCGCAGCGACTGCTTGCACGCCAGCTCCACCTTGTCGTAGAACTGGTTCATGCGCAGCTGCAGGCGTTCGTCTTCGTTGACGAGCGCGTCGCCAATGAGCACGCGCGTCATGCCGGGGTTGTTGGCCGCGAAACTGAGGAGCATGTGCAGGATGGCCTGGGCCTGGTCCGTGCCGCGCGCTTCATGTTCGCTGATCTGGTTGACCAGGCCGAACACGGACGATTCGATGAATTCGATCAGGCCTTCGAACATCTGCGCCTTGCTGGCGAAGTGGCGGTACAGGGCCGCTTCGGACACGTCGAGCCGTGCCGCCAGCGCCGCGGTGGTGATTTTTTCGCCCTTGGGCTGCTCCAGCATGGTCGCCAGGGCCTGGAGGATTTGCAGTTTGCGCTGGCCCGGCTTGGTGCTTGCCATGTGATCTCGATGTGTAAAGGTTATGGGGTGTCAGCGCAGGCGGTGCAAGCGGGCCGGAAGCTGGCGTAATGATTTTACTTTGACATCGACGAACGCGGGGCGTTTTAGCATCCTGGGCAGGGTGGCGCTGCCGCTCGGGTCGACCAGGCGCAGGTACTGGGTCACCCACACGGTGCGCAAGCCCACCCGCTTGGCCGCGCGCAGGTTGTCCAGCGTGTCTTCGACCAGGATGCAGCGGCGCGCCGCCAGCCCGTGCTTGCGCAGCAGGCGGCGCAGCATCAGCCTGGATGGCTTGGGGCGCAGCTGGCCGTGCACGTGCATGTCTTCGATGGCGATATGGTGGCTGAAGTGGCGCTGCAGTCCCAGCTGGCGCAGCACGTCGCCCGAATAGCGCGCCGGCGCGTTGGTGAGCAGGATTTTCTTCCCCGGCAGGCGGCGCAGCATGCGCGCCAGTCCCCGCTCGTAGCGCATCAGCGCGTGCAGGTCGTCCAGGGTGTGCGTTTCGTGCAGGAAGTCGGCGGCGCTGACCTGGTGATGCTTGATCATGCCCAGCAGCGTGGCGCCATAGCGCTTCCAGTAACCGATGCGCGCGGCGTCGACCGCTTCCTGCGTGGCCGGCGTGACCCCATCGCCCAGCACACGGGCGATATACACATTCATGTTGGCGCTAATGGTCGGAAAAATCGCATGGGAAGCATCATGCAAGGTATTGTCCAGATCAAACAGCCACAACGGGGTGGACGCGGTAATATTTGGCACAGGTCGCTTTATTTAAGGAAATGCATGCAACGTCAGATTATAGTGGTCTTCCTTGGCTGGCTCCTGCTGGCCTGTTCGCCGGCCTGGGCCGCCGACCGCGGCGCACTGTTCAAGGTGGCCGGCAAGGGCCACACCATGTACCTGTTCGGCACCATGCATGTGGGCCAGCCGGGTTTTTATCCGCTCGAAGCGCGCATCGCCGCGGCAGTGGCGGGGGCGTCCACGCTGGCGCTGGAAATCGATCCCCTGGCCGATCCTGCCACGCTGGTGCAAGCCATGCAGGCGCACGGCATGCATACCGGACCCGGGATGGAAACGGCCATGCCGCCGGCCCTGCGCGCGCGCCTGACACGCGCGCTGACACGGGCCGGCATCGATCCGAATGCCGTCAGCCGCTTTCGGCCCTGGCTGACGGCGACCGTGCTGGCCATGGCGGAATACGGCGCCCAGGGATACCGGACCGACTTGTCGGTCGACCTGCACCTGGCGCAGCTGGCCAAGGCCGGCAAGGTGCGCGTGCTGGCGCTGGAAACGGCGAGTTCGCAGATGAGCATGTTCAACCGCATGTCCGATGCCGATCAATTGAGTTTCATGGAAGAGAGCATCGCCTTGATTGAATCTGGCAAGCAGGGCACGGAAATCAAGCAGATCGTCGAAGCCTGGCGCACGGCGGACCAGCGCGCCTTCAACGATATCGCCGAACGCCTGGCGCGGGACACCACGGTGTCAGGCAAATTTGTGAAAGATATTCTGCTCGATGAACGGAATGTGGGCATCGCGGACAAGCTGGAACAATTGCTGGGCCGTGAAGACAAAAGCGTGGCGGCAATCGGCGTGCTGCACCTGCTGGGCAGCAAAAGCGTACCGGCGTTGCTGATCGAACGCGGACTGAGCGTGGAGCGGGTGTACTAGGGGGGATTTGGTGCCCTTTACGTGGATTGAACACGTGGCCTCTCCCTTACCAAGGGAGTGCTCTACCACTGAGCTAAAAGGGCAATCAGGTTTTGATCAAGGTAGAGCAGGAATTTGTGCGGCTTGCCGCGCATTGCTCTACCTTGAAATCTTTAGTGCGACCGGATCATAGTGCCAAAAGCCTGTTCGGTCAAGACCTCGAGCAGCAAAGAGTGTTCAATACGGCCGTCGATAATGTGAACCGTGTTCACGCCGGACTTGGCGGCGTCGAGCGCCGATGAAATTTTCGGCAGCATGCCGCCGGAAATTGTGCCGTCAGCAAACATCTCATCGATTTCCCGTGCCGACAGGTCGGTTACCAGGTTGCCTTTTTTATCTTGCACGCCGGCGATGTTGGTCATCATGATCAGCTTTTCCGCTTTCAGGATTTCCGCGATCTTGCCAGCGACGACGTCGGCATTGATGTTGTAAGCCTGGCCATCCTGGCCGAAGCCGATTGGCGAAATGATGGGAATGAAGGCATCGTCCTGCAGCGCCTTGACCACGGCCGGGTTGATGGCGTCGATTTCGCCCACGAAACCGATGTCGAGGAATTCGCCCGGATTTTCCTTGTCCGGCATGGCCATCTTGCGCGCGCGGATCAGGCCGCCGTCCTTGCCGGTCAGGCCCACTGCCTGGCCGCCGTAGTGATTAATCAACATCACGATGTCTTGCTGCACTTCGCCGCCCAGCACCCATTCCACCACTTCCATGGTTTCTTCGTCGGTGATGCGCATGCCCTGGACAAAACTGCCTTGCTTGCCGATTTTTTTCAGTGCATTGTCGATTTGCGGACCGCCGCCGTGCACCACCACCGGATTCATGCCCACCAGTTTCAGCAGGATGACGTCGCGCGCGAAGCCGTGCTTGAGGCGCTCGTCGGTCATGGCGTTGCCGCCGTATTTGATGACGATGGTTTTGCCGTGGAAGTTGCGAATGTACGGCAATGCCTCGGCCAGGATCTGCGCCTTGATTTGCGGCGAGACCTTGGTCAGGTCATCTTGTTCAGTCTTCAACTTGGGCAATGGAGCGGTCATGGCAGGTCCGAAAATGAAATTTTGCGAGATTTTACAGGCATCAGGGATAACCCTGTAGGCATTATAGGGCTATCTTGTTGTATTTTAATTCCCGATCCATTAGGCTGGGCCTGAAATGACCGACACTCTCTCCCTCCACCGCCAGCTCGAAGCCATGCGGCCCCAGCTCGTGCGATTCGCCCAGCTGCAGCTGCGCAACCAGGAACTGGCCGAAGACGCCGTCCAGGATGCCCTGATCGCCGTCCTTGAAAAGCCCGAACGCTTTGCCGGGCAATCGTCGTTGCGCACCTATGTCACGGGCATCCTGAAGTACAAGATCATCGATAACCTGCGCCTGGCCACGCGCGAACGCCAGATCGACACTCTTGATGACCAGTCCGAAGATGACGCCATCGACGCCCTGTTCGCGGCCGACGGCCACACGCTCGAGCAGCCGCGCGAATGGGGCAATCCCGACGCCACCCTGCAGCAAAAGGACTTTTTCAAGGTATTGGAGGTTTGCCTCGAAAAATTACCTGTCAAAACTGCACGTATTTTCATGATGCGGGAGTGGCTGGAGCTCGACACCGAGGAAATTTGTAAGGAATTGGCGATTACCTCGGCTAATGCCTGGGTGCTCCTGTATCGGGCGCGGATGCGCCTGCGTGAATGCCTGGACCTGAACTGGTTTGGCAACGTGGCGCCCGCGACATGACGGAGGAACACATGAATGGCATCAAGCCTACCTGCCGCGAAGTGCACCGCCTCGTCTCCGAAGGCATGGACCGCGACCTGTCGCTGCTCGAACGCACCCGCATGCGCCTGCACCTGATGGTGTGCGAGGCCTGCACGCGTTTCAACGGCCAGATGGGCCTGCTGCGCAAAGCCATGCGCATCATGCCGCCCGACGACAAGCAGCCATGAGCCTGTGCAGCCTGTGCGGGGCCGAATTCGGCTGTGCGATGGCCGACGGGCTGGCCGAGCCGTGCTGGTGCATCGCCATGCCGCCCGTGGTGGCGGTGCCCACCGCTGGCGGCGAGGCGCGCTGCTGGTGCCCTGCCTGCCTGAAGCGACATATCGAATCCCAGAAAAGTTCCCCGGAAACGCCCGCGCGCGACTGAGGCAGGTCTACTTCCTGCAAAACCCCCTCTCTACAATAGTCTGGTTGGAAGGAGCAAGTCATGGGTGCTTTATATGACGGTGATGTGGTTGCCTGGGCGTATGAGCAGGCAGCATTGCTGCGCGCGGGCAGGTGGTCCGAGCTCGATATCGACAATATCGCCGAGGAGATCGAAAGCGTGGCCAGGACCGAAAGGCGTGAACTGAAAACGCGCATGGCCCTGCTGCTTGCACACCTGCTGAAGTGGCAGATGCAGCCTTCGCTCAGGGGGAAGAGTTGGCTGAGGACTATACGGCTTCAACGTAGCGAGATTCATGAATTATTGCGCGATATGCCCAGCCTCCGACCCTCGCTGCAAAAAACCGAATGGCTTTCAAGCGCTTGGGAACATGCTGTTGGACAAGCATCCGTGGAAACTGGTCTTCAGGACTTTCCCGAGTCGATGTGCTGGTCAGTCGATCAAATCCTTGACCCAAATTTCTTTCCGGACTGAACTATAATTGGCAGACCCCGCCAATATGAAAGTTCGCAATGAATTTGGACATCAACCACCTTGGCTTTGCCGCCGCGGTGTGCACGACCAGCGCGTTTGTTCCGCAGGTATGGATGGTGTGGCGCCAGCGCGGCGCACCGGGCATTTCGAACAGCATGTACGCGATGTTTATCTTCGGCGTGGCGCTGTGGCTCATCTATGGCCTGCGAATCGGGTCGTGGCCGGTGGCCATTGCCAACGCCATCACGCTGCTGCTGGCCACCAGCATCCTCGCGATGAAATGGTATTTCGAGCGGCTTAGCGCGCGGTCTTGAAAAAACGCATCATCTCGCGGCTCGCATCCGGGCCTTTTCCATCGGTGTAGCTGCCGCGCGCACTTCCGCCCGACCAGGCGTGTCCCGCCCCGTGAATCAGCCACTGCTCCGCCTGCGGCGTGCCGTCCGCGCGCTGGTGCACGGTACGGGTGTAGGCATGCCCGTCCGGCACGCGCCCCGGTTCAATCACGGTGTCTTTCGAATCCGGATGCAGCGCGCCTTGCCGGATCAGCTCGTCGCCATTGACCGGGTGCACCGTCGTGTCCCGGTCGCCGTGGAACACGATGATCGGAATCGATTCGGATGGTGTGCTGCCCCGGCCGAATTTGCCCTTCATGGCCGCCAGTGCAGAGGGAAGGTCGTGCGCTGAGGCAAACGGCAAACCGGAGTGAACGCCCACTGCGGCGTACAGGTCGGGATACAGCGTACCCATGATGGTCGCCATGGCGCCGCCGGCCGACAAGCCCGCAACATAGACCTGGTCGCTGGCAACGGCGTATTCCTGCATGATGGCTTGCGTAATGCCGGCGATGATGGACGGTTCGCCCTGGCCGCGCTTCTGGTCGACCGCGTTGAACCAGTTCCAGCAGCGCGAGGAATTGGCTTGTTGTGACTGGGCCGGGTACACCACCAGGCAATTCATTTCTTCGGCCAGGACATTCATCTGGGTGCCGGTGGCAAAGTCGACCGGGTCCTGGGTGCAGCCGTGCAGCATGACCACCAGCGGCACCGGCGCGCCGGTATAGCCGCTCGGCACGTATAGCTTGTAGGTGCGCGTTCCTGCGGCATTGCTGTAGCTGCCATCGACAAATTTGCCGGGCAATGCCTCGGCAGGCGCGGTGGCGCCCGGCATCTTGAATTTGCCCATCCCGCCAGGCAGGGTGCGGTCGAGCCCTGCAAGCAGGTCCGGCATCAGGTTGTTCATCCTGTCCGTGGCCTCCTGCACCGGTGTGCGGGCGGCGGGCTGGGGAGGGCGCACCGTGTCATTGCGCGCCTGGCCGGGCGGCGGATTGATGTCGCGCATGATGGGTGCTTCGGCCGTTGCCGTGGCCGTTGCCGCGGCCGTTGCGGGCGTCAGCACCTTCAGCGCCTCCTGGATGGCGGCGGTTGCGGCGCCGGGCCCCTGGCCGCGCAGGCTGCGGGTCGCCGCTCGCATCTGGGCCATCAGTTTTTCATTGAATTTCATGTGGCGTTCCTAAAAATGCCGCGTCACAGGATGCGGCCAGCCAGTGCCAGCTTGACGGCGCTGCTTGCATGCAGCGCGCCCAGCACGAAAATGGATTCGATCGTTGCCAGCGCCAGTTCGACCGTCACGTCGCTGGCGATGCTGGCCATGCCCAGCACCTGGATCTGCAGCCGCTCACCGGCTTGCAGCGCGGCCTCCAGGTCGGCGCGCGAGTAGTGGTGCATGCCCAATACCAGGCTCTTGCGCGCCACCGTCTGCCTGACCACTTCCGCGTGCGTGCCCAACTGGTTGCGGATGGCGGTCCGGATCAGGTCGGTCCGGTTGGAATAAAAGCCCTCGTTGACCAGCAAATCAATCTGGCCCAGGTCGATCAATCCCAGGTTGATGGTGATTTTTTCCGATTCTGCAAGTTTCGGCTTCACGTCGTGCGGGTTCATAAGTCTCCTGAAAACATCCTTGTGGCATCCATTCACCATCTGTATGGATGGTAGTGTACCGATCTGGGGCCCCCGGTCAAGCGCGATTCGCTTGAATGCGATAATGTGGAGATTGAGTCACAGGAGCAGGGCATGTCATATATAACAGGGATGGATCACGTCCAGGTCGCAATGCCGGTAGGCGCCGAAGACCTGGCGCGCGCGTTTTACCACGGTATTCTGGGGCTGCCGGAAATCCCGAAGCCGGCCGTGCTGGCCGTGCGCGGCGGGGTCTGGTTCCAGTGCGGCAGCGTCCAGATTCACCTGGGTGCCGATCCCGACTTCCAGGCGGCCAAAAAGGCCCACCCGGCGCTGGTGGTCAGCGATTTCTCGGCCCTGGCCGAGGTCCTGGCGCGCCATGGCATGGCCGTGCAGCCCAAAGAAACGGTCGGCGGACGCCAGCGTGCCAATGTATTCGACCCCTTCGGCAACCGCGTGGAGCTGATCGCCGCATGAGTCCCGACCTGAAAGCCGGTGTCGCCTTCGAATGGCAATACACCGTACCGGCGCGCGCCACGGTGCCCCAGCTGTACCACGACACCCCGTTCTGCCGCGACATGCCCGACGTGCTGGCCACCGGCTATATGGTCGGCATGATGGAGCTGGCCTGCATCCACGGCATGATGCCGTTCATGGACTGGCCGCGCGAACAGAGCGTGGGCAGCATGGTCAGCTTCGTGCATTTCGCGCCCACGCCGCCCGGCATGACCCTGCGCATCAAGGGAGAAGTGCTGGAAGTGGCGGGACGCCGCGTCAAGTTCAGGCTGGAAGCTTGGGACGATGTCGAGCGCATCTGCGAAGGCACGCACGAACGCCATGTGATCGACCCGGAACGCTTCAACGCCAAGCTGGCCGCCAAGAAGGAGGCCGCATGAATCCCGAACTGCAAACCCCGGTGCCATCTCCCTGCATCAGCCTGTGCGAAATGGCGCCCGATACCGGCTTGTGCCGCGGCTGCCTGCGCACGATCGACGAAATCGTGGCCTGGGGCGGCGCCGGCGACGACTACAAGCGCGCCGTGTGGCTGGAAATCCGCCGCCGCGAAGCGCAGCTGGAGTTCTGATGACGAACCGGTATCAACTCCCCGACAGCATGCGCGTGTTCGAACGCGGCTGGCTTTCGTCGAACAATATCCTGTTTACCGGTCCCGGCCCCACGGCGCTGATCGACAGCGGCTACAAGATCCACGTGCCGCAAACGCTGGCGATGGTGGAACACGCGCTCGATGGACGCAAGCTTGACCGCCTGTTCAACACGCACCTGCATTCCGACCATTGCGGCGGCAATGCGGCGCTCAAGGCGCGCTACGATTGCCATATCGCTATTCCGGCCGCCGAGGCCGACAAGGTGCGGGTGTGGGACGAAGATGCGCTGAGCTACAAGGTCACCGGCCAGCAGTGCGACCGTTTCAGCTTCGACGGCACCCTGGCGCCCGGCGACCCGCTGGAGCTGGGCGGCATGGCCTGGCAGGTGCTGGGCGCGCCCGGGCACGATCCGCATTCGCTCATTTTCTACTGCCCCGCCGAGCGCATTTTGATTTCGGCCGACGCCCTGTGGCACAACGGTTTCGGCGTGATCTTCCCCGAACTGGACGGCGAGCCGGGTTTCGACGAAGCGCGCGCCACGCTCGAACTGATCGACACGCTCGACGTGCGCCTGGTGATTCCCGGCCACGGGGCGCCGTTTTCCGACGTCAAGCCGGCGCTCAAGCGCGCGTTTTCGCGCATCGACTTCTTCCGCGAAGACCCGGTGCGCAATGCCGAATACGCCGTCAAGGTGATGCTCAAGTTCCTGCTGCTGGAACGCCAGCAGTTCGAACTGGCCTCGCTGCCCGCCATGTTCGAATCGAACCCGGTGATCGAAGGCGCGCGCCGCAAATATTTGCAGCGCAGCCCCCAGGAGCTGGCCGACTGGGCCGTCAGGTCGCTAGTGCGCGGCATGGCCGCGAAACGCAAGGACGGCATGTTGGTTAACTACGACATGTAAGATTCAAGCACGGTCGTACTTTTTTCGCGCTACAATGGGTTTTTCTCATTTCCGACTGCGAGATCGTCATGGCCCTGCCTGCAGCACTGCAAAACCTGTCCCTTCCTGTTATCGGTTCGCCGATGTTCATCGCCAGCGGCCCGGCCCTGGTCGCGGCGCAGTGCAAGGCCGGCATCGTCGGCTCCTTTCCGGCGCTGAACGCGCGCCCCATGGCGCAGCTCGACACCTGGCTGAGCGACCTGAAACAGGAACTGGCCGACTACCAGGCCGCCAACCCGGGCGCCAAAGTGGGGCCGATCGCGGTGAACCAGATCGTGCACCAGTCGAACGAGCGGCTCGAACATGACGTGGACATGTGCGTGCGCCACCAGGTACCGATCATCATTTCCTCGCTGCGCGCGCCGCCGGCCGCCATGCTCGACGCGATCCACAGCTACGGCGGCATCGTGCTGCACGACGTGATCTCGATCCGCCACGCCGAAAAAGCGCTGGAAGCCGGTGTCGATGGCCTGATCCTGGTTGCCGCCGGCGCCGGCGGGCACGCCGGTCCCCTGTCGCCGTTCGCGCTGGTGGGCGAAGTGCGCAAATTCTTCAACGGTCCGCTGGCGCTGTCGGGCGCCATCGCCACGGGCGACGCCATTCTCGCGGCGCAGGCCATGGGCGCCGACCTGGCGTACATCGGCTCGCGCTGGCTGGCGACCAAGGAATCGAATGTCACCGACGGCTACCGCGACGCGATCGTCGAATCGTCGGCCGCCGATATCGTGTACACCAACCTGTTCACCGGCGTGCATGGCAACTACCTGCGCAAGTCGATCGAGAACGCGGGCATGGATCCGGACGCGCTGCCGGAATCGGACAAATCGAAAATGAGTTTTGGCGAAGGCACGGCCAAGGCCTGGCGCGACATCTGGGGCGCGGGGCAGGGCGTGGGCCTGATGAATGACGTGCCTACCGTGGCCGAGATGGTGGCGCGCCTGACTGCCGAATACAACGCAGCCAGGGCACGGTTGGCGCTTTGATCTAAAAGTCGTGGTCTTTCGGGTACATCGTGAAGAAGTCATTCGGCCACTTGAAGTTGGTGGCCGAAATGGTGACCGAGATATCCAGGCCTTCCACGTGATGCCACCAGCCTACCGGCAGGAACAGGATTTCGCCCGGTTCCAGCGTGCAGTCAAGGATGGGCACGTCCTTCATCGCCGGGAAGCGCTCCAGGTCCACATTGCGCGCGTCGACGTGGGTGAAGCAGTGGCGGTGGTTGTAGATGTTTGGCGTTTCGCACGGCGCCACCAGGCGCACGCGCTTGCGGCCGATGATCTGGGCCATGAAATTATTGGTCAGGTCATGGTGCAGCGGCGTGAGCGTGCCGGCCGGACCAAACCAGAAAAAGCCGCGCCGGGACGGGTCGTCGGCCAGGTATTCGGGTAGCGAACCGACGTCGTCCAGCAGCTCCGTGAGCGATTCGCGGTTTTTCGAATCGTTATTGGCGGTCATGTAGAAGTCGTTGGTGTTGCCGCTGGTGCGTACCAGCTCCACATAGTCGCCAAAACGCATCTGCTTCTTGTGCGCGATGCTGTTCAATTCATATTGCGGATCGGCGTCGCGGCCAAACTGCACCTCGACCATCCGGTCCCCGAAATGTTCTGCAAAATAATCCAGCGTCCATTTGCTGCGCGCCGGGAAGTCGTCCAGCATGCCGGTAATGATCACGGGACGGTTGGTCAGGTAATACTCGCGGAAAAACTCTTCGCCCGCCAGCTTGTGGCGGCGGCCCACGGCTTCATTGCCGAGGCGGTTCAGCTGCGTGTTGATTCCCAGTACCCAGTCGCGCTTGGCCAGGCGGGCTGCCAGTACGCGCGCGCCCTGCAGGTAGGGACTGCGCACGGCGGTATTGATTTCGGTGTTGACCACGCCATGCGGGATGCCGGCCTGGATCAGGACCTGGCCGATGGCTTGCGGGGCGGTGCCCAGCATGAGGTTTTCGGCAATCCAGCGGCGCCAGTTGTCGTTCATGAGAGCAACCTGATGCACGTTCTGTTTCTGTTTCAATTCAGTTCTCCAGTAGCCCTGTAAAAAGGGCGCCGGCATTGCTGCCGGCGCCCGATCCCTAGCGGCCCTGCCAGACTGTGCTGGTCAGCTCGCCACTGGCATCGCCGTCAAGCTCCCACGAGAAAGCGCCCCGGAGATTCTGGTCGCGCACATATTGCATCTTGGTGCGAATCACCGTCGGATCGTCGTAGCTCCACCATTCACCTGTGCTTGTGAGCATGAATAGCTGCTTGGTGACGGGATGGTACCAGCGATTTCCCGTTTTGGCTTTCAGCAGTTTGTAGTCTTCGATACCCGCTTCATAGGCGCCCGGCGCACCGCCCGAGGAACCCTGGTACAGGCCGTTGCCATTCGGACCCGCCGCCACGCCTTTCCAGCCTCGGCCGTAGAACGGCACACCCAGCAGGATCTTGTTCTTCGGCATGCCAGCTGCGACCAGGGCCGTGATGGCATCGTGCGAGTTGTACTTGGCCACGGGACCGGTCGAGGGATCGGCACCCGGATTGGCGTACAGCGCCGAATGGAAGTTGGTGGTCGCTTCCCATGCGCCGTGGAAGTCGTAGGTCATGACATTGACCCAGTCCATGTGCTGGCCGTACTGGCCAGGTTCGGTCTGGGCGATCTTGTCGGGACCGGCGCCAATGGCGGCCGTCAAGGCATAGCGCTTGCCGTCGACCGTTCCCTGCGCGTTGAGCTGCGCGCGGAACTCGGCCATCAGGAGCGTGAAGTTGCGCTTGTCGTTGACGGTATCGACCGTGTTGTAGGCCATGCCGCCGCCGCCCGGGTATTCCCAGTCGATGTCGATGCCGTCGAACACGCCCTTGGCTGCGCCAGGTCCGCCGCGGCCATCCTGCACCGGCAGGTCGCCCACGATGAATTGCTTGACGCAGGAACGCACCAGCTGCTTGCGCAGGGCGTCGGTCTTGGCTGCCGCCGAGAAGTATTTCGACCAGCTCCAGCCGCCCAGCGAAATGAAGATCTTCAGGTTCGGGTGGGCTGCCTTCAGCAGTTTCAATTGCTGGAAGTTGCCCGACAGCTTGGCGTCCCACGGTACCGCCGCGCCGTTCACGGTGCGGGCAGGCGAGCGCTGGTAGTCGGCATAGGCGTCGCCGCCATCCCCATTGCCGCTTTCCGCACGGCTGACCATGTCGCATTCGTAGCCGCCGTTCTTGCTGTAGACATTGCCGAAGGCGTAGTTGATGAAGGTGAGCTGGTCGGCCACGCTGGTCTGTACGCCGCCCACGTTGGTCTTGGTGGTGTGGATGTCGGCCACTTCATAGGCGCGGCCATACACGCCCCACTGGGCAAAGTAGGAACCGATTTCGCGGCCGCCGACAGGTGTCGGGGTCGGCGTTGGCGTCGGCGTCGGGGTAGGTGTTGGCGTTGGCGTGTCGGTGGTCAGCTGCCATGGGCCCCATTCTTCGGTACCCGGAACGTTCCCCTGGGTCCACCATTTCGCCTTGTAGATCTTGTTCTGGTAGGCGACGCACATGCCGATGGTGTAAATCTGGGTCGATACCCAGGCCGGGCAGTTGACCACCGCGGCCGATTGTTTCGATTCCATCGTGACGACAGGTGCTTGCGAGCCTCCGCATGCGACAAGCATACCTGCCATGAGTGCGCTGAGCAGGCCGCCTTTTGTTCTATTGTCCATCTCTTCTCCTTTGAATTGGCATTCGCCATGGTCTCGTCGAAACGGATAACAGAGCCTTTCCGCTCAACGTCGACCGAGAATGAGCTTGCCGGAATTGGTAGTCAAGTGGTTTCACAATCTTGTCATATGCGCTATACCAGTTAGAAATTCGTAAGCCTCTGGGGACTGTGTCTCCATGGGAGAAGTCGGTGACATTTGGAGAGAAATGAGCAATACCAATTAAATACCTTTGAGCACTGGTATTGCACCGGCCAGTGCATGAAAAAGGGCGCCACGTGGGCGCCCTTGCAATCCGGCTTCGCTGCTTATGGCAGGGTCACCGGCAATTCCGGATACTCGTCAGCGAGCGCATAGCGTACGCCACCGACCGTGATGACATAGGCCGACGGACCGCTGATCGGCAAACGGTAGTTCAGGGTGATGGCCACCGACGCGCCCGGCGCCAGCGATTGCCAGGCCGGGATGGTGAACTGGGCCCGGTTGAAATTGGCCTTGAAGCCGCCGATGTTGTTCGGCCCGCTGTAGCCGGCCGTCGTCACTTTCAGGCCGTAGCCGGACTGGTCCGTCATGTCCGCCGGCGCCGACACCGGATAGGAGAACTCGACCACGCTGCCGCCCGGAATCGTGCTGGCCGACCTGTTGGTCACCGTCATCACCGGATTGATCGGGTAGTTGCTGTCGCCCAGCTTCCAGCCGCCCAGCTCGATCGATACCCTGGCGCTGGCCGCCGGCATCGCGATCTCGGCGCGCTTGTTGCCGTACTCGCCGGCCGCCTTGAAGGTGTTGTAGATAGTCGTGGTCAGGGTATTGCCCATGAAGTACTCGCCCCGGCCGCCGTTTTTCGCCGCGTTCCAGGCATAGTCGCCGGCCAGTTCCCAGATCATGATGCCGCCGATGTTGTTGTCGACGATGTAGCGCGCCTTGGCGTCGATCGATTGCGCCGTTTCGGTGGACAGGAACACGCGCTTGCTCGCGTTCCACAGCCACGGCGCGGCCATGGTGGCGCTGTAGTGCGCCGCATAGGTGCCGACCAGGGTCTTGTCGGTGATCTTGTAGGCATCCAGGTAGTCCGGCACGATGGCGTTCTGCAAGTTCAGCGCATGCCACAGCGGGTTGCCGCCGCCGGGGACCGGCTGGCCGTTGCTGTCGAGGTCATGCCAGACATTGTCGATGCCGACCGCGCCTTCGCCGCAGCTTTTCACGCCGGCGCAGGTGACGGTCGAATTGATCAGCGCGGTGGTGCCCCACAGGCCGTTGGTGCCGCCGCTGACATTCTTCCAGCCGCGCGTGTAGTAGGGCACGCCCAGGTTGATGCGGCCGGCCTGCAGCGCGCCGCGGTAGTAGCGGTAAGCCCAGTCGACATTCAGGTAGCCGATGTTGGCGAACTGATAGGCGCTGCCGGCGCGCAGTTCGGCGTCGTTGCCGTCGTCGAACAGGGCCGCGTTCGGGCCCACGTACTGGTTCCAGCCGCCGTGCAAGTCATAGCTCATCAGGCTGGCGTAGTCGAGGTACTTCAGGCCCGACAGGTTTTCCTCGCCGCGCAGGATCCAGGCCGAGGCGGAGCCGGCAATGGTCAGCATGTAGTACTTCCTGTCGGCCACTGCCGCAGTGTCGAGCTTGGTGCGCACCCGTTCCAGCAGCACGTTGTAGCTCTTCATCAGTCCGGCCAGGCGGGGCTTGGACAGGGCGAAGTCGAGCGGATTGCCAGCTTCATTGTTGGTGGTCGGGTGCTCGTAGTCGATGTCGATCCCGTCCAGGAATGTGTACTGGCGCAGGGTGGCCACCATGGAGTCGGCCAGGGTATTGATGCCGGCACCGTTGAGCGAACCGTCGGCATGCGTGGTAGCGCTGTAGAAGCCGCCGCTGCCGGCCCATCCGCCCACCGACAGCATGATCTTCACGCCCGGGTACTGGCGCTTGTACTGGGCCAGCAGGTTGAAGTGGCCCTTGTACGGCAGGCTGGCATCCATGGCCGCGGCCGGATTTCCGGGCCAGGTGAGGCCGGTGTCCGGATTGTTCGCACCGCTGCCCAGGGCCACCTTGGCGGTGCTGGTGTCGACCGCGGCGAAAGCGTAGTTGAGGTGGGTGATCTTGGTCCAGGGGATGTTGTTGACCAGGTAGGACGGGGTGCCGTCGACGCCGGTGCGCCAGCTGGTAAAGTAGCCGACGATGCGGCGCTTCAGGCCGTTGGCCAGGATTTCGCGGCCGTTGGCATCGTACACGCTGCAATACGGGACGCCGGGCACCGGTGACTGCAAGCCGTCCGGACGGCATGGAACGCTGGTGCCTGGCGGCGTGGGCGTGGGCGTGGGCGTCGGTGTTGGCGTAGGCGTCGGTGTTGGAGTAGGTGTGGGCGTTGGCGTCGGTGTTGGAGTAGGTGTTGGAGTAGGTGTTGGAGTAGGTGTGGGCGTTGGCGTTGGTGTCGGCGTGGCCGTGACCGGTTCCCACGGCCCCCATTGTTCGGTGCCGGGGACATTGTTCAGGGTCCACCACTTCGACGTATAGGTCTTGCCCAGGTAGGTGACACAGAGCCCCGGGGTGGCGTAGGTTTCCGTGGCCGACCACGGCGTGCAGTTGGCGACCGCAGCGCGTGTCTGCCTTTCCATGTGCGTGACAGGGGCCTCGGGGCTGGCGCCGCCGCAAGCCACCAGTGCGCTGCCGATCAGCGCGGCCAGCGTTCGATGCATGATCATATTGTTCTCCGTCCGTTATTGTTTTATGGGACGTGCAGCGTCCCGCGGACGGAATTGGTAGTCAAGTGGTTTTGAAAATCAGACGGGCGTGGCATACCAATCAGGTGAAAATGCCTGCCTGATGGGCGAAGTTGCGGATAAAATCAATACCAATTTAATACCCGTGGCAAGTGGTATCTGTGCAGAATGAGACACCCGGGCAGCTTTTGTCAGCGCTCGGTCAGGTCTTCCGGACGGATGGCCCACAGGCCGGGCAGGTTGCGCCAGTAGCCGTACACGTCCATGCCGAAGCCGATCACGAACTTGTTTGGAATGGTCAGGCCGACGATATCGGCCTTGACCGGCTTGCTGCGCTTGATCGCCTTGTCGGCGAACACGGTGATGATGACTTCGGCCGCGCCCATGTCCAGCAGGCGCTGCTTGACCTGGGCCAGCGTTTCGCCTTCGTCGAGGATATCGTCGAGCACGATGATGGTACGCCCGGCCACGTTGGGGCGCGGGATCACTTTCCACACCACGCGGCCGCCCTGGTCGTCGTCGCCGTAGCGGCTGACGTGGATGTAGTCGAATTCGAGCGGGAAACGCAGTTGCGGCAGCAGCTGGCCCACGAACACGACGGCGCCGCCCATCACGCCCAATACCAGCGGGAAGGAATCGTCGTCGGCCTTGTCGAAACGCGCGTTGAGCGTATCGGCGACATGCCTGACCGCCTTTTGCACGCCGGCCGCGTCGACGATTTCTTCCGCATGTTCGAGCAGCGCGCGGGCGCGATGGACATGGATATCTTGCATGGCGTTCTACTCAATCAAGAAAGGATACAAGGCAATTATCCTGCATATCGCACTGCACAAACGGGGCTTAGTTGGATTTATGCGACAGCATCGCCATCCGTAATTTCGCGCTGCAGTTTTTTGGTCAATTTGGCGAACACCAGTTCGTAGGAACGGCGCAGCAAGGCCGCCGCTTCCTTGTCGCTCAGGGCCGACGCCTTTTCCACATACACCCACTTGGCGCGCGCCAGGTAGGGCGCGGGAATGATGCCGGGGCGGTCGGTCAGTTCCAGGAAGCGCTCGTCGTCGACCTTGAAGCTCATGCCCCTGGCAGGTACTTCGTCGCCGGTCACGGCAAACATCTTCAGGCCGACCGAAAACACCAGGTTGTTGCCCCACTTGGTATCGACGGTCACGCCGGGAAAGGACCTGCACAGTTTTTTTGCGGCTTCGAAATCCATGCTTGCTCCCTGGTGGCCAGGAGACGATATTAGCCGTAACGCCGCACAATGCCCAGTTTGTTCTATGATTGGCGCATTGATGCAATTTCCATGAACCTGACCATGCCGACACCCGTTTCACCACACCGTCTCGCGCAGCTGCGCGCGGCCATGCACGCGCAGCGCATCGACGCTTTTATCGTGCCGTCTTCGGACCCGCACCTGTCCGAATACCTGCCCGCGGCCTGGCGCGGCCGCGAATGGCTGTCCGGCTTTACCGGCTCGGTCGGCACCTTCATCGCCACCGCCGACATGGCCGGCGTCTGGACGGACGGGCGCTACTGGCAGCAGGCGCAAGCCGAGCTGGCCGGCAGCGCGGTCGAGCTCATGAAGATCCCCTCGGGCGCCAGCCTGCTGCACATCGACTGGCTGGCGGCGAACATGCGGCCCGGCCAGACGGTGGCGGTCGACGCGCGCGTGCTCGGCCTGTCACAAGCGCGCCTGCTGGCCGACGCGCTGGCCGCGAAAGGGATCCTGCTGCGCACCGACGTCGACCTGCTCGACGCCGTCTGGCCCGACCGTCCCGGCCTGCCGCAGGATGCCATCTTCGAGCACCCGGCGCCGTTTGCCGCGACCAGCCGCGCCGCCAAGCTGGCCGCCACCCGCGCCGCCATGGAAGCGAGCCAACAGGCCAGCCACCACTTCATCTCCACGCTCGACGACATTGCCTACCTGTTCAACCTGCGCGGCGCGGACGTGAGCTACAACCCGGTATTCGTGGCCCACGCCCTGATCGGCCCGCAAGGCGCGACCCTGTTCACGGCCGACGGCAAGATCAGCCCCGCATTGCGCCTGCAGCTGATGCAGGACGGGGTTGAAGTGGCGCCCTACGAGGAAGCCGCCGCGGCGCTGGCCGGCCTGCAGGAAGGCACCGTGCTGCTGGTCGACCCGCGCCGCATCACGGCCGGCATGCGCGCCTGCGTGGCGCCCGGCGTGACGGTGGTCGAGGCGGTCAATCCGACCACCTTCGCCAAGTCGCGCAAGCTCGACGCCGAAGTCGCGCACGTGCGCGCCACCATGGAACAGGACGGCGCGGCGCTGTGCGAATTTTTCGCCTGGCTGGAAGACCAGGTCGGCAAGCGCCGCCCGCTCACCGAAATGGACATCGACCGCGAGATCACGGCAGCGCGCGCGCGACGTCCCGGTTTCGTCAGTCCCAGCTTCGGCACCATTGCCGGCTTCAACGCGAACGGCGCCATCATGCATTACCGCGCCACGGCGCAGTCGCATTCCGCCATCGACGGCGACGGCCTGCTGCTGATCGACTCGGGCGGCCAGTACCTGGGCGGCACTACCGACATCACGCGGGTGGTGCCGGTCGGTTCGATTCTTGACGCGCACCGGCGCGACTTTACCCTGGTGCTCAAGGGCGTGATCGCGCTGTCCTCGGCGCAGTTCCCGCGCGGTACCAGGTCGCCCATGCTCGACGCCCTGGCGCGCGCGCCCATCTGGGCCGCCGGCATCGAGTACGGCCACGGCACCGGCCACGGCGTGGGCTTCTTCCTGAATGTGCACGAAGGCCCGCAGTCGATTTCGGCCAGCACCATGCCCGAAGCGCATACGGCCATGGAGCCGGGCATGATCACCTCGATCGAGCCTGGCATCTACCGGCCCGGCCGCTGGGGCATCCGCATCGAAAACCTGGTGCTGAACGTGCCGGCGGCGAGCACCGAATTCGGCGAATACCTGCGCTTCGAAACATTGACCTTGTGCCCGATCGACACGCGCTGCCTGGACCGGTCGCTGCTGCGCGCCGACGAAAGCGCGTGGATCAACGGCTACCATGCGCAGGTGCGCGCGCGCCTGGCGCCGCACGTGACGGGTGCTGCCGCCGCCTGGCTGCGGTTGCGCACGGAGGCGATCTGATGTCGACCGCCCGCTCAACCCGCGCCAGCACCGCCGTCGACCGGCTCAAGGAACGCACCGGCAATCCGGGCTATTCGATGGCGCGCACCGGCGAAGGCCTGTTCTTCCTGACCGAAGGACCGGGCGGGCCGTCCTTGTGCGCCCCGCTGGAGCTGGACGAATTTGTCGCCTTTGTCAAAAAGCTTGGACCGCAAGAGGTGCGCCGCGTCAGCAAGCTCGATGTGGCGTTTGAAAAGCAGCTCGTGAAGAAGCAACCCTGACAGGAAAAATGATGTCCACTGCCGACCTGATAGCGACCTACTGGTCGAAACCCGAGGTCAACACGAACGTGGTGATCCTGCTGAACCTGGTGGGCGCGCTCTTGCTCGGCCTGCTGGTTGGCTACGAGCGCTCCTACCACGGGCGGGCGGCAGGCATGCGCACCTATGGCCTGGTGTGCATGGCGTCGGCGGCGCTGACCATCGTGGGCGGCTATCCGGGCTTCTGGTTCGGCGGTAACGGCGCGGTCCTGATCACGGCGGCCGATCCGACCCGCATCATCCAGGGCATCGTGACGGGCATCGGCTTCCTGGGCGCGGGCGTGATCATGCGCGAGGGTTTCAATATCAGCGGCCTGACGACGGCCGCATCGATCTGGAGTTCGTCCGTGATCGGGGTGCTGGTGGGCGTGGGCTTCTACCTGGCGGCGATGGGCCTGGCCTTCTTGTCGGCCATGATCATGATCTACCTGTCGAAGGTCGAAGCGCTGCTGCCGTCGCGCCATGCGGTGGCCATCACCATGAAATTCAAGAAGGATTACCTGCCGCGCGAAGATGCGCTGCGCCGCATCGCGCTGGAACGGGGTTATGCGATCGCGGGCGGCTCGCTGACGATCGGCAGCACCGAAGGCATGCAGGAATGGCGCTTCGTGGCGCTGGCCCTGTCCAAGAAAAGCGGCGCGCCGCTGTCGGTACTGGCAACCGAGCTGGCGTCATTCGACGGCATCGACAGTTTCCAGATTTCGCACGCGCGCAATTAAGGAGGCATCCATGTTGAGAGCGCAAGATGTACTCAATTTCTGGTTCCTGGCGCCCAATGATCCGCTGTTCGGGGCCCAGCGCGCCGCATGGTTCCGCAAGGACGAGGCGTTCGATGCGGCCATCACGGAACGCTTCGCTCCCCTGATCGAGCAGGCGGTGGCGGGCGGGCTGCGCGAATGGGACCAGCTGGGGCCGACCGGCGCGCTGGCGCGCATCCTGGTGCTGGACCAGTTCACCCGCAATGCGTACCGCGGCACGCCGGCATCCTTCGCCGGCGACACGCTGGCGCTGGCCGCCGCCCGGCAGCTGGCCGACAGCGGCGACGACCAGGACCTGCTGCCGGTGCAGCGCTCGTTCGCCTACATGCCCTTCGAGCATGCGGAAGACCCGGCCATGCAGGAACGCGCGGTGACCCTGTTCACGCAGCTGGCGGCGCTCCATCCCGACTACGAGGGCATGCTCGACTACGCGCACCGCCACCGCGGGGTGATTGCCCGCTTCGGCCGTTTCCCGCACCGCAATGCCATCCTGGGCCGCGCGTCCACGCCCGAGGAAATCGACTACCTGGCCTTGCCGGGTTCCGGTTTCTGATGGCCGCCGTCGTCAACCTGGTCGGCGCCGGCAAGGTGGGGCGGGTGCTGGGGCGCCTGCTCGCCGCCAGCGGCATGGTGGTCCAGGACGTGCTGACCCGTTCCCTAGCGAGCGCGCAGGACGCGGTGGACTTCATCGGGGCCGGGCGCGCCGTTGGCAGCATGGACCAGCTGCGTCCCGCCGACATCTGGCTGCTGGCCGTGTCCGACGACCAGATCGCGCCCGTGTGCGCGCAACTGGCCGCCAGCTATTCGCTCGAAGGCAGCGTGGTGTTTCACTGCAGCGGCGCCAAGGCATCCGATGAATTGCGCGCGGCCACCGGCGCCCTGGTGGCCAGCGTGCATCCGGTGCGCAGCTTTGCCGATCCGGCGCACGTGGCGGCGCATTTCAAGGAGACGTTCTGCGGGGTTGAGGGCGATCCGCGCGCCCTGGCCGTGCTCATGCCGGCCATGCAGGCGATCGGCGCGCGCGTGGTGCCGATCGACGCCGCCGCCAAGACGGTCTACCACGCGGCATCGGTGTTCGCATCGAACTACCTGGTCACCGTGATGGATGCCGCCCTGCGCGCCTACGAGGCGGCCGGGATTGCACCCGACGTGGCGCGCGCGCTGGCCGCGCCGCTGGCGACCGAAACGCTGGCCAATGTGCTGGCCATGGGGCCGCAAGCGGCGCTCACCGGGCCGGTGGCGCGCGGCGACATGGCCACCGTGGCGCGCCAGCAGGCGGCGCTCGCGGCGTGGGAAGGGGAGAGCGGCGCCCTGTACGGCGCGCTGGCCGACGCCACCGTGCGCCTGGCGCAGCGGCGCGACGCTCAGAACAGCTGAGGCATCGGGTCGGGCACGCGCGAGGCGTTGGTGTAGTTGCGCCCGCTGTTCTTGGCGCCGTACAGGGCGTCGTCGGTGCGCGCCAGGAAGCTCGTTTCGCTTTCGCTGTCATGGTACTGGGCCACGCCCAGGCTGATGGTGACGCCCACCTTGTCCGAGGGCAGCTGGAAGTCGTGTTCGGCCACCCGCAGGCGCAGGTTTTCGGCGATCGCCACCGCCTGGTTCAGCTTGCAGTCACCCAGCAGCACCAGGTATTCCTCGCCGCCCCAGCGCGTGACCAGGTCCGATTCGCGCACCACGTCGAGGGTGATCGCGGCCACCTGTTTGATCACCGAATCGCCCACCATGTGGCCGAAGGTATCGTTGACCGCCTTGAAATGGTCGATGTCGAACAGGATGGCCGACAGCGGCCGCCCGCTGCGCTTGCTCACCAGGGTGGTCTGGCGGAACAGCACGGCCAGGGCCTGGCGGTTCAAGAGGCCCGTCAGGGCGTCGGTGGTGGCCATTTTCTGCAGGCGGCGCTGGAAGCGGTGCACGGTGAGCAGGGTCACGGCCAGCATCAAGAGGGTGACGCCGAAGCTGATCCCGAAATTGATGGCGAAGATGCGGGTCAGCGGGGCGATATTGCCGCTGACGTTCTGCTCGACCACCAGATACCAGTCCAGCTCGGGGATGTAGCGCGAATTGACCAGCACGTCGGACTTGCCGTTCGAGTAAGCCAGGCTGGTGGGCACGGTGCTGCGGTTCAGGATGGCCGGCGCGATATCCTTCATGCCGGCGCGGCTGGCCAGCAGGCGTTCGCGTTCGTGCAGGACGGCGCCCGACAGCAGTACCTTGCCTTCGCCATTGACGAAATAGATGGTGCGCCCGAAGCGGGCCTGGTAGCGCGCCAGCACCTGGTTCATGGCGTCGAGGGTGATCGAGACCCCGGTCACGCCGATGAACTTGGCGTCGTTGTCGAGCACGCGGTGGTTGATGAACAGGGTGGGCTGGCCGGTGTACTGGGTTTCGATGTCGACATTGGTTTCGTACTGGGCGCTGACCATGCCCTTGAGGCGGAAGAACCAGGCGTCGATGGGGCGCCCTTCGATCAGTTCGTCGGGGGGGCCATAGGTATGGTACAGCCTGCGCGACACGTCGGACGCCAGGAAGCTGGCCACCGTGTTGTACTTGGACTTGATGCCGTTCACATAGGCCAGCATCGGTTCCGGATTCGGGCTGGGGTGGGCGATCCAGGCGCGGACCTGGGGATCCTGGGCCATCATCGCGGAAATGAAGACGGGGTAGAGGATATCTTTCTGGAGGCCGGAATAGATATTGTCGCCCGTGAGCGGCAGGGCTTGTTCGGAAATACTGTGTTCGATCGCATCGCGCGAAGCGATGAAGGCGGCCACGCTGGTCGTCAGGAAACCGCCGACGAGGATCAGCGAGATCAGGCCCAACAGGCGATAATTCGCTGCGAACAGACGCATGGGAATGCCACTTTTTCAATTGGTCGCGAACAGCGATTGAGTATGCCGTAGGGCAATAGACGGCGCAATCGATAGTTATGCTAATGTGGTGTGAAAGTTTTTTGCAACTAAAAGGAATGACGATGATTCGACCGGCCGTCGCGCAAGACCATGCCGGAATACTGGCCCTGTACCGCGCCGTGGCGTTTGTTCCGAATGGCATCGCGCGCACCCCGGACGAAGTGAGCGAGGCCTATATCGACGGCTTCATGCACAAGGCCGCCGCCAACGGACTGGAGTTCGTGGGGGAAACGGACGGCCGCATCGTCGGCGAAATCCACGCTTCGGGGCCGGGGATCGCCAGCCTGGACAGCCTACTGTGCGAGCTGACGATCGCGGTGGCGCCCGACTGCCAGGGGCAGGGCGTGGGACGGGCCCTGTTCCGGGCCTTGCTCGATGCGGTGATCCACGAGCGGCCGCGGATCACGCGGGTGGAACTGTTCGTCCGCGAGAGCAATACACGGGCCCGGGCGCTGTATGCCTCGCTCGGTTTCGTCGAGGAAGGGCGGCTGCGGGCCCGGGTCAGGAATGCCGAGGGCGTGGCCGAAGCCGACATCGTGATGGGCTGGCTGCGACCGTGACTGCAAAAAAGATGCAAGGATGCATCGACAAATGCAATAAATCGCCATATTCTAGACTGCTACGGTGAAACAGCGTGAAACAGCGAGGAGACTGGTATGTTATTTCTGAAAAGTACGTCCGTTACCAAGGCGCCCGGCATTTACGAAGTCGACATCGCGGCCAAGCCTCCTGGCAAAACTTTCGGCATTTTCATGGCGACCGACCCCGACAACCCGCCCAATGCGGTCCTGGCGGCGCTGGCGGAACTGGGGTTTCAGAATACCTACAAGCAAAGCTATACCCACAAGGACAAGGGCAAGGTGCTCGACCTGCATTTCCAGAAGGATGGCACCGACCTGTTCAAGGGCTGGAAGACCGAGGAATGCACGGCCAACCTGGCGGCCATCGATACCCTGTTCGGCAATGTCGGCATCAAGATCGCGCCGCGCGTGATGACGCTGGCCGAAGCCTATGCCTGATCAGATGACCTCGATGTGATACAAGCCCCATGGGCAATCGGCGAAGCGCTCGGCGAGCGGTTTGCCTTGCAAGTCCGGGATGCGGTCGGCATCGACCACCGCCCATAGCGGCGCCGGCCCGCGGCCTGCGCCGCCGTGATCGTGACCGCATACCCATCCACCGCCCGCAGCACCAGCTTGCGATCCCCGGCAGCCCGGGCCAGGGCGGCCAGGGCGGTCGCGTCGACGGTGTACGCTTGCTTGAAATCGAGCTTGTGCTTGCCCATCATGATGTCGCGGCCAGGGTCGAAGGGGCCGCGGTTGCTGCCCAGGAAATGGCGTTTATTCATGCGAGCATCCTTTTGAGTGTCATGTCACATATTCCCATCGAGGAGGGCGATCTGTCCATGCTGGCGCAGTTGCCGCTGGCACTGGAGAACGACGCCGTGCTGGCGCGCCTGGTCGCCGAGACCGACTGGCGCGCCGAATCGATCACCTTGTGGGGCAAGCAATTCCTGCAGCCGCGCCTGTCGGCCTGTCAGGGCGAGAAGCGCTACACCTATTCCGGGCTCACGCTGGAACCGCTGCCCTTCAGTGCGCTGGTGCGGGAACTGCGGGAAGCGGTCCAGGCGGCGACCGGCCGCCCCTTCAACAGCGTGCTGCTCAATTACTACCGTGACGGCCGGGACAGCATGGGCATGCACAGCGACGACGAAGCCGCGCTGGGACCGGCGCCGGCCATCGCCTCGCTCAGTTTCGGCGCCACGCGCCGCTTCATCCTGCGTCACAAGCGCACAAAACAGACGCTGACACTGGATTTGCACAGCGGAAGCCTGTTGCTCATGGCGGGCGACACCCAGAAAAACTGGGTGCACGGCATCAACAAGACCAGCCGGCCATGCGGACCGCGCGTGAATCTAACTTTCCGCTACATCATCTAAATTCTGCCTATCTCCTTCATTTTGCATATGCATATTGCTGACCTTGGGGTCAGCAATAGAGGAAATCCTCGAATTTCCCGAAACATTTGCTTACATGTCTTACGGGTTTCGCAAAGCCTTGCCTTTTTCGCGATGCTATCTTGGCTACCTCGCAATTCATTGGGAATTGCGGACCAGACTGTTTCAAAAAAGGATATCCGCTATGAACAAGCTTATTTTTGCATTGATCGCTACCGTTACCGCCATGGGTGCAGCACACGCCGAAGGCGCTTATGTGGGACTGGGCGTGGCCACGTCGGACCACAGTTTCAAGATTGGCAGCAACGTGAAGGCGGAAGGCTACAAGCCGTCGGTGAAAGTGTTCGGCGGCGTCGACCTGACCCCGATGTTCGGCATCGAAGCCGGTTACACGGACCTGCGCAAGGCTGACCACACTTACACCATCGGCAACATCAACGGCCGCACCACCACCGAAGGCCAGCGCGCCTACCTGGCCGGCAAGGCGACCTTGCCACTGAACGATGCGTTTTCGGTCTACGGCAAGCTGGGCGCCGGCTATAGCAAGGTGGAGTTCAGCAACGCCATTGCCGGCCGCGACGACAGCAAGACCGAGTTGTACGGCGCCCTGGGGGGTCAATACAATCTGTCCAAGCAGGTCGCCCTGACGCTGGAATACGAGCGTTATGGCAAGACCAAGGATTTTGGCGCGAAAGCCGATGCGATCAGCGTTGGTGCACGCTACAACTTCTAAACAACAAGTTGGACGAAAAAGGGCCCCGCGTGGGGCCCTTTTTCTATGGGGCCGTGCAACTGGCGCGTTTCAGGGGAAAGTCGATGCCTTTTTCCTTGCCCTTGGAAATGCCTTCGATACGGGCGGCGATGGTGTCGGGCCCGCTGCGCCGGTAGATGACCCGGTGCGGGAAATCGTGGGCCAGGTTTTCGAACACCAGTTCGCCGTCGCTCTCGCGCAGCAGGGCGAAGGTGGTGGGGGCGCGGCCCTGGGGCTGGGCGATGTAGGCCAGTTTGCCGGGCTCGGTTTCGCGGATCTGGAAGAATTCGAAGGCGACCGTCTTGCCATTCCTGACGGTGCGGCCCATGCCGAGCAGGGTGGCGCCGGCGGGCGCGGTCCATTGTTCCCCGGAACCGGCTTCGGCCCCGCCGGCGGCGCTCCAGCAGCCTTGCAGCCAGGCCAGGCGGGCAAGCGGATCGGGGGCGGCGCAGGCAATGCCGGACAGGAGAAGGAGGGCGGAGCCCAGGGTCGGTTTCAGGAACATGGTGGCAAGACTAGCAGATAAACCCCTCGGCGACAAAGCGGTGCAGGGAGGTCCAGGGCCAGTCGGCGGGCTGGCTGCACAGGCCGTGGACGACGGGACTGGCGTGCACGAAGTCGACCATGTGGTGGTAATGCTCGTCGCCGGTGATGCGCTGGCCGTGGTAGCGGCGTTCCCACAGCGCGCGGCCGCCGGACTTGCTGACGGATTTGGAGAACGCGATTTTGACTGCGCGCCAGCGGCTGGCGCAATCGTCGTCGCCGGGCGGCAGGGTCCAGATGGCATGGGCGTGGTCGGGCAACACCGCCCAGGCATCGACATGGAAGGGCTTGCGCCCGCGCGCCTGGCGGATGGCTTCGCCGAAGGCGGAGATGTGCTCGGTGAGCAGGGTGCTGCGGCGGTCGCGCAGGCGCACTGTGAAAAAATAGACCTGGCCGGGCACGCGGTTGCGGCGGTAATTCGTCATGCCAAAATTCTTGCACAGCCCGGCAGTGCACGCTGCACGATTGAAAAAAGGCTCCCCGAAGGGAGCCTGGATTACACCGTGAGCGGCTTGTAGCGGATGCGTTTCGGCTTGGCGCCTTCTTCGCCCAGGCGCTTCTTCTTGTCGGCTTCGTATTCCTGGTAGTTGCCGTCGAAGAAGGTCACTTGCGAATTGCCTTCGAAGGCCAGGATGTGGGTCGCGATGCGGTCCAGGAACCAGCGATCGTGGGAAATGACCATCACGCTGCCGGCGAATTCGAGCAGCGCATCTTCCAGCGCGCGCAGGGTTTCGACGTCCAGGTCGTTCGACGGTTCATCGAGCAGCAGGACGTTGCCGCCCTTGAGCAAGGTCTTGGCCAGGTGCAAACGGCCACGCTCGCCACCGGACAGGTTGCCCACGATCTTCTGCTGGTCCGACCCCTTGAAGTTGAAGCGGCCCAGGTAGGCGCGCGACGGCATGTCGAAGCGGCCCACGGACAGCATGTCGGCGCCGCCGGAGACATCGTCGAACACGGTCTTGGCATCGGAGAGCTGGTCGCGGCTCTGGTCCACCAGCGAAATGCGGGCGGTCTGGCCGATCGCCACCTCGCCGCTGTCCGGCTTGTCGATGCCGGCAATCATCTTGAACAGGGTCGATTTACCGGCGCCGTTCGGGCCGATGATGCCGACGATCGCGCCTGGCGGCACGGTGAAGGACACGTTGTCGAGCAGCAGGCGGTCGCCGAAGCCCTTCGATACGTTCTTGAATTCGATCACGTCGTTACCGAGGCGCTCGGCCACAGGGATAAAGATCTCCTGGGTCTCGTTGCGCT
The DNA here is from genome assembly GCA_040388805.1 of Pseudomonadota bacterium. Classification (GTDB taxonomy): domain Bacteria; phylum Pseudomonadota; class Gammaproteobacteria; order Burkholderiales; family Burkholderiaceae_D; genus Telluria_A. The sequence continues at coordinate 40,679 of JAZKBE010000090.1, forward strand.
TCTGGTATTCGTATTCGCTCAGTTCATTGAAGCGGGCCAGGCGGGCTTTCGACTTGGCCTGGCGTGCCTTCGGATTCTGGCGCGACCATTCCAATTCCTTGGCAAGGGCTTTCTGGCGGGCCGATTCGGACGATTCTTCCTGCTTCAGGCGGGCGCCTTTCTGGTCCAGCCAGGACGAGTAGTTGCCTTTCCAGGGAATGCCATGGCCGCGGTCCAGTTCCAGGATCCATTCGGCGGCATTGTCGAGGAAGTAGCGATCGTGGGTGATCGCGACCACGGTGCCGGGGAAGCGCAGCAGGAATTGTTCGAGCCAGTCGACCGATTCGGCGTCCAGGTGATTGGTTGGTTCGTCGAGCAGCAGCATGTCGGGCTTGGACAGCAGCAGGCGGCACAGCGCCACGCGGCGTTTTTCACCGCCGGACAGGATGCCGATTTTCGCGTCCCACGGCGGCAGGCGCAGCGCATCGGCGGCCATTTCCAGTTGCAGGTTCAGGTTGCCGCCGTCGGAGGTGGAGATGATCGCTTCCAGGCGTGCCTGTTCGGTGGCGAGGGCATCGAAGTCGGCATCTTCGTCGGCGTAGGCCGCGTAGACCGCTTCGAGCTTGGCTTGCGCCTCGAACACTTCGCCCAGGCCCGATTCGACCACCTCGCGGACCGTCTGCTCGGGATCGAGCTGCGGCTCTTGCGGCAGGTAGCCGATGTTCAGGCCCGGCATCGGCACGGCTTCGCCCTGGATGTCGGTATCGATGCCAGCCATGATCTTGAGCAGGGTCGACTTGCCGGAGCCGTTCAGGCCCAGCACGCCGATCTTGGCGCCTGGAAAGAACGACAGGCTGATGTCTTTCAGGATCTGGCGCTTGGGCGGGACGATTTTGCCCACGCGGTTCATGGTATAGACGTAATTGGCCATTAAGGATTCTCGGGGATTTGAACGGAAGGTCAACAGGATACAATAAGTTCCGCCCGGCTTGGGCTTTCACATGCATTTCACGTCTTGCCAGCCATGCTGCCTGCTTTCCACGATGAAGGAGGCAATATGTTTCACAAGATCTTGCGCGGGGCGCTCTGGTGCGCCCTGCTAGTGCTGGTGCTGGCTGGCTGCGCTTATGCGCGCTATCTCAGTTTCGGGCTCGACCAGGTTCCGAAAGCCAATCCGCACGCCGTCGCCAGCGTGAACGCCGGCGCAACGCGGGGCCGTATCCTTGCCGTGGTCACCAGCAAGAAGGCTGGCTATGAGCTGACCGAACTGGCGCGCGCCTGGCATGTGTTCAGGGCCAATGGCTACGACGTCGAGATTGCCTCGCCGCAGGGCGGAACACCGCCGGTGCGCATCGACAAGGATGACATGGGCGACAGCGACTATGCCTTCCTCAACGACAAGGCGGCCCAGGCCAGGGTGGCGGCAACGCTGCGCCTGGCCGAGGTGGACCCGGCCCGCTATGCGGCCGTGTATTTCGTCGGCGGCAAGGGCGCCATGTTCGACTTTCCCGGCAACCCGGACATTGCGCGTATCGTGGCCGCCATCGCGCCCAGGGGCGTGGTGGGCGCCGTCTGCCATGGCCCGGCCGCGCTGGCCGGGCTGCCGGCCATGGCCGGCAAGCGCATGACGGGGTTTTCCAACGCCGAAGAGTTCTTCTTCCGCAAGGATGCGGCCAAGGTTTACCCCTTCCTGCTGGAAGACAAGATCGGCGCGGGCTACACCAGCGCCCCCCTGTTTCTCGACCACACCGTCGTCGACGGGCGCGTGGTGACGGGCCAGAACCCCTGGTCGACCTGGTCGACGACCGAAGCGATGATCGCCGCGCTGGGCCACACGCCGGTGGCGCGCGACGTCACGGGCGAAGAGTACAGCGTGCGCATGATCGCTGCCTACTACCGTGGCGGCATGAGTGCGGCCCGCGCCGAGCAGGCGGGGGTGCCCCGGTTTGATAAGATGCTCGTGCTGCTGCACGCGTTGATCGCGGGCATGGAATGGCGTCCGGTCGACGCCTTCCAGTTGCAACGCCTCGCCAACCGATAAGGAACACCATGCACGTGCTGGTCGTCGAAGACAACGCCATGCTCGCCCGTAATCTGGCCGACGCGCTCGAGCAGGACGGGCACAGCGCCGACTTCGCGTCGGACGGGCCGCATGGGCTGCGGCTGGCGCTCGCGCATGACTACGACCTGATGATCCTGGACCTTGGCCTGCCCGGCATGGACGGCCTGGAAGTGTGCCGCCGCCTGCGCGCACAGCTGCCACGGCGCCTGCCGGTGCTGATGCTGACCGCGCGCGACACGCTGGACGACAAACTGGCCGGGTTTGCGCATGGCGCGGACGATTACCTGGTCAAGCCCTTCGCACTGGAAGAACTGCTGGCGCGCTGCACGGTGCTGGCGCGCCGCCACACGCTGCACCAGGACCATGTCCTGGCGGTGGGCGCGCTGCGCATCGACCGCCAGGCGCGGGCCGTTTCGCGCGAAGGTGTGAACGTGGAACTGCATCCGGTGGGCTACCAGATCGTGCTGGCGCTGGCCGAAGCACACCCGCGCGTGTTGACCAGGTCGGAGCTGACGCGCATCCTGTGGCGCGACGAGCCGCCCGATTCCGACGCCTTGCGCACCCATTTTTACCAGTTGCGGCAAAAACTGGATAAACCGTTTGGCAGGGCGATGCTGGTGACCGTGCACGGCGTGGGCTTCAGGCTGGACGGCGCGGCATGAACAGCCTGCGCAAGCGCCTGGTGCTGGCCTTCGGGCTGTTCGCACTGGTCACGGGCCTGTGCTTCAGCGTTTTCGCGGTGCTGTTCGTGTATACCGTTGAAGACAGCTTTTTCCACAATCTGCTGGACCAGGAGGCCGCGCACCAGCAGCAGCGCGGCATTGGCGCCGCGCCGCTGCGCGACTATGTGAGCGTGCATCGCAGCACGGCAACTTTCCCGCCGGATCTGCAGCGGGCCATGGCCGGCGGCGCGCGCGGCACCGAGTTCGCGGGCGAGCAGGGCAGGCACTATCATTTGCGCGCGCTGCCTGGCGGTTTCCTGCTGGCCGAAGTGAGCCGCGAACTGGTGGTGCGTCCGCGCATGCCGTTCCTGCTCGGTTTCCTGGGGACGTCGATGCTTGTCATCCTGGCGATCGTGCTGGCGCTGGGGTACGCGATTGCGCGGCGCGCCACGGCGCCATTGACGCGGCTGACCGGGCTGGTGTCCGCGGCCGCGCCGGCGCAGCTGCCACGGCGTTTTGCAGGATCGTTCCCGGATAACGAGATCGGCCTGCTGGCGCGCGCGCTGGACGATGCGATGGAACGCATCGCCGGCTTCATCGAACGCGAACAGCATTTCACGCGCGATGCCAGCCATGAATTGCGCACGCCGCTGGCTGTCATCGACGGCGCGGCGCAGTTGCTCGCGCAACAGACCATGGCGCCGCAGGCGGCGGACCAGCTTGGGCGCATCCGCACGGCAGCTTCGCAGATGGCGCACAGCGTCGACATGCTGCTGGCGCTGGCCCGCGAAGAAGTGCGCAGCGATGCGCCTGGCGCCGTGCGCTTGCTGCCGATGGTCGAAAACGCGGTCGTGCAGTTTGCGTATTTGATCGGCGACAAGCCGGTTGAGGTCAGCGTGGATGTCGATCCGTCTGCGTCCGTGCGCTTGCACGAGGGCGCGCTGGCCATTCTCGTTGGGAACCTTGTCGGCAATGCGTTCGCGCACACGCTTTGCGGACAGGTGCGGATCAGTTTCGCGGATCACATGCTGGTGGTGGCGGACAGCGGTCCGGGTATCGCGCCTGGCCTTGAACAGCGTCTGTATGAAGCGGGAGCGAAAGGGGAGGCCAGCGCCGGCGTCGGGCTTGGCTTGTCGATCGCGCAGCGCCTGGCGGCGCGCCTGGGCGTGGGATTGCAGATTACCAGTACGGCTGAGAACGGCACGCATGCCGCATTGCAATTTGCTCGCTAGCACCACGGCTGCGGCGGGGTGGGCGTCTCCCCCTAAGCCCCTCAGGCGTCCTGTCTCATATCCAGTCTAGTCTCGTCGCTTTTGAACTTCCGTTCAATATCATCGTCAAACTGGTATCAAAATTTGACAGGACAAGACACGATATGAGACACGATGCCAGAGGGAGTTTGCAGGTGCCACCCACCCTGGTGGCGAGCCTTGCCGAGCAGCTACGCATATCCGGCAAGACAATGTCCCCAACGCAAGCGTTGAGCGCCGCCATCGAAACCTGGATCGCACTGGAGCGACAGGCGAAGGAAGCTGCGGGACCTCTACGCGGCTATCAATGGAAAACGCTCTTCCTGCCGGAAGGAACACAATTGCGTATGAACAGCTGCGGCATTGCCCATTACGCGCGCGTCGAAGGAGAATACATCGTCTTCGAAGGCCGCAACGTGTCCCCGCGTGGCATGACACTCGCCATCGCGGGCGTGGGCCGCAACGCCTGGCGCGACCTGTGGCTCATGCTTCCTGGCGAGCGCTTTTGGAAACAGGCACAGACCTGCCGCCGGCAAAGCGAGTGCATTCAGAACAAGCCGGATCCCACCGCTGGCGACGCGATGGCGGAAACCGCTGCTGCAATGTCGAACGCCCTGCGCTCAGCCCTGCTGCTGGCCGACCGCGCCGCAGAACAATCTGCGTTGCCTTCCGAACGCCGTGTTCAACGCTTGCGTCGAAGCAGCGACATTCTGAGTGCCGACTGTGCCTTCGACTAGCTGCGCTTGTACAAGCCTTCCGCCGCATACAGCGCCAGCGCGCTCCAGATCAGCAGGAAGCCGACCAGCCTTCCCTGGGTAAACACTTCATGAAAGAAGAAAATCCCCAGGCTCATCTGGATGGTCGGACCGATGTATTGCAACAGCCCCAGCACCGACAGCGGAATGCTGCGCGCCCCGGACGCGAACAGCAGCAGCGGAATCGCCGTAATCGGCCCGGCCGCGATCAGCAGCCAGCGCGTGGTGTCCGATGGCGTATTGACGAAACTGTTGTCGCCATGCAGCGACAGCCACAGCAGGTAACCCAGCGCGAACGGAAACAGGATCATGGTCTCGAAAGACAAGCCTTCCAGCGCACCCAGCCTGGCAGTCTTGCGCAGCAGGCCGTAGCCGCCGAACGAGGCCGCCAGCAGCAGCGCGATCCATGGCATGTGCCCGGCCTGCCAGGTCAGCCACAGCACGCCCAGCGCGGCGATGCCGATCGCCGCCCATTGCACGGGACGCAAGCGCTCCTTGAGCACCAGGTAGCCCAGCATCACATTGACCAGCGGATTGATGAAGTAGCCCAGGCTCGCATCGATCACGTGGCCGTTGTTCACCGCCCAGATATACAGCAGCCAGTTTCCGCTCAGCAGCAGCGAACTGAGCACAAAGCCCCCCATCACGCGCGGCTGGCTGCGCAATTCGCCCAGCCAGGCCCACTGGCGCCGTCCCGCCAGGATCACCGCCAGGAACAACAGCGACCACAGCACCCGGTGCACCAGGATTTCCATGGGCGGTACTTCGCTGATAGCATGGAAGTACAGGGGGAACAGCCCCCAGCATAGAAATGCCAGGGCGGCGGACAGGATGCCGGTGCGCATGGGGTACAGTCGAAATGAATGGAAAAACATTATCCCTTAGTTGCGCCGGGGCCGCTGGTGTGCCCCCTTTTTCGCGGTAGTGGTAAAGTGTTAACTGTTGGTCCGGGACGGCATGCGATTCATCTTGCTTTTTGCCCGGGCCTATTCTATTGTGCAACGCAACAAAACAAACTAGGGTGCAACCTTGACCTCGCAGCAGAAGAAAAGCAGTCTCGCGGCCCTGACCTTGTCGGCCGTGGGCATCGTCTACGGCGATATCGGTACCAGCCCCCTGTATACGCTCAAGGCCGTGTTCCATGCGGACCATGGCCTCGCTCTGAACACGCCCAATCTGCTTGGCGTCATCTCGCTCATTTTCTGGGCACTGACCCTCATCGTCTCCCTCAAATACGTCACCCTGGTGCTGCGCGCGGATAACCGCGGCGAGGGCGGCATCATGGCGCTGATGGCGCTGGCCCTCAATTCCGTCACCAAGCATTCAAGCTGGTACTTCCCGCTGATGGTGCTGGGCGTGTTCGGCGCCACCATGTTCTATGGCGACAGCGTGATCACGCCCGCCGTCTCGGTGCTGGGCGCGATCGAAGGCATCGTCGTAGCCGCACCCGGCCTGCAGGCGATGGTGGTGCCGATCACCATCGTCATCCTGGTGGCGCTGTATTCGCTGCAGCGGCGCGGCACGGCCGGCATCGGACGCTGGTTCGGCCCCGTGATGCTGGTGTGGTTCGTGGTGCTGGCCATCCTGGGCGCTGTCCATATCTCGGACGCGCCCGAAATCCTGAACGCGCTCAATCCCATCTACGCGCTCGAATTCATGAACGACAACCGCTACACCGCCTTCGTGGCGCTGGGCGCCGTCGTGCTGGCCATTACCGGCGCCGAAGCGCTCTACGCCGACATGGGCCACTTCGGCAAAAAGCCCATCCGCGCCGCCTGGTTCATGGTGGCCTATCCCGCCCTGGCCCTCAATTACCTGGGCCAGGGCGCGCTGCTCATCGCCCACCCGGAGGCGGTCAGCAATCCCTTCTTCAACCAGGTCGACGGCTGGCTGCTCTACCCACTGATCGCCCTGTCGGCCATGGCCGCCGTCATCGCTTCGCAAGCGACCATCTCCGGCACCTTCTCGATGACCAAGCAAGCCATCGCCCTGGGCCTGCTGCCGCGCATGCGCGTGCTGCACACCTCGGAAAGCGAAATCGGCCAGATCTACATCCCGTCCGTGAACTGGCTGCAGATGGCGATCGTGCTGCTGGCCGTGGTCATCTTCCAGTCTTCCGACGACCTGGCCGGCGCCTACGGCATCGCCGTCACCGCCACCATGCTGTGCACCACCGTGCTGACCTTCTTCGTGATCCGCTACCGCTGGCATTTGCCGCTCACCCTGTGCTTCGCGGCGACCGGTTTTTTCATCATCATGGACATCATGCTGTTCTCGTCCAGCGCCCTGAAGCTGTTCCACGGCGGCTGGTTCCCGCTGCTGCTCGGCGCCGTCCTGTTCACCGGTATGATGACCTGGAAACGGGGCCGCCAGCTGGTCTTCCAGAACTTGCAGAAGCACGCGATCCCGCTCGAAGATTTCCTCGCTTCGCTGTTCGTGGCGCCGCCGACCCGTGTCTACGGCACCGCCATTTTCCTGCGCGGCGAAAGCGACGGCGTGCCCCATGCGCTGCTGCACAACCTGTCGCACAACAAGGTGCTGCACGAGCGCGTGGTGTTCCTCACCGTGCACATGGTGGAAGAGCCCTGGGTCCCCCAGGACGAGCAAGCCAAGGTGGTGCCGCTGGGCCATAACTGCTTCCAGCTCAATGTGTTTTACGGCTTCAAGGATGAACCGGACATTCCGAAAGTGCTGGAACAATGCAGCGTGCATGACCTGCCCTTCGAAATGATGGAAACGTCCTTCTTCATCGCGCGCCAGACCGTCATTTCCGCGCCCGGCGGCGGCATGGCGCCTTGGCGCGAGCATCTGTTCGTGGGCATGTCGCGCAATGCGCGCGGCGCCGCCGACTACTACCAGATCCCGACCAACCGGGTCATCGAGCTCGGTACCCAGGTGGAAATCTGACAAAGTGCAAACGCATACAATTGAATACACTTTTCGGGCTGGTCAAGGGGACTGAGCCACAGGTAAGATGCGGGACCCTATCGTCCCCGAGGTCCCCATGAATTTCAAGTTTCCCCTGATTGCCGCTTTTGTTGCCATGACCTGCCTGACCGCCTGCGGCGGCGGCGCCGATGCCCCGGTGGGCGAATCCCCGGCCCAGGCCTCCATGATCGAGGTCGGCGTCGGCACCGGCGCGCTGGCCGCATCCGGCAAGACCGTCAAGGTCCATTACACCGGCTGGCTGTACACCACCAAGGTCACCAATAACAAGGGCACCCAGTTCGACAGCTCGAGCGGCAAGCCGGCGCTCGAGTTCAAGCTCGGCAACAACGAAGTGATCACCGGTTTCGACCAGGGCGTCACCGGCATGAAGGTGGGCGGAAAGCGCACCATCATCATGACCGCCGCCCAGGCCTACGGTTCCCAGGGCCGCAGCGGCATTCCCGCCAATTCGGGCCTGGTCTTCGATGTCGAACTGATGGAAGTGAAGTAAGCCAGTCCGCTAGTCCCGCAGGGCGAGTGCCGGCGCCAGCCGCACCGCCGACAGCGTGTGGCGCAAGGTAGACCCCAGCGCCACCGCCACCGCCACCCCCAATGCAGCGCCAACGGTCCACAGGCCGATCGGCGCGCGTTCCGTAAACGCGGCCAGGTAGCGTTCTCCCGCCACCCACGCCACCGGCAGCCCGATGGCCGCGCCCACCCCGATCAGCACCGCGAATTCGCGCGCCACCAGGCGTCCGATGGCGCCGCTGCTGGCGCCATACAGCTTGCGCAGCACGATCTCGCGGATGCGCCGCTGCACGCTGTACGCCGACAGCACGTAGATTCCGAAGGCGGCGATCGCCACCGCGATCACGGACGATGCCGCCAGCAGCTTGGCCAGGCGCAGGTCGTCCGCGTAGTTTTCCGCGAACATGGTGTCGGCGCGCTGCATGCTGATCACGTCGTTCGGGAAAAAGCGCGGCCACAGCGCTTCCACCGCGCGCTGGACGGCTTCCATGTCGCCATTGGTGCGCAAGGTGAATACGCCGGTGCGGGGAGAGAGCATGTAGATGGTCGCCTGCATTTCTTCACGCGCCGAACGGTGCCGGATGTCCGGCGCCACGCCCACCACCTGGCGCGCTTCGCCCTCCGGTTCGCGGATGTACTTGCCCACCGCGTCTTCGGCGCTGGCAAAGCCCAGCTTGCGCGCGGCGGCCTGGTTGACCACCACCTTGTCGGCGTCGCCTGCCTTGTCCTTGCCCATGCTGTACAGCCGTCCCGCGGCCGCTTTCAAGCCGTACGTGTCGAAGAAACCCGGATCGACCAGCAAGTAGTTGATGCCGAGCGGGCTGCCGCCATCGCGCTGCATCGAGGTGCTGTTCTGGTTGACCGTCACCGGGGCGTCGGACACGCCCACCGACGCGACGCCCGGCAGGCGCGCCAGCGCATCGCGGAAGGCGCTGGTATTGGCGGCGCGCATGTCGCCGCTGCTGCGCACGACTAGCAGTTGGCTGTGCCCGAAGCCGGGATCGAGCTCGCTCGCATGGCGGGTCTGCCAGGCCACCGCCAGCGTCATGCCGGTCAGGCCCATCGCGGTGGCAAATTGCAGCACCGTGAGCACGCGCCGCAGCCACAGCCCGCTCGCCGTTTCCACATTGCCCCGTCCGGCCAGGGCCGACGTGGCGCGCACGCGCAGGGCCGACCAGGTCGGGTAGGCGCCGGCGGCCACGCCCAGCAGGACGCCCAGCACCACGCTGGCCAGCAGCGCGGCAGGGGAAAACAGATTGTCGAATTCGCGCTGCACCAGGTCCGAGAATGCGGGCTGCAGCAGCCAGGCCAGCAGCAGGCCGGCGGCCGTGGCGATCAGGCAGACCAGCACCGATTCGGCCAGGAACTGGCGGCTGACCGCGCTGGCGCTGGCGCCCAGGACCTTGCGCACGGCGATTTCGCGCTGGCGGCGCAGCGTGCGCACGGTGGCCAGGTTGACGTAGTTGGTCGCCGCCAGCAGCAGGATCAGCAGGCCGACCGCGGCCAGTCCCAGGACGCTGTTGCGGTCACCATGGGTGGTGGACGGCCGGTTGGTGTCGGGGTCGAGATAGATGCCGCGCAGCTGGCCGAGCCGGAAGTCGATGAAGTCCTTGCCATTCAAGGCCGCGCGCTGGGCCGGCGTGGTCTCCGTGTAGAAGGACGAGGCGAGCATCGCGCGCCTGATCGCCTCCAGCACGGCCGCCGGCTGCACACCCTGGCCCAGCTTGATGAACACCGATCCGTGCGATGAACCCCAGTTGGTGGTGACCATCTGGCGGTACTCCGCATTCCAGATCGCGGTCTTGGTGCCGGTGAGCGCCGTGTAGGGCATGGTGGTGGCGGATGGTTGGTCGGCCAGCAGTGCGCTGACCAGGTAGGGCGTGCCCGCGATCTGCACGGTCTTGCCGACCACGTCCTCATTGCCGAACAGCTTGTCGGCCGCTTCCCGGGTCAGCGCGATCGCGTCGGGGCGCGTCAATGCGGCCTTCAGGTCGCCCTTGATGACGACAGGCTGGAACATGGCCTGGAAATCCGGGTCGACCACGGTGATGCCGATACCCTGCACCCGGGCGCCGACCCGCACGTCGATATGGCGCGAGATGAAGGCGCTCGCCTGCAGCGGCAGGCCGCTGGCCAGCAGGGCATCGCGTACGGGCAGGCTGGTGCTGGAGTACCAGGCGTCGTCGGTGCCCGGCACATTCCATTTCTGCTTGATGGTGTAGATGCTGGCGCTGTCGGGCACCTGTGCGTCGTACGAGAACGAGTGGCGCACCAGGCCAAGCAGCAGGAAGCACACGGCAAAGCCGATGGTCAGTCCCAGGATGACGACGGCGGAGTAGGCCGGTTCCTTGGCCAGCAAGCGCCAGCCGATGCGAAAATCACGAAGTTTCATGGGGTTCCTTTATTTTCTCAGGCCGCCTGCAGGGCGTCGACCACGATGCGCCCGTCCAGCAGGTGCAGGGTCCGTGACGCTTGCGAGGCGTGCGCCGGCGAGTGGGTGACCATCACCACGGTCGTGCCTTCCGCATTGATGGTGCGCAGCAGGCGCATGACTTCGTCGCCGTGCGCGGTGTCCAGGTTGCCGGTCGGTTCATCGGCCAGCAGCATGGCCGGGCCGGCCACCAGCGCGCGCGCGATCGCCACGCGCTGCTGCTGCCCGCCCGACAGCTGCGACGGCCGGTGCGTGGCGCGGTGGGCGATGCCCAGGCGCGTGAGCATGGCGTTAACCCGTGCATGCCGTTCCGCTTTCGGGGTGCCGGTGTATTCCAGCGCCAGTTCCACGTTTTCGAACACCGACAATTCTTCGATCAGGTTGAAGCTCTGGAAAATGAAGCCCACCCGCCCGCGCCGCAGCTGGTTCAGCTTCGCTTCGCTCCAGCCGGCCACGTTCTGGCCTTCGAACCAGTATTCGCCGCTGTTGGGCACGTCGAGCAGGCCCAGCACGCTGAGCAGGGTCGACTTGCCGCAACCCGAAGGCCCGGTGATGGCAACATATTCGCCGGCATCGATGTCCAGATCGATCCGGTCCAGGGCCGTGGTCTGGACTTCGCCTGCCACGTGGATTTTGCTGACGCCTACGAGTTTGAGCATGGGGGTTTCCCGTTTATTGGTTAAGTTGAAGACGCTCGGCCTTGCCGAAACCGGCATAGCCCGAGATGATGACCCGCTCGCCGGGCGCGAGGCCCGACAGGATTTCGATCTGGCTGTTGTTGCGCCGCCCGATGGCTACCTTGCGCCGCGTCGCTCCCTGGCCGTCGGCGCCGATGGCGAACACCCACGTGCCGCCGCTGTCGTTCACAAAAGCGCCGTTGGGCAGCAGCAGCGCCGGCTTGGGCTCGCCCAGGGTGACCTGGGCATCCATGCTCTGGCCGGCTCTGAGCACCGGCGGCTGTTCTTTGGCGAACACCAGCTCCACCGTGAAGCGGCCATCCTTGATTTGCGGGTAGATGGTGCTGACCGTGACCTGGTAGCTCGTTTCGCCCTGTTTGACCATGCCCTTGTGGCCGACGGCCACCCGGTTCAGGTAAAACTCGTCGACCTGGGCCGCCAGCTTGAAGCGGTTCGGGTCGTCGATGCGCCCGATGTGCTGGTCGGTCCTGACGGTCTGGCCCACCTGCAGCCGGAAGCCCGTCAGCATGCCGTCCACCGGCGCCTTCACGGCCAGCGCATCGACCGTGGCGCCAACCAGGGTCAGACCACTTTTCAGTTCGCGGATCGCCACTTCCAGCTGCGCCAGGGCATCCTGCTTGACCTTCGCTTCGGTGGCATTGGCTTCGCGCTCGATGCGCACGGCGCGCTGCTGCTGCGCCAGGCGGTCGCTTGACTCTTCCAGCGACACGGCGGAAATGAAGCCCTGGCCGGCCAGCCTGGCGTTGCGGGCGTGCTGCTTTTCGCCTTGCGCCAGCGCGAACTCCAGGTCCGCCACGCGGCGCCGGTGGTCGGTATTGCTCGCTTCCTGGGCCACGCGCAGGGTCGACAGGTTGGAAATCTGCTGCGCATGTTCGGCCTGGCGCGCCAGCAGTTCCAGGTTGCGGTTCGGGTTCGACAGTCGAAACAGCAGCTGGCCCTTTTTGACCAGCGTGCCATCCCTGGCGAACACTTCTTCGACCCGCCCCGATTCGACCGAGTCGAGGATCACGGAATTGAGCGGCTCGGTCTGGGCGCGCACCACGATATCGTCGCGGAACACGCCTTGTTCCACGGCGGCGATGCGCACGTCGCGCTGCTGCACCTGCAGGCCGCGCGGAATCAGGGTCCACAGCGCGGCGCCAAGGACGGTGGCGGCCAGGGCTGCGCCGGCAAAGAGGGCGATGCGTCTGCCGCGCCGTTTCGGCACTGGCTGGTCCATCGCGGCGCCGCTGGAGGCAAGGTGGGGGGAAATGCTGTTCATGCCTCCTGTATTGCAAGCAGCGTGCCATGCCGGAAATCAGGCACTTGCGGGCCTTTTGGACAGCAAACTGTCCGCTAATGAACAGTTGCACCTGTCCGTATCCGCACAGGTGTCATTGCCTGCCCCTGCTGCTAGAATGAACGCCCATGGCCGATTCCGCATACATCCTGATCCTTGACGACGACGCCGACGTGGCCACCGCCGCGCAGATGCTATTGCGGCGCCGCCATGGCAAGGTCGCCACGCTGACCGACCCGGCCCGCATGCGCGCCGCGCTGGCCGAACGGGTGCCGGACGTGGTGCTGCTCGACTTTAATTTCACGCCCGGCCGCATCGACGGCGCCGAAGGCCTGGCCATGCTCGACCTGCTGCGTTCCCAGGCCCGTCCGCCGGCCGTGATCGCGCTCACGGCGTACGCCGACGTGCCGCTCGCGGTCGAAGCGCTCAAGCGCGGCGCCAGCGATTTCATCACCAAGCCCTGGGACAATGCGCGCCTGGTCGCCGCCGTCGACAGCGCCCTGGCGCGCCGCTCGGCAAGCGCGCCGGCCGCCAGTTCCGCGCTGATGGGCGAATCGAACGCCATGCGCGACGTGAAGGCCATGGTCGGCTCCGTCGGGCCCACCGAAGCGAATGTCATGATCCTCGGCGAGAACGGGGTCGGCAAGGAACTGGTCGCGCGCGCCATCCACCAAGCCTCGCGCCGCGCTGCCGCCACCTTCATGGCGGTCGACATGGGCGCGCTGCCCGAATCGACCTTCGAGAGCGAATTGTTCGGCCACCGCCGGGGCGCCTTCACCGACGCCAAGGCCGACCGGGCGGGGCGCTTCCAGGCCGCGCGCGGCGGTTCTCTGTTCCTCGACGAGATCGGCAACATGCCGCTGGCCGGCCAGGCCAAGCTGCTGACCGCGCTCGAACGGCGCGAGGTGACCCCCATCGGCGCCGACCGGCCCGAAGCGATCGACGTGCGCATCGTCAGCGCCACCAACCTCGATGAAGTGCGCCTGTTCGACCCCGCCGTGTTCCGGCCCGACCTGCTGTTCCGGCTCAATACCATCGTGATCCGCGTGCCGCCCCTGCGCGAGCGCGCCGGCGATGTCCCGGCCCTGCTGCGCCACTATCTGGACGCCTACCAGCTCCAGTACCAGCGCCCCGCGCGCGCCGTCGACGCGGGCGCGCTGGACCGGCTGTGCGCCTACCCATGGCCCGGCAATGTACGCGCGCTGCGCCATGCCTGCGAGCGCGCCGTGATCCTGGGCACCGGCGCCGAATACGCCTTCGCCGATTTCGGCCTGGGGGCCGCCATGGCGCCGCCGAAGGCCGTGACCGAAGACTTCAAGCTGGGCGCACTCGAACGCGACACCATCGCCGCCGCCCTGGAGCAGGCCAAGGGCAATATCAGCCTTGCCGCGCGCCTGCTCGGGGTCAGCCGCGCCGCGCTGTACCGCAAGCTGGGCAAGCATGGCATCTGAACGCCGCGCCTTGCTGGCGATCCTGGCCATGCTGCTGCTGGCCTGGGGCGCCGGCATGCTGCACGGTTCGCCGCGCCTGGTGGTCCTGTGCCTGCTGCCGCTGCCGCCGCTGCTGCTCGTCGCCTGGAAAGCCCTGCGCGCCGATGCCGCGCGCACCAGCGCGCCCGCCGTGGCGGCGCCAGGCCTGACGCTGGACCAGCAAGTCCTGGTCGACAACGCCCTCGCGCTCGAAGCGCGCCTCGAGCACGCGCCCATCGCCCTGTTCCGCATCGATGCCGCGGCGGTCGCCCCGCTCAATGCGAATGCCCGCAAGCTGGTCGCGCCCGGCCGCGCCAGCGACCCCGAGGACCTGTACCGCCAGCTGCGCGCCCAGCCGGTCGACCAGCGCAGCATGATCGGCTTCGATACCGAGCGCGGCGTCGAGCGCGCGCTGGTGGCGGTGTCGCTCCTGACCCTGCACGGCAATGCGCAGCGCCTGGCCGCGCTGATGCCGGTCGAAAGCGAGCTCGAAGCCGAAGCCCTGAACGCCTGGCAGCAGCTGGTGCACGTGCTGACCCACGAGATCATGAATTCCCTGACCCCGGTCGCCTCGCTCTCGCGCACCGCCTACGAACTGCTCGACGAACTGCGCCCCGGTCTGCCGCCCGATGCCTGCGCTCGACGCCATCAGCCGCCGCGCCGACAGCCTGGTGCAATTCGTGGGCAGCTACCGCAGCCTGTCGAATGTGCCGGCGGCGCGCGCCGAGCGCCTGCGCGTGGGCGAGCTGTTCGAGCGGGTATCGGTGCTGGTCGGTCCGGCCTGGCGCGCGCGCGGCGGACGCGCCCTGTTCTCGGTGGAGCCGGCCTCGCTCGAACTGATGGCCGATCCGGGCCAGCTGGAACAGGCCCTGATCAACCTGCTCAAGAATGCCTTCGAGGCGACCGCCGGCGCCAAGGCGGCCGAGGTGAGCGTCAGCGCCCGCCTGGGCCGCGGCGGACGCCTGCGCATCGAAGTGGGCGACAACGGACCGGGCGTGCCCGACACCCTGGTCGCGCACATCTTCACGCCCTTCTTTTCCACCAAAAAGCAGGGCGGCGGCATCGGCCTGGCCATGGTGCGCCATTTGATCCACGGCAACGGCGGCACCGTCCGCTATGCCAAATCGCTCAGTGCGGGCGCGCGCTTCGTCATCACGTTCTGATATTGCGCATATTGCAATAAGCTGCTTGGCCCATCCTTGAACCTCCACCGAGATGAAAGGACCTGGCCATGCCCTTGCGACATTTTCTCCTCCCGCTGGCGCTCGCCGGCGCCAGTGTCGGCCTGCTCTCCACCGCCGCCCTCGCCGCACCCCGCTACACCATCACCGCGCTCCCCGCCAACACCACGCCCGCCGGCATCAACAATGCAGGCCAGATCGTGGGCGACATCGGCACCGGCGGCGGGCGGCGCGGCTTCCTGTGGTCGTCCGGCGGCCTGGTGGAACTTGGTACCCTGGGCGGCAGCGACAGCACGGCGCTGGCCATCAATGCCGGCGGCCAGGCGGTGGGCTATTCGGGCATCGCCAGCGGCGACAGCCGGGCCTTCGTGTATGCCGGCGGCGTGCTGACCGACCTGAATGTGTTCGGCGGCGCCATCAGCTTCGGCACGGCGATCAACAACAGCGGCCAGGTGGCCGGCCAGTACCTGGGCGGCGGCACTTTCCGCGCCTTCACCCAGAACGGCGGCGTGTCGACCGACCTGGGCACGCTGGGCGGCAGCTTCGCCTACGCGGCCGGCATCAACAGCCGCGGGCAGATCGTGGGCGGCTCGGCGCTGGACGACACCTCGCCCTTCCTGTCGCACGCCTTCCTGTACCAGGATGGCGTGATGACCGACCTGGGCACCCTGGGCGGCAGCTTCAGCCTGGCCACGGCCATCAACGACCATGGCCAGGTCGTGGGCAACGCCTGGGTCGATGGCAGCGAGCACGCCTTCATGTACGCCGACGGGATCATGGTCGATCTGGGCACCCTGGGCGGGCGGCGCAGCTTCGCCAACGCCATCAATGCCAGCGGCGTCGTGGTGGGCAATGCGAACGACAGCGAGGACTTCGATTACTTCGCCTTCATTTACGAAGCGGGGATCATGACGAATCTGAACAGCCTGATCGATCCCGCCCTGGGCTGGACCCTGCATTCGGCCACCGGGGTCAACGACAGCGGCCAGATCGCCGCCTACGGCTGCCGCGACGGCGAGTGCGGCGCGCTGCTGCTGGACCTGCTGGTGGGCCAGGTGCCCGAGCCGGGCAGCATGGCGCTGGTGCTGTCCGGCCTGGCCCTGATCGGCCGGCGCCGCGCTAGCGCAGCATATCGACGTGCATGATGCCGTCTTCCTCGTAGGGTTCCGAAAACGTCACGAAGCCGAAGCCGCTGTAGAACTGCTCCAGGTAGCGCTGGGCGCCGATCCGGATGCGGTGGCCCGGATGCTGGCGCAGCGCATGCGCGATGCCCTGTTCCAGCAGCTCCTTGCCGATGCCCGAGCCGCGCGCCGCCTTGCTGGTCAACACGCGCCCGAGCGACATCTCGGTGTACTTGGCGCCGGGCGCCAGCACCCGCATGTAGGCCGCCAGCTGGCGCCGGCCATCGATCACGCGCCAGCCCAGCAGGTGGTGCGCGCCCTGGTCCAGGCCGTCGAGGTCCGGGTAGAAGCAGGTTTGCTCGAGGATGAAGACATCCTGGCGGCTGCGCAGCACCTGGTACAGGTCCGCCACCGTCAGTTCGTCAAAGGCGCTCCACTGCCATTCTGTCTTGTTCATGCTGGTCCGATGGCGCCGGGAAGTGGCGCTGAAAAGTGAAGGCGTGTTCGCCTGGGCCGTGCGCGCGCAGGTGTGCGAGGCGTTCCACGGCTTCGTTTACGGTCGGGCGGTGGCCGTGCGGCACCCACCACAGCACGGTGATCGCTTCGCTCATGCGCTCGAACCATTCCTTGCGGCGCTTCATGATCTCGACGTGCGCGGTCTTGTACACATAGTGGCTCAGCGCGGCCACGTCGTCCCACACCGACATGTTGACGATGATGCCCTCGCCGAGCGGCGTTTCGATCGCGGTGGCGTCGCCTTGCTCGGACTGCAGGCGCCACACGTAGCCGGGCGACTGTTCGGCCAGCAGGTTGATGCGCTCGAGGTTGGCCACGAATTCGGCCATGACGGGGGAATCGATCGGGCCCTTGATCCGGCCGACGTTGATCTGGGCAAGCTGGTAGCGCGGCATGCGGTGTTCTCCGGTGTGGTCAGGCGGCGGTTTCGAAACCTTCGAGGACATTGACGACATTGATGCCGATTTCGCCGACCGCATAGCCGCCTTCGAACACGAAGGCGGTGGGCAGGCCGAGGTGGCCGATGCGCTCGCCGATGCGCAGGAAGTCGGCGCTTTGCAGCGAGAAATGCGAGAGCGGATCGCCGATGAAGGTGTCCACCCCGAGCGAGACCACCAGCGCTTCCGGCGCGAAGGAGCCGAGGCGGATGCAGGCCGTTTCCAGCGCCGCGAACCACTGCGCCGGCGTGGCGCCGTGCGGCAGCGGCAAATTCATGTTGAAGCCGGTGCCCGCGCCGTCGCCGGTTTCATCGGCATGCCCCAGGTAGAAGGGATACTCGCTGCGCGGATCGGCATGGATCGAGATGAACTGCACGTCGCTGCGGCTGTAGAAAATGCCCTGGGTGCCGTTGCCGTGGTGGTAGTCGATGTCCAGGATGGCCACACGGCTCAAGCCGTCGTCGAGCAGGTGCTGGGCCGCCAGCGCGGCATTGTTCAGGAAGCAGTAGCCGCCGAAAAAGTCAGCGCCGGCATGGTGGCCGGGCGGGCGCGTGAGCGCGAAGGTGCCCCGTTCGCCCAGGCGCAGCGCATGGGCGGCATTGACGGCGCAGTCGGCGCCGTTCTTGGCGGCGATCCAGGTGCCGGCCGTGAGCGGGGTGCCGTTGTCCATCGAGTACAGGCCCATGCGGGCCGCGAAATTGTCGGGTTCGATGTCGCTGCGGTGGCCGCGGATCGGCCACACCGACGGGAAGGCGTCGCGCTCGGCGTTGGACAGGTCCAGCGATATCCATTCGCTCCAGGCATTGCGCAGGAAGTGCAGATAGCGCGCCGAATGGACACGTTCGAGCGATGCCAGCGACACGCCATGCGGCGTGACGACCTGGCCCAGGCCGCGCCGTTCGAATTCGGCCAGCACCATGTCGGCCCGTTCCGGCTTGTCGAAGCAGGGCACCAGGTCGCCGCGGAACATTTCGTAGCGGCCGCGGTGCAGGGCGTGGTGTTCGTTATAGAAGGTCAGCACGCTCAGTCACCGCACAAGGTGCTGCTGTTGTAGGCGGCGACAAAATCGTCGAAGCTGCCGGTCTGGGTCTGTTCCAGGATGGCCTGTTCGGCCAGCGAGGAGGCCGCCATCTCGACGAACATCTGTTCCTCGGCCGGCATCAGCGTGCCTTCGCGGAAGTAGGCCGCATGCAGCTCGCTCTGGCGCAGGCCGAAGGCCGCCGACGAACCGAGGGCGCGCACTTCGTCGAGCACGCGCGCCGACGGCGTCAGGGCCGGATTGTCGACCTTGGCCTGCTGGGCCGCGAGCGAGGCCGCATGCACGGCGCCGTCGTTGTGCTGCACGTCGAGCAGGGCCGCCACCGGCGCGATGCGCGCCAGCAGCTCGCAAGCCCAGTCCTTGAGCGGGACTTCCTCGCCATTGCGGGTGAGCGCCAGGCCGGGACGGCGGCCTTCCTTGACCGTGCGCGAGAAATTGCGCGCATGGACCTGGCTTTCTTCCTGGTCGATCAGCGGGCTGTCGTCGAGCGCGCAGAACAGCAGGAAGGCGTCCATGAAGCGGCCCGTTTCCACGCTGATGCCGACCGGCTCGAACGGGTCGACGTCAAGGCAGCGCACCTCGATGTACTGCACGCCGCGCTTGCACAGCGCCTGCACCGGACGCTCGCCGCTGCGGATCACGCGCTTGGGACGGATCGTGGAGTAATACTCGTTTTCGATCTGGATGACATTGGTCGACAGCTGGATCCACTCGCCGTTCTTCTTGGTGCCGATCGCCTCGTACGGCTGATAGGGGCGGTTGACCGCATCCATCAGCGTGCGCACATAGCTTTCCAGCGAATTTTCGTGCGGGGTCAGGCCCGACTGCGCATCGTTCTGGTAACCGAGGTCGCTCATGCGAAGGCTGGTGGCGTAGGGCAGGAACAGGGTGTCGGCGGACAGGGTCTCGAGGCTGTGCTTGCGATCGCGCAGGAAGCTGGTCGACAGCGCCGGCGAAGCGCCGAACAGGTACATCAGCAGCCAGCTGTAGCGGCGGAAATTGCGGATCAGGGCGATGTAGCTTTCGGACTGGTAGTCGCGCATGCCGCAGCGGCGTTCTTCGGGAATGCCAGCCTCGTTCGAGAACAGGGGCCACAGTTGTTCGGACAGCGAATAATTGTAGTGGATGCCGGCGATGCATTGCATGGCCTTCCCGTAGCGCAGCGCCAGGCCGCGCCGGTATACATGCTTGAGCATGCCGATATTGGAAGTGCCGTAATAGGCGATCTCGATCTCTTCCTCGGACGGCAGTTCGCAGGGCATCGATTCGCTCCACAGCATTTCGTCGCCGAGGCGCGCATAGGCGAAGCGGTGGATGGCGTCGAGCTTGTGCAGGGTCAGGCCGATATCGTTTTCGGCCGGGGTGATGAATTCGAGCAGCGCTTCGGCGTAGTCGGTGGTGATTTGCGGATGCGTCAGGGCCGAACCCAGGACGGCCGGATGCGCTGTGCGCGCCAGGTGGCCCTGGCGGTCCACGCGCAGCGTTTCACGCTCGATGCCGCGCAGCCCCTGGGCCAGCAGGGAGCGGTGCGCGTCGTCGTCGAGCAGTGCCAGCCGGCGGGTCAATTGGTTCGACACGGTGAATCCTTTCTCGTACTGCCAAATTGGTAATTGCTGCGAGATTAACCGAAAAACCGCAAGCGCGTCGGCCAGCCCCGAATTGGTGAGATTGACAGCTTACGCCAGTTTCAGCGGGGCTGCATGCGCAGCGTTTCGGCGGCCAGCCACAGGTCCACCTGTTGCTCGAGATGGGACAGGGGCAGGGGGCCGTTGTCGAGCACGGCGCTGTGGAAACGGCGCAGGTCGAAACGTTCGCCCAGGGCCGCCTGCGCCTTCGCGCGCAGCGCCTTGATCTTCAGCTGCCCCAGCTTGTAGCCGAGCGCCTGCCCCGGCCAGGCGATATAGCGGTCCACCTCGATCTCGTTGTCCGGCACGGGATTGGCGCTGTTCGCATGCATGTAATCGAGCGCCTGCTGGCGCGACCAGCCCTGCGCATGGATGCCGGTGTCGACCACCAGCCGCACGGCGCGGAACAGCTCGGAATTCAAATGCCCGAAGGCCGAGAAGGGGTCGCGGAACAGGCCCAGTTCGGGCCCCAGCGATTCGGCGTACAGGGCCCAGCCTTCGCCATACGCCACGTTCCAGCCGTGGCGGCGGAAGGCGGGCAGCTCGGCGAGCTCGCGCGCCCGCGCCACCTGCAGGTGGTGGCCGGGAACGGCTTCGTGCAGGGCCAGCGTTTCCATCTCCCACATGGGGCGCGTATCGAGGCGCGAAGTGTTGACCACGAAGGCGGCCGGGCGGTCGGGGGTACCCGCCTCGTACCATGCGGCGCCTTGCTCCGCGGCGCCCAGGGCCGGCGCGGGCTTGACCAGCACTTCCTGCGCCGGCACGCTGGAAAACAGCAGGGGCAGGCGGCCGCTGGCGCGCACGACGATGCGGCGGTAGCGCGCCAGCAGGGGGGCGGGCGACTGGTAGAAGAGCCGCCGGTCGGTATTGGCGAAGGCGGCGAACTGGGCGAACGTGCCCCTGAAGCCGGTGCGCGCGATGGCCCGGTCCATCTCGGCGCGGATGCGCGCCACTTCCTTCAGGCCGAGCGCATGGATATCGGCCGGGGCCAGGCTGGTGCTGGTGTGGCGCATGACCAGGAAGGCGTAGTAATCGGGGCCGGCGGGCAGGGCGCCGGCCGCGATCGATTCACGCGCGGCCGGCAGGTAGTCATTGCGCACGAACTCTTCCAGCTCCTGCAGCGCCGGCACCACTTTGCCGCGCAGCGTGGCCGGGCCGGCCAGGGCCAGCGCATCGCGCACCGGCTTGTCGATGGTGGCGGGGATCTGGCGGAAGGGCTGGCCCAGCGCGCCGCTGACGGCGTTCTCGCGCAGCTCCCGCAGCTGGGCGGGCACCGTGCGCATGACCGCCCTGGGCGCGGTCCAGCCGCTGCGCATGCCTTCGCGCATCTGTTCGATCAGGCCGGCGATATGGGCCGGCAGCGCATCGAGGCGCGCAAGGTAATTGCGGTAATCGGCCTCGCTGGCGAACGGCATCTGCGCCACGGTTTGGGCCAGCGTGATGTGGATGCCTTGGCCGCTGGTGAGCGGCTGTACCCGATACGGGTAGAAGGCGGCGGCGCGCAGCTGCTGCTCCTTTTCATGCACGAACAGATCGTGCGACAGCTTTTGTTGCGGCGCCAGTTGTTCGCGGTCGATCAGGCGCGCCTGTTCGAGCATGCGGCGGGCGTGGAGCAGGGCGGCGCGGCTGGCGGCGAGCGAGGTATCGGAGAGGGTGGCGTCGTAGCGGTAGTCGCCGACCGCGGTGGCGTATTCAGGGTCGTTCTGCAGGCGCCACTGCCAGTCGGCGTCGAACAGCACGCGCGCCTGGTCGTCGGCTTCGTTCCCGCCGAGCGCGGCGAACGGCATGAGCAGGATGAGGGTAATGGCCAGCAGTTTGCGCATGCGGCCATTCTAGCAAAGGCTTACGGTGCGCGGCCGCCCGTCACGCGTTCGATGCCCGACAGGTCGCGCCAGCTCTGCACTTCCCCATAGCCTTGCGCCGCCAGCAAGGCCCTGACTTGGGCTGCCTGGTCGTAGCCATGCTCCATCAGCAGCCAGCCCTGCGCCACCAGGCGCCGCGGCGCGCCAGCCGCGATGGTGCGCAGTGCCGACAGGCCGTCGGCGTGGTCGGTCAGGGCGCCCACCGGTTCGAAGCGCAGGTCGCCCTGCGACAGGTGTTCGTCGCCATCGGCGATATAGGGCGGATTGGAGACGATCAGGTCGAATACGTCGCCGTCCAGCGTGCCATACCAGTCGCTTTGCAGGAAGCGCACGGGCGCCTGGTTGGCGGCGGCATTGGCGCGCGCCACGTCCAGTGCCGCTTCGCTGACGTCGAGCGCCGTCACGGTGGCGTCGCGGCGCGTGTGGGCGATGGCCACGGCGATGGCGCCGCTGCCGGTGCCCATGTCGAGCACGCGGCCCTGCGCCGGCAGGCGTTCCAGTGCCAGCTCGACCAGCAGTTCGGTGTCGGGACGGGGAATGAGCACGGCGCCGTTGACGGCGAAATCGAGGCCGAAGAATTCGCGCTTGCCGACGATGTAGGCGATCGGCTCGCCGTTGACGCGGCGTTCGACGAGCGCGTTCAGGCTGGCGATTTCCGCGTCCGTCAGCATGCGTTCGGACTGGGTAATCAGCCCCACGCGCGTGATGCCCAGCGCGTGGCACAGCAGGATGCGGTTTTCCAGCGCATCGAGCGGCAGCGTCGCCTGCAGTGCGCCTACAGTGTTCATGCGCGGCGCCGGAACAGGGAATATGCCAGGCCGGCGCTGATGATGACGAACCAGATCGCCGACCAGGTCGGAATGGTCAGGAACAGCACCGGATCGCCGGCCGACTCGCACAGGCCGTCGGCGCGGAACAGCCATGGCAGGTATTCGGCGCTGGGGATCTTGTTGAGGAAGGTTTCCAGCGGATCGATCCCGCACGAGAAGCCCGGATTGGCCAGGATGTACAGGTGCTTGGCCACGGTTCCCAGGCCGCCCAGTGCGCTGACCAGGGCCAGTGCGATCCATGGTTTCTGTTTCCCGACCAGCGCCGCGACCAGCGCGAAGATGCCGGCGAAGAAGAAGGCGTAGCGCTGGAACACGCACAGCGGGCATGGCAGCATGTCCTTCACGTGCTGGTAGTACAGCGCCATGCCGAGCACCGTAAAGCAGGCAAAGGCAACGGCGAGGAGAATTGTGCGGTTGTTGGGCATCTTTGGTCCGGTTCGGCGCTTGTTTTGAGGCTTGCCAGTATATCCCGCTTGCCTTATTGCCAGCTTAATTGCCGCTCGAATATTTCGTCCGTGCAGCGGTGGCCGGCGGGGACCGGGGCGGCGCCCCTCAGGCATTCTGTCTCGTTCTTATCTCGTTCTGTCTCGTTGGGGACGCGATTCACCAGGAGTATCTGCGTGGCATCGAAACAAGACAGAACGAGATAGAAAAGCGACGCAACGCCAGACGGGTTCGGCGACCTTAATCCCCCAGCGCCGCCAGCAATTCCGCCTGGTGCTCGGCCGCCAGCGCGTTGGTCAGTTCGCTCAATTCCCCATCCATGATGAAGTCCAGCTTGTACAAGGTCAGGTTGATGCGGTGGTCGGTCATGCGCCCCTGTGGGAAATTGTAGGTGCGAATCCGCTCGCTGCGGTCGCCCGAACCGATCAGGCTCTTGCGGGTGGCCGCTTCCTTGGACTGCTGTTCGCGCAGCTGCACGTCCTTGATGCGCGCGGCCAGCACCTTCAGCGCCGAGGCCTTGTTCTTGTGCTGGCTGCGGTCGTCCTGGCACTCGACCACGATCCCGGTCGGCAAGTGGGTCAGGCGCACGGCCGAATCGGTCTTGTTGATGTGCTGTCCACCGGCGCCCGACGCGCGGAAAGTATCGATGCGCAAATCGGCCGGATTGATGTTCACGTCCTCCACTTCATCGGCTTCCGGCATCACCGCCACCGTGCAGGCCGACGTATGGATGCGGCCCTGGGTTTCGGTGGCCGGCACGCGCTGCACGCGGTGCCCGCCCGATTCGAACTTGAGCTTGGAGTAGGCGCCGTTGCCGATCAGGCGCACGATCACTTCGCGGTAGCCGCCCAGGTCCGACGGCGATTCCGACACCATCTCCACCTGCCAGCGATTGCGTTCGGCGAAACGGGTGTACATGCGCAGCAGGTCGCCCGCGAACAGCGCCGATTCGTCGCCGCCGGTGCCGGCCCGGATCTCGAGGAAGATGTTGCGCTCGTCGTTGACGTCCTTCGGCAGCAGCATCTTCTGCAAGTCCATCTCCAGCTGCGCCACGCGGCCCTTGGCGCCCTCGATTTCTTCCTGCGCGAATTCCTTCATGTCCGGATCGGACAGCATCTCCTGCGCTTCGGCGATATCGTTCTGGGCGCGCTGGAAGTCCTTGTACAGGGCCACCAGCGGGCCGATTTCTGCGTGCTCGCGCGTCATCTTGCGATACGCATCCATGTTCGAGGTAGCGCCCTCGCTCATGAGCAGTTCGTCCAGTTCGACTAAACGGTTGGCCAGTTGGTCCAGCTTGGCCAGCATCGATGGTTTCATATTCGGACTCGGTAAGGGTATGACAGGAGGCAGCCGCGGCATGCGCGGCAAAGGCGGGACGAACGAGGGGCGCTAACGGCGGCCGCGGAACAGCTGGGGCAGGAGCGACGCCAGGCGGGCGCGCTCGTCGCCCTGGGCGCGGTGCAGCGCCTGCTGCGGGCCGTGCAGGAATTTGGCGGTCAGGCCTTTCGACAGCGCTTCGAGCACCGCTTCGACGTCGTCGCCGCGCGCCAGCATCTTGCGCGCACGTTCGAGTTCGAGCAGGCGCATCGCCTCGCTGTTTTCCTGCAGGTCCTGGATGACAGGCACCATGGCGCGGTCGTCGATCCAGTGCATGAAGGACTGGACCCGCGTTTCGATGATGGCTTCGGCCTGGGCGACGGCAGCCAGGCGGCTTTCGATGCCGGTCTGGACCACCTGGCCAAGGTCGTCGACGGTGTACAGGAACACATCGTCCAGGCGGCCCACTTCCGATTCGATATCGCGCGGTACCGCCAGGTCGACCATGAACATGGGCTTGTGGCGGCGCGCCTTGATCGCGCGCTCGACCAGGCCAAGGCCGATCAGCGGCAGCGACGAGGCGGTGCACGAAATGACGATGTCGAACTGGTGCAGCTGCTCGGGCAGGGCCGCCAGGCGGATCGCCTTGCCGTTGAAACGGTGGGCCAGGGCCTCGCCGCGCTCCATGGTGCGGTTGGCGATGGTGATCGATTTCGGGTTCTGCGCCGCGAAGTGGGTGGCGCACAATTCGATCATTTCGCCGGCGCCGATGAACAGCACGTTCTGCTCGGCGATCTTGTCGAAGATGCGGTGCGACAGGCGCACGGCGGCCGCCGCCATCGACACGCTGTGGGCGCCGATTTCGGTGGTGCTGCGCACTTCCTTGGCCACCGAAAAACTGCGCTGGAACAGCTGGTGCAAATACGTGCCCATGCCGCCGGCTTCGTCGGCCGCGCGCACGGCATCCTTCATCTGGCCCAGGATCTGGGTTTCGCCCATGACCATCGAATCGAGCCCGGACGCGACCCGGAAGGCATGGCGCACCGCTTCGCCCTGCGGCAGCATGTACAGGTGCGGACGCAGTTCGGCGAAATTGAGCTTGTGGTAGTCGGCCAGGAAGTGGGCGCTCGCGTCGAGCGGATTGGCCACGTCGCTGGCGGCGTACATTTCGGTGCGGTTGCAGGTCGACAGGATGGCCGCTTCGTCGCTGCCCGTCGCGTCGATGCGCGCGAACCAGCCACGCGCAGCCCGGACCGCCTGACCGAGCTGGTCAGGACCAAACGCCAGTTGCTCGCGAAGCGAGACCGGTGCTGTGGTGTGGTTGAGGCCGACGGCGAGGAGTTGCATGTCTGTACAGTACACGTAGAGGTGCCGTCATTATACCGTGATGTGTCAAGCGGCAGAGCGATTGGGCCACGTTTGGTGCACTGCGGAAACAGCGTGCTCAGGCGCCCAGCTTCTCCAGCCGGTAGCCGTAACTGTAGACCGGCACCAGGCGGAAGCCGTTTTCTGGACGCAATTGCAACTTGTTGCGCACGCGCGATACATGGGTATCCATGGTGCGCGAGGGCACGGCGGTTTCCCGGATCCAGACCGCTTCGTGGATGTAGGCGCGCGACAGCGGGCGCCCGATATTCCGGAAAAACAGCAGCGCCAGGTAAAACTCCTTGTGCGTCACCTCGATCACCGCGCCATCCATCAGCAGCCGGCCGGGCCGGGTTTCGAAGATGTAAGGGCCAAATTGCAGCTGCTCGGCGCCGTTCTGGGTCGGGTAGGCGCGCCGCAGCAGCGCTTGCACGCGCGCCACCAGTTCGCCGCGGCGCAGCGGCTTGATCATATAGTCGTCCGCGCCGGCGCCGATGCCGGCCACGATATCGTCTTCGGCCGAACTGCTGGTGAGGAACATCATGGGCGTGGCGGCCGTCAGCTTTTCCTTGGCGCGGCGCAAGACTTCGGCGGCGCTCAGGTCGGCGACCTGCCAGTCCAGGATCAGCATGTCGACGCTGTCCTTGCGCAATTGGGCGAGCATGTCTTTGCCGCTGTCAAACGATTGACAGGTGTGTCCAGCCGAGGTGAGTACCTGACAAATGAGGTCTGCCTGGCTTCGGTCATTGTCTAGGACAGCAATTCTCATGGTAGCCGTGTTCGAAATGCAAAGCGTGTTCGTAGGATCAGTCCTACTGTTACAACTGATAAGTTACACAGAATATAACAGACTTTTACAATGCTTCACTAGTGAAACACTATTATTTACATCCGGAAACAACTGCCCAGCAGTGCTAAGCTATTAATCAATTACACGGTACACTTTAAAAACAATGAATTCAATCCGCATAACGCGTCTTTCAGGAAATATATTGTATGAACAAGACAGCCTCGGACAGTGAATGGACCTTGCTTCCGGACGATAACAAGGAAATCGCAAAACTGCGTGAACATTGCCGCCGCATGGTGCGTCGGCGCGCGGCCATTTCCGCCGGCGTCTCGGCGGTGCCGATTCCCGGTGTGGACGTGCTGTCCGACCTGTCGCTGTTCAAGATGCTGGTGGACGACGTGAACAAGGCTTTCGGCCTGTCGCCCGAGCAAATCGACAGGCTGGCCCCGCAGCACAAGCTCATCGCCTACCAGGTGGCGGTCAGCATGGGCGGTGTCATGGTGGGGAAATTCGTGACCAAGGAGCTGATCATCATGCTCTTCAAGCGCACCGGCATGAAAATGTTCGCGAAATCGGCAGCGCGGGTGGTGCCGATCGCGGGGCAGATCGCGTCGGCGGCCATCGGTTTCACCATGTTCCGCAAGCTCGGCTACGAACATGTGGAAGCCTGCGCCAGGGTGGCGGGCGAACTGATCGACCTGAAACCGGCGTAGCGCGCGCCACGCACGGTGTTGCAATTACGCGTCGGGGAGAACCACGTTCACCTCGAGCACTTCCAGGTTGCCCTGGCGGTCCAGCGACAGCTTGATGTCGTCGGCGCTGACCTTGGTGTACTTCGAAATCACCTCAATCAGTTCGCGGTGCAGCGCCGGCAGGAAGTCCGGCCCGCCGCGGTGGCCGCGTTCGCGCGCGATGATGATCTGCAGGCGTTCCTTGGCAGCCGACGCACTCTTGGCTTGCTTGGAAGGGAACAGGAATGAGAGCAATGCCATATCACTTCGCTCCAAAAATACGCTGCAGCAGGCCTGGCTTTTCGTAGGTGGTAAAGCGCAGCGGCACGTCTTCGCCGAGGAAGCGCGAGATCACGTCTTCGTACGCTTCGGCCACGTCGGTGCCCTTGAAATGGATGGCCGGATTGCCCTGGTTCGATGCGTGCAGCACCGATTCGGACTCGGGAATGACACCGATCAGGGGAATGCGCAGGATTTCCTGCACGTCCTGGTGCGACAGCATTTCATCGGCTTCCACGCGCTTCGGCGAGTAGCGCGTGATCAGCAAGTGTTCCTTGACCGGATCGGCGCCGGTCTGGGCGCGCCGCGACTTGGCCTGGATGATGCCCAGGATGCGGTCCGAATCGCGTACCGACGACACTTCCGGATTGGTGACGATGATCGCTTCGTCGGCGAAGGTCAGCGCCATCAGCGCGCCATGCTCGATACCGGCCGGCGAATCGCAGATGATGTATTCGAAGCCCATGTTGATCAGGTCGTGCAGCACGCGCTCCACGCCTTCTTCGGACAGGGCATCCTTGTCGCGCGTTTGCGAAGCCGGCAGGATGAACAGGTTGTCGCAGTGCTTGTCCTTGATCAGCGCCTGGTTCAGCGACGCTTCGCCATTGATGACGTTGATCAGGTCATACACGACGCGCCGTTCGCAACCCATGATCAGGTCGAGGTTGCGCAGGCCCACGTCGAAGTCGAGAACGGCGGTCTTGTGGCCGCGCATGGCCAGGCCGGTGGAAAAACTGGCGCTGGAGGTCGTCTTTCCGACACCGCCCTTGCCGGACGTCACAACAATAATTCGTGCCACAAATAGGTCCTTTTAAGTATCTGGTAAGCGCTGCTGCTCAGGGGCGGGGAGCCGGACTGAGCGATAGTATATCGATTCGGTCGCCCACCAAGCGAATTTGTGCCGGCTGGCGCGCCATGGCCGGCGGGAAGCCTTCGTCGAAGGTGCGGTACACGCCGGCGATCGACACCAGCTCCGGCTGCATCGACAAGGCGAAAATGCGCGCCTCGGCATTGCCCGAGGCGCCGGCCAGCGCCCGCCCGTTGAGGGCCGCGTACACATGGATGCTGCCGTCGGCAATGACTTCGGCGCCGTTGTTGACCGTGGCCGTGATGATCAGGTCGCAGCCGCGCGCATACACGCGCTGGCCGGCCCGCACCGGCGTATCGATGATCATGGTGCCGGGCGTGACGACGGCCGTGGCCACGGGCGCCGGCGGCACCGGGGGCGGCGCGGGAATCGGCGCCGGCGCCGCGGTCAGCGCGGGCAGCGCTTCCGATTCTTCGCGCGGGCGGATGCCGCTGCTGCCATCGTCGAGCGACAGGCCGCGCGCGCGGATCGCGTCGTGCATGGCCGCCGGCGCGCCGCGCACGGCGACCGCGTTCAGGCGGTATTTCTTGAGCACGTCGACCAGCTGCTCCCATTCCACATGGGGCACGCCGTCGCCCAGGGCGCTGACGTCGATCACGGCAAATTCGTCTTCGAAAAAGTCCGACACGCCGCCCGTCATCTGTTTCAGGGCCGCGTCGATGGCCAGCGGGTCGGCCGAATGCAGGATCGTGGAGATCGCGACAACGGTGGAAATCTTGATTTCGATGGGCAGTTGGGACGGGCTTTTGAGCATAAACGAGTCGTGAGATATGGGCTAACTTCGCCCAAAGTGGCGCAGGCTCGTGCATTCTACTTTGAAATTTGCCGAAAGGGGAGGGTTGCGCCATATGTTCCTCCCAGCAATGGCGCAAGGAAATACCGCCCAACCGGGGTCAGACCACAGGTGAGAAATATTTCTCACCTGAGGTCTGACCCCGGTTGGGAAACTTACGCGCGCATGCGGTGCGCCGCGGCCACCATATTCTTCAGCGCGGTCTCGGTCTCGGCCCAGCCGCGCGTCTTCAGGCCGCAGTCGGGATTGACCCACAAGTGGCGCGCCGGGATCACTTGCGCCGCCTTGCGCAGCAGCCTTTCCATCTCGTCCACGCCCGGCACCCGCGGCGAATGGATGTCGTATACGCCCGGCCCGATCTCGTTCGGATAGCTGAACTTGCCGAAGCCGTCGAGCAGCGCCATGTCCGAGCGGCTGGTCTCGATGGTGATCACGTCGGCGTCCAGCGCGGCGATCTGCGGCAGGATGTCGTTGAATTCGGCGTAGCACATATGGGTATGGATCTGGGTCGCGTCGCCCGCCACCCCGGCCGTGACGCGGAAGGCGCGCGTGGCCCACGCCAGGTAGATATCCCAGCCGGCGCGCCGCAGCGGCAAGCCTTCGCGCAGCGCCGGTTCGTCGATCTGGATGATCTTCACGCCCGCCCGCTCCAGGTCGGCCACTTCGTCCCGCATCGCCAGCGCGATCTGCAGGCAGGTGAGGGAGCGCGGCTGGTCGTCGCGCGCGAAGGACCATTGCAGGATCGTGACGGGACCGGTCAGCATTCCCTTGACGGGCCGCTGCGAGAGCGACTGCGCATGCGCCGTCCAGCCCACCGTCATGGCGCGCGGCCTGGCCACGTCGCCGAAAATGACGGGCGGCTTGACGCAGCGCGAGCCATACGACTGCACCCAGCCAAAGCGCGTGAAGGCAAAGCCGTCGAGCTGCTCGCCGAAGTATTCGACCATGTCGTTGCGTTCGGCCTCGCCGTGCACCAGCACGTCGAGCCCCAGCGCTTCCTGGCGCGCCACGGCGTGCGCGATCTCGGCGCGCATCGCGTCTTCATATTGCGGCGCCGTGATGGCGCCGCGCCTGAAGGCGGCGCGCGCGGTGCGGATCGTCGGCGTTTGCGGGAACGATCCGATGGTGGTGGTCGGAAAATCGGGCAGCTGCAGCAGCGCGCGCTGCACCTTTTGCCGCTGCGCGAACGGCGACTGGCGGCGGTCGGCGTCCGGCGCCAGTCGCTGCAGGCTGCTCGCCACCTGGTCGCTGTGCACGCGGGTGCTGCGCGCGCGGCTGGCGATCGCCGCGCGCGACGCGGCCAGCGCGCCGTCGTCGCCCGTCAATGCCCGCCTCAACGCCGTCAGCTCGTCCAGCTTTTCAGCCGCGAACGCCATCCATGAGCGCAGCTCGGGATCGAGTCCCGTTTCGCCTTCGAGGCTGAAAGGCACGTGCAGCAGGGAGCAGGACGGCGCCAGCCACAGTTTGCCTTCGCGCCGTTCCAGCAAGGGCGCCAGCACGCTGACGGCCGCGTCGAGATCGGAGCGCCAGATATTGCGCCCGTCGACGATCCCCACCGACAGCACTTTCGGCAGCGGCAGCCAGTCGCATACGCTGACCAGTTCCTGGCGCGCGCGCACGCCGTCCACGTGCAGGCCGGCCACCGGCAGGCGGCAGGCCAGGCTCAGGTTTTCTTCGAGCGGCGAAAAATACGTCGCCAGCATCAGCTTCGCGCCGGCCTGCGCCAGGTGCCAGTAGCACGGCTCGAAAGCGTTGCGCCAGGCCGGCGGCAGGTCCAGGCCCAGGATCGGTTCGTCGAGCTGTATCCATGCGGCGCCGGCATCCTTCAATTGCGCCAGCAGGCTCACATAGTGGGGAATCAGGGCGTCCAGCAGAGCGATGCGTTCGCTGTCGCGCGATTTGCCCAGCCACAGGAAGGTGAGGGGGCCGATCAGCGCCACCTTGACCGCGTGGCCCAGCGCGCGCGCTTCGGCCACTTCGGCCAGCAGGGCATCGGCATGCAGCGAAAACGCCGTGCCGGCATCGAATTCCGGCACCAGGTAATGGTAGTTGGTGTCGAACCACTTGGTCATGTCGAGCGCGTGGCCGGCGTGGTGGCCGCCGCAGCAGCCGCCCTCATGCGGGCGGTCGCCGCGCGCCATGGCGAAGTAGCGGGCCAGGGCGCTTTCGCTGCCGTCGAAGCCGAAGCGGGCCGGCTCGCAGCCGAACAGCTGGATATGGTTGGCCACCTGGTCGTAATAGGCAAAGTCGCCCACCGTCACAAAGTCCAGTCCGGCGGCGGCTTGCTGCGCCCAGTGGACCTGGCGCAGGGCGCGGCCGGTGTCGCGCAGTTCGGCGGCGCTGCTGTCGCCGCGCCAGAACGCTTCGAGCGCGGTCTTCAGTTCGCGGCGGGCGCCGATGCGGGGAAAGCCGAGGGTGTGGAGGTGAATGGTTTTCATTGTCATGAGCGTTTAATAATCGGTGAGTAAAGTTTGCGTGAATACGGCGTATAATCAAAACGAAACCTTTTGCGGTTTCGCATGAAAACAATTCATAGTGAAGATGCCATGCTCGAACTCCGACATTTGCGCACCCTGTCCGCCCTGCACTCATCGGGCAGCCTGGTGCGTGCCGCCCAGCTGCTGAACCTGACGCAGTCGGCCCTGTCGCACCAGATCAAGCTGCTCGAGGACCGCTTCGGCGGTCCGCTGTTCGAGCGCAAGTCCATGCCGATCGCCTTCACCGCCACCGGCAGCCGCCTGCTGGCGCTGGCCGAAACCGTGCTGCCGGCCGTCGAGCAGGCCGAACGCGACGTGGTGCGCCTGTCCAGCGGCGACCAGGGCCAGTTGCGCGTGGCGCTCGAATGCCATACCTGTTTCGACTGGCTCATGCCCGTCATGGATGCATTCCGCCAGCGCTGGCCGGACGTGGAAATCGACCTGGTGTCGGGCTTCCATAGCGACCCGGTGGACTTGCTGCGCAGCGGCCAGGCCGACCTGGTCATCGGTTCTGCCTGCGGGCCCGGCTTTACCGTGTTTCCCCTGTTTCGCTATGAAATCCTGGTGGTCATGGCGCAGAAACACCGCCTGAGCCAGCAGCGCCGCCTGGAAGCGGCCGACTTCGAAGGCGAAACCCTGATCACCTATCCGGTGCCGGAAACCCGCATCGACCTGATCCGCGAAGTGCTGGCCCCGGCCGGCGTCGCCTTCGAACGCCGCACCGCCGAACTGACGGTCGCCATCCTGCAGCTGGTGGCCAGCCGCCGCGGCGTGGCGGCCCTGCCCAACTGGGCCATCAAGAATTACGTCGATTACGACTATGTGCAGGCGCGCCCGGTCGGCGCCCAGGGCTTGTGGAGCGACTTGTTCGTGTCGGTGCCGGACACGCTGGCGCCGAAAGCCTTCCTGGCCGACTTTGTGGGGGTGATACGGGAACAATGCGCGCGCACGCTCGACGGTATCAAGTTGCTGGCATGATAAATTTCACGTATGCGGCAGCTTGTGTTCCATGAATAAGCTGATAAGATTGATTTTGCTCAAACTGCTATGCAGGGCTGAAAACTAAGATAGCTGACTTTGCCATAAACCAAGGGGCTCACATGTTTTCAAGCACAGAACATATAACGCGCGCGACGCGCGATGTGTTCGATACGCAAGCTGCCTTCTATACCGCCAGTGTCCAGGCAATCATGGACGCCGGCATGGCCGCAACGGAGTTGCACGTTGACGCGCTGAAATCGCTGCTCGCATCGACCACTGTCGCAACCCGGCAATGGTTCACCGGCGACAGTGGCTACAACTGGCTGACCCCGGTTCTGCAACACCCTGGCTGGCGCGCTTCGCCCGCCAACGCATCTGGAACGGACGCCCCCCGCTTTCCCTGAGTGGCGGGCAGCACATTGAAACCTTAGCATCGGAGACTCACATGGAAGACGTCGTAATCGTGGCCGCTGGCCGTACCGCAGTTGGCAAATTTGGCGGCACGCTCGCAAAAATTTCTGCCGCCGACCTGGGCGCCCACGTCATCAAGAACCTGCTGGCGCAAATCGGACTCGATCCAGCCAGCGTCAACGAAGTCATCCTCGGCCAGGTGCTGACCGCCGGCGCGGGCCAGAACCCGGCACGCCAGGCTGTCATCAAGGCCGGCCTGCCCGACATGGTGCCGGCATTTACCGTCGGTAAAGTCTGCGGCAGCGGCCTGAAGGCCACCCACCTGGCGGCGCAAGCGATCAAATGCGGCGACGCCGACATCGTCATCGCCGGCGGCCAGGAAAACATGAGCGCCTCGCCGCACGTGCTCAACGGTTCGCGCGACGGTTTCCGCATGGGCGACGCCAAGCTGGTCGACACCATGATCGTCGACGGCCTGTGGGACGTCTACAACCAGTACCACAT
>JAZKBE010000091.1:0-94387 GCA_040388805.1 Pseudomonadota bacterium
GACTGGGTGGCCAGTTTGGCGTGGAACGGGTGGCCACTTTGCGTGGAATACGCAGACTGTCGCTGGCCGCTCACTTCGAACAGTGGGAACCGGGCGCAAGCTACATCATCGCTGGCAAACTGGCTACCGGCGCTGGGTCAATGGCGCTGACGCTGGCAGAAAATTTCGCTACCAGTGGCGGACACCTCATCTGGATCGGCATCACTGATGACTTGCACCGAATGTACGAACAACTCATGTTCAAGAATGCTGGACTTGTACTCGCTGCGGCTGGCTCCACTGTCCCACTCGACGCCGTAGCACAATTCAAACTGAAGTATGCTCACGAGCAGATCGGCAAGATGTGGATCGACTTCTGCAACGTCGAAGAGTGCGGCAATGCCGACGCTGAGCAGGAATTTTTGGCGTCGGTGGCGTCCTTCAAACCAACGTTGATCGTGGTCGATGAATCGATTTTCGACGAAACGACGCTCGATCCGTTTGAAATACTGGTTCGCCAAACTCATGCGCTTCATATGGTCAAGGAACTTCGCAGAACGAATCCCATGAGTAGCGTGCTCTGGCATTTGCCGATGCTTCTGGACGACGGCGATGTGGTGGCAAAGCAGCAGCGACCGACCCTCGATGATCTTGCCAGCGCGGCCAGCAGCATAAAGCCAGATGTCGTGATGCTCGTCCACGTATGCCACGAATCAAAATCGCAGCACAACGCCGAAGTCAACGTTGCCGCCAACGCGTTCGGCAGCACTGGCATCGTACCGATGGCGTTCGACTCAATTCATTGCACTTGGCATGACCTCGCGAATTCTGCACGAGCTGATTGACTAGCTCTGCCCGAACGATGACATTTTCTGGACTCGTCAGGTAACGTCATTGTCCGGGCAGACCTTGCACTACCTTCCTGACGAACTGTGTTCCCTGGACTGACCCTGATCGCCTCAGGCCGCTGGACTATGATCTACCCACGGACAGCAATGGCTTTGGCTTGTCTAGAATGGAGACGCAGGTGCATCACTGGGCACGGGGATAACACGTTCATCGCTATAGTAAGTATGACGACTGACTGTGTTATCCCCGCCTGCGGTTACGGCTATTTCCCCTCCACCGCGAATGCCAGCGGCTCACCGAAATAGACGCCCAACCTGATTTCCATTGCCAACCCGACGCCCATGCCAGTCAAAGGTGTACTTCGAGGACGCGCAGTAATAGCCCAAAGGCACGCCTGACGCGCAGTATGCGACGATGTTCCCGTTTGAACGAGTTTCGGTGAAGCCTACCCTTCGGCCAGCACCATCAAACAGCGCGGTCTTCACCATAGTAAGCTCCGTTCAATCTCGCCATCATGAAGTCCCCTTGTGGTGAAGTCTATATCCCGCATATGCTCGCGAGGCTGACCGCCTTCATCAGGAGTCGGTCGGAGAGGGACGGCACAACGTTGAGGATCAACCACCCCGAATTCCTATTTCGATAGCCACCTCCCCAGCGTCCTCAAAATCTGGGTAAACGACGCGGAAGCCCCCATTTCCTGCACTAATGATGAAGTGCCGCCCTGTGTCCTTTCGGGACACATAGCGACCGCGAACACCACGCCCGGTTCGCATCGGTTCAGTTCGATGCGTGTCGCTGAGATATGCATCAGCCCGTTCGCCGGAAAATCCAGAATCGATCAGTGCAGCGCGAATTTGTCGAATTGCGTCATGTGTATGTAACGTCCCGGCAGGAAAGAGACGTACAACCTTGATGAGGTGCCGTATGTGCTCGGCCAACGTCGCGCGAGTCATGAACAACTCGTCGCCCGCCAAGCCGTCTAGCTTGCTGATCACTTCCCTTACTGTCTCCACTTCTTCGAGC
Organism: Pseudomonadota bacterium; assembly: GCA_040388805.1. Taxonomy (GTDB): domain Bacteria; phylum Pseudomonadota; class Gammaproteobacteria; order Burkholderiales; family Burkholderiaceae_D; genus Telluria_A. The sequence continues at coordinate 1,852 of JAZKBE010000091.1, forward strand.
CGGTAGCGATTCGATATTTCCGTTGCAAGCAGTTCCCCTTCAAGCGTCAATTTGGACGATTTAAGCATCTCGACCTCCATTTCGATCTCGCGAATTCTACTGACCACAGCGAGTGGGGCATCGCCAAGCTCAAGCGCTACCATTAGGTTGGCAAGGCGTTTCGAAGACTCGGCGATAGCTGAATCCAGCGATTGAAGTCGCTCTTGCATTGTCAGAGTCCGCGCCGTCTCGCCCTCAACCAAACCCATGTCGGACAACACTCTTCTAAGTTCAAGCGACCGACAGAACGTCAAAAAACTTTTCTCGAAGTCTTTGTACGCCCATTGAACGGCGAAGCAACCGAGCCCCCGCCTTGCGCCATCGCAAACAAGGACTTTCTTGCCGGGTCTGGTAACCTCGCTCCCGTCTTCAGAGCGAACGCGCTGGGCGGCTCCTCCAGCCAGAATCATGGTGCTGCCACAGTACCCACACTTGACTATTCCACTCAATAAGTTCGGGATGTCTGTGCCCTTCCTTGCCCTCGCCCCGACGAATAGGCGCTGCGCACGAATGCTTTGCAAGTGGAAAAATTCTTCCTTGTTAATCAGCGCTGGGTAGTAGTCAGAAATCAGTTCGCCATGCGGTGTTAGCTTGCCACCATTCCAAAGCTGTGGCTGAAACTCGCCGTAGAGCGCAGTGCTGGTAATGATCTTATTGATATACGACGCGTGCCACCCCTTCCCGTGCGCGGAAAGTGGCGGTTCAGCCCGTTCGTTCAATCGCTTCGCAATCTGTGCTTGACCCATCCCTGCCTTGACCAGCCCGATGATTTCCATGATCAACTTAACGCGATCCGGTATCAGTTCGAATTCAGTCTTGTCATCCTTGAGGTGCATCCATCGCGGGCACTGAGCCGTAAGTTTTCTGCTGCCAATGTTTGCGCGCTTGTTCTCCCATGCCGCCAGCAGTCTCCGACTCTTCGTCGCGGACTCTTCATGCGCCCGCGCCATGATAGTGATCGAGATGATCAGACTTCCAAAATTATCTCCTACGGATTCGGTGTTGTAGACCATATTGTCGGCAAGCGTGACAATGGTGACACCGTGCCGCAAAATAGAAATGAAGATTTCCAGCGCAGCGAGAACCTTATCGCGGGAAAGGCGATCAAGCGATTCGACCAGCAGGAATGATCCTGGAACAATGCGGCCTCGTTTGACCGCCTCCAGAAATCCGCCGAGTGCTCCACGTTCGATGTTCGATCGATCAAATGCGGATAGGCCGAGATCATGCAAATGAAGCGAATTGTCCAGCGTCAGACCGTGTTTGGCCGCGTAGTGTTCTGACAACTCGGTCTGTCTGCGTAATGAGTCGCCCTTTTTCTGCTCAGACGTGGAAAAGCGGATGTAGCTATAGGCGACTGGCACGGCAAGTGTCCAAGATGATTTCCAAAAGGCAATTATATCATTTCGAGACATGATGTATTCATAGCCCACTTATCGAAATCAGGTGGCCGACCCCGGTGCGGTTGAAGACCGCCCAGTCGGACTGGGAAATGGCGCGCTGGTCGCCGACGACGAGCGCCACGATGACGCCTGCGTATTCCTTTTCCGGCAGCGCGCGGCGAATGCGTTCGCGCAGCGAGGCGCGCCAGTGTTCGACCACGTTCGACAATCCGAACACGAAGCTGTCGATCCGGCGGTTGGCCGGCGACGCGGGCCGCACATAGCCCGTGGCGCGCAAGCCCTGCTCTAGCAGCCAGACTTCGTAGTCGAAGCCGTGCGGGTTGGCGTTGCCGTGCGGACGCTGCAGCCGCACCGTCAGCTGCCAGCGTTCACCGGGCTGCACCTTGCCCACGGCGCTGCCCTTGAATCCCGCATACCAGGCCAGCGCGATACGCGGTGGAACCGGGCTGCTGTTGCCTTGCGCATTTTCGACGGCGAAGTTGAAGCGCACGCCCTGGTCGAAATGGTAGGGAAGGCTATCGATGGTGCCGGCAAGCGTGATGTCGCGGCCTTCGTCGGCGGGCGCTAGTTGCGGCGCCAGCGCCAGATGGGCGAGCAAAGCTGCCCAGCAGAAGCCGAACAGCACACCTGCCAGCGCGGCACCGCGCAGGAAGCAGAGCAGTACACCCACCGTGGCAAGACCGGCGACGGTGAACGCGCCGGGCAGCACGGCAACAGTTTGCAGGATGGCCGCACCTGCCGCAAAGCCAATAGTCGCACAGCGCATGGCGCTCGCCGAAGGAAAACCTTCAGTATGAAAGCCAGGCGGCGATGCGCGCTTGCGTTATTTCAGTATCTTGCGCAGAAGCTGTTCGATCATGCTGTTGAACATGGTGAAGCTGGCATACAGAAATACTGTCAGGGAGATAGCCAATACGTAGGTGCTCGTTGGCATGGCCTTCCCGTCCAGGTAGCCGAACGTCCACACGCCGCTGAGGGCGATCGAGAGCAAGAAGACGCAAGTGGCAACAACGCGCGTCAGGAAGACTTTATTCAGCATGGGGAACCTTGTTCAATGAGGCAAGGAGTATAGCCTCCAGGCGGGGAATTGCCAATATTGCATTATTGCAAGTCGCCAATCGCACATCATCGTCGCTCAGGCCGCGCAATTCGGCCAGGGAGCGGCCGATGGCAGGCAGTTGTTCCGGGCTGTTGCGGCCCGGATGGATCCATGCAGGCGAAATATCGGGCGCATCGGTTTCAAGGACGATCGATGCCAAAGGCAAGGTGGTCGCCAGGCGCCGAATCTGCAGCGCGCGCGTGAAGGTCATGGCGCCGCCAAATCCCAGCTTGAAGCCAAGGTCGATATACATCTGCGCCTGCTGGAAGCTGCCATTGAACGCATGCGCGATGCCGCCCACCTGGCGGATCTGGCGTACATGCTTGAGCACCTGGTCCTGCGAACGGCGCACATGCATCAGCACCGGCATGCCGAAGTCGCGCGCCATGCGCAGCTGTTCGCGGAAAAAATGGTCCTGCTTTTCGCGCATCGCGGGTTCACACAGCATGGGAATGAAGAAATCGAGGCCGATCTCGCCGATGGCCACGAAGCGCGGATCGGCCAGCGATGCTTCGATGCGTGATCGCAGCACTGCCAGGTCATCGTCTGTCGCCTGCGGCACGCAGATCGGATGGATGCCGAGCGCGTAGCTGGCGTTGGGCGCATCGGCCCCGAGCCGGGCCACCACATCGAAATTGCCACGTTCGACCGCGGGAATCACGATCATCGCTACCCCCGCCGCTGCCGCGCGGCGCGCCACGTCCAGCGACTCGCCGCCGAATTCGTGGGCGTCAAGGTGGCAGTGGGTATCGATCCACATGGCTATGCCTTTTGCAGCCCGTGTTCGGTCAGGCGCAGCACGCGGTCGCAGCGCTGCGCCAGCTCGATGTCGTGCGTGACGATGACGAAGGCCGTGCCCAGGGTGCTGGAGAGCTCCAGCATGAGGTCGAAGATCTGCTGCGCGGTGGCGTGATCGAGATTGCCGGTCGGTTCATCGGCCAGCACGCAGCCAGGTTCGGTGACCAGGGCCCGCGCCAGCGCCACGCGCTGCCGCTCGCCGCCGGACAGTTCGCCCGGCACGTGAATGACGCGCTTGGCCAGCCCTACCCGCTCCAGCATGGCCTGCGCCTTGGCCATGGCCACGTCGCGCTTTTCACGGCGGATCAGCAGCGGCATGGCCACATTGTCGAGAGCGGAGAATTCGGGTAGCAGGTGGTGGAACTGGTACACAAAACCGAGCGAGGAATTACGCAGGTCGCCGCGCGCCGTTTCCGACAGGCTGGCGAAGTCCGCACCCTGCAGCGTGACGGTGCCGGTGGTCGGCACATCGAGCCCGCCCAGCAGGTGCAGCAGCGTCGATTTGCCGGAGCCCGATGCGCCCACGATGGCGACATGCTCGCCGCGATAGACGCTGAAGTCCACATTGTTCAGCACATTGACCTGGTAAGCGCCCTGGGTGAAGGTTTTGCCCAGGCCGCGGCATTCGAGGACAGGATTACTCATAGCGCAGCGCCTCCGCCGGTTTCACGCGCGACGCGGCGTAACTTGGATACAGGGTTGCGATAAACGCCAGCACCACCGCCACGGCGCCAATGCCGATGACGTCGGGCCAGCGCAGGTCGGACGGCATGCTGTTGATCAGGTAGATATCCTTGGACAGGAATTTCACGCCCAGCACCGTTTCGATGGCCGGCACGATGACGCCGACATTGAGCGCCACCAGCACGCCAAGGGCGATGCCGGCCGCCGTGCCGATCACGCCCACCAGCGCGCCCTGGATCAGGAAGATCTTCATGATCGAGCGCGGCGAAGAACCCAGCGTGCGCAGGATCGCGATGTCGGCCTGCTTGTCGGTCACGGTCATCACCAATGTCGATACCAGGTTGAAGGCCGCCACCGCGATGATCAGCGTCAGGATGATGAACATCATGTTCTTCTGGCTTTGCACGGCCGCGAACCAGGTGCTGTTCTGCTTGGACCAGTCGCGGATCAGCAGTTCGCCCGACAGGGCTTTCTGCAGCTCGTAGGCCACCTGCGGCGCCTTGTGCATGTCGGCCACGCGCAGGCGCAGGCCCGCCGGCGCGTCCAGGTTCGCCACCGACATGGCGTCCTGCATGTGCACGAAGGCCAGCGAAGAATCGAATTCGAAATGGCCGGCATCGAAAATGCCGCTGACCGTGAAGTTGACCATGCGCGGCGCGAGTCCGGCGTCTACGCTGTGGCCAGGCGCCACCGCCATGGTCACCTTGTCGCCCAGCTTCAGCGCGAGCGCCTTCGCCAGTTCCACGCCCAGCACGATATTGAATTCGCCAGCCCGCAAATCCGAAAATTTGCCCTGCTTGACGTTGTTCGGAATGTCCGAGACCTGCAGTTCTTCTTCTGGCAGCACGCCACGCACGATGGCCGGCCGCATCACGCCGTCGGACAGGAGCATGCCCTGCGTTTCGGCGAACGGCGCGGCGCCGATCACCGACGGATTGCGGCGCGCGTCGGCGCGGGCAGCCTGCCAGTTCGGCATGCCGCCGCGGGCATCGAAGACTTCGATATGCGCCAGCACGGAGAGCATGCGGTCGGTGACTTCCTTCTGGAAGCCGTTCATGACCGACAGCACCACGATCAGCACCGCCACGCCCAGCGCGATGCCGGACATGGAGATCAGCGAAATGAAGGAGATGAAGCTGTTGCGGCCACTGCGCTTGCCGGCGCGGGTATAGCGCAGGCCCACTACCCATTCGTACGGCAGTTTGTCGAGGAAGCTCATGCGCCTGCCTCCGCTACCACTTTGGCCGTTTCGGCTGGTTTGAGGCCGGCGTCGGTCAGGCGCATGACGCGGTCGCAGCGCTGCGCCAGTTCGATATCGTGGGTGACGATGACGAAGGCCGTGCCCAGCGTGGTCGACAGGTCCAGCATCAGGTCGAAAATCTGCTGCGCGGTGGCGTGGTCCAGGTTACCGGTTGGTTCGTCGGCCAGCACGCAGCCGGGCTGCGTGACCAGGGCGCGGGCCAGGGCCACGCGCTGGCGTTCGCCGCCGGACAATTCGCCCGGCACGTGGATTGCGCGCTGCGACAGCCCCACGCGTTCGAGGATCGCTTCGGCCTTCTTGACCGCGCTGGCGCGGCTTTCGCGCCGGATCAGCAGCGGCATGGCCACATTGTCCAGGGCCGAAAATTCGGGCAGCAGGTGGTGGAACTGGTACACGAAGCCCAGCGAGGCATTGCGCAAGTCGCCACGCGCGGTTTCCGACAGGGTCGCGAAGTCCTTGCCCTGCAGGGTCACCGAGCCGGTGGTCGGCACATCGAGCCCGCCCAGCAGGTGCAGCAGGGTCGATTTGCCGGAGCCGGAAGCGCCCACGATGGCGACATGCTCGCCGCGATGGATCGCAAAGTCGACGTTGCTGAGGACCTTGACCTGGTACGCACCCTGCGTATAGGTTTTGCCCAGGCCGCGGCAGGACAGGACGGAATTTTCAGGCATGTTATTCATAGCGCAGGGCCTCCGCCGGACGGACGCGCGAGGCGGCGTAGCTTGGGTAAATGGTCGCCAGGAAGGCCAGCACCACGGCGATGCCGCCGATGCCGTACACGTCGGGCCAGCGCAGTTCGGACGGCAGTGCGCTGATCAGGTAAATGTCGCTCGACAGGATCTGGGCGCCCATCAGGCGTTCGATGAAGGGCACGATGACGTCGATATTGAGCGACACCAGGACGCCCATCGTCACGCCCGCCATGGTGCCCAGGAAGCCAATCAGGCCGCCCTGGATCATGAAGATCTTCATGATCGACTTTGGCGACGAACCGAGCGTGCGCAGGATGGCGATGTCGGCCTGCTTGTCGGTGACCGTCATGACCAGGGTGGACACCAGGTTGAACACGGCCACCGTGATAATCAGGGTCATCACGATCATCATCATCTTCTTTTCGGTCTGCACGGCCGAGAACCAGGTCTTGTTCTGCTTGGACCAGTCGCGCACCAGCAGTTCGCCGGGCATGCTGACCTGCAGTTCGTCGGCCACTTGCGGCGCGTTGTGCATATTGGCCAGGCGCAGGCGCACGCCGGACGGCGCATCGATGCGTTCCATCTTCTGCGCGTCGGCCATGTGCACGAAAGCCATGCCGGAATCGAATTCGTAATGGCCTGCTTCGAAAATGCCCACCAGCGTGAAAGTGCGCATGCGCGGCAGCATGCCGGCCGGCGTGACCTGGGCCTGGGCCAGCGCCATGGTGACCTTGTCGCCGATATTCAAGCCCAGCGAACGGGCCAGCGCGTAGCCAAGCACGATATTGAATTCGCCCGGCCGCAGGTCGTTCAGGCTGCCCTGCTTCACGCTGCTGGCCACGTCGGAGACCTTGGGCTCTTCCGATGGCAGCACGCCGCGGATGACGGCCGGGCGCATGGCCCCTTCACGCAGCAGCATGCCCTGTGTCTGGACGAAGGGCGCCGCGCCCTTGACGGCCGGGTTCTTGAATGCTTCCTTCACGGCCGATTGCCATTCGGGCATGGAACCGCGCGTGTCGATCACTTCGATATGGGCCAGGACCGACAGCATGCGGTCGGTGACTTCCTTGCGGAACCCGTTCATGACCGACAGCACCACGATCAGTGAGGCGACGCCAAGCGCGATACCGGAAACGGAAATGAGCGAAATGAAGGAGATGAAGCTGTTGCGGCCGCTGCGCTTGCCGGCGCGCGTGTAGCGCAAGCCGACCTGCCATTCATACGGCAAACGATGGGTGATGCTCATGAGTTCCAGCAGTGTATTTTAGGTAAGCCCGCAGTGTGCCATATAAACCACATCCTTGACAGGGTTGCCCAATTGAATCTCCCGTTACAAAAAAGCGGGAACCTGGACAGGCTCTCAAAACTCAAACGAATAACCGGCACGACAGGAGGCCATCATGGCGTTCAGCGTATTCGACTCGAAGGGTATTCACATCGACAGCCAGCACTTTACCTGGCGCGACCTGGTGCAAAAACCGATCAGCAAGCTCGATGACGACGCATTTACACGGGTGCGCATCATCCTCATCAACGGCATCGAGAACGAAGCGCTGCGTTTTGGCCACATGGCGGCCCGCTTCAACCGCGACCTGCGCCTGCCGCTGGCCAAGGTCCGGCGCGCCGAACAGCACCAGGCCACCATGGTCAACTGGCTCATCGCGGCCGACCATTCGCCCCTGGAAACCACCATCGCCTACGAGCAAACCGCCATCGAAGTGACGGCGGCCATCGCCCAGGCCGAGCCCGATCCCTACCTGGCCCAGGTCTACCGTTTTGGCCTGCTGGAAGATTTCGACCATTTATTCCGCTATTCCGCCCTGCTTGACCGGCTCGAAGGCAAGGACGCCAACAACATCCTGCAAAGCTATACCGACGTGCTGCCGGGCCGGCCCACGGCCGAGCACCACCGGCACCCGGCCGACGACCTGCGCGAACCCTATAACGCCAAAACCGCCGGCTTCCTGACCAAGCTCCATGCGCTGACCCTGGTGGCCGGGGAATCCCAAACCCACGACTACTACATGAATGTCGGGCCGCTGTTTTCCGACCCGCTGGCGCGCCAGCTATATGCGGAAATCGCCTCCATCGAAGAGCAGCATGTCACCCAGTACGCGTCCATGCTCGATCCGGCCGAAAGCTGGATCGAACAATGGGTCCTGCACGAGGCAAACGAGTGCTACAACTACTACAGCTGCATGGAACAGGAAACCAACCACCACGTGCGCGCCATCTGGGACCGCTTTCTCGACTACGAGCTGGGCCACTTCCACATGGCCTGCGAGGCGCTCAAGCAGTTCGAAAAGCGCGATCCTGCCGAAATCGTCACCGCAGACTTCAAGCACCCGCTGGTGTTCCGCAGCCATCGCGATTTCGTGCGCAAGGTGCTCGTCAGCGAAGTGGGCATGCGCACGGACGGCACCCGCTTCGTTCCGCGCGACCAGGAAAGCACGCTGTCGGCCGCCTACCGCGACACCGTCAATGCCGAGGGCAACCCCAGCGAAGCCGTCGCTGCGGGCTATATCTGGAGCCCCGGCACCGAATTGTCGCGCAAGGCGGTCATTGGCGCCCGCCATGGCGCGGTGCAACCTTGAAAGGACAGAACATGACGCTGCATACAGACCAGATCGGCATGAACCGCACCGGCATCCAGATGTCGCCCATCGACAGCAAGGCCATGCAAAATGTCGATCCCTCCATGACGAGCGAGGAACCGGGCGACGAATCGGCGCTGGCCGACCTGCGCAATGCCTACATTACCGACGCCGACACGCTGGGGTCGGTGCCCTTGCCGGGAACGGTGAGCGGGGTCCTGAATATGGGTTTCGCGATACTCAAGGGCGGCAGCCCGCAAATCCTGCTCGACAAGCTGGGAGAGCGGCTGGCGTTCGAACGCACGGGCACCCGCTTGTACGATGCGCTGATCACCAAGTGCGAAGTCATGCTCGACGGTGATATCAGCATGACCATCGACGACCTTGAACAGATCCGCGCCGACGAAGCGCGCCATTTCCTGCTGCTCCGGGACGCCATCGTATCGCTGGGCGGGGATCCGACCTCGCAGACGCCCAGTGCGGACCTGTCCGGCGTTGAATCCATGGGGCTGGTGCAAGTACTGAACGACCCGCGTACCACGGTTGCACAGTCGCTGCATGCCATCGTGACGGCCGAACTGTGCGACAAGTCGGGCTGGGAAACGCTGGTCGCGCTGGCGGACGAGCACGACCTGACGAAGATGGTGGACGACTTTACCCAGGCATTGAACGAGGAACGCGAACACCTGGCGCTGGTGCAAACCTGGTACGAGGAAGCAATTGGCCTCACCTATGGCGATGTCGACATCGACCCGCCGCCAGACCGTAGCGGCACCGGGGACATCGCTCCGTAAGCACACCCCCACATCGTCCCCGCCTGCGCGAGGACGATGTAGCTGATGCTGTTCTTTCTCCGCATCCCTGTATGCCCTACAATGCGGGGATGACCCAACTTACGCTCGTCCTGCCGTTTGCCCTGCCGCCCGCGGAGCATGCGACCGATCTGGTGCGCGCCCTGCAAGCCCCTGCCCTGGCCGCCCTGCTGTCCCGCACATCGTCCCGCGTCGCGCTCCCGTTCGACGATAACATTCGTACAACGCCACACGAAGCGTGGCTGGCCCAAACCCTGGACCTGTCGGCCGATGGCCACCCCGCCTTCGCCGCGGCCGCGATGCGTGGCATGGGCCTCGATCCCGGCAGCGACAGCTGGTTCATCATCAACCCGGCCCATATCCAGATCACGCGCAATCACCTGACCATGAACGACCTGCGCGGCCTGCGCCTGACCGAGGCCGAAGCGCGCCCCTTGTTCGACGTCGCCAAACCCTATTTCGACGAAATCGGCAAAACGCTGCTGTATGGCGAGGCCGCCACCTGGTTCATGCGCGCCTGCGACTGGTCCGACCTGCAAACATCGTCACCCGATGCCTCGATCGGACTGAACCTGACCGACTGGCTGCCATCCGGCCCGCACGCTGTCAATTTCCGCAAGCTGCAGAACGAAGTGCAGATGCTGTGGTTCGAACACCCGGTCAACGTGGAACGCGAATCGCGCGGACTGCCTGCGATTAATTCCTTCTGGCCGTGGGCGCCGTCAAAGGCAAGCAAGGCCGCCGCAACGAAGTTGGCCGTATCCCAGGCCCCTGGCTGGCTCGCTGCGATGGCCACATCGTGGGCCACGCCCGCCGACCTGATGTCCGGCGCTGGCGGCGACACGATTGTCGTCGCTGGAGAGCTCAGCGAAAGCGCCATCAGCGGCGACTGGGCAAGCTGGATCGACAGCATGCACCAGCTGGAAAAGACGCTATTCGCCCCCGCCCTGGCATCGCTGCTGGAAGGCCGCGTGAACGGCGTGCGCCTGCTACTGAGCCACCGCAGCGCCCTCACCCAATTGACCACCTCCAGAATGGCCCAGCGTGCCTTCTGGCGCCGCCCTACACTGAACCGACTGCTGCCATGACCCGCATTGCCACCCGCCCCTGCTCCTTCCGTACGTCCGAAATGCTGCGCCAGGGAGGCGTGCATCCTGTGCTGGCGCGCCTGTACGCGTCACGCGGGCTGACCGATACCCGAGAACTGTCGAGCGAACTGGCGTCGCTGATGCCGCCTGGCGGCCTGCTGCACATCGACGCTGCCGCCGTGTTCCTGGCCGACGCCATCGCCGCCGGCAAAAAGATGTGCATCGTGGCGGACTACGACTGCGATGGCGCCACAGCCTGCGCGGTCGCGCTGCGCGGCTTGCGTTCCATGGGCGCCAACGTCGACTTCATCGTGCCGAACCGTTTCGAGTACGGCTACGGCCTTACGCCCGAGATCGTGGCGCTGACCGCGCGCGAAAAGGCCCCGGATATCATCATCACCGTCGACAACGGCATCGCCAGCATCGACGGCGTGCTGGCAGCGAAAAAGCTCGGCATCGACGTCGTCGTCACCGACCACCACCTCCCGGCCGACAAGTTGCCCGAGGCGCGCGTCATCGTCAATCCGAACCAGCCTGAATGCGGCTTCCCCAGCAAGCACCTGGCCGGCGTGGGCGTGGTGTTCTACGTGCTGCTGGCATTGCGCGCGGAACTGCGGCGCCGCGGCGTGTTCGATGCACAGTCCCAGCCCAAGCTGGACAACCTGCTCGACCTGGTGGCACTTGGCACCGTGGCCGACGTGGTGCGGCTAGACACCAACAACCGCATCCTTGTTGCGCAAGGCTTGAAGCGCATGCGCGCAGGCCGCATGCATGCGGGCGTGGCCGCGCTGTTCCGGGTCGCCGCGCGCGAAGCCCGCACCGCGTCGCCCTTCGACCTTGGTTTCGCACTCGGCCCGCGCCTGAACGCGGCCGGCCGGCTCGACGACATGTCGCTCGGGATCGAATGCCTGATCACCGACGACGAAGGCCGCGCATGGGCAATTGCCCAGCAGCTTAATGAAATCAACCTGAAGCGCCGCGAGATCGAAGCTGAAATGCAGGACGCAGCGCTGCTGCACCTGGACGACTATGAGCCGTCGGCCAGCAATACCATCAGCGTGTTCGACGCTTCATGGCACCAAGGCGTGATCGGGATCGTCGCGTCGCGCCTGAAAGAGAAGTTCTATCGGCCGACAATTACCTTTGCACCGGGCGGCGACGGCTGGCTCAAGGGCTCGGGGCGGTCGATTCCCGGCTTCCACCTGCGGGATGCTTTAGACCTGGTGTCCAAGCGCGCGCCTTCGCTCATCGACAAGTTCGGCGGCCACGCCATGGCTGCCGGACTGACGATCAGGGCCGACGCTTTCGAGGCGTTTTCGGAAGCCTTCGAAGCAGTGGGCCGCGCATGGCTCAACACCCAGCAACTTGAACGAATCATTGAAACCGACGGCCCGCTGGAAGACGCCTACTACACGACCGAATTCATCGACCTGATGGACGGGCAAGTGTGGGGCCAGGGCTTCGCGCCGCCCGTGTTCTGCGACGAATTTCGCGTGGTGAGCCAGCGCATCCTGAAAGAGCGTCATCTCAAGCTGCAGCTGGAACGCAACGGCCAGCGCTACGACGCGATCTGGTTCGGCCACACCGCGTCCATCGGCGAACGCGCCAGGGTGGCTTTCCGGCTCGACGCGAATGAATACAATGGCGTGACCAAAGTACAGCTCATGGTGGAGCACGCCGAGCCGGCTTAGTGGGTCCCGAACGGGCACTCTGGTTCGTGATTCGCTGATTGATACCGAGAACGTCGTCGGCTGCCGAAAAAAAGCACGCTACGCGCGCCTTTTTTCCCTACCTGCTCCGATCCCACATCTTGTAGACCTCATCATCATTTCTTTTCCCGATGATAAGGATTTCAATAGCGTCAGCCCTTAGCGCATAAATCACCCGATATTCGCCAACATCAATCCGGCGTTCGCCATGCTCAGCACCGACGAGCTGTTTGCTGTCGTGGGGCTCAGGATTTCGCAGCAATCCAAGGATTGCCGATCCAACCTGCTTGTACTGCTTGGCCTGCAGCCCTGCGAGAAATTTATACGCAGGATTAGTTATTGCTATTTTCAGCATCGTCGAGGTTCCTGAAATCGCTCAGGAGTGCATCAACGCGATCTGGACCCACAAACCCTTCTTTGCGGGCAAGATCAGCCTTTGCTAGCCAAAGCTGATCTTCGAGAAATGCGATATTCGCTAACATTTTTTCGAAATCACGCTTGGAGACCACATACGCGGTCAGTCGGTCATGCTTTGTAATGCCCACTGGCTGTCCAAGCGCCTCATCCAACAATTCGCCAAACCGCGCTTTTGCATCCTTAGCACTAAAAGTGATAAAGGGTGCTACTGCGTTCATTGCTTTCTCCTAGGTCTTGTCCCAAGGCTGGTTGTGAACTCCATCCGCTGGGAGCATTTGTGCGGCGGCACATCCTGCGCGGCCAATAACACAAACACTTGATGGTGATTCGTAAAGAACATACGCCACCAACCAATGGACATAGTAGACAAAATAGGCAAATGAGTCAATAGCGTCCAAATTGGACCTTTTATTGCAATTAGGATCACTTTTTCGACTACTTGAAAAGGGCGATTCGGCAAGGCGCAGGCTTAAGAACTGGGTGAAAGAGAATAAGCCACGTGGCCGGAAACAGCACTGCTAGCTTGATTGCTTACACATGCTGGTCAAACATGATTTGATTGCCATCAGGATCAACCAGCATGAAGCTCGCTGGCCCTGACGTCGTTTCATCAGCCTCACTGAGTAGTTCCACACCTTGCGCCTTCAGTCCGCGCTGCAGTTCGCGCACATCGGCAAATTCGGCGAGCGTCTTCCCGTCGCTGTCCCAGCCCGGATTGAAGGTCATGATGTTGTTCTCGAACATGCCCTGAAACAGGCCAACGACCGTGCTGCCATTCTTGAGAATCAGCCAGCCACGCTCCTGTTCCCCTCCCCACACGGTGAAGCCCAGTTTTTCGTAGAACGCACGTGATAATGCGATATCTTTCACGGCGAGACTGACTGAGAAATTACCGAGTTGCATGATGCTGTTCTCCTGGGTTGACGACATTAGGGCGCCGGCTTTTTGCAATCACAAACATCGGCCCCGTGATCGAAGATGATCTTCCATTTGCCCGACGGTTCCAGGCGCCACACCGAGTTGTAGCGTGCAATCAACTTCCCGTCCGGTCCGTACACCGGTCCGCTCGACCAGCCCAGCTTTCCCGACGCCAGCACCTCCACTTCATCCGGCTCCCACGAAAATGGGGCTTCCGGCTTCTCATACAATTTCTTCCAGAACTCGCCAACCGCCTTCTTGCCATGCAAGGGCACCGGCCCCGAAAAGAACACGGCTTCATCTGCCAGGAAACTGACGAAGGCGGCAGGGTCGCGCGCCTTCATCGTCGCGGCGAATGCGCGTTCGGTATCGGCAACCTGCTTCTTCAACTCGGCATTGCTCGGTGGCGCCGCCGCGACGCCCGCGGCGGCTACAGACAGGCAGAAAGTGGCAAAAACTTTACCTATTGACATTAAAATCTCCTGATTTTATTGGAAACACGTATAAATCACTCCAAATTCGGAGTGCGCTTGCCTTGATGGTGGAAATGGAGTATAACTAATCCATAACCGGAGGTACCCCAAATGAACTTAGCCTACGCCTATCCAAAGAGCCGCTTCGAACCCGCCGTACTGGTCGACCTGAACGCCCGGGCCGAACGCGAGCGCCTGTCGAAATCTGCCCTCATCGGCTTTTTCAAACTGGTTGCTGCCTGGAAGCTGCGCGACGAAGATGCGCGCGAACTGCTCGGCGGCCTGTCCTCCTCCACGTTCTACGAGTGGAAAAAGAACCCTGACCGCGTGCTCGAGGTCGACCGCATCACCCGCATATCGTATTTGCTTGGCATCTATAAGTCACTGCATATTTTGTATGGCGACCAGCTGGCCGACGAATGGGTCTCGCTGCCGAACAAGAATCCCGTTTTCGGCGGCCGCACGCCCGTGTCGCAGATGCTTGCCGGCGGCCTGCTCGCCATGCAAATGGTCCGCAAGCTGCTCGACGCGCGCCGCGGAGGTCTCTGATCTTGCCCGTCGTGCCCAAACTAACCAGCCTGCGCCAGTTCGACACTTGCCGCCTGATTCCGTCGCGCTTTGCCGACGTCGAAGACTCGGTTCTCAGCCCCCTGGCCGAAAACACCGACATCCTGCGCGACCTGTTCGAACTCGATAACGCCACCAACGAACGCCTGCGCGGCGAATACGGCGGCCTGCCCGGCATCGGCGTCGACGAACTGGTATTCGGCGTTCCCAATTTCCGCATCATCAATGCGGCCTATACCTATCCGCGCCCCGAAGGCAGCCGCTTCAACGACGGCGAACGCGGCGCCTGGTACTGCGCCTTCGAAGTGGAAACCTCGCTCGCCGAAATCACCTTCCACAAGACCGTGGAATACCAGGAGATCGACCGCTTCGACGACAGCGTCACCTACCAGGTCATGCTGGCCGACTTCACCGGCCCCTTCCACGACATCCGCGCCGTCGAAGCATTCGAACAGTATCTCGACCCGGCCAGCTACATCGAATCGCAGAAGCTGGCTACCGACCTTCTCGACAGCGGGTCCATGGGCATCATCTACCCCAGCGTGCGCCACCCGTCGGGCACTTGCCTGGCCTGTTTCCGGCCTGCGCTGGTGGGCAATGTCCGCAAGGGTGCGGCGTATCGCTTAACATGGGCGGGTTCGCCCACGCCGGTGATCGAAACCATCTGACAATTCAAGAATTCGTATGAAAACCAACCCTGACAAAGACACCGATCTGAAGATCAAGATCAACCGCGAGACGGCGCGCCTGCCGTGGTCCGAACTGGTACGCCATTTCGCCCAGGGCAATGTGATCTACGTAAGCGAAGAACTCGACCTGGTCGATGTGGCCGTGCGCATTTCGCACGACGACAAGGAAAACATCGCACGCTGGATGGCCGACGGCAAAGTGGGCAAGGTCTCGGACGCCCAGGCGCAAGCCTGGACCGAGACCGATGCCACGCTGTGGGCATCGGTGGTCAGTCCCTTCATCCTGGTGCAGCCAGAGAAGACTAGCGCCGCTTAAGGATAGAACCGAGCACGCCGCGAATGATTTCGCGGCCCACTTGCGAACCGATACTGCGCGCGGCCGACGTCACCATCGCCTGCATCGGCGACGCGCGCTTGCTGCCACCGCCGCCAAACAAGCCACCCAGCATGCCGCCTAGCGACGAGTCGGATTCGTCAGGCTTGGGCTCGGCCTTCGCTTGCGCTACCTGCGCGCTGGCAGCTACCCGTTTGCTGATGATTTCGTGCGCCGATTCACGGTCCACGGTTTTCTCATAGACACCCGCCACAACCGACGTCGCCATCGCCGCCTTGCGCGCTGCGGCATCGATTGGACCGATCTGCGAAGCCGGCGGCAGGACAAATGCGCGCTCCACGATATTCGGACGGCCCTTCTCATCGAGGAAGGAGACCAGCGCTTCGCCAACGCCAAGCTCGGTGATCACCTGCGCAGTATCGAGCGCGGGATTGGGGCGGAAGGTTTCGGCAGCCGCCTTGACGGCCTTCTGGTCACGCGGGGTGTAGGCGCGCAGCGCGTGCTGCACGCGATTGCCCAGCTGGCCCAGCACCGTATCCGGGATGTCGAGCGGATTCTGGGTGATGAAGAACACGCCAACACCCTTGGAACGGATCAGGCGAACGACCTGTTCGATCTTTTGCAGCATCTCCTTGGGCGCTTCGCTGAACAGCAGGTGCGCTTCGTCGAAAAAGAAGACCAGCTTCGGCTTGTCCAGGTCACCTACTTCCGGCAGGTTTTCGAACAGTTCGGACAGCAGCCACAGAAGAAACACCGAATACATGCGCGGCGCGTTCATCAGCTTGTCGGCCGCAAGGATATTGACCACGCCCTTGCCACGCGCGTCGGTCTGCAGCAGGTCATCGATATTGAGCATCGGCTCGCCGAAGAACTGGTCGCCGCCCTGCTCTTCCAGTGCGATCAGGCCGCGCTGGATGGCGCCTATGCTCGCCGCCGAGATATTTCCGTAAGCGGTGCGATAGTCGGCCGCATTGTCGCCCACATTCTGCAGCATGGCGCGCAGGTCTTTGGAATCGAGCAGCAGCAGGCCGTTGTCGTCGGCGATTTTGAAGACCAGTTGCAGCACGCCTTCCTGGGTGTCGTTCAGGTTCAGCATGCGGGCCAGCAGCAGCGGGCCGAGATCGGAAATGGTGGCACGCACCGGGTGGCCCTGTTCGCCGAACACGTCCCAGAAGGTGACCGGACAGGCCGCCCATTGCGGCGCTTCCACACCCAGCGATGCCAACCGGGCGTTCATTTTCTCGGACGGCGCGCCAGCCTTGGCCATGCCGGACAGGTCGCCTTTCACGTCGGCCATGAAGACCGGTACGCCCTGGTCCGACAGCGCTTGCGCGATGACCTGCAGCGTGACCGTCTTGCCGGTGCCAGTTGCGCCAGTGATACATCCGTGGCGATTGACCAGGTTCGACAGCAATTCCAGGACCGCTGGCTCAGGCGCGACTTTTTTGGCGATCGGGAGAAGAATGGACATGATGGCCTTCAGATGGAAGTGAAAGGAAATTCTATACGAAAACCGGCGTAAACAACGTCGTCCTCGCGAAGGTGTCGACGCTTGCGTCGGCGCCTCCGCGAGGACGATGTTTTGGAGCCTGGTATTACTTCTGTGCGCCGACGTTGACCATGCCCTTGAAATCGTAAGGAATCACGACCGTGTGAACCTTGCCGTCAGCGATACCTTCCGCAATTTTCATCTGCGCCTGCGCCTGCATGTAGCTGATCGCACCTGCATTCGCGTTCAGCGCAGCGATCCGCTCCGCTTCCTTCTTCGCGATCTGCACTTCAACTTCCTTGGTCTTTTCCTCGTTCTTGGCACGCACCAGGTTGTCGGCGCTGGCCTTGACGGCGTCGCTCGGCACCATGCTGCCCACGCGAACCTGCGAGATGACAATCCCGGTCAGCTTCTCTTCGGCCAGGGTCGACATCATCGTTTGCTGGATTTCCTGCTCAATCTGCGCGCGGCTGTCGTTCATGTTCAGCGCTTCGTACTTGCGCGCGATTTTGTACACGGCATTGCGCGCGGTCTGGTAAATGTAGGAGTGCATCAGGTAGATGTCGCCACCTTCATTGGTGTGGAAAGCACGGCTCTTGTTGATGTAGAGGTCCGATACGGCCGACGGCGTGATGTTGTAGATCACGCTGATGTCGAAGTCCTTCATCGTCGAATTGTCGGCCGCGAGCGGGTTCAGGTCCTTGACGTCGACACTGACATCCTTGATCGCGAAGGTCAGCACGGAGCCGATCATGGTCTGGTTGAAGGAACCGGCAATCAGCTCTTCACTGTCGATAGTCTTGTCGAAATTAACGCGCAGACCAACTTCGCCCGTGTCGACAATCGTGCAACCAGCGGCCAGTGCTGCAACCATCAGAACAGGAACGATCTTTTTCATTTTTGTCTCTTTCATTATTCATGTGCACGCACAATGCGATGCGAATTAGCAACATTACAGATACAACCACTCAAAGTAAAGACTTGCGATGATCCCGATGCTTCATGGCGTGCGCCAGCGTGCGCAGCAATTGGGCCGCGCGCACTTCGTCCCGCGCATAGCCGAGCGTGCCTTCCTGCAGGTGCAGGGCCAACTGCTGCAGGGCTTCCGGGTTTTCCAGGGCGGCCGCCGCTTCCAGCCAGGTCCTGGCAGCGGCTGCATCTGGCGCCACGCCTTCGCCGGAAGTAAGCATGTTCGAGAGCGTGAACATGGCCGCCGAGTGTTGCAGGATAGCCGCGCGGCGAATGAGCAGGTATGCGCGTTCGCTGTCGCCGTTGCGGACCTTGCGGCCCAGGTCAAAGTCGGCCTGCGCATCGGCGGCGTGCGCAAAACCGCACACGCACATCAGCGCGGCCGCCAGCAGCGCCTTCATTTCGACAGGTCGAGCTGGTACAGCGCCAGCCCCTTGCCGCGGCCGTCGTCGGCGTTCAGCATGGTGACGTTCTCCAGTTGCGCCAGTTTCGCCAGTTCGATCAGGCCGGGTGCCGAGTGGAATACCACCGGACCGGCTGTTTTCAATTTCGCAAAGCGCCAACTGCGATGCTGTCCATGCGCTTCCCGCTTGAGCGACTTCGCCTGGCGGATATAGGCAATCAGGATGTCGCGATTGGCGTCCGGCGCCGCGATCACTGTCTTGCTGCCATCGAGTCCGGGAAAACCGCCACCGCCGCTGGCGCGGTAGTTATTGGTCGCGACCAGGAACGCCATCTTGCCGGTCACGGGCTTTCCGCGATACTGCAGCTTCATGATCCGGTCGCCTTTGGGACGCGACAAGTCGATCTCGTAGCTCACGTCGCGCGACGTCAGCGCATCGAAGTTATAGCTCGGGAAGCCGGCGCTGACCAGCTCCTGCGGCTCCGCCCTGGCAGGATCGATTGTGTTAAAACGGCCCGCGGCATGTTCCAGCCACGCCTTCAGCTCAGGCCCGTTGACCTTCACCGCATACAGCGCATTCGGATACAGATACAGGTCGGCGGCGTTATTGAGCGCGATGCCGCCGGCCTGGACATCGGTGTAATCGTTCACGCCGGCCAGGCCGCTCTTGAACGGCGCTGCCATCGACAGCACCGGCAATCTGGCGTATTTCGGCAGACCGGCCTTGACGTACCTGGCCACATAATCCGCCTGCGCCGCGTTGACCACGGCAATGGCCGACACATCGCCCACATCCGCGAAATAGCTCGACATGCGGAAGTCCGTCGTCCCCAGCGGCGTTTTCACGTAGCCGATCGTGGCCTCGTGTTCGGCCTTCACCAGCGCCGCGATGGCCGGATCGGCCGCCACGAACGACTTGTCCAACTGCGACGAGCGCGCCTCCACCGTGGTGCGCGCCTTGTCCACATTCCAGCGGATGCCGTCATGGCTCAAATGCAGGCCAATCACGCCCAGGTGCTTGCCCCACATGTTCGCCATCACCGTCGGCACGCCATTGACGGTACCCTTCACCTTGTCCACGCCCGGAAGGTTGAACTGGGCAACGCTGCTGTCCGCGTTCGGGAACACCTGGTGCGAGTGGCCGATCAGCATGGCATCGATGCCCGGCACGCGCGACAGGTGGAAGCTGCCGTTTTCCATGGCCGCCGAATACGGCGCGTCATCCAGGCCGCCGTGCGAAATGGCGACCACCAGGTCGGCGCCCTTGGCGCGCACCTCCGGAATGAGCCGCGCCGCCGTCTCGCGCACGCCTTCGGTGTAGACCTTCCCCTCCAGCCAGCGCTTGTCCCAGGCCACGATGGTGGGCGGCGCAAAGCCGATGATCCCGACCCGCAGCGTGGCGGTGGACGGGGCGCCGTCGGCGCCTTGCACGGCGATCTGCTTGTCGATGATGCGGTACGGCGCAAACAGCGGCTGCCGTGTACGCGCGCTGTACACATTGGCCAGCACCTGGGGAAAGGCCGGGCCGGCGCAGCGCGGTTTGGACGGGTCCACGCCGGCCACGTCGAAACGGTTGCCGGTGACCTGGCTCAGGTAAGCCAGGCCATAGTTGAATTCGTGGTTGCCGATGCCGCCGCCGTCGAAGCCGAGCAGGTTCATGACCTTGTAGACGGCCAGCGTCTTATCGCAGGCCAGCGGTTCGACCAGCGCCTGGTAGTCGGCCAGCGCCGTGCCCTGGATGGTGTCGCCGTTATCGAACAAGAAGTTGTTGGGATACTGGCGGCGCGCCGCGGCAATCAGCGTGGCCGTGCGGTCCAGGCCCAGCGAAGGCTCGGGCGCGAGCTTGAAATAGTCAAATCCCACCAGGTTCGAATGCACATCGGTGGTCTCCAGGATGGCGACGACGGCAGTCGTGCCGGGCGCGGGTGCGGCCATGGCGGCGCCGGCCAGGGCCAGGGAGGCCAGGGACGCCAGGGAGATTGGCGAGATGCAAATTTGATAACGCATAGGTGGCGATTCCGGGTCATTTTGGTGGGCACAGCGCCCCATGATACGCAGCGCCATCGCCAGGATCAAGGGAAGGCCGCTCTGAGGTATAATCGAAGGTTCGATTTAACCAATTCAAGAAGACCGGAACGCTATGGAAGCCGAACGCATTAACGCCCTCTCCGCCCTGCTCAACGACCTGACGGATCGTGAAGCCGAACTTCGGAGGTATCTTTGACTTCGATAAAAAGTCAGAGAAGCTCGAACAAGTAAACGAAGAACTGGAAGATCCCACCGTCTGGAACGATCCGAAGCGCGCCCAGGACCTGGGCAAAGAGAAGAAAGCGCTCGAATCGGTTGTCCATACGCTGATCAAGGCCGACAAGGACCTGAAGGACGCGAACGACCTGTTCGGCATGGCGCGCGAAGAAAACGACGACGACACGCTCGAAGCGGTCATCGCCGACGCCGACGCCATCAGGCTGGTCGTCGAAGGCATGGAGTTCCGCCGCATGTTCAGCGGCCAGCTCGACGCCAACAACTGCTTCATCGACATCCAGGCCGGCGCCGGCGGTACCGAAGCCCAGGACTGGGCGTCCATGCTGCTGCGTCAATACCTGCGCTACTGCGAACGCAAGGGCTTCAAGGTCGACATCCTTGAACAGTCCGACGGCGAAGTCGCGGGCATCAAGACCGCCACCCTCAAGGTCGAAGGCGAATACGCCTACGGCCACCTGCGCACCGAAACCGGCGTGCACCGCCTGGTACGCAAGTCGCCGTTCGACTCGGCCAATGGCCGCCATACGTCGTTCACCAGCCTGTTCGTGTACCCGGAAGTGGACGATTCGATCGAGATCGACGTCAACCCTGCCGACATCCGGGTCGACACCTACCGTGCGTCCGGCGCCGGTGGTCAGCACATCAACAAAACCGACTCCGCGGTCCGCATGACGCACGGCCCTACCGGCATCGTGGTCCAGTGCCAGAACGACCGAAGCCAGCACCGCAACCGCGCCGAAGCGATGGAAATGCTGAAGGCGAAGCTGTACGAGCACGAACTGCGCAAGCGCATGAGCGAGCAGCAGAAGCTGGAAGACTCCAAGACCGACGTGGGCTGGGGCCACCAGATCCGTTCCTACGTGCTGGACCAGTCCCGCATCAAGGACTTGCGCACCAACTTCGAGACCGGCAACACCAAGGGTGTTCTGGACGGCGACCTGGACGACTTTATCTCTGCCTCACTCAAGCAAGGCGTCTGATCGATGACCGATACGAAACGCGCCTTCATCTTCGACATGGACGGCACCATCGTCGACAACATGTCCTTCCACACGGCGTCCTGGGTTACCTTCTTCCAGCGCCGCGGCCAGGACATCGATGCCGACGAATTCTTCCGCGCCACGGCAGGCCGCCAGGGCCACGAAATCATCCGTACCCACCTGGGCGAACACCTGGACGACGCCGAAGTCCACACGCTCAACGTGGAAAAGGAATCGGTCTACCGCGAGTTATACGAGCCGCACCGCAAAACGGTCAGCGGCTTCGACGAGCTGATCGCCCTGGCCAAGGAGCGCTCGGTCGCCCTGGCCGTGGCCACCGCGGCGCCGAACGCCAACATCACCTTCACGCTCGACGGCCTCGACTTGCGCAAGCACTTCGACACCGTGGTCGGCGCGGCCGATGTCGCGCGCGGCAAACCGAATCCGGACGTGTTCCTGCTCGCGGCCGAACGCTGCGGCGTCGCGCCCGAACACTGCATCGTCTTTGAAGACGCGCCGCTGGGCGTGGAAGCTGCGCGCCGCGCCGGCATGAAGTGCGTGGTGCTCACCACCACCCTGCCCGCCGAAGCGTTTGCCGAATTCGACAACGTCATCCACATCGCCAGCGATTTTTCCCAGCTGACGATCGACGAACTGTTCCCTGCATAATCCATAAAACTAGCGATAACAATCATGACTACGGACATCCAAGACCAAGCAGCCGCCCCGGCCGACGAAAACAAGCTCATCGCCGAGCGCCGCGTCAAACTCGCGGCCATCCGCGAAAAAGGCATCGCCTTCCCGAACGATTTCCGTCCGCAGCACAAGTCCGCAGCACTGCGCGAAGAATTCGGCGCCAAAACGCGCGACGAACTCGAAGCGACCGAGGTCGCCGTGGTCATGGCAGGCCGCATGATGCTCAAGCGCGCCGCCGGCAAGAAGGCCGTGTTCGCCGAACTGCAGGATTCGTCCGGCCAGGGCAACGGCCGCATCCAGATCTACGTGACCGAAGAACGCGTCGGCGAAGACGTCATGGCAGCGCTGGGCACCTATGACCTGGGCGACATCCTGGGCATCGAAGGCACGCTGTTCAAGACCAAGACCGACGAACTGACGGTCAAGGTGTCCAGCCTGCGCCTGATCACCAAGTCGCTGCGTCCGCTGCCTGACAAATTCCACGGCCTGGCCGACCAGGAAACCAAGTACCGCCAGCGCTACGTCGACATGATCATGAGCGAAGAAACGCGCCGCACCTTCAAGGCGCGCACTGCCGCCATGTCGTCGATCCGCCGCTTCATGGAAGAAAACGACTTCATGGAAGTCGAAACACCAATGCTGCACACCATTCCAGGCGGCGCCGCGGCCAAGCCCTTCATCACGCACCACAACGCGCTGGACATGGAAATGTTCCTGCGTATCGCGCCGGAGCTGTACCTCAAGCGCCTGGTGGTGGGCGGCTTCGACCGCGTGTTCGAAGTGAACCGCAACTTCCGCAACGAAGGCGTATCGCCGCGCCACAATCCGGAATTCACGATGATGGAATTCTATGCGGCCTACACCGACTACCAGTGGATCATGAACTTCACCGAAGCTGTGATTCGCCGCGCGGCCGAAGACGCGCATGGCACCGCGGTGCTGACCTACGGCGGCAAGGAGCTGGACCTGTCCAAGCCTTTCCACCGCATGACCATCGTTGAAGCGATCAACAAGTTCGCGCCGAACTACACAATGGAACAGCTGAACGATGTCGACTTCCTGAAGGCCGAACTGCTCAAGTTCGGCGTGAAGCCGTTCTCGACCTCGGGCCTTGGTTCGCTACAGCTGTCGCTGTTCGAAGAAACGGCCGAAGCGCAGCTGTGGGAGCCTACCTTCATCATCGACTACCCGGCCGAAGTATCGCCGCTGGCGCGCGCATCGGACACGCAGCCCGGCATTACCGAGCGTTTCGAGCTGTTCATGGTTGGCCGCGAAATCGCCAACGGCTTCTCGGAGCTGAACGACGCCGAAGACCAGTCGGCGCGCTTCCTGGCGCAGGTAGCGGCCAAGGATGCGGGCGACGAAGAAGCGATGTTCTACGACGCCGACTACATCCGCGCGCTGGAATACGGCATGCCGCCGGCCGGTGGCTGCGGTATCGGCATCGACCGCCTGATGATGCTGATCACCGACTCGCCGAACATCCGCGACGTGATTCTCTTCCCGCACCTGCGCCGCGAAGAGTAAAAATGAGAAGGGCTCCTCGCGGAGCCCTTTTTTTTACTGGATTACCCTGTAACACGGCGTGTACGCCTTGCCCGGCAATTTCATCCGGCTATGCGCCACAAAGGACGACAGCAGGGCGTCCATCGGCCCCATGATCTCGGCATCGCCGTGGATTTCAAAGTGCCCGAACTTTTCAATTGCCCGGATCCCCTCGTCCTTGACGTTACCGGCCACCACGCCCGAAAACGCGCGCCGCAAATTGGCTGCCAGCAGGTGCTTTTCCTGGTTCTTGTGCAGTTTTAAATTGCGCATGTTCTCGTGGGTCGGCTTGAACGGACGCTGGAATTCCTCGTCGATTTTCAGCAGCCAGTTGAAGTAATACGCATCGCTGCGCGACTTGCGGAATTCGCGCACCTGCTTGATCCCCAGCTGCATTTCGCGCGCAACCATTTCAGGATCGTCGATAATGATCTTGTAGCGTTTCTGCGCTTCTTCGCCCAGCGTCAGCCCGATGAACTGATTAATCTGGATGAAGTAGTCGCGCGCCGTTTCCGGACCGGTAAAGATCAGCGGATACGGCATGTCGGCATTGTCAGGATGGAGCAGGATGCCGAGAATGTAGAGAATCTCCTCGGCCGTCCCGGCGCCGCCCGGGAACACGATAATTCCGTGCCCTGTGCGCACAAACGCTTCCAGCCGCTTTTCAATGTCCGGCATGATGACCAGGTCATTGACGATCGGGTTCGGCGACTCGGCCGCGATAATGCCCGGCTCCGAAATACCCAGGTAGCGCCCGCCGTCGAGGCGCTGCTTGGCATGGCCGATGGTGGCGCCTTTCATGGGCCCCTTCATGGCGCCCGGACCGCAGCCGGTGCAGATATCGAGGTCGCGCAGGCCCATCTGGTACCCGACTTCCTTCGAATAATTGTATTCGACCCGGTTGATCGAATGCCCGCCCCAGCACACCACCAGGTTCGGATTGCGCTGCGGCTGCAGCACATTCGCATTGCGCAGGATGTGAAAT
The DNA here is from genome assembly GCA_040388805.1 of Pseudomonadota bacterium. Classification (GTDB taxonomy): domain Bacteria; phylum Pseudomonadota; class Gammaproteobacteria; order Burkholderiales; family Burkholderiaceae_D; genus Telluria_A. The sequence continues at coordinate 26,761 of JAZKBE010000091.1, forward strand.
ACCGAATCGGTAATCCCTTCGGTTCGCGTCATGTCGAATTTCGGGTTATCCGTCACTTCATTGCTGATGAAGACGATATCGCGCAGCACCGCGAACAAGTGCTCGTGGATGCCCTTGATCATCTTGCCGTCGACGAAAGCGATCGCCGGGGCGCCCCTGATTTCCAGCTTGATGCCGCGCTCGCGCTGCACGATGCTGATATCGAAGGATTTGTACTTTTCCAGAAGCTCCTTGCCGTCGTCGATGGAACTGCCGCAGTTCAGCACGGCCAGCGCGCAATTGCGGAAAATTTGATAGAGGCCACCCTGGCTGGTGTCGAGCAGCTTGACCACTTCTGCTTTCGACAGTACTTCCAGCTGGCCTTCGGGCGAAATGAGAGTATCGACAACGTCGTGTTCCATAATGCGAATTCCTTTTCAAATCGAGTACTTACAAACAAGCCCTGCAATGCCAATATACGACAACTCGCGCTTTCGTGGGTCCGCTTCTTTTACTGTGCTTGCGCAAGGTCGTTTCATAGCGCAATTAGCACATCCGGCAAAAATTCGCTTGCCGTGCCGGATTTACATTAAAATGCAGCCCTATTGGAATTCTCTGACCAAAAGTTGAGCCTTTCATACGACTTATTCATTCAAAACTACAATCCAGGAGATACCGGATGAGCGGCAGTACAAACAAGGAAGTAGTCATTCCAGAATTTAAGCAGATCATGGGGCACCCAAGTCCCCTGTGGATGCTGTTCATGACCGAATTCTGGGAGCGTTTCGCGTTCTACGGCATTCGCTGGGCGCTGGTGCTGTACATCGTCACCCAGTTCTACGGCGGTTCGTCCGTCGGCGAAGCGGACGCCAACCTCACCTACGGCTCCTACCTGGCGCTGGTCTATGCCGGCGCGGTATTCGGCGGCTACGTGGCCGACAAGGTCATTGGCTACCAGCGTTCGATCCTGCTTGGCGCGGTCTTCATGGCCGCCGGCCTGTTCATGATCGCCATGCCGAGCCAGGACATCTTCAAGCTCGGCCTGGCCACCATCATCGTCGGTAACGGCATGTTCAAGCCGAACATCTCGACCATGGTCGGCAAGCTGTATGCCTTGAACGACACCCGCCGCGATTCCGGCTTCACGATTTTCTACATGGGTATCAACATGGGTGCGTTCTTCGCCCCGATCCTGACCCAGTACCTGGCGCAGAAAGTCTTCAACACCGGCGACATTCCTGCCTATAAAGTGGTGTTCTACGCCGCCGGCGTCGGCATGCTGATCAGCCTTGTCTGGTTCTACATCGGCCGCGCATCGCTCAAGGGCATCGGCGCACCGGAAGGCGACGCCAAGAACCCGATGCGCGTGGTGATGGTTGCCGTCGGCGCGCTGTGCGTGATTCCTGTCATGTACCTGCTGCTCAAGGCAGGAGCGGAACCGCTGCAGTACGTCCTGATGACGCTGTTCGCGATCCTGGCCGCCATGCTGATGGTCGAAGGTATCAAGGACGGCGCCATTGCCCGCGACAAGACCATCGCCATGATGATCATCTTCGCTTTCAACATCCTGTTCTGGGCTTTCTTCGAACAGGCCGGCAGCTCGTTCACTTTCCTGGCCGAGAAAGTCGTCGACCGCGCCGGCGCGCTGGGCATGGACATGTTCCCGACCGCCTACTTCCAGAGTGTGAACTCGGTCGCCGTCATTGCCTGCGCTCCGGTGATCGCCTGGATCTGGGTCGTGATGGCCAAGAAGAACGTCAATCCCTCGATTCCACGCAAATTCGGCCTGGGTATCATCTTCAACGGCCTGGCCTTCGGCCTGCTGATGTACGCGCTGACCTTCCTGGTTGACCCGACCATCAACAAGGTACCGTTCTGGACCCTGTTCGCTGTCTACTGGATCCAGTCGATCGGTGAGCTGTGCCTGTCGCCTATCGGCCTGTCGATGGTCACCAAGCTGGCGCCAGTGCGCCTGGTTGGCCTGGGCATGGGCGGCTGGTTCCTGTCGACCGGTATCGGCAACAACCTGTCGGGCATTATCGCTGGCCTGATCAGCGGCGAGCACGGCATGTCGGTGGAATCGGCGCTGACCGGCTACACCCAGGGTTTCTGGATCCTGATGGTGGGCGGCGTGATCCTGTTCCTGCTCGCACCGTTCATCCAGAAGCTGATGCACGGCGTGAAGTAAGCAAGTCGCACCAAGTAAAAATGGCGGCCTGCGGGCCGCCATTTTTCATTCCAGGCCGCGCCGCATGTCGTCCATCTCGGCCACCAGCCAGGCCCGGAAGCGCTGCACCTTGGGCATGTTCTCCTTGCGCGGATTGACCATGAAGCGGTAGCCGCTGCCGAAGGGCGCGCTGCGGCAGTTGATCCGCCTGAGCGAGCCTTTCAGGATGTCCTGGGCCGCGATCCCGTACGCCACCAGGGCGATGCCTTGCCCGGCCACCGCCGCCTGCGCCAGCACACCCCAGTGGCTGTAGCCGCGCGAGAAATCGTATTTACCCTTGAGCGCCTTGTTCTCGGCCAGCAGTTGCAGCCACGATTCGGGCGTCTTTTCGTACAGCAGCGGAAAGCGCGGCAAGTCGGCCAGGGTCAGCTCGGCCTGGCCCGGCGCCAGCAGCTCGGGACTATAGACGGCGATCAGCCGCTCGCGAAACAGCAGGCCCGGATCGCCGTCGGAGACGGGGCCGAAGCGCACCGCCACGTCCGTGCTTTCATCGTCCAGGCTCACCGGGGCATCGTTCGAATCGAGCCGGATGTCGAGCTCCGGATACAGCTTGGTGAACCGGTGCATGCGCGGCACCAGCCATTTGATCGCGAAGGAATGGGTGGTCGAGATGCGCAGCACCGATTCCTCGTCGCCGCTTTGCAGGGCGCTGATCTTGGCGCGCAGGTCACCCAGCATGCGTCCCACCGAAATCGACAGCTCCTGGCCTTTTTCGGTGAGCGTGATATGGCGCGGGTGGCGGATGAACAGGGAAAAGCCGACGCCTTCCTCCAGCTGCTTGACCTGCTGGCTGACCGCCGCAGGGGTTTTGTGCAGCTCGCGCGCGGCCAGCTTGAAACTGCCCCAGCGCGCCGCGCACTCGAAGTCGATCAGGCCGGAAAGGCTGCGCAGGTGCTTCATATGCATTCCATGGCTAAGTTTTTCTTGTGCATTGCGTCAATAATTCTAGTTTGATCAAACCGCTCGCTCAGCAGAAAATATACTCGAATAGACAAGGAAACGCCATGCGCAAGAATATATTGGTTATAGGCGGCACGCGGTACTTCGGCAAGCTGCTCGTGCAGCGCCTGCTCGCTGCCGGCCACCAGGTCACGATCGCCACGCGCGGCCACGCGCCGGACCCGTTCGGATCGCGCATTTCCCGTATCCGTGTCGACCGCCGCAACGAGCGCGCCATGGTCGCCGCCTTCGCCGACATTCCCGGCTATGACATTGTGTATGACCAGATGTGCTACAGCCCGCTGGACGCCGCGCTCGCGGTGAAGGTCTTCGCGGGCAAGGTAAAACGGTACATCATGGCCTCGACCATCGAGGTTTACCGTTCGCTGCTGGGCCAGCAGGCCGCGCCTTTCCGCGAAACCGACCTCAATGTGCTGGGCCAGCCGATCGATACGCGCTACCCATGGCACGACCCGAAGCTTGCCACCCAGAGCTACGTGATGGGCAAAGTGCAGGCCGAGGCCTATTTATACCGGGACGGGACGCTGCCGCTGGTCACAGTGCGCATCGGCCACGTCCTGGCTGGATCCGAAGACTTCACCGGGCGCCTGGCGCACTATGTGGACATGGTGCGCCAGCACGAATCGCTGCGCTACACCGACGTCGCCGCGGCCACGTCCTTCGTCAGCGCGCAGTTGATCAGCAGCTTCCTGGTGTGGGCGGGCGCACAAACCTTCACCGGCCCGGTGAACGCGGCTTGCGACGGCCCGCTGTCGGCCTTCGACATCTACCAGCGCGTGGGCCAGGTGCTCGACGCCCCGGTGCGCGCCCTGCCGGCCGCCGAGCCAACGCCGCCAGGTGAACTGAGCCCCTTCGACTATCCGGCCGCATTCGCCATGGACATGGGCCGCGCCACCCAACTTGGCTTCAAGTTCGGCAACAGCGACGACTGGCTGGACGACCTGATACGCCAGCACGACCTGGCATTCGTATAAAAAAAGGCGGAATGTACATTCCGCCTTTTTCATTTACAGCGCCTTCTTTTCCCGCGCTATCCAGTACAGCAGCACCATCAGCAGCGCATAGGGCAGCATCGACAGGGCATCCGAACTGGCGCCGGCAAAGAATGGATTGGCCGCCGCGGCCCAGTTGGTCAACCTGGTATCGAAGTCGGTCAGCACGCCTGCAGTGATCGCGATGATGATGCCTGCCAGCGCACCGCCTGCGATATAGCCCGATGCCAGCAGCACGCCCGAACTACGGTCGCCCGCCGCCTGCTGCGCTTCGTCCGTCAGGCTCGCATTGTGTTCCAGCTTGTTGTTGCGGCGGTCGACCAGCCAGCGGATGGCGCCGCCGATGGCGATCGGCGCGGTCGATACCAGCGGCAGGTACACGCCCACCGAGAACGCCAGCGACTGCACGCCCGCCATTTCCAGCACCACGGCGATCATCACGCCCAGCAGGACCAGGGTCCACGGCAGCTCCTGGTCCAGGATGCCCTTGATAATGTAGGACATCAGCACGGCCTTGGGCGCGTCGTATTTCTTCACTTCCGAACCATCCGGACGCTTGCTGTGGGTACCGTTGATGCCCGGGTCCACCAGGTAAGCGAGCGAGCCGTCGTCCGCCACCAGGTATTTGCCCGACGGGCCGCCCACGGTGTCGGTCTTTTGCCAAACCTTGTAGGTCTTGCTGTCGCCGGCTGCCTGCGGGCCTTGCAACTGCGCCGTCACGGTCAGTTTCGATGCGTCGACCGTCAGGCCTGGGGCCACTTGGGCGGCCGGCACGTAGACGGTGCTCGCGTCGTTCAGTTTGAGCAGGATCGGGCCCAGGATCAGGGCCGACGCCACCGCGCCGCACAGGATTGCGTACTGCTGCAGGCGCGGCGTGGCGCCGACCAGGTAGCCGGTTTTCAGGTCTTGCGACGTGGTGCCCGCGTTACTGGCGGCGATGCAGACGATCGCGCCCACCGACAGCGCCGTCACGTAGTACTGGCCGCCGGTCCAGCCGATGACCAGGAAAATCAGGCAGGTAAACAGCAGCGTGGCCACCGCCATGCCGGAAATCGGGTTGGACGAGGAACCGACTTCGCCGGTCAGGCGCGACGACACGGTCGAAAACAGGAAGCCGAACACCAGGATCAGCAGCGCGCCCAGGAAGTTCATATGCAGCGGCGTGGCCAGGGAAATGACGGCGATGATGCCCAGGCAGCCCAGGACCACCCACTTGGTCGGAATATCGCGGTCGGTGCGCAGCGATTCGTCGGCCGCGCTGCCTTTGCCCATGCCGGCCAGGCCGGCTTTCAGGCCGCGCCAGATGGTTGGCATGGCGCGCGCCACGCTGATCAGGCCACCGGCGGCAACGGCGCCTGCGCCGATGTACAGCACGTAGGCGCTGCGGATGTCGTTGGCGCTCATGTCCTTGATCAGCATGGTGCCGGGCGAAACCGGCACGGTCAGCAGGTCGCCGAAGAACTTGATCATCGGGATCAGGAGCAAATAGGACAGCACGCCGCCCGCGGCCATGGTCATGGCGATGCGCGGGCCGATGATGTAGCCCACGCCCAGCAGCTCGGGCGACACTTCCGCGCCGACCGAGCCGCCCTTGAGCGGCGCACCGAAATCGAAATTGACGGTGTCTTTCCAGCCCTTGAAGGAGATGTTGGCCACTTTGTACAGCAGGCCGACCGTGAAACCGCCGAAAATGATCATGGCGCGGTGCCGGGCATCGCGCGCGGCATCCGATCCTTCCTCGCGGATTTCGCCTGCCGCTTCGCGCGACGTTTCGGTGGCCGCCGCCTTGAGCACTTCGGCACAGGCCGTGCCTTCCGGGTACTTCAGCGTCTTGTGCTGGTCCACGATCATGGTGCGGCGCATCGGGATCATCATCAGGATGCCCAGCAAGCCACCGAGCACGCCCACCAGCATGACGCGCGAAATTTCAAGGTCGAAACCGAGGATCATAATGGCCGGCATCGTCACGCCAAGGCCGAAAGCGATCGATTCGCCAGCCGAACCGGCGGTCTGGGTAATGCTGTTCTCGAGGATGGTCGAATCTTTCCCGCCCATTTTCTTGGCCAGACCGAACAGGGTGATCGCAATGACCGCCACCGGGATCGATGCGCTGACCGTCAGGCCCACTTTGAGCACCAGGTAGAGCGAGGAAGCGCCGAATACCATGCCCAGCAAGATACCCATGATCAGGGCGCGCGGGGTCATTTCTGGGAGGTGGGCCGACGCCGGGATATACGGCTTGAAGGCGACCGGTGTCGGATCGAGTGACATTGAAAGTTCCTTATAACGAGATGTGCGAGACTATCGCATAAGCCCGGCGGGATTGAAAGGGATCGCAAAAAACCTTGGATTATAATCGCGCACCCGCCAAACTTTGCAGAGTCTATTTTGAGCACACCCGAGCAATCCCCCCTGGGCTGGCTGCGCCGCCGCCCTGCCCTGATCAAGGGTTTCGTCATCATTGCCGTGGCCGCGATCCTGTCGGTTTTCGGCCTGCTGGGCTACTTTTTCCTGTCGATTTCGCCGAACTTGCCCGCGATCGATGCCGTCACCGACTACCAGCCCAAGATTCCGCTGCGTGTTTACACCGCCGACAATGTGCTGATCGGCGAATTTGGCCAGGAACACCGCGACTTCATCCCCATCGGCCAGGTGCCCGACCTGATGAAAAAGGCCCTGCTCGCCATCGAGGACACGCGCTTCTACGAACATGGCGGCATCGACTGGATACGCGCACTGGGCGCCGCGCGCGCCAATATGGCAGGCGGCTACCGCCAGGGCGCATCGACCATCACCATGCAGGTGGCGCGCAACTTCTTCCTCACGCGCGACAAGGTCATCTCGCGCAAGGCGACCGAAATCGCGCTGGCCTACAAGATCGAAGCTGCCCTGACCAAGGACCAGATCCTCGAGCTGTACATGAACCAGATTTTCCTGGGGCGCCGCTCGTACGGCTTCGCCAGCGCCGCGCGCGCCTACTTCAACAAGGATCTCAAGCAGCTCACCGTCGGTGAAACGGCCATGCTGGCCGGGATTCCGAAGGATCCGATCCGCCTCAATCCGGCCACCAATCCGCGCAGCGCGAAGCAGCGGCAGCTGGTGGTGCTGCGACGTATGCATGAACTCAGTTACATCACCGACGCGCAGTACGAAGAAGCGAAAGCGGCCAGCCTGCGCATTTCGACCGCACGCCAGGAGTTCGACACCCATGCCGAATACGTGGCCGAACTGGCGCGCCAGGCCGTATACGAGCAGTTCCAGGAAGAGAGTTACACGCGCGGCATCACCGTCATTACCACCATCCGCAAGGCCGAACAGGATGCGGCATACGAGTCGGTGCGCCGCAATGTGCTGGCCTATGACCAGCGCCATGGCTACCGCGGCCCGGAAGGCTTCATCGACCTGCCTGCCGACCCGGCCGAACGCGAGGAAGCCATCAACGAAGCGCTGCGCGCCCGCCCGAGCAGCGACGGCCTGATACCGGTCATGGTGACCAAGGTTGCCGGCAACAAGGTCACTATCGAAAATTTTGACGGCGACCAGTTGGAGATCACCGGCGCCGGCCTGAAGTTCGTCGCGCCGGCGCTGGCGGAGAAAGCCAGGGCCGCCATCAAGCTGCGTCCCGGCGCCGTCGTGCGCATCGCGAAGGACAATGCGAACCACTGGTCCATCGTGCAGGTGCCGCTGGTGGCGGCCGCGTTCGTGGCCATCGATTCGTCGACCGGGGCCTATCACGCGCTGGTGGGCGGCTTCGACTTCAACCTGCAGAAGTACAACCACGTTACCCAGGCATGGCGCCAGCCCGGCTCGTCGATCAAGCCCTTCGTGTATTCGGCGGCGCTGGAAAAAGGCTATTTCCCGGCCACCCAGATTCTCGACGAAGCGCTCGAGATGCCCGGCGAGAACGCGGGCGCAACCTGGTCGCCGCAAAACGACGATGGCAAATTCGACGGCCAGGTCAGCATGCGCGGCGCGCTCACCCATTCCAAGAACGTGCCGACGGTGCGCCTGCTGCGCGCACTCGGCGTGGGCTACGCGCACGACTACCTGGGAAGATTCGGCTTTACCAAGGAAAAGCATCCGAAGAACCTGACCATGGCCCTGGGCACGGGCGCGGTCACGCCGCTGCAGCTGGCGGGCGGCTATGCGGTGTTCGCCAATGGGGGCTACCAGGTCAAGCCCTTCCTGATTTCGCGCATCCAGGACGCCAAAGGCGTGCTGATTGCCGAAACCAGGGAAGCCAAGCCCGAAGAATCGGCCCGCGTCATCGACCAGCGCAACGCATTCATCGTCGACAGCATGCTGCGCGACGTGACCCGCTTCGGCACCGCCGCGCAATCGAGCAAGCAGCTGGCGCGCACCGACCTGGCCGGAAAAACCGGCACCACCAACGACGCCGTCGACGGCTGGTTTGCCGGCTACGGCCCGGGCGTGGTGGGCGTGGCATGGATGGGCTTCGACGATCCGAAGTCGCTGGGAGGACGCGAATTTGGCGCCACCCTGGCCATGCCGATCTGGGTCGACTACATGCGCGTGGCGCTGGCGAAGCTGCCGCAAGTGGAGCGCAAGGCGCCCGAGGGCGTGTTGCGCGACAACGAAGACTGGATTTATGCAGAATACGAAGGCACGACGGAGTTCAAATCGATCGATGTCGACGAAGTTCCCGAAGAGCCGGCCGAGCCACTTCCTGCCGGATAGACACCGTGTTAGCATGTTGGCAATCGCACTCGGGGAGTCGCATTGTACGCTTGGAAACAACTTACACCGTCAGTAACGCAAGAGCTCGGCTTCGGCACTGCCTTTGGCATGACCGATACCGGCACGGTGCGCGGCTCGAATGAAGATAATTTCCTGATCGACGCTGAACTGGGCCTGTTTGGCATCGCCGACGGCATGGGCGGGCACGCGCGCGGCGAAATTGCCAGCGCCGACGGCCTGACCGCGATGGCCTACTACCTGCGCACCGCCCTGGCCTCGCCCGGCCGCCAGCCGCTGCCCAATTTCCGCCCCAGCCCGTTCAAACCCACGCCCGCGCAGGCCGGCGCCAGTCCCGGTCCGGAAACGCTCCAGGCCCTGGTCACGCTGCACGACGCGGTGGAGTTCACCAACCAGCGCATGTTCCAGACCAATGTCGACAACCGGCGCGGCAATGGCGACGGCATGGGCACCACCCTGTCCGGCCTGTGGCGCCCGGGACCCGGCTTGCCGCTGCTGGTATTCCATGTGGGCGACACCCGCGTCTACCGTTTCCGCGACGGCAAGCTGACCCTGCTGACCCACGACCAGACCATGTACCAGCAGGCGCTGGACGCCGGCCTGCTGCAGAACCTGCCCACGCGAAACTTGCTGCTGCAAGCCATCGGCCCGGCCAGCGCCGTCTCGCCCGACCTGAAAGCCTGGCTTGCCGAGTCCGACGACGTCTACCTGCTCTGCAGCGACGGCTTGCACGGGGCCAGCCTGGATGACCGCATTGCCGCCGTGCTAGAAGTGACGCTGGAACATGGCCTGGCGGAATGCTGCGCACAATTGATCGAAGCAGCAAAGCTCGACGGCAGCCGTGACAACATCACTGTGCTACTTTTGCAGCTCGCTTCCAGTTAATCACCATCACACCCGGAGTTCACATGAAACAAGTCAGCGCCCTGTTCCTTGCCCTCGCCGTCTCCCTGCCCGCGCTGGCCGCACCGGAAACCTATGTCATCGACGGCACCCACACCTTCCCGCGCTTCGAATACAGCCACCTGGGTTTTTCCACCCAGGTAAGCCGTTTCGACAAGACCAGCGGCAAAGTGGTGCTGGACCGTGCAGCCAAGTCCGGCTCGGTCGACGTGACCATCGACGCCAAATCGGTCAACACGGGCTACAGCGTGTTCAACGAGCATCTCCAGGCGCCCGATTTCTTCGATACCGCCAAGCACCCTACCATCACCTTCAAGTCGAACAAGCTCAATTTCAAGGGCGACAGCCTGGCATCGGTGGACGGCGAGCTAACCATCAAGGGCGTGAGCAAGCCGGTGACGCTGGAAGTGACCTCGTTCAAATGCATGCCGCACCCGATGGCCAAAAAAGATGCCTGCGGCGCCAACGCCACGACGAAAATCAAGCGCAGCGATTTCGGCGCCGGCAAATATGCACCGGCCGTCAGCGACGAAGTCACGCTGACCATCGGTATCGAAGCGATCAAGGAATAGGCCCGCTGAATGGCGTTTCAAATCGAGCACAAGCTGGTCATCGGGGTCGCTTCGAGCGCCCTGTTCGACCTGAACGAATCGCATCAGGTTTATCTTGACAGCGGCCCCGACGAATACCGCAAGTACCAGGAAGCCAATCTCGACACCATCCTGGGCAAGGGCGTGGCCTTTCCCTTCATCCGGCGCTTCCTGAACATTAACAAGTGCTTTCCGCGCCAGACGCCGGTGGAAGTGGTGCTGTTTTCGCGTAATTCGCCCGAAACGGGGCTGCGCGTGATGCGTTCCATCGCCCACTACGACCTGGATATCTCGCGCGCCGCCTTCATGACCGGCAAGTCGCCCTATACCTACCTGCCGGCCTTCAACGCCGCCCTGTTCCTGAGCGCGAACGAGGAAGACGTCAAGAGCGCCATCGCCGCCAATTATCCGGCGGGGCTGGTGCTGCCGTCCAAGATCGACGACGACGATGACGACATCGAGCTGCGCGTGGCCTTCGACTTCGACGGCGTGCTGGCCGACGATGAGTCCGAGACGGTGTTCAAGAAAAACAACGACATCGACGAATTTCACGCCCACGAGACCAAGCACGTGAGCACGCCGCACCAGCCAGGGCCGCTGGCGGACATGTTCCAGAAGCTGGCGCTGATGCAGCGCATGGAAGAACGGGCGCAGAAGCGCGATCCGAACTACCGCAAGATCCTGCGGATTGCCATTATCACGGCCCGCAATGCGCCGTCGCATGAACGCGTGGTGACCACGCTCAAGAGCTGGGGCGTGTCGGCCGATGAGACGTTTTTCCTGGGCGGGATGAACAAGGCCAGGGTGCTGTCGGTATTCAAGCCGCATATGTTCTTCGATGACCAGATCACGCACCTGAAAGCCTCACCGGGCGGGACGATTCCGATGGTGCATGTGCCTTTCGGGATAGCCAATCGGCGTCCTGCCGCCTGACACGTCGATTCCCGGCCCTACGGTATAATCGAGGGCTCCCATCGACGTTTAAAGCTCCGCCGCCTGCATGCCTTTCGATTTAAAAAAGTCCCTCCCAAAATCCGGCACCCGTTTCGCGCTTCCGACCCTGTACGGCTCCTCGGACGCTTACGCGCTGTCGGTGGCGGCGCTCGAACTCAAATCGCAAAAACAAATGCTGGTGGTGGTGGTCGCCAACGCCAGCGACGGCCAGCGCCTGCTCGATGAAATCCCGTGGTTTGCCGGGAACGCCCTGGCCTGCCACCTGCTCCCGGACTGGGAAACCCTGCCGTACGACGCTTTCTCGCCGCACCAGGACCTGGTGTCCGAGCGCCTGGCCACCCTGCACGAAGTCCAGAACGGCCATTGCGACGTCCTGATCGTCCCGGCCACCACCGCCCTGGTGCGGCTGGCGCCCCCGTCCTTCCTGGCCGCGTACACCTTCTTCTTCAAGCAGGGCGAACAGCTCGACGAGGCCAAGCTCAAGGCGCAGCTCACGCTGGCCGGCTACACCCACAATTCGCAGGCCATGTCGCCCGGCGAATATTCTGTGCGCGGCGGCCTGATCGACCTGTTCCCCATGGGTTCGGCCCTGCCGTACCGCCTTGACCTGCTGGGCGACGAAATCGAAACCATCCGCACCTTCGACGCCGACACCCAGCGTTCGCTGTATCCGGTGCGCGAAGTACGCTTGCTGCCGGGCCGCGAATTCCCGATGGACGAAACGGCCCGCACCACCTTCCGCAGCCGCTGGCGCGAACGCTTCGAAGGCGACCCATCGCGCTCGGTGGTGTACAAGGACGTCAGCAGCGGCATCGCATCGGCCGGTATCGAATACTACCTGCCGCTGTTTTTCGACCAGACCGCAACCCTGTTCGACTACCTGCCCGCAGGCGCCAGCATGGCCCTGGTGGGCGATATCGACGCCGCCATCAAGCGCTTCTGGGTCGACACCGAATCGCGCTACCGCTTCCTGAAGTCCGACCGCGACCGCCCACTCCTGGCGCCGGACGAGATTTTCCTGTCCGACGAAAACTTTTTCACGCTGGCCAAGCCCTACGGCCGCTGGACCATTTCGAAGGACGCCGAATCGCTGCGCTCCGAGCTGTCCGCACCGATTCCGAACATCGCCGTCAACCGCCGCATCGACGACCCGCTGACCAACCTGCGCGCCTTCCTGCTGCAAAGCGACACGCGCGTAATGTTCTGCGCCGAATCGAACGGCCGCCGCGAAACGCTGCAGCAGTACTTCAACGAATACGGCCTCGACCCGGCCCCGGTTGAAGGCTTCGAAGGTTTCCTGCTGTCCGACGCCAGGCTGGCCCTGGGCGTGGCGCCGCTGCAGGCCGGCTTCGAACTGACCGAAAGCCGCACCGGCACGCTGATCTTCATCACCGAAACCGAGCTGTATGCCGGTTCCGGCCGCCGCGCAGGCAAAAAGAAGCAGGAAGGTGTCACCCAGGTCGAGTCGATGGTGCGCGACCTGTCGGAGCTCAAGATCGGCGACCCGGTCGTGCACATCAACCACGGCATCGGGCGCTACATGGGCCTGACCAGCATGGACCTGGGTGAAGGCGAAACCGAATTCCTGCACCTTGAATACGCCAAGGACACCAAGCTGTACGTGCCGGTGTCGCAGCTGCATGTGATATCGCGCTACTCGGGCGCATCGCCCGAAGACGCGCCGCTGCACTCGCTCGGCTCCGGCCAATGGGAAAAAACCAAGCGCAAGGCCGCCGAACAGGTGCGCGACACCGCCGCCGAACTGCTTAACCTGTACGCGCGCCGCGCGCTGCGCAAGGGCCACTCCTTCGAATATTCGGCGCACGACTACCAGAACTTCGCCGACAGCTTCGGCTTCGAAGAAACGCCGGACCAGGCCGAGGCCATCAACAACGTCATCAAGGACATGACCAACGGGAAGCCGATGGACCGCCTGGTGTGCGGCGACGTCGGCTTTGGCAAGACGGAAGTCGCGCTGCGCGCCGCCTTCATCGCCGTCATGGGCGGCAAGCAGGTCGCCATCCTGGCGCCGACCACGCTGCTGGCCGAACAGCATGCGCAAACCTTCGCCGACCGCTTTGCCGACTGGCCCGTGCGCATAGCCGAACTGTCGCGCTTTCGCACCGGGAAAGAGATCAACACCGCCATCAAGGGCATGGCCGACGGCACGCTCGACATCGTCATCGGCACCCACAAGCTGCTTTCGCCTGACGTCCAGTTCACCCGCCTTGGCCTGGTGATCATCGACGAGGAACACCGCTTCGGCGTGCGCCAGAAGGAAGCGCTCAAGGCGCTGCGCGCCGAAGTCGACGTGCTGACCCTGACCGCCACCCCGATTCCGCGTACGCTGGGCATGGCCCTCGAAGGCTTGCGCGACTTCTCGATCATCGCCACGGCGCCGCAGAAGCGCCTGGCCATCAAGACCTTCGTGCGCAGCGAAGACGGCTCCATCATCCGCGAAGCCTGCCTGCGCGAACTGAAGCGCGGCGGCCAGATCTACTTCCTGCACAACGAAGTTGAAACCATCCAGAACCGCATGGCGATGCTGACGGAGCTGCTGCCCGAGGCGCGCATCGGCGTGGCGCACGGGCAGATGCACGAACGCGACCTGGAAAAAGTCATGCGCGACTTCGTGGCCCAGCGCTTCAATATCCTGCTGTGCACCACCATCATCGAGACCGGCATCGACGTGCCGACCGCGAACACCATCATCATGCACCGCGCCGACAAATTCGGCCTGGCGCAGCTGCACCAGTTGCGCGGCCGCGTGGGCCGTTCGCACCACCAGGCATACGCCTACCTGCTGGTGAACGACGTCACCGGCCTGACCAAGCAGGCGCAGCGCCGCCTGGACGCGATCCAGCAGATGGAAGAACTGGGTTCCGGCTTCTTCCTGGCGATGCACGACCTGGAAATCCGCGGCGCGGGCGAAGTGCTGGGCGAGAACCAGTCTGGCGAAATGCTCGAAATCGGCTTCCAGCTGTATTCGGACATGCTCAATGAAGCGGTGCGTTCGCTCAAGGCTGGCAAGGAGCCCGATCTGGCGGCGCCGCTGGCCACCACCACCGAAATCAACCTGCACGTGCCCGCCCTGCTCCCGGCCGACTTCTGCGGCGACGTGCACGAACGCCTGTCGATCTACAAGCGCATGGCCAACTGCGGCACCCAGGAAAAGATCGACGACATGCAGGAAGAGCTGATCGACCGCTTCGGCAAGCTGCCCGATCCCGTGCAGGCGCTGATCGAAACGCACCGCCTGCGGGTGGCTGCGAAGGCGGTCGGCATCGTCAAGATCGACGCGCACAGCGAAGCGGCCAGCCTGCAGTTCATGGTCAATCCGCCGATCGATTCGATGCGCATCATTGCGCTGATCCAGAAGAACCGCCACATCAAGCTGGCCGGCCAGGACAAGCTGAAGATCACGGTCAGCATGCCCGACCTGGCTGCGCGCGTGACGCAGGTTAAACAAACAATCAAACAACTACTGGCTTGACACCATGACGATGAATCTTGTTTTGCAGGGCCCTGGCGCCACTCCCGAACGCCTGAACCGGATCGCCGCGCTGACATCCGCGGCCATGATCGTTGGCGTTGGCGACCACGCCGTGCGCTGCGTGGATGTGCCGTTCTCGCAAGACCTGAAGCAGGCCATCGAGGCGGTCGCCGATGCCGACCATCTGGACGCCACCTTCATCGAGGCAGGCCGTACGCTGGCCGATTTCCGGCTGGTGGCGATGGACATGGATTCAACGCTGATCACCATCGAGTGCATCGACGAGATCGCCGACATGCAGGGCCTGAAGGCGCAAGTGTCCGAGATTACCGAAGCCGCCATGCGCGGCGAGCTCGATTTCGCGGAGAGCCTGACGCGCCGCGTGGCGCTGCTTGAAGGCCTGGATGCATCGGCCCTTGAACGCGTCTACAGCGAACGCCTGTCCATTTCGATGGGTGGGGAAACCATGCTGGCCGGGATCAAGGCTGCAGGCCTGAAAACGCTGCTGGTGTCTGGCGGCTTTACCTTCTTCACGGACCGCCTCAAAGAACGCCTTGGTCTCGACTACACGCACGCCAATGTGCTGGAGATCGTCGATGGCAAGCTGACCGGCCGCGTGGTCGGCGGGATTGTGGATGCCGAAGAAAAGAAGCGCACCGTGGAACGCGTGTGCGCCGAACTGGGTATCACGACGCAGCAGACAATCGTCATGGGCGACGGCGCCAATGACCTGAAGATGATGGGCATCGCGGGCTTGTCGGTGGCGTTCCGCGCCAAGCATGTAGTACGCGCCCAGGCCAGTGTGGCCCTCAACTTCGCAGGCCTCGACGGCCTGCTGTCGATTCTCGCATAGACACTACATCGTCCTCGCGAAAGCGGGGACCCATGGCACGCTGGCACTGCGCGATGTTAGATTTCTTTGCGCATCCGCGTCAACGGCACGAGGACCGCACCACCCGACAACGGCAGCTCGATCCGCTCCAGCGGCCTGAATCCATATTTGATGTAGAGCGGCTCGCCCGGCATGGTCGACACCAGCTCCAGCGCCTTGAAGCCCGCGTTCCTGGCCGCGCTGGTGCAGTGCTCCAGCAGCATCATGCCCAGCCCGCGTCGTGCCTGCGCCGGATCGACAAAGAAAGCCCGGATCCGCGCCGGCTCGGTCGCCGGGTCCAGCGGCCGGTCATTGCCGCTCTTGGCGCCGTCGCCGCCGAAGTCGGTAGCCCGCTTGCTCCAGCCACCGCAGGCCACGATCTTGCCTTCTTCCTCGATCGCAAAATAGGTCCCGTCGGTGACCAGCGCGCTGTCGACGCCGAACACCTGGTCCGTCACGGCCGCAGCCTGCTCTTCTGTGTAAAAACCTGCAGCAAGCCCGATCCCCGATCGCACGATCAGCGCTTCCAGTACCGGTTTGTCGTTGTCATTGGCGAGCCGAATCGTGAACATGCATATCCCTTTACGCTAAGCGTAAGAATTATATGCGTTCCTTTCGCTGTTCGCCCGCGTCGTGGCCGGGCCGTTGGAAAAGCGCGTCACCATGCTTGGATTGGACGCCACCTGCACGTTCAGCGCTTCGCCCTGCGCGCCGCGGATGCCGATTACGAAGGCCGTCACGCGCGCCGCATGGCCGGCCTGCGTATCGCGCCCCGACGCGCTCCAGCCCGATATCTTGCCGTCGGGCCCGAGCAAGGGATAGCTTCCCGTGAGCAGGTTGCCGTTCGCGGGACCTGCCATATTGTCCTGCGCCCCGCCGCCCGTGCCCGTCCATCCGGCCGGCAGCCTGACGCTCACGCCAGGTTCGGGCACCAGCGCGCTGGTCGCGCAAAACACATGCTGCTCGATCTCGACCGGCTTGCCATCCTCGAAAGCCTTCACGCCGATAGCGAAGACGGCCAGCGGCACCGGGTCGAGCGCCGCCACCGTCCAGCCGCTGTACACGCCGTGCCGGTTGCGGATCGGATGGCTGGCGCACAGCACGTTGTTGCGCTTGCCACCCATCTCGTACGCACCGCCGCCGGTCAGGATGTAGCCGGGCGGCAGCCATACCTGCGCGCATGGCCCGCCGTCCTGCGTGGCAACGCCGATGAATGCGTAACTTTCGATGATCACTCCCATGCCCAGCTTTCCGATGATAAAGTTGATGGTGTTTTCTATTTTGCAAATTTCATGCCATGCGTATAACTGCGAAAACAGCTTGAAACTTGCGTTTCCATGCGGAAAAATAGTGTCAACTTCCACGTCAGCAACAAAAATTTACGTGTAAATTCTGGATCGTAGTATTGTTATATAATTGTTAAATCCGTAATCGCAATCCTCCTGGAGTCAGCTGACTAGTGAACGACCTGGAAAATTCATTGCCTACGCAGCTTTTTGCGCAGGACAACGCGCGGATCGGCCCTGCTCTCGGGCTGACGATACTGTGGCATCCTGATCCGCAGCGCATCGGCGACCAGTACGCCGTGCCCGCATCCGAAGGCCGGCTGGCGCTCAGCCGGTCCGCGCCCCTGTTCGTCCGTCCCGGCCATGAAAGCCGGGCGCTGGCGCATCGCGCCATTGCGCGCGCGCCCGCCCACATTGTCCATTTGCCCGACGACGCGGTCGAGATCGTGCCGCCCGACAGCGCCATGCCGCTGGAAATCAATGGCGCCGTGGCCTCCGAAAAAATCCGCCTCGACCGCGCCGATATCGCGCGCGGCGTGGTGCTGGGCCTGGGCGGCAAGGTGCTGCTCTGCCTGCACTGGATGAATATGGCGCCGAAAGACAATCCGGTCCCCGGCTTCCTGGGCGTGAGCAGCGGCGCCATCGCCACCCGCGAACTGATCCACCAGGTGGCCGCGACCGACCTGGCGGTCCTGCTGCTGGGCGAAACCGGCACCGGCAAGGACGTCGCCGCGCGCGCCATCCATGCCGGCAGCAGCCGCTCCAACCAGCCGCTGGTGGCCGTCAACATGGCCACCCTGAATGAAGCGCTGGCCCCGGCCGACCTGTTCGGCGCGCTCAAGGGCGCCTATACCGGCTCCCAGGTCAAGCGCGAAGGCTTGTTCGCCGAAGCAGACGGCGGCACCCTGTTCCTCGATGAATTGGGCGACACGCCGGCCTCGGTCCAGCCAATGCTGCTGCGGGTACTGGAAACGGGACGCTACCGGCCGCTGGGCGCCAGCCGCGACCTGATGTCGAGCGCGCGCCTGATCGCGGCGACCGACCAGGACCTCGACGCCAAGGGATTCAACCAGCCGCTGTTGCGGCGCATGGAAGCGTTCGTGATCCGCGTACCCACGCTGCGCGAACGGCGCGAAGATATCGGCATGCTGCTGCTGCATGCGCTGCAGGAATGCGGCATCAGCGCCGCCGAACTGGCCAGCCTTCCGGCTTCTCTGGTCAGCGCCATCTGCCACTACGACTGGCCGGGCAATGTGCGCCAGCTGGCCAACGTGGCGCGCCGCACGCTGATCGCGCTGCGCGCCGGCCAGCATCCGACGCTGGGCCAATTCGTCAATGTGGGGCGCACCCCGCGCCCCAATACGTCGGCCGGTGCGCCGGCCGCGCGCGCCGACGCGTCGCCCGCTTCGCCACGCCGCAAGCTGGCGCAGGTGACGAGCGACGATCTGTTGAAAGCGTTGGAGTCACATGGCTGGCAGATCAGCGGCGCGGCCCAGGCCCTGGGCATCTCGCGGCCGTCGCTCTACAAGCTGATTGAAGCGCATCCAGCGATACGCCCGGCGGCCATGATACCGGTCGACGAAATCAGTACGGCGCTGCGCGAATTCCGGGGCGACCTGACGCTGTGCGCGTCCTACCTGAAAACACCGAGCGAAGCGCTGCGCCGGCACATGCGGGTACTCGGCCTCGAACCCGGCTTCTGAAGAAAATCAAGCCGGCAGCGGCGTGGCGCCGACCACCGCTTCGGTGTCGCACTCGAACACCCGCACCGACGCAGAACCGTCGGCGTGGTTGATGCGCACCGTGAGCACCAGCGAGATGTTCCAACGGCCCAGCGCTTCGCCCGTCATCAGCACGCCATCCCACTTTTGCGCCATCAGGTAGTAGCTGTCTTCCTGCAGCGTCTTGGCGGTCTTGAACCGGTTCGCGTCCAGGTTGATGCTGGCGCCTGCGACGGCCGAACCGGCCGCGTATACGAAGGGCGACGGCAGTGCAAATTCGACCGGCTCGCCCTGCACGCAGCGCAGGATCTCGGGCCGGGTGATCAGGCAGCAGTCCAGCACATCGAAGGACTTGAACGGCCTGGCGCTGCCGGCGCGCACGCGCAGGTCGAGCGCCTCCAGGCGCGTCAGGTAAATGGAACCAGCGTAGCGCGCCTGCAGGGGCTCGCCACGCGCGTCGTTGCGCGCAAAACGCCATACCAGGCGGTCGCCCAGCTGGTCGATGTCGAAATCGGCTTCCAGATGCAATATGGGCATTTTGTCCGGCATGTTGGCGCTTTCCTGAACGTGGCTGAATGTTAGTGAGTGTACATCGACATGTGCGCCAGATGAATTAAAAGTTTCCGACATTACAGAGAATGTAACAGCCTGTAATTGCGTATCGCATTGGCCTGAAAATGCCTATCATGGAAGGATCGGAATGTGGAGGATATCGCCATGAAAAAATACCTTACCCTGGTCGTGCTTGCCGCACTCGGCGGCTGCGTCGTGGCTCCGCCCGGCCCCGCCAACTATGGCACCCGCGCCCAGGCGCGCAGCAGCGATCCTTCGCAATGGCGCGTGGTATCGGTGACGCCGGTTGCGCCCGGAACCGGCGCGCGCGTCGCGGCCGAATCGGGTGGCAAGCCAAACATCGAGTATTCGTCGGTGCCCTCGGTGGTCTACCAGCCGGTGCCGGTGTATGTCGAACCACAGGCCGAATACTACTATCCGCCGGTGTCGCTCAGCCTGGGCTTCGTGTTCGGCCGCCACTGGGGTTGGGGCGGCCGCGGCCATTTCCGCGGTCACGGGCGGCGCCGCTGACCGATGCGCGTGGTGTAGACTCTGTCATACACTGACAGCCACGGACACCACATGAACTTCAACCAGCAGGTCGCACTCACCTTCCGCCTTGTTTCTCACGGCAAGGCCGGCAATTGGCAAGCCTGGCTGGCGCTTGCCGGCATGCTGCTGATGATAGGCGGCATGGTCGCCATGATGTGGTTCCTGTCCCAACCCACGCTCGACCTGCGCGGCTGGCTGTGCGGCGCCGCCAGCATCGCCGGCCTGTTCCTGTGGCGCGCCACGCTGCCCCAGGCCGAAGCACGCGACCGCCAGCCATGAGCGACGCACTCCATCTCGTTTGTCCGCATTGCGACGCCGTCAACCGGATCGCCCGGGCACGCCTGGCCGACCAGCCGGTGTGCGGCAAGTGCACGCGCGAGCTGTTCATGGCCAAGCCGATCGACGTCACCAGCGCCCGTTTTGCCAAGCACATCGAACGCAACGACATTCCCGTGCTGGTCGATTTCTGGGCAGCCTGGTGCGGTCCCTGCAAGATGATGGCGCCGGCCTACCACCAGGCCGCGCAACGCCTGGAACCGGGCTTCCGCCTGCTCAAGGTCGATACCGAAAACGCGCAGGATATCGCGGCCCGCTACAATATTCGCAGCATTCCCACCCTGGCGCTGTTCCGCAACGGGCGCGAAGTGGCGCGCCAGGCAGGCGCCATGGATGCCGGCAGCATTGTCAGCTGGGCACAGTCTTACTAAAAAGGAGAAAAACATGGCGCAAGAGCTGAATTTGGATGGCAAGGTGGAAGACGCAAAAAATACGGCGCGCATCCTGTACGCCCTGCACGGCGCGACCTTCTTCTTTTCACTGGGAACCTTGTCGATCATTCCGCTGATTATCAATTACGTCAAGCAGCCGGAAAGCGAAGGCACGCTGGTCTACAGCCATCACAGCTGGATGATCCGTTCGTTCTGGTGGTATCTGGCCTGGATGGTGATCGGCGTGTTTTTTGCCGTCACCGTGGTCGGGCTGGTGGTGGCGATTCCGCTGTTCGGCATCATCTGGGTATGGAAGGCGTACCGCCTGATCCGGGGCTTTATCGACCTGAACAACAATCGCGCCATGCCCTAGCCTGGCGCCATCCCCGCCGCGGCGGGGATGGCGGTTTCCTTAGTTGATTTTCAGCTGGGGTTTGTTGGCTCCATTATTGCTGCTGTTGAAGGTCGTGTATTTGCCGGCGCTTTCCTTCAGCACGAAGGTGGCCAGGTCGTCGCCTGCCGCCTGCGCCTGCACATAGGCCGTCACATCGATCTCGTAGTACTGGGCCGTTGCGCCCAGTACGACGCTGCCTGCCGCCGCGCCTGATGCCGGCGCGTTATTCCACGTCAATCCGGCATTGGTCCAGCCATCGATGGCCTGGTAAGCCGTCAGCGTGGTCGTTGCGCTGGCCGAACCGTAGATGCGCAGTTTGGCCGAACTGACCGTGCCCAGCGACGCCAGGTTGAACTTCAGGTAGGCATGGCGGTTGGCGCCGGCGCTGTCGGTCTTGACGATCAGCAGCGTGTCGCTGCCGTAGTTGTTGGCGGCGTTGCTGCCGTCGCGGGTGTAGGCATCGTCGGACGCGGACAGGGTCACCGTCCCGCCGCCGCCGGCTTGCGTGGTGGCCGACGCCGTATTGCTGGCCGCCGACAAATTGCCCGCCGCATCGATGGCCTTGACCGTGTAGCTGTACAAGGTCGATGCCGTCAGGCCGGTGTCGCTGTAGCTGGTCGCCGTTGGCGAACCCACCAGCACGGCGCCGCGATAGACACGGTAGCCCGTCACGCCCACGTTGTCAATCGACGCAGTCCAGCTCAGGTTGACCTGGCTGGACGACGCCGCCACGGCGGCCAGGCTGCCCGGCGCCGTCGGCGCCTGGGTGTCGCCTGGCGCGGCGGGCGTGGTCGCATTGGCGGTATTGCTGTCCGCCGACAGGTTGCCGGCCGCATCGATGGCCTTCACGGTGTAGCTGTAGGCCGTTGACGCCGTCAGGCCGGTATTGCTGAAACTGGTGGCCGTGGGCGAGCCGACCAGCACGCCGGTGCGATAGACGCGGTAGCCGGTGACGCCCACGTTGTCGGTCGACGCGTTCCAGGTCAGGTTGATCTGCGTACTCGACACGGCGGTCGCGGCCAGGCCGGCCGGCGCAGTCGGCGCCTGCGTATCCGAGGCGCCAGGATAGCCGTCGATGATCCTGAAGTCATCGAAACGCGCGGCCGTGTAGGTCATCGGATTCCAGGTCAGGGTCGGGAAGATCGCCGGATTCTTTTGCGAGGCGCACAGCTGGTCGTAACGCGCCTGGGTCAAGCCCGGATAGGACGGCACGGTGGCGTTGAGGCACTGCACGCGCTTGGTCTCGTTCCCGCCGTGAAAGCTGCTGTAGAACAGCGCATTGACCCAGGTGGCGGGCGTGTCGGGCACGGTGCCCGGGCAAGTGCCGTTGCACTCGTCGCGCAAAGGCACGTTGTTGATGACCAGCGTGCGCGAGCTGCCGTCCGAACCGTCGATCTTCAGGTATTCGGCGCCATTGCCGCTCGTGGGAATCGGATCGCCCTCCCCGTCCAGCACGAAATTGCCGTTGGCATCTTTCTGGTAGACGACGCTGTTGTTGTCATTGACCCTCACCGCGAGCGTGATGGTGTACCAGACGTTCGGAATGAAACGGAACTTGGTGCTGCCCGTCGGAATCTGCCCTGGCACTTCGTAGGGCGGCTCGCCCGCCACGTGGTCGATCAAGGTATTGATGCCGCAGCTGCCCGAAGGACGCGTCTGGTCGTAGGAATACAGTTCCACGCGGCCGTTGGCGCGCCACATCAGGCGTACGCTCCAGCTGCTGCCCGAGCGCTTGGCGCTGCCGTCTTCGGTGCAACCGCTGTCGAACACCTTCGCTGCCAGGCCAGGCAGCTTGCCGCCCTTGGCAAAGTCGAAGCCCGGTTCGAAGAATACCTTGTAGGTCAGCGTGTAAGCCTTGCTCGGCACCGGCGTCGCGCTGGCGCTGCAGGTGCCGCCGCTGGAACCGCAGACCATGATGTTGGCCTGGATGACGTCGGTGGCCGTGTTGGAATGGCCGGCGTCCGATGCCGCCCAGTTCACCACGCCGCCGGTGGTGGCGAAGACCGGGTTCGAGGCTGGCTGCTTGTGGATGCCGTCGAAGTGACGATACACCTGCTTAAGACAGTTGGAACTGTCTTCGCCGCAGCCGGCGGTGACAAGGATGTTTTCAGGGTGGGCGGTGGGCTTGGCGCTATCGAGATTGTTATCCCAAAGCGCATTGGTGGGCAGGCCATTGAAGGTTTGCAGATAGCGGACGGTCTGGGCTTGTACGCCCAGGCTCGCCGCCAACAGCGCGCCGGCCAGGATCAGGGTGGTATTTTTGTTTTTCACAGCATGTCTCCTCACGTGTGTCGGATCGGTTAAACGATTAACCGAACTGGAGGCTAGCACCGCCATTTTGGAATGTCAAATGGTGCAAGGTTACGCGCGTGAGTATTGTGCAGGTAACGATTAACGGAAGAAAGTTAAACGCTTACTTTAAATCAGAGCTTCGACAGCGCCTGCTGGATATCCGCGATCAGGTCCGCCGTATCTTCGAGGCCGATATTGAAGCGCACCAGGGTGCCCTGCCCGCCCCAGTTCTTGCGCATCGCCGCCATCTGGTAAGGCAGCACCAGGCTATGCGCCCCGCCCCAGCTGTAGCCGATGCCGAACAGTTCCAGGCTATCGACGAAGCGGTCGGTCTGCTGCTCTGTATAGCGGGCATCGAAGACCACCGAGAACAGCCCGGCCGCGCCGCTGAAGTCGCGCTTCCAGTTCTCGTGGCCGGGGCAATCCTCGAACGCCGGATGCAGGACCCTGCTGATTTCATGGCGCGCCTTGAGCCACTGCGCCACCATGCGCGCGCTGGCGTCATGCGCGTGGAAACGCAGGCGCATGGACGACAGGCTGCGCAGCACGAGATAGGTATCGTCCGCGCTCACGCCCATGCCCAGCCGCATATGGGCCAGCGACAGGCGGTCGTTCAAGGCCCGCTCGCGCGTGATCAGCGCGCCCATCAGCACGTCCGATCCGCCCGACTGGTACTTGGTGAGCGCCTGCATGACGATATCGACGCCCGGCTCGAAGCCGCGCAACGCCAGCCCCGCCGACCAGGTATTGTCCAGCGCGAC
Organism: Pseudomonadota bacterium; assembly: GCA_040388805.1. GTDB lineage: Bacteria > Pseudomonadota > Gammaproteobacteria > Burkholderiales > Burkholderiaceae_D > Telluria_A. Next base: position 50,711 of record JAZKBE010000091.1, read on the forward strand.
CAGCACGCCCTTCTCGTGCGCCGCCTTGCAGATCGCGGGCAGGTCCGGCACTTCCATCGACACCGAACCCGGGGCCTCGGTCCAGACCAGTCGGGTGTTGGGCTCGATCAGGGCCGCAATGCCCGCCCCGACCATCGGGTCGTAGTAGCGCGCAGTTATGCCGAAGTCGGCACTGAGCCAGCGTCCCAGGTCGCGGCTGGGCCCGTACACATTCTCCGGCAGCAGCACATCGTCGCCCGTCTTGAGCAATGCGAAGTTGACGATGGCAATGGCCGCCAGTCCGCTGGGCGCCAGCAGGCAATGATTTCCACCCTCGATGCCGGCCAGTTTTTCCTCGAGCGTGAAGGTGGTGGGCGTGCCGTGCAGGCCGTAGGTATAGCTGCTCTTGTCCTTCCATCCGCCCGCGCGCATGGCGGCCACGTCCTCGAACAGGACGGTCGAGGCGTGATGAATCGGCGCCGGGAAGGCGGCGAAGCCTTCCGGTGCTGCATAGTCACTGTGGATGAGTTTTGTTTGCGGAGATTTTTTCATGATCGTGGCAGCAAGATGGCGGACACCGCCATCATACCGCTGCCACGCTTAAGCGACCGAAGCCCAGAGATCGTGCGCGTCGGCCGCGGTCACCGTCACGTCGGCGAATTCGCCCACGGTGAGTTTTTTGCCCGGCACCAGCGAACGCTTGATATGCACCACGCCGTCGATTTCCGGTGCGTCCGCCGACGAGCGGCCGATGGCTTCCTTGCCGCCCACTTCGTCGATGATGACGCGGATGGTCTTGCCAACCTTCGCTTGCAGGCGCTTGGCGGAAATTTCTTCCTGCAGCAGCATGACGCGCGCGCGGCGCTCTTCACGCAGCTCGGCCGGCACCGGATTGGCCAGCAGGTTGGCGGTGGCGCCTTCCACCGGCGAATAGGCGAAGCAGCCCAGGCGGTCGATCTGGGCTTCCTTCAGGAAGTCCAGCAGGTATTCGAATTCCTCTTCCGTCTCGCCCGGGAAACCGGCGATGAAGGTCGAACGGATCGTCAGGTCCGGGTTCATGGCGCGCCATGCCTGGATGCGGTCGAGGTTCTTTTCGCCGCTGGCAGGACGCTTCATGCGCTTGAGGACGTCCGGATGGGCGTGCTGCAGCGGAATGTCGAGGTAAGGCAGCACGTGGCCGCCGCTCATCATCGGAATGATCTGGTCGACGTGCGGGTACGGGTACACATAGTGCAGGCGCACCCAGGCGCCGTAGGACTTGGCCAGCTCGCCCAGCGCTTCGACCAGGTTGGTCATATGGGTTTTCACCGGACGGCCGTTCCAGAAACCGGAGCGGAACTTGACGTCCACGCCGTAGGCGGACGTGTCCTGGGAAATGACCAGCAATTCCTTCACGCCGGCCTTGAACAGGTTTTCGGCTTCCAGCATCAGGTCGGCGATGGGACGCGACACCAGGTCGCCGCGCATCGACGGGATGATGCAGAAACTGCAGCGGTGGTTGCAGCCTTCGGAAATTTTCAGGTAGGCATAGTGCTTCGGCGTGAGCTTGATGCCCTGCGCCGGCACCAGGTCAAAGAAGGGCTCGTGCGGCTTCGGCAGGTGCAGGTGGACCGAGTCCATCACTTCGGCCAGCGCGTGCGGGCCGGTCACGGCCAGCACCTTCGGGTGCACCTTCATGATGATGTCGTCGCCGGCGGCGTCTTTTTTGGCGCCCAGGCAGCCGGTGACGATGACGCGGCCGTTTTCGGCCAGCGCTTCGCCGATGGCGTCGAGCGACTCCTGCACCGCGGCGTCGATGAAGCCGCAAGTGTTGACGATGACCAGGTCGGCGCCGTCATAGGACTTGGCGGTATCGTAGCCTTCGGCGCGCAGCTGGGTCAGGATCTGTTCGGAATCGACCAGCGCCTTGGGGCAACCGAGCGAAACGAAGCCGACTTTAGGGGCGGCACCAGGAAGGGGGATACGGCGGAGTTCAGACATGATGAGGGCACAATGAGGCAGGGGAATCCTCTATTGTACCCCACCAAGGGGTCATTAATGTAGAGCGGAAAGCGATTGCACCGTCGGCCCCACGAATGAAACATTTACTTTTTATCTACCGGCGGGAAGGGAAAGGCGCCAAAAATGCTCTTGCTCTGGCTTTGCATCTGTTCCTGCATCTGCACGAACAAGTTCTTACTCTGGTCGATGTAGTTGTTCATCATCCCCTGCATCATGGGACCCTGGACGTTCATGAACTGGGTCCACATCTCCGGGCTGAAGGGTTTCCCTTCAAAGGCGCCGGTGGTGCCGCTGGTGAATTTGTTCTGGATATCGGTGAAAGCCTGGACATTCTTTTCCAGGTAAGAACCCATCATGCCCTGCATGGCGTGGCCATAGTAGCGGATGATCTGCGACAGCACCGTGCTCGAGAACATGGGCGCGCCGTTGGCTTCTTCTTCCAGGATGATTTGCAAGAGGATGCTGCGGGTCAGGTCTTCATTCGATTTCGCGTCCACGACCGTGAAATCGTCCGCGTCCAGGACCAGCTGCTTCACGTCGGTGAGCGTGATGTACGAGCTTGTCTGCGTATCGTACAGGCGACGATTAGGGTACTTCTTGATCAGGCGTTCCGTACTCTTTTTTGCACTACTCATCTCAAGTTCCACTTATTGCGCCGCAGCGCATTCTGAATGATTACGAAAAAAAAGCGGACTTCGGTCCGCTCCTGACAAGCCTACTTTTTGCATTATAGGATGGATATTCGCAAAAATACCACTTTGCTGGACGGCGCGCACCTTTTATTGCATCGCACCCTAAAGTAAGTACGGGGCAACAACGGTTGCCCCGCATGCAAGCTGCCTAGTCAGCCCGGACCTTGACATAACGGCCAGGCGCCGGCTCGATCGGCTTGAATTTGGCATTGCCGGCCTTTGTTGGCGCCTTGACATCCTTGCCGCCGTGCTGGGCCAGGAAGCCGGCCCATTCACCCCACCAGCTGCCCGGATGCTCGGTGGCGCCGGCCATCCAGGCCTCGGCTGTCAGCGGCTTTTTGGCCTTGCTGTCATTGGTCCAGTAGCTGCGCTTCTTTTTCGACGCCGGATTGATCACGCCGGCAATGTGCCCGGAGGCGCCCATCACGAAACGGTTGGCCTTGGGATTTTTCGGATTCAGGATCCCGGTGGAAGCGTAGGCTGCGTTCCAGGGCACGATATGGTCTTCGCGCGAACCGTAGATGAAGACCGGGGCGGCGATGGCGCCCAGGTCGACCTTCTCGCCGGCCACGGTCAGCTTGCCCGCTTCCTTCAGGCTGTTTTCCAGGTAGGTATTGCGCAGGTACCAGCAGAACATCGGACCCGGCAGGTTGGTGCTGTCGGAGTTCCAGTACAGCAGGTCGAACGGCGGCGGTTCGTTGCCCTTCAGGTAGTTCGACTGCACATAGTTCCAGACCAGGTCGTTGGGACGCAGGGCCGAGAAGGTGGTGGCCAGGTCGCGGCCCGGCATGATCCCGCCGCCGCCCAGGGTTTGTTCGCGCATGGCGACCTGGCCTTCGTCGACGAACACTTCCAGCACGCCGGTGTCGGCGAAATCGAGCAAGGTGGTCAGCAGGGTCAGGCTGGCGGCAGGCTGTTCGCCGCGCGCGGCCAGGACGGCCAGCGCGGTCGTCATGATGGTGCCGCCCACGCAGAAACCGAAGGCGTTGACCTTGTCCGAGGCCGAAATGGCGCGGGTCACTTCGATGGCCTTGATGGCGCCGTTCTCGATGTAGTCGTCCCAGGTGGTGCCCTGCAAGGCCTTGTCCGGATTGCGCCACGACACCAGGAACACGGTATTGCCCTGCTCGACCGCGTAGCGCACCACCGAATTTTCAGGCTGCAAGTCGAGGATGTAGAACTTGTTGATACACGGCGGCACCATCAGCAGCGGCACCTTGTGCACCATTGGCGTGGAAGGCGTGTACTGGATCAGCTGAAACAGCTCGTTTTCGAAGACCACCTGGCCGGGCGTGGTGGCCACGTTGCGGCCCACTTCGAAGGCCGACTCGTCGGACAGCGAAATGCGGCCCTTCTGCATGTCCGTCAGCATATTGGCCAGACCCTTGGCCAGGCTTTCGCCCTTGGTTTCGATGAGTTTTTTCTGGGCTTCCGGATTGGTTGCCAGGAAATTGGCCGGCGACATGGCGTCGACCATTTGCTGAACCGCGAAACAGATTTTCTGGCGCTCGCGCGGCGGCGCCTCGACCGCGTCGGCCATGGTGGTCAGGAACTCGGCGTTTAGCAGGTATGATGCTGCACTGAACGCAGCCATGGGATTGGCCTGCCAGTCCGCGGAGGAAAAGCGGCGGTCCTTGAGCTCGGGCGTCTTGGAATTGAGGAAGTCCTGCCACAGCACGCCCGCTTTTTGCAGGTAGTCGTCGCGCAGCGCTTCCAGGGTGGACGGGTCGATCTTGGCGCCGGTGTCCTGGAACAGCGACGTCATGGCGCCAGCATCCATTTGCGGCGCCTTGAACATCGCTTGCCAGGCGGCCGGATCGGAAATCTGCGCCATCCAGGCGGAAGCGAGGGCTTGGGGATCGGGCATTTTCATCGTTGCGTCCATTGTTTTTTAACCTTCTACCAGTTCAGGAAATTGTATGTGGATCGTTGCCGTTGCATGGATTTACGTGGTCGGTCTCATGGCCGTGACCGAACCGAGTATTGTCGCCGGGTTCATGACCTTTGTCGGTTACTGCGTGATTCCTTTGTCTATCTTGTTCTACCTGACCGGTGGCAAACGCCGCAAGGCGCGCCGGGAAGCCCTGGCCAAAAAAGATGGTGAGGGCAGCTAGCCGGTTGTCACTTGAGCCAGATCAAACTCGCCTGGCGCCCTGTAATATGATCGCGCCGGTACGAATAAAAGCGATCCGCCTCGGTCACCGTGCAATGCGTGCCGCCGGCCACGTTGTCCACCCCATCGCGCTTGAGGAAACAGCGCGCCAATGAAAACATATCGGCCAGATACTTGCCGGGACGGCCGGGATAGGCGGCAAACGCCGCCCTCACCTGCTCCGCGTCACCCTGCGCACCGGCGATAAAGCTGTCAAGCACCTCCTGCCCCACCTCGAACTGCTCGGGGCCGATCGCCGGTCCCAGCCATGCGGTGATGTCGCCGGCGCCGGCCGCGCGCATGGCTGCCAGCGTTTCGTGCAGCACGCCGGCGGCCAGGCCGCGCCATCCTGCATGGGCCGCGCCCACTACTCTACCGTTAACATCGGCAAACAGCACGGGCAGGCAGTCGGCGGTCATGACCGCGCTGACCACGCCGGGCGCGGTGGCGATGCTGGCGTCGGCCACCAGCACCGGCTGGCCGGGCTGGACCCGCGCCGCGTCGACCACGGCGATGCCATGGACTTGCGAAATATAGGCGGGACGGCCCGGCAGCAATTGCTGCAGGCGGTCGCGGTTGCGCTGCACCACGGCAGGATCGTCACCCACGTGCAGGCCAAGGTTCAGGCCGCCGCCGCCGCCGCCGTCATCATACGGCGCGGCGCTGCAGCCGCCGCCCCGGGTGGAGGCCAGCGCGCCGATATTGGCCGGCGCGTCCGGCCAGTCGGGAACGATGGGGGCAATGGTGATTGCGGGCATCAGACCTGTTCGGGCTCGGGGATCCCGGCCCGTGCGATCAGTTCGGCGAAGTCGTCGGCCAGGGGCACGATCCATTCGCATTGCTCGCCGGTGGCCGGATGGACCAGGCCCAGGCGGCGCGCCTGCAGCGCCTGGCGCGGGAAGACCGGCGTCAGGTGCTGCTTGCCGTACACCGAATCGCCCACCAGCGCGTAGCCGATCGACAGCATGTGCACGCGGATCTGGTGGGTGCGGCCGGTTTCAAGCTGGCACTGGACCAGGCTGACCGGGCGGCGGTCCAGCATGCCGGTGGCGATGCGCTGGTAATGCGTGATGGCCGGCTTGGCCGAGAAATTGGTCGACACGGCCATCTTGACGCGGTCCTTCGGATGGCGCCCCATGGACGCGTCGATGGTGCCGGACAGCTGCGGCGTGCCCCACACCAGCGCGAAATATTCGCGCTTGACGCTGCGCGCCTGCAGCTGGCGCACCAGGTCGGTCTGGGCGGCCAGCGTCTTGCCGATGACCATCAGGCCGCTGGTATCCTTGTCCAGGCGGTGCACGATGCCGGCGCGCGGCACGCCGGCCAGTTGCGGGCAATGGTGCAGCAAGCCGTTGAGCAGCGTGCCGGACCAGTTGCCGGCGCCCGGATGGACCACCAGGCCGGCCGGTTTGTTGATCACAATAATGTGTTCGTCTTCGAAAACGATGTTCAGCGCGATCGCTTCGGGCGTGTAAGCCTCGTCTTCGGGCGCGCTTTGTGGCAGGATAACGACCGTTTCGTCGCCATATGCAGTATCCTTGCCGCGCGCGGCCTTGCCGTCGACCAGCACGTGGCCGGCGTCGAACCAGAGTTGCAAGCGGCTGCGCGAAAATTGCGGGACCAGGCCGGCGATGACTTTGTCGAGGCGGTGGCCGCAAGCGCCGGGATCGAGCTCCAGGGTAATCGGAGACAGGTCGATGCCGGTATCGTTGGGCACGAACTCGGCGTCGATCTCGTCGTCGAAATCAGGGTCTAAGGGTAAATCCGCCGAATTCGGCGTTGGAGTTAATGTCACAGCAGTCCCATCGGCTATAATCAGCCTTCGTTGAATCTCGGTTAATACTCTCTTGCAAAAAGTTATGCAAAAAAAATTATCAGTTGGTGTTGCTACGTTTGTACTGCTCGGCTTGTCAGCTTGCAGCTTGTTGCCGGAAAAAGCCGACGAGACCAAAAACTGGCCAGTGACGAAATTATACGCTGAGGCGCGCGCGGAAATGGCTTCTGGCCAGTATGAGTCCGCGATCAAGATGTTCGAGCGCCTCGAAACGAACTACCCGTTCGGCAATTATGCGGTGCAGGCGCAGATGGAAATCGCCTACGCGCACTACAAGACCCAGGACCAGGCGCAAGCGCTGGCGGCGGTCGAGCGCTTCATCAAGCTGCACCCGAATCATGCGCAGGTCGACTATATGTATTACCTGCGCGGCCTGATCAACTTCAACGACCAGATGGGCTTCATGAGCGCCATCTACACCCAGGACCCGACCGAACGCGATCCGAAAGCGACGCGCGAATCGTTCCAGGCCTTCAAGGAGCTGGTCGACAAGTTCCCGAACAGCGTGTACGCGGAAGATTCGATCGCCCGCATGAAATACCTGGTCAACGCCATGGCCAGCTATGAAGTGCACGTGGCCAAGTACTACCACCGCCGTGGCGCCTACCTGGCCTCTCTGAACCGCGCCATGGGCGCCGTCAAGGATTACCAGGATGCACCGGCGCGCGAAGAAGCGCTGTTCCTGATGATCCGCAATTACGACAAGCTCGACATGTTGGACTTGCGCGACGACACCCAGCGCATCTTCGTCAAGAACTACCCGAACAGCCGCTACATGAACCCGAACGCAGGTTCGGACGCGTGGTGGAAATTCTGGGCCAAGTCCGACAAATAAGAAAAAAGCCGGGCTTGCCCGGTTTTTTTCCGGCAGTTCGGCGGGAGTTCGGCGGGGGCCAGGCCTGACATCCGGACACGAGCTCAGCTGTTTCTGGCTGAGCTCGTGTCCGGATGTCAGGCCTGGCCCCCGCCGAATTACGCTTCGATCTTGCGGCGGAATACCCAGGTATTGTCGTTGGAGGCCTTCTTGTCGAAGGCATAGCCGTCGACCTTGAAGCGCTTCAGTTTGGCCGGGTCCGTGATGCCCTTCACCGCCGCGTAGCGCGCCATCATGCCGCGGGCGCGCTTGGCGAAGAAGGAAATGATTTTGTACTGCCCGTTTTTCCAGTCTTCGAATACCGGTGTGATCACCGGCACCGACAGCAGCTTCGGCTTGACCGAGCGGAAATATTCTTCCGACGCCAGGTTGACCAGCGCTTCGGCGCCATTGGCGGCGATCGCGCCGTTCAGGGCGCCGGTGACGGTCTCGCCCCAGAAGGCATACAAGTCCTTGCCATGCGGCGTATCGAGGCGGGTGCCCATTTCCAGGCGGTGCGGGTGGATCAGGTCGAGCGGGCGCAGCACCCCGTATAGGCCGGACAGGATGCGCAAGTTTGCTTGCGCATAGTTCAGCTCTTTCGGCTTGAGCGTGCGGGCGTCGAAGCCGGCATACACGTCGCCGTTGAAGGCCATGATCGCCTGGCGCGCGTCGGCCGGCTCGGTGCTCCAGCTGGCGTAGCGTCCCACGTTCAGGTGCGCCAGGGCGTCGGAGATGCTCATCAAGCTGCCGATTTCGGCGGGCGAGTAGCGCCGCAGCACGTCGATCAGCGCGCTGGAGCGGCCCAGGAAATCGGGCGTGGTGTGCAGTTTGGTGGTAGGCGGCGTTTCGAGGTCGAGCGTTTTTGCGGGCGACAATACAATCAACATAAGATGCAATCAATTCAGACAGACCACTATGATACCCGCTCCAGCCAAACGCATCGTGCTTGACACCAATGTCTGCCTCGACCTGTTCGTCTTTCACGACCCGCGCTGGGACAAATTGCTGGCCGCGATAGAATCCGGCGAGGTGGAAGCGGTCACGCGCGCCGATTGCCGCGACGAATACCTGGTCGTGCTCCACTACACCCACCTGCCCCTCGATGAAGCGAGCCGCCCTCTGGCGGCCGCGCGGTTCGATTCCCTGGTCAAGGTGGTGGCGCCGGCGCCAAGTCTGGTGCGCCTGCCGGTCTGCAGCGACAAGGATGACCAGAAATTCCTGGAGGTGGCGCGCGACGCCGGCGCCGGGATTCTGGTGACCAAGGACAAGGCGCTGCTCAAGCTGGCGCGCAAGACGGCGCAAGCCGGACTGTTCCGTATCATGGTGCCCGAGGCCTGGCTCAAACTCGACTGACGAAGCTGGGCTAGAATGGACGTTCTTGCAATCTTCCGAACGCTTCATGACCACGCCCATTCTCCAGACCAAATTGCCCGCCGTCGGCACCACCGTGTTTTCCCTGATGTCGGCCCTGGCCGCCGAACATGGCGCGGTCAACCTGGGCCAGGGCTTCCCCGATTTCGCCTGCGAACCGAAGCTGCTGGGCATGGTCGGCGACGCCATGCGCGCCGGCCACAACCAGTACCCCATGATGACCGGCGCGCCGCCCTTGCGCGACGCCATCGCCGCCAAGATCGACGCCATCTACGGTGCCCGCTACCACGCCGCCACGGAAATCACCGTCACGGCCGGCGCCACCCAGGCCCTGACCACGGCCATCCTGTGCTGCGTGCACGCGGGCGACGAAGTCATCGTCATCGAACCGGCCTACGACAGCTACCTGCCCGCCATCGCGCTGGCCGGCGGGGTGCCGGTGCTGGTGCAGATGACGCTGGGCGAAGCCGGCTACAGCGTGCCCTGGGACCGGATTGCCGCCGCCGTCACGCCGCGCACGCGCCTTATCATCATCAATTCGCCGCACAACCCCACCGGCTCGGTGCTGCGGGCTGCCGACATGCGCGCCCTGGCCGACATCGTGCGCGGCACCAATATCCTGATCCTGTCCGACGAAGTCTATGAACACATGGTGTACGACGGCCAGCGCCACGAATCGGTGTGCCGCTATCCGGAACTGGCCGAGCGCGCCTTCGTGGTGTCGAGCTTCGGCAAGACTTACCACGTCACCGGCTGGAAAGTGGGCTATGTGGCGGCCCCGGCCGCCCTGATGGCCGAGTTCCGCAAGGTCCACCAGTACAATGTATTTTCGGTCAACACACCCATGCAGCACGGCATCGCCAGCCATATGGCCGACCCGGCGCCCTACCTTGCGTTGCCCGCGTTTTACCAGCGCAAGCGCGACCTGTTCCGCGACGGTTTGCAAGGTTCGCGCTTTACGTTGTTGCCAGCCGACGGTACTTACTTTCAATGCGTCAAATACGATGCAATTTCCTCTATACTGGAGTCGGAGTTCGCACAGTGGCTGACGACCGAGATCAAGGTCGCGGCGATCCCGGTTTCCGCTTTCTACAGCGCGGGCCGCGAGTCCGGGATAGTGCGATTTTGCTTTGCTAAAAAAGATGAGACCTTGCGCCTCGCGCTCGAACGCCTGGCCAGGTTGTAATCGATAAGAGTCGGACGAGACATCATGGCAATCACCAGCAGCCCCGTGCGGGACATGCCGGCCGGGCAAATCCCGGCCGGGACAGGTGCGGCCACGTCGGTGCTGCAAAGCCTGAACCAGACCAACCGCCGCCTTGAACACAGCTTGCTCGAACTGCGCGACCAGAGCAGCGCCGACACCGAATTGCGCGCCCTGGCGCGTTCTCTGATCGAACTGGTGGACGGCAATGAAGACATCGTTCTGGGCGCCATCCTGCTGAACCAGATTACCGGCCCCTACACGGTCCGCCACTGCACCGAATCGGCCATCATTGCGAGCCTGATCGCGCGCGCCATGGGCAAGTCGATCGACGAGATCACCATCATCACGGCCGCCGCCCTGACCATGAACGTGGGCATGGTGCGCTCGGCCGAGGATTACCAGGGCCGCGACAATCCGCTCACCAGCGAAGAACGCGCGCGCCTGCGGCGCCATCCGTCGGACAGCGTCGAACTGCTGCGCTGGGCGGGCGTCAACGATGAAGAATGGCTCACCCTGGTACTGCTGCACCATGAAAACGATGACGGTTCCGGCTACCCCCAAGGCCGGCTGGGCAATGAAATTTCTCAGAACGCCAAGCTGATCGGACTGGCGGACCGCTATTGCGCCTTCGTCTCCGCGCGCAACTACCGGCGCTCCCTGCTGCCGCCGGTGGCGCTGGAAAAACTGTGCGGCGAAACCGAAATGCCGATCGACCCGGCCGTGCTGGCGCATTTCCGCAAGGAGCTTGGCGGCTATCCGCCCGGCACGCTGGTGCGCCTGCAAAATGGCGACACCGGCGTGGTCACGCGGCGCCAGGATGCCCAGGGCATCCAGACCGTACATGCCTTGCGCAGCAGCGACGGTCTGCAAATGGCACAAGAGCACTCGACGCAGGACGACGGCTTTGCCATCGGCGAAGCCTTGCACGAAGACCATGCCAGGCTGCGCTTCACCATGAAACAGGTCTGGGGCGAACGCGCCAGCCTGTGAGGTGTCGGGAGTTTTTACACTCTTCCTGTTGAACGGCCGATGCCGTTTTCAAGCCTTTGATTTTTCGGAAGTATTTACAGCGGCATACTCCTTGCTTAACGTTTGTATTGACGCCCGGCACATAATGCGGCGCAGACAATAGCGTTATCAGGAGAGCAAAAAATGACGAACAAGCTGGTGAAAAAAATCCTTGCAACGGTAGTCCTGGCCATGGTTGGCGCCAGCGCCAGCGCAGCGCCCATCTTCTGGACTGACTGGACCGGTGACAATACCGCCCAGTCCGGCTTCCAGGGCAATGGCACCATCACGACCAACACCGCAACCATCGGTGTCACCTATACCAACCCGATCGGCGTCGGCTTCTACCAGACGTCCGGCGGCATCGATTACTGGACCGGCGGCAGCGGCCCGACTTCCCCATACACCAGCACGGCGGTCGATAACCGTCCCACCGGCACCGACATCATCGCGCTGCGCTACCTGGGCACCCAGACCCTGACGTTTTCCGAAGCCATCGCCAATCCGGTGTTTGCCTTTGCCAGCCTGAACGGCAACGGCTACGCCTTCGACCGCGATTTCGACTTGCTCAGCCTGGGCGGCGTGGATGGCAATGCCTGCGGCTACTGGGGTTGCGGCGGCGCGACCAAGGTCGTGGTCGACATGGGCGGCGGCGTATTCCAGTACCGCCTGAACAGCACCGGCGGCGAACCGCATGGCGCCTTGCAATTCCGCGGCGCCTTCAATTCGGTTACATGGCTGAGCACGTCGAACGAATACTGGAACGGCTTTACCGTCGGCGTCCAGGGCACGGCCCGTGAAGTCGGGATTCCTGAACCGGCATCCCTGGCCTTGTTCGGCTTCGGCATCGCGGCCCTGCTGGCAACCCGCCGCCGCAAGCCGCTGTAATCCCGTCCTGCCAGGGCCGCCCATGCGTGGCGGCCCTCTCCTGTTCACACCAATTCTCCAACAGGTAAAGAATGAATGCACGACTCAGCCTGCTGGCTATTGGCATGTCCATCCTTATGGCGAGCGCCATGTCAGCCGAAGTCATGGTTGCCCCGGCGCTTCCGACAAACGTGAAGCCGGACTTTTTTGAACGCATCCAGACGTCGCGTGACCTGGGACGGGCGATCCAGCAACGCGGAAAGCTCATGACGATGCAAAGCGGCACCTATCGTATGCGCGTGCCTTGCGACAACAGCAGGCCCGATGCTTTCGCCGACATCACGCTCACACTCGGGGAAACCAGTTTGGTTCAATTCTTCAGTTGTGGCGCGGTCTTCTTCGATCACATTCCCGCCGAACTTGAGGCGGCTTCCAAACGGAAGTCACAATGACGATCAGGCCGCCTATTTCCTCAGCTGCTGCAGCTTGCGTTCCACGAAACTGAGCAGCTGAGCATTCAGGCCGCCCGACTGGACGGCCCGTTCGAACGCTTCCACGGCTTCTCCGTCGCGCTTTTCCGCCTGCAGCGAAATCCCCAGTCCCATCAGCCAGACGCCGTTCTGCGGCGCCTTGCGCAGCGCGGCCATGTACTGTTCGGCAGCTTCGGCATGCCGCGAGTCGCGCTGCAAGGCGCCGGCCAGCAAGGCGTGATAATCGGCATTGCCGGTGGCCCCCGGCAAGGACTTCGTCAGCGTCTCCACGCCGGACGCGCCACGTTCGATCTGCATCCGCGCCAGCAGCATGGCCAGCGACGGCTGGCGGAGATCGAGCGCCAGGCCATCGCGCAGCAAGCTCATCGCCTCGTCCGGCCGCCCTGCCTCGATCAGCAAGCCTACCAGGGTCTGGCGCGCCGCTTCGTGGCGGGGATCGGCTTTCAGCGCGCGCTCCAGTGTGTCGATCGCCTCGTTGACGCGCCCGCCCTGCAACTGGCCGATGGCCGCGCGGTACTGGCCTTCCGCCGCTTGCGGCGCGCTCGCCTGCTTGCCCGCCGGGACCGGCGCCGCAACGATAGCCACCGCCTTCGGCTTCACCATCGCGGGCACGCGCGGTGCTTTGGCGACGGCCTTGACCGGTTCCGGCACGATCGCGGGATCCGCCTCGGGCTCCGTCGCCGGCGCCGCAACCGCCACCGGCGCGGGAACGACAATGGGCGCGGGCTGCACAAGCTTCGGCACGACGACCACGGGCGGCAGCACCGGCGCCGGCGCCGGCCGCGTCAGGTAACGCCAACCGTACACGGCAGCGAAGGCCAGCAGGATGGCGGCCCCCAGTGCGGCGGCGAGCACCGGCGTCCTGACGCGCGGTTCCGGGCGCACGACCGATTTGATGTCCGCTTCGGCATGCCCGCCGCCGTGCGAGCCGCGCGCATCGAGGTCTTGCAGCATCTTGTTGATGAGGCTCATGTGCTTAATGCCCAGGTAATGCCCGCGCCGGCCGCCAGCAGCAGCGCTGCCGCGCCAAGCCAGGGCCAGGTGCGGCGCTTGATCGATACTGTGTCTTTGGCGGCGTCCCGCATATGGCGCGCACTGACCTGCTGCTTGCCCTGCCCGTAGCTGAGCATGAGCGACTTGTGCGCCAGGATATTGACCAGGCGGGGAATCCCGCCGCTGGCCGCATACAGCCTGGAAATGGCGGCGCGGCTGAACAGGCGCGCGCCGGTAAAGCCGGCAATGCGCAGACGGTGCGCCAGGTAATACTCCAGGTCGTCGCGCGTAAGCGGACCAAGATGGTAATGAAAGGTGATGCGCTGCGCGAGCTGGCGAATCACATCGAGTTCCAGTTTGCGGTTCAGTTCCGGCTGGCCGAACAGCACGATCTGCAGCAGCTTGCGCTTCTCCGTTTCCAGGTTGGTCAGCAGGCGCAGGGCTTCCAGGCTTTCCACCGGGATCGCCTGCGCTTCGTCCAGGCACAGCAGCACGCGCTTGCCCTTGGCGGCCAGGTCCAGCAGGCGCAAAGTGATCGCCTTGAGCAAATGGTGCTGGTCGACATCCTTCTCCAGCGCCAGTGCCAGTTCGTCGGCCAGGGCCAGCATCAGGGTGCGCGGTTCCAGGTAGGGATTCGGAATGTAGGCGGTGACGAACTCGTCGCCCAGGGTTGCCATGAACTTGCGGCACAGCAGCGTCTTGCCGGTGCCGACTTCGCCCGTGATCTTGATGAAGCCTTCGCCGGTGCGCGCGGCAACGAGCAGCGTGTTCAGCGCTTCCTGCGAATGCGGGCTGGTAAAAAAGAAGCTGGTGTCCGGCGTAATGCCGAACGGCACTTCCCTGAGCCCGAAATGCGCGGTGTACATGATTATTTCTTCTCCGCGGCGCGCGGATCGAGTTGCTCGATGCGGCGGCTGGCGTCGAGCAAGTCCTGGTTCCAGCTGCTGGCGCCTTCGACAATGGTGGGCTTGATCAACACCACCAGTTCGCGCTTCTGGTTGACGTTCGATTTGTTGCGGAACAGCTTGCCCAGCACAGGCACATTGCCGGCGCCCGGCACTTGCGAGCCGTCGGCGGTCGAGGACTGGCGCATCAGGCCGCCGATCGCCACCACGCGCCCGTCCTGGCCGCGCACCATGCTGTCGATCTCGGACGTGGACGAGGCCGCCAGCGGCAGGCTCATATTGCCGGCAGCGCCCAGGTTGATGGACTTGTTGATGGTGGTGACCTGGCTGACCGAAGGGTGCACATGCAGCAGGATATTGCCCTTGTCGTCAATCTGAGGGGTCACGTCCAGCACCACACCGGAAAAGAATGGGGTCAGCGTCACGCTCGGGCTGACCGTATTGCCGGTGGTGCTGGTGTTGGTGGTGGTCTGCACGCCGGTCACGTAAAACTCGTCGGTGCCGATCTTGAGCACGGCCTTCTGGTTGTTCAGGGTGGCAATGCGCGGGCTCGACAGCACGTGCACCGTGCCTTGCGATTCGAGGAAGGAAATCAGGGCGGCAAAATTGCTGGTCTGGAAAGCCAGGCCGAACATGGAGCCGGCCGCGCTGGCGGCGTTCGACAGCAGGAAACCGGCCCGGGCGGACAGCGTGCCGTCGCTGAGGATGGGCTGCGCGGCGCCCGCGACCGGCAGCGGCGACAGCGTGGTGCCCGGCTGCAGGAAGCCGGCCGATACGCGGTTGGTGCTGTTGAACTTGGAAAACGCAGCCCAGTTGATGCCCGACTGGAAGCTGTCGTTCAATTCCACTTCCAGGATCTTCGCTTCCAGGATCACCTGGCGGTCGACCGACAGCTGGGTGGCCTTCAGGAACAGGTCGACATTGCGCAGTTCCTCGGGCATGGCGCGGATCACCAGCACGCCGGACTGCGGGCTGACCACCACGCTGCGCCCGCCTTTTTCCGACGGGCCGACGATGGCGTCGATCGACGCCTTGAGCTCCACCCAGAAATCGCTGTCGGACGTGGTATTCACGTTCGCGCTGTCGATATGCAGCTGGGTGTTCTGGCCCGGCTGGCCGGGATTGTTCTGGTTGTTATTGTTCTGGTTATTGTTGTTCTGGCCATTCTGGTTATTGCTCCCCCCGCTGTTGCTGGTGCCAACGCTCGAGACCGAGGTCGACGTCACGCGCAGGTTCGATTGCCCTTTGCGTTTGCCGACCAGGTAATTGACCTGGAACATGCGCGTTTGCATGGTCAGCGGACGGATGGCGATGCGGGTGCCGTCGATGCGGTAATCGTAGCCGTACATGTCGCGCACGGCGTCGAGCGCCTCGACCAGGGTCACATCCTTGAGATTGGCAGTGATATTGCCCGCCACGTCAGGGTGGACCAGCATGTTGTAGCGCGTGCCGGCCACGATGGAATTGAAAAACTGGTGGGCGGGCACATTGCTGAAGGCCACATTGAAGCGTTCTTCCAGCACCTGGCGCGCCTTGGGCAGCTGGTTCGACAGCGACAACACTGGCGGCAGCAAGGCCTGCGATACGGCTTCGTCGACCGCGACCGGCGCGGGCCGGGCGGCAGCGCCGGCCACCTGGGCGCTGATGGCATCGTAAGTGTCGCGTTTGGGCGTACTGTCGCACGCGACCAGGCTCGCCAGACCCACTGCCATCGCTATGAATTTATGCATGCTTTTACCGGTTTTTATCATTTTGTCGGCGTCGCCGTTGGATACAGTTTCAACACCTGGCGCGACTTGCCGTTGACGAGCACCACTTCGGTGTCCGTCATCCGGGTCAGCAGCGCACCCTTGTATTTCTCTCCCAGCAACACTGTCTGGCCATCGATCACCGCCACGTGGCGTCCGCCCGGGTGGCGCGCGATCAGCACCGATTGCAGGTGCGGCCCCGACGATTGCGGCGCCGCATCGACGCTGCCGGCCACGGCGGGCGACAGCACGCTGGCCGGTGGCCGCGTGGGATCGGGCAAACCCTGGGCGGCAGCGGCCAGGGCCGCGGCGCCGGCGATCAGGTGCAGGTTCACAATGTCATCCATTTCTCGTCGAGGCTGAGCGTGTACAGCGTCAGCGTCAGGCGTGCGTTGGGATACTCCTGCACTTCCAGGTTGGCCTTGCCCCAGAACAGCTGGGTCGGCATGGATTCGAGGGCGTTCATGTATGCAACCATGTCCAGGTAATTGCCGAAGACGGTCAGTTCGACGCCATGCCGGTAGATGGCGCTGGCGGCGGGCACGACGGGCGCATTCAGGGCCACGTTGTCGGGCCTGGCCACCAGCGGACTGACGGCAATGCTCTTCAAGCCCAGCAGCCGCAGGCGGCCGTTGCTGCGCAGGATGGTTTCGAGCATGGGGGCGATGCGCTCGGGCGGCACCAGCCCGGCCTGCATGCCGCGCAGCCTGGCATTGAGCACGGCGGTATCGCCCTTGACGGCAGCGAGCCGGGCCCTGGCCTGGACGTCCGGATCGCGCTGGTGCGCCAGCACGGTGGCGGTAATTTCGGCGTCGATGCCGCTCATATTGTTTTGCTGCTGGCTGATTTCCGCGCGCAACGCTTTCTGCCGGGCCACAAGGGGATTAAGCAGCGTTGAAAATACCAGGAACACGATGAAGGCGGCCGCCGCGGCAAACATCAGGGCGCGCTCGCGCACGCTCTTGGCGTCGATCTGTTCGCCCAGCTTGATCAGGCGCGCCTTCACTTGCCGGCCTCCGCAACCTGGACTGCCTTTTCAGGCACGGCCTGCAGGCTGAAATCGATGAACGGCGCCAGCTCGACGCTGGTACTGCCTTCCGTCGTGCGCGTGGCGCGGCTGATCTGCAGCGCCCCGAACCCCTTGCCGCGCATGGAACTCTCGCGCGTCAGGCGGCTGATGTAGGCCGGTACCAGGCTCGGTTCCATGGCGCGCCCGCGCAGGCCGATCTGGTTGCCGGCGCCATGGATGGTGACACCGGTCAGCCACAGATCGCCATTGACCTGGCGCGCCAGCGCCTTGAAGTATTGCGAATAGCCCTGTGTGTTGCCCAGCTCGCCGCCATCGAGAATCTGCATGACGTCGTCAAAACTTTTCTTTTCGGCCTCGGCAAGGGCCAGGTCGGCGTCGACCTTGGGGTCCTTCTTGCGCGGCGCGAATTCGACCAGGACGGTGGCCTGGCGTGCTTTCTTGATGGCCAGCTGCCTGGCGCCGTTCGCTGCCTCCGCTTCCAGGGTACTGACGCGCTGGCGGCCGTACATCACCAGGGCCAGCGAACCGATCAGCAGCAAAACCAGGGCGCGCGCCATGGTGGCGGCCGTGAAGACTTTCTTCTGCTTCAGGAAATCCGGATTGAACAGATTGATTTGCTGGCTCATGCGCTCGCCCCTTCTTGCCGCAGGGCAGCGCCCAGGGTCATGAAAAAGCGCTGCTGCGTGGCCACGTCGGCCAGTTCCGGCACCTGCGTGAAGTCGAGCACGGTCGCCAGGTCCATGGTGTCGACCGGCGTGTACAGATTGCTCGACAGGTATTCATCGAGGCCGACCGCGCCGCTCGGCGTGAGCACCAGCTTGGACACATTGATGAAATTGAACTGGCGGTCGAAGTGGTCGAGGGAGCGCTGCAGTTCGAGCGTGATCTTGTCGAACTGGGCGTGGCGGCGCTCGAGGTCCGGGTCGGCCAGCAATTCCATGGCCACATCGATGCGGCGCGACAGGTAGAGCTCGCCCTTGTAGGTGACGGTCAGCAAGCCGCCGTCGGCATTGAAGGACAGCATGGCCAGGCCGCGGCCATCGGGCTCCAGCAAGGCCGAGATATTTCGCTGGGCCATTTCGGGAATGTCGATCACGCGCATGTGGATGGCGGCGTCGCCGAACAGGTGCTGGCGCTCTTCGATGGTCTTGTTGTTGGCGGCCACGGCAAAGATGGTGCTGCCGCGCGCCTGCATGGCCTTGTCGACCGGGATATCGAGGATATCGATGGTCGCTTTGTCGACCGGAAAATCGAGCATGTCCTTCAGGCGCCAGCGCACGGCCGTGCGCATCTCGCTCGCGTCCACGGCAGGCGCTTCGACCGACATCAGGTTGTATTCCCGGCCGCCGAGCAAGGTGGAACAGTTGACACTGTTGGCGTGCAACTCCTTGCCGATCTTTTCCAGCACTTCGGCCAGGGGCCGCTTGTCGGTCGAGAAAAACTGGGCCAGCCGGACCTGGGGCTTGCCCCCCGCGGCACGCTGCACATGGGCCGCACTGATGCCATCGCCATGGAGCGCGAATGCCAGCCAGCCATCGGTCTTTTTTGGTTTAGAGAAAAATCCCATACCCACAATCTATATGAATAGCAAGACGTGAAGATCACGCCGTAGCGCCTTGATTATATTCAAGTTTCGATGCTTTATTCGACGAAATTTGTTTAAAGCAACGGAAAGCGTGGGATTTCCACCGCATACAAATTCCACACGGAAACTAAATCGTTCAAAACACCTCCCGTATGTAGATCACGGGGGTGGGTTTGTAGATCCCGTAACGCCAGCGGCCGGTCGAACTCGGCAGCCAGGCCGGTCCATTCATCCTGACATTGGCCACGCCGATATTGCCCGGGCCGCTGGAACGGAAACGGTAGACCGCGCTGCCGTTGACCAGGGTGGCCACGAGCGGCGCCACGATGTCGTCGTCGAGGATGGATTTGCAACTCGTGCCCGCCTGTATCAGCGCGCCTTCGCAGGGGTTGAAGAGCGCCGTGAAGACGCTCGAGGTGACGCTGTCCGTGACGCTGTTCTCCCATCCGCTGCCGTTCCAGTATTGCGCCCTGACCTCCACCTGGCGCGCCAGCAGTTCCGAGCCGTAACCGTGCGGCACATGCATGCGCCCCACCAGGATCCGCGTGCCCCCTTCGACCGACGACGCGGCCGGAAAACGCAGCGAGCTGACATTCTGGCTGGTCGGATTTTCCACCTGGTCGGCGCGCAGGAAGACGTCGAGCGGCGCGCTGAAGCCGCCGTTGACGCCATCGTTCAGGTAGCGCAACGGCAGCGTGTAGCTTGGCGTGGCCGACGCCACGCCCTCGGAGAACAGCGTGGCGGCCAGCGCCGTATTGTTCAGGGTCCCGGAACCGGCGGCCAGCACCGCCCCGCCCGAACTGGCGCTCGGACTCAGGGTCACGGCACGGGCAAACTTGCCCTGGAAATTGCGCAATACCGTGCCGGCCGCCGCATGCGCACTGACGGTCGTGACAATCGGCTGGGCGGAATAGTGCATGCCGCGCCCGTTGCAGGGACTGGCCATGTTCTGCGTCGTCGTGCACGCCATGCCCAGCGTGACCACGGTCGTGAAATGATTCGGCACGAAACGGCCCACGGTCAGCGGGTCGCCATCCACGGGACCGCTGCCGAGATAGTCGGCATCGGCCAGAGACGCCGTCAAGTTGGGGATGCCGGCCTCGTTCCAGCTGAACGCCGCGCCGGTGGCCGCGCCGTTATTGGTACTGAACGTGCCAAAGCTGCCACTCACGGCCGGCACATTGACCATGTCCGTAAACGGCGCCGACGTCGCCGTATCGGTCGCGGCGCTCGCCGTGATGGCAATCGTTTCCGGCGTTATCTCCCGGCCGAAATTCTTGGCCGACGGCGTGTTCCTGGTGTACGCCGTGACGGTCAGCGGGAAAAATGCGCCGGCGCGCGCGAACACCGGGCTCAAGTGGTTCAAGCCCGTTGCATAGCCATTGCCCGTCGTCGACAGGACCAGCTTGAGCGGCTTGAAAATGAATTGCCCGCTCGATCCCCGGTTGGCCGAAGTGCTGGTTTCCTTCGTGAACAATTCAATACGGCCGACGTCTTCGTAGGTAAAGTTGTACGGCCCGCTGCTCGGTGAATCTCTAAAAAAGGTCAGGCTGAGCGCGGACCAGTCGGTCGCCGTCGTGAAGACGGGATCGGCGCCGTTCGCCTTGCAAGCCTTGAACGTAATGCCGGCAAACGTGGCGAACGTCCCCCCGGAATTGACCGGATTGTGGCAAGTCAGGGCGAAGGACATCGATAGTATCGTGTCGTTGCTGCCACTTAACCTGGTGGGCACACCCGACGTATTGAGGTTGGTGAGCCAGAGCGGCACGGTCGTGCCACCGGTCTGGGTACCCCAGCTCAGGATCTTGCATGGCTGGGTGGCCAGCAGCAGTGCGCGGTTATGGGTGCACTCGACGTCGGTGAATACCCAGCGCGGCACGGTCATGGACATGGACAGGGTCGCGCTGTCGTTGCTGGTATTCGAATCCGCGCCCGGTCCGTCGACGTCCAGCGTGGCGGCGACCGTGGCGGCATAGCCCTGGACCGTAAAATTGACTGTCAGCAAAGGCGCGGTGACGCCGTTGGCGAGTTGGCCAGTGTACGCGCAGGTCATCAGCTGGCCGGCCGCCGAACAGGACCAGTTCGTTCCGCTGCCAGACAGGAAACGCAAACTCGCCGGCAGCGTGCTGGTCACCTGGACCGGGCCGAGTTCGGCGACCGGTCCGTTATTCTTCACCGTCACCAGGAAAGCGTTCTGCTGTCCCAGGGTCAGCGGCGAATCGAGCAGCGTCATGGAGATCTGCAAATCCGACTGCAGCGAGATCTTGTCTTCCACGGAATTATTCGCTGCCACGTTGTCGTACAGCCCACCCGACAGTACCGCGGTGGTGGACATGACATTCGGCGCATTGCTGTCGATGGTCGCGTTCAGCACCACGGTCGGCAGCGACGCGCCCATGGCCAGCGATGCCGGATTGGTACAGCTCACCACCTGGCCGGCTGCCGAACAGGTCCAGCCGGTGCCCGTGCCGGACACATAGGTGAGGCCGGTCGCAAAGGTGGTCTGGATCCGGATGGGCCCGGTGTCGGTGGTCGGTCCCAGGTTGGTGGCGGTCGAGGTGAAGCTGACGCTGGCGCCGCGGTCCGGCGTGCCGGCGCGCACCATGGCCAGTTGCAAATCGGCCACCGGCACGTTCGGCACCGCGATGATCTCCGCGCTCAGCAACACCAGGTCCTGGCCGGATTTGAAGGTGGTAGTCGCCGCCGTCTGGCCCGAGCCGATGATGGGGCTGGCGATCGTATAGGCGTCGAAGTCGATGCCGTAGGATGCCGCGTCGGCGTTGATGTTGCTGTAGGAATTGAACTGGTTGCCCGTGGGGTTGTTGCCGTCGACAATTTCGGTGCCGTTAAAGCGCAGTTCTTCTCCGCCCCCGGACAGCGAGGTGTCGCCTTCCCAGGTAATGTGGCCCACGCGCCCGGTGGCCGCGCCGATCGGATTCGGGATCTGGAAATTGCTCAGGCTCAGGGCGGCCTGAGAATTCTCGGTGCCGAAAGTACGGATGTATTGGAAGCCTTCGTACAGATTGAGCACACGGTAAGTCTGGCCCGGATCGGAAAAGATGACCACCAGCGAAAATCCGCCCAGCACTGCCTGGGTGTCGCAGTAGATGGCGCTGCTGTTGATGGTCAGCCCGGAAAACGAATAGTTGCCGTTACGCTTGGCGATGACCTGGGCCGTCACGTCGGCGGCGCCGGAAAAATAGAAGCTGTCGCCGTCGGTGTTCGAGGAGAACTGGCGTCCCGCTGGCGCCGTCACCGATGCGCCTTCGAAGGTGACGGTATAGTCGCCCACGGTGTTGGAACCGGCCCAGTACAAATGCGCGCTGACAATGGTCGCGCTGGCGGGAATGCCGGACAGCGCCGCCGTCAGCGTGGTGGCCGCCGTGGCAACCGAACAGGCGTTGACGGTGTTCGACGCCGTGCGCATGGTTTTTTGGGTGCCTACGAAATTCACGTTGCCGGCAAAGCTCTTGAACAGCGCGATCGGCGTGTCGGCGCGGGCGCCGCCGCAGGCGAGGCACAGGATCAGCAGCAGCCAGGCGGCAAAGCGTATTCTCATCTTAAAACTCCACCGTCACGACACGTTGCACATAGTCGGGATTGTTGCTGGCATTGCCGCATCCGCCGGCCTGGTTGCAAGCCGTCGCCGTCACCTGGCGGCGCACGATGCCGAACTGCGTCACGGTGGCGCACGCGACCGTTACGTTGAACGGCGACAGCGTACCGGCGCCCGCCGGCATGCTGAAAGTGCTGGTGGCGCAGGCGCCGCCGCCCTGCAATACCCCGTACACGCCCCACTCGGCCCCGGCGCGCGCGGCCAGGTAGGCGCGCGTGCCCAGCACATCCATGGTCGAACTTTTCTGCTGGCTGGTGGACAGGGTCACCATGGCCACGCCCAGTCCGGCCAGCACCACCAGCAGGAAGATGGCGGTAATCAGGCTGGCGCCCTGCATGCGGGTCCGTATGGTTTTCATGGCGTGTTGTCCACGTGAACCTGCTGAAGCAGCGTGACCGTTTCGGGGCCGGTGGCGCTGGTGCGCTGCAGTACCAGCGTCAGGGTCACCAGGCCGGAGCGTGTATTGTTTTCCGACGCGGTGTACGCGAACGTACAGCTGCTCACATTACTGGCCAGCACGGCCGGGGTCGTGGGCGGGGTGGCGTTGACCGCCGTGGCGAAGGGATAGCGTTCGAAGCGCAGCAGCTTGTTGCCGGAACAGACATACCGTACCGGGCCGTTGGTCACCAGGAAGCGGTGCAGCGGATGCGGTATGGGCGGGTTCGGAATGGCGTAGGGATTGCTGGCCAGCGTGACCACATTGCCCAGGACCGACTGGACCACGGCGCGGTTGCCCACGGCGGCCCATACATCGGCCGAGCCCGAACCTTCGTTGAACACGACAATATTGTCGTTGGCGATGATCGCCTGGCGGCCGGTGGGCATGGCGCCGACCACCGTGAAGGCGAGGCTGGCCGTGCTGGTGAAGCTCAGGTAGGGATTGGCCGCCGGCGCGCCGTCTTCCGACGCGAGATAGCGGCCACCGGTCTTGGTGGGCACGAATTCGATGGTCTGGGGCGTCGCGTTCAGGCGGATCGAATTGGGCACGGCCAGGCGCAGTTCGCGCGTCATGCGGCGCACCGCGGTGTCGGCGATATCGCTCAGCTCGGCGCGACCTGCCGTGTCGACATAGTTCTGGACCGGCACGCGGATGAAGATCGCGATGATGCCGCCGATGATGCCGGTAATGACCATCACGATGATCACTTCGACCAGGGTGAAGCCGCGCGCGCTGTGGGCCCGGGTCTTCATGGCGAGGCATTCGGGGCGTAACGCAGGCGGTAGCCGTCCAGCGTGATGATTTCGTCGACGCCGCCGTAGGTAACGGCGATGGTAATGCGCAGCACGTCCGCGCCGGTGAAGCCGTTCAGCGTGTCCTGGCGTATGGTCAACGTGGCCGTATAGCCGGCGACCGGCAGCGCAGTGCCGGACACGTCCGCCAGGGCGCCGGCGCCATTGTTGAAGGCGTCCGTGTCGGGCGTGCCGGCCACGTTGACGTAGTCGTTCACATTGTCGAAAGGCCGGGTATTGCCCGGCTCGGGACCGAAACCATCCGGAATGGTGCAGCCGGCAACATTGGCCGCGGTTTCCACATCCGGATCGCTGCCGTCGCAATAGGTAAAGCGCGCCAGCTGGACTTCTTCCATCAGGCTTTCGGCGATCATCAGCGCCTGCTTGCGCCGCAGCGGGTCGGAACTGGTCCTGGTGGTGACGTTCATGGCGCTCAGGATGGCCACCAGGCCGACCCCGATGATGACCATGAACAGGATCAGTTCGAGGAAGCTGATGCCATGCTGGCGGCCAGGAGAACTAGTGGACATGGCCGGTCTCCGCTTCCACCGTCACGATGCGGTTGCTGCCGTCGCCGGCGATCGTGATGAGCTGTTTGGCGAAGGTGGACGTCACCGACCCCACCGCGTCGGTGCCTGCAAAAGGCACGCCCAGGGGATCGAAATAGAAAGTGCTGGCCGCCGTCATGGTGACGCCGTCCGGTTTTGCTTCGCAAGCCCAGGTGCTCGACACGCAGGCGGCAACGGTGGCGCTGCTGCGGCTGTTGTTGCCGGAAGGGGCAATCACCTGCTGGCCGGCACAGGTACTGCTAAAGCACAGGGCCACGCTGGTCCCGTCCAGGCGCACAAACACGGGCCGGTTCTGCGCAATGGCGACCTTCTGGCCGTAGCGCAGCATGGCGCGCACCTGCTCGGTGTACGAAGAAGCATCAAACGAGGAACGGTCGAAATAGCGCGAGGCGGCGAGGGCGCCCATGATGCCCATGATCACAATGACAAGCACCAGCTCGACCAAGGTAAAGCCGCGTTCCTGCGTGCTGCGTGACTTGGGACGGATGGACATCACGTTTTCCTGGCTCACTGACGAAAACAGGCCCGGTGGTGGACCGGGCCTGCATCTGCGCTGCCAGCCGGAACTGGCATTGCCCGAAACCGCCGGCTTAGCAGCCGGTGGTGACGGCGGAGATCACTGGCGGCGTGGTGGCCACCGTCGTCGCGGTGTAGCTGACGTAGCAAGTGGCGCCCTTGGTCGTGCCCGCCGCGCTGTTTGGAATCGCCACGATCTGGCCGGTGGCGGCGATCGTCGGCGTATTCGGCGAAGCGGTCGCCGTCACGATGGTGTAGTCGGCGGCAGTGATACCGGCAGCCGCCATGGTCGTCGTGGCAGCGTCAGGGTAACCGAAAGCCTGGACCACGGTAACACCTTCCATGGTGACGTTGCCGGTGCCGGCGACCAGGAACTTGCCATGCACCATGGCGGACACGGACTCGAGCGAACCCTTGGCGGCTTTCAGGCTTGCGGCACGCGCATCGGAACCCAGGTCAGCGAATTTCGGCAGTGCCGTCGCTGCAAGAATGCCGAGAATGACGATCACGACGATCAGTTCGATCAGGGTGAAACCGGCTTGGGTGCCGCGGCGGACGCTGTTCAGCGATTGCATCTTCATGTGAATCTCCAGACTATATAGTTGTTACAACTATGAATTGATCATGCGGGCCAGTGACTGCGCAGTCATGACATCTTACGGCAGTACTAGCCTTCGACTTGAATTAGGGAAACATTTGTTACAATGTTTTGTTGTAACGGGCCTACTGTCAATTGTTCGGGACGAACTAATTTTACCTTGTATTTCAGTGAGTTCGGCATGCCTGCTGGAAAAGTTTTCCCATTATTTAACAAATACACCAGAGATTTGTCTTTTCTATCATACAGCCAGCTCCCCTTTTTCAGTGTGCGCAAGTCCGGGGCGAAGAATTCTCCGAGGTAATTTTGTGGCTTTTCTGCGAGCAACTCCATCGGATTCCGGTCGACCAGGGCCGCTATTTCATCGCTTTTTCCGCGCACCAGCAATTGCGCCGATTTGAGCGTCAATGCTGTACGCACGATAGCGGCGATGCGTTGGGCGGCCGCCAGCTCCGCGTCGTGCTGATAGTGAAATAGGCGTTGCAAAAGTACCCCTGCCAGCACCGCGAAAATAATTACCACAACGACAACTTCCAGCAGGGAGTAGCCGCGGCCATGTCGCCGTCTTGACGATCTGACAAGGTGTCTCATTTATGCAATGCTGCTTTGCCCAAATCCCAGATCGGCAGGAAAATCCCCAGCGCCAGGACCAGCACCATGATGCCCAGGAACACGATCATGATCGGTTCGATCTGGGCCGACAGGGTCTTGAGCTCGTAATCGACCTCGCGTTCGTACATTTGCGCGATTTCATCCATCAAGTCGTCGAGCGAGCCCGATTCTTCGCCCACGGCGATCATTTGCAGCACGACGGGCGTGAACACGGCGGCCGTGACGGCCGTGCGCAGGATGCTTTCGCCGCGCTCCACGCCGTCGCGCATGCCGTCGATGCGCGACGACAGATAGGCATTGTCGACCGTCTGCGACACCACCGTCAGCGCCTGCACCATGGGCACCCCGCTCTTGATCGACAGCGCATAGCTGCGCGCGAACCGCGCCATGGTGCCTTTCAGGATGATCTTGCCGGCCACGGGAATGCGCAGCTTGGCCCGGTCCCACCACAGCCGTCCCGGTGTCGTGCCTATATAAGAGCGCCAGGCCAGCGCCCCGCCGATGGTCAGCACCAGCAGCGCCGGCCAGTAAGTGACCATGAAGTTCGAGGTGGCGATCAGCATGCGCGTCATCAATGGCAGCTGGGCGTTGAAACCCTCGAACACTTTCACGAACTGGGGAATGACGAAAATATTCACCACCACCATCGCCAGGATCATGGCGATGACCACGAAGGTCGGATAGCGCGTGGCGGTCTTGACCCGGGCCCGCATTTCGCGGTCGAACTCCAGGTGGTCGAACAAGCGCAGGAACACTTCTTCCAGGCGGCCCGTCATTTCGCCCACCCGCACCATGGACAGGTAGAAATTGGAAAACACGGTCGGATGGCGGCGCATGGCGGCCGACAGTTCGCGGCCGGCGTCGAGCGATTCGCGCAAGTCCTTGATGACCTTGCCGAAGGATTTGCTGATGGCCGATTCCTGCAAGCCGGCCAGGCCGCGCATGATCGGCACGCCCGACTTGAGCAAGGTGTACAGCTGGCGACTGAACAGCTGCACATCCATGGACGTGACTTTGCGCTCGAACAGGCGCGTCAGCAAGCTTTCCTGCTCGCCCGTGCCGGACGTGACGGCCCGGGTGGTCGGGGCGATGTCGAGCGGCGTGACGCCGGTGCCGAACAGCTGGTCGGCCACCGCGCCCGGATCGGCGCCTTCGAGCACCCCCTGCATCAGCTCGCCCTTGGCGTTGCGGCCCTTGTAAGCGTAGAAAGGCACGGCTTAATCCTCGAGCTGGTTGCTGATGCGCATGGCTTCGGAGATCGTCGTGCACCCCTGCACGGCCAGCTGCACGGCGTGGCGACGCAGCGTATCGCCCGCCATCTGCGCCTGCGCCGCTTTCAGGAAGTGGGACGGATCGTGATGATTTGCCGAATTGATCACTTCGCGCGTCATTTCCAGCAGCTCGTAGACACCGGTCCGGCCGCGGTAACCCATGCCGTTGCAGTGCGAGCAGCCCTTGCCATGGAAAAACGGGGTGGTCGCCGCGTGCTCCTTCAATTCCAGGGCCAGCCATTCGCGTTCGGCCGGCGCCGGCTGGTACGGCATGCTGCAGCTTTCGCAGATGACGCGCACCAGGCGCTGCGCCAGCACCGCCTGCAGCGAACTGGCCACCATGTAGCGCGGCACGCCCATGTCCATCAGGCGCAGCGGCGTGCTGGCCGCATCGTTGGTGTGCAGGGTCGACAGCACCAGGTGGCCGGTCATGGCGGCGCGCAAGCCGATCTGGGCGGTTTCCTGGTCGCGCATTTCGCCCACCAGCACGATGTCCGGATCCTGGCGCAGCGCCGAGCGCAGCACCTTGGCGAAGGTCAGCTCGATCTTGTCGTTGACCTGCACCTGGTTGATGCCGGGCAACCGGTATTCGACCGGATCCTCGACGGTAATGAGCTTCTTTTCCACCGAATTGAGTTCGGCCAGGGCGCTGTAGAGCGTGGTGGTCTTGCCGCTGCCGGTGGGGCCGGTGACCAGCACCAGGCCGTTCGGGCGCTGCACGATCTTGCGGAATTTCTCCACCAGCGCGTCCGGCATGCCGATCGCGTCCAGGCGCAGCGACATGCCGCCCTGGTTGAGCAGGCGCATGACCACCGATTCCCCGTACTGGGTGGGCATGGTCGAAATACGCACGTCGATGCGCTGGCCCTTGACCTTGACGTTGAAGCGGCCATCCTGCGGCAGGCGCTTTTCAGAAATGTCGAGGTCGGACATCAGTTTCAGGCGCAGCGCCAGCGGCGTGGCGATCTTGATGTCGGCCTCGGTCTGCAAATGCAGCACGCCGTCGATACGGAAGCGGATCTGCAGCCGCGCTTCCTGCGGTTCGATATGGATGTCCGAGGCGCGCACCTGGGTGGCGTCGTCGAACACCGATTGCAGCAGCTTGACGATGGGCGCTTCTTCCAGGCCCGGATTGGACACCAGGGCGCCGAAGTCGACGAAGGTGTCGCCCACGTCCTGCTCGAGTTCGCGCGCGAAGTCGGTGATTTCGTCGGTGCGGCGGTAAATGCGGTCGATCGCGGCCAGCACTTCGGTCTCGTTGACCACGGCCAGTTCGATATTCTTTTTGACCAGGCGCGCGATCTCGTCGTAGGCGAACAGGTCGGTCGGATCGGACATGCCGATCAGGAGCGCGCCGCGCCGCTCTTCCAGGGCCAGGGCGCGGAAACGCCGCGCCTGGGTTTCCGGCAGCTGGCGCACGATCTCGGGATTGATGTTATAAAACTTGAGGTTGATATAGGGAATATCGAGCTGCTTGGCCAGCGCGCCGGAAATCTGTTCCTCGGTCACGAAGCCGCTTTCGACGAACACGCGGCCCAGCTTGCGGCCGGTGCGTTTCTGGTCCTGCAATGCCAGGGTCAGCTGGTCGTCGGACAGGAGCTTTTGATTGACCAGGATTTCCCCGAGACGTACTTTTTCCGGCCTTGCCATAACTACCCTGATCTGTGAACGTGACGGATCATTCTAAGGCAGAAAGCACGAACTTTTTACATTTGGAATCATTTTGTCTATGCAATACGCCCCGGGACTGTCGATTTGGCGTCGAATGCGCTACAGTCAGGGACAAAACTTTGTCAATTCTTCACGGACACCCATGACCATACCATCCCAGCAGCGCCGCCGCGTCTACCTCATGCGCCATGGCAGCGTCACCTACTTCGATGCCGGCGGCAAGCCTGTGCTGCCCGAAAGCGTGCCCCTCAACGAACTGGGCCGCGCGCAAGCGACGGCCGCCGGGCGCATGTTCGCCGGCGAACAGGTCCGCTTCGACCGCGTGATCGTGTCCGGCCTGCCGCGCACGGTGGAAACGGCCACCCGCGTGCTGGCCGAAACGGCGCAAGCGATCCCTATCGAAACCTGGCCCGCGCTGGAAGAAATCCGCGGCGGGCGCCTGGCCGCCATTCCCGATGCCGAGCTGCTGGTCGCCTTCACCGGCGCCTTCGAAGGCATGGTCGGCGAAGACAAGCGCTTCCTGGGAGGCGAATCGGTGGGCGAACTGATGGACCGGATCCATCCCGCCATCGAACGCCTGCGCGCCGACCAGGACTGGGATACGGTGCTGCTGGTCCTGCACGGCGGGGTCAATTGCGCCATCCTGTCCCTGGCCCTGACCGGGCAGCGCATGTTCCTGGGCGGCCTGGCGCAAACGGCCGGCTGCATCAATGCGCTCGACGTGGGCGCGGACGCGCGCGACTGGGTGCTGCGCTTCATGAATTACGCCCCGCCCGCCCCGCTCCAGGCCGACACGCGCGCGACCACCATGGAGCAGTTATACGAGCAGTACCGTAAATCGCGCTGAACCCGTTCGCAAATAAATAGTACGGGCGTGCTATTAATCGACTAGAATACTTCTACCATGTACGCGGGAGACAAGATGTTCGAAGAAATGATGGGAACCAAGCCCGTATCCGAGCGCCAGAAATTTGACGTCGATGCCCTCGACGCCTATCTGCGCCAGCATGTCGACGGCTATCCCGGCGCACCGCTGGCGGTCGAGCAGTTCAAGGGTGGCCAGTCCAACCCCACCTTCAAGATCACGGCCGGCGGCCAGCATTACGTGCTGCGCACCAAGCCGGGCCCGGCAGCCAAGCTGTTGCCGTCCGCGCACGCCATCGACCGCGAATTCCGCGTCATGGACGCGCTGCACAAGGCCGGCTTCCCCACCGCCCGCCAGTACACCCTGTGCCTGGACGAAGCGGTGATCGGGCGCGCCTTCTATGTCATGGAATTCATCGAAGGCCGCGTGCTGTGGGACCAGTCCCTGCCCGGCATGACGCCGGCCGAACGGGGCGCCATCTACGACGAACTGAACCGCGTGATCGCGCAATTGCACACGATCGACTACACCGCCATCGGCCTGGCCGACTTCGGCAAGCCCGGCAATTACTTCGCGCGCCAGATCGAACGCTGGACCCGCCAGTACCAGGCCTCGGCCACCGAGACCATCGACGCGATGGACAAGCTGATCGCCTGGCTGCCGTACAATATTCCGGCCGGCGACGACACGGCCATCGTGCATGGCGACTTCCGGCTCGACAACATGATCTTCCACCCGACCGAGCCGCGCATCCTGGCCGTGCTGGACTGGGAACTGTCGACCCTGGGCCACCCGGCCGCCGATTTTTCCTACCACTGCATGAGCTGGTACATCGCGCCCGGCCAGTTCCGCGGCATCGCCGGCCTGGACCTGAAGGAAATGGGCATTCCCAGCCAGGAAGACTATATCGCCGCCTATTGCGCGCGCACCGGCAAGACCATCCGCATCGAAGACTTCAATTTTTACCTGGCCTACAACATGTTCCGCCTGGCCGGCATCATGCAGGGCATCATGAAGCGCTATGTGGACGGGACCGCGTCCAGCGCCCAGGCGCTGCAGAACGGCAAGGCCGCCCGGCCGATGTCGGAACTCGGCTGGACCTATGCGCAGCGCGCCATCTCACTGAAGGAACAAGCATGAATTTCGACTATTCCGACCGCTGCAAGCAATTGCAGGGCCGCCTGCTGGCCTTCATGGACCAGCATATCTACCCGAACGAAAAAGCCTTCAAGAAGGAAATCGACGACAACGGCGTCAACAAGGGCAACCGCTGGATCCCCACCGAGCTGATGGAACGCCTCAAGCCGCTGGCGCGCGAGCAGGGCTTGTGGAACCTGTTCCTGCCCAAGTCGGCGCGCGCGCCCGAAGGCTTGTCCAATCTCGACTACGCGCCCCTGTGCGAAATCATGGGCCGCGTGGTGTGGGCGCCGGAAGTGTTCAATTGCGCCGCGCCCGACACCGGCAACATGGAAACCATCGAACGCTACGGCACCGAGGAGCACAAGCGCGCATGGCTGGAACCCCTGCTGCGCGGCGAGATCCGCTCGGCCTTCGCCATGACCGAACCGGGCGTGGCCTCGTCCGACGCCACCAATATCGAAACGCGCATCGAACGCGATGGCGACAGCTATGTCATCAACGGGCTGAAATGGTGGATTTCCGGCGCCGGCGATCCGCGCTGCAAGATTTTCATCGTCATGGGCAAGACCGATCCGAGCGCCGCCCGCCATGCCCAGCAATCGATGATCATGGTGCCGGCCGATACGCCCGGCATCACCATCGTGCGCCCGCTGCCGGTGTTCGGCTACGACGATGCGCCGCACGGCCATTGCGAAATCCGCTTCGAGAACGTGCGCGTGCCCGCGTCCGCCATCCTGCTGGGCGAAGGGCGCGGCTTCGAAATCGCCCAGGGCCGCCTGGGGCCTGGCCGCATCCACCATTGCATGCGCGCCATCGGTGTTGCCGAACGTGCACTGGAATTGATGTGCGTGCGCCTGGGCAGCCGGGTTGCCTTCGGCAAAAAGATTTCGGACCAGAGCATCTGGCGCGAACGCATTGCCGAGTCGCGCATCCAGATCGATACCGCGCGCCTGCTCACGCTCAAGGCCGCTTCCTTGATGGATACCGTGGGCAACAAGCACGCCCAGGCCGAGATCGCCATGATCAAGGTGCTGGCGCCGAATGTGGCCCAGCAAGTGCTCGACTGGTCGATCCAGGCCCATGGCGCGGCCGGCGTGTCCGACGAATTCCCGCTGGCCTACCAGTGGGCGGGCAACCGCACCCTGCGCCTGGCCGACGGCCCGGACGAGGTGCACCGCAACGCGATTGCCAAACTGGAACTTTCCAAGCACATCAAGCTCGATGAAAGCCTGGCCGCGCCCATCACGCGCGGATAATCCCCCAGCGTCGCCGCGGCAATTCTGCCGCGGCGGCGTAAAGTACTTTGAAGAAACGGTGTGCTCGGCTACCATCGGCCATAACGCGGCCTTCTGGCCGTTCATGTTGCAGCGGAGGCACTGGCAGTGCGGTTCTTTTCACGAAACACCCTTCCTTCGATACGTTCAAAAACGGCAACCCTGGTGCTTGCCTGCATGGTGCCGACCCTGATCGGTTTCGCCGCCCTCTCCTACGATACCTTCCAGCGCGAACGCACCAACCTGCACGACGCGGCCCAGCGCATGGCCCAGGCCCTGCAGATGTCGGTCGACCGCGACCTCGACACCGCCGAAACCGCCGCCCGCGCCCTGGCCAGTTCGCCCAATCTGGCCAGCGGCGACCTGGCAGCCTTCCACGCCCAGGCCCGCAGCGTGCTGCGCCCGGAATTGCCGGCCGTCGCCTTCGTCCTCTCCGATGCCGCCGGCAAGCCGCTGCTCGATACCCGCGTCGCCTTCGGCCGCGCCTTGACGCCCAACAGCAATGCCGACAATGTGCGCAAGGCCTTCCTCAGCGCAGACGTGATCACCTCGGACCTGAGCCATGGACCGGATGGCGGCTATGCCACCTCGGTCGACGTGCCGGTCTTGCGCGATGGCGAAGTCATCTACGTGCTGTCGGCCCAGTTGTCGGCGGCGCGCATGAGCAGCCTGATCGCGGACCTGTCGCTGCCCAAGGACTGGGCCGCCAGCATTGTCGATGCCAGCTACACCATCGTGGCGCGCACCCTGCAACCGGACAAATATGTGGGGCGCAAGGCCCATCCGCTGCTGGCCGACGCCATCTCGCGGACGCCGCAGGGAGTGGTGGAGCTGAACATCCGCCCCGGCTTCACGGTCTTGTCGGTGTTCAGCCGGTCCCGCGAACGGGGCTGGTCGGCCACCATCGGGGTCCCGCGCGACGCCGCCTACCAGGCCCTGCGCGGGTCCCTGTCGAATGTTTTTCTCAGCGTGGCGGCCCTGCTGATGATCGGTTTTGTGACGGCCTGGAGCATAGGCGGCATGATCGGGCGCGCGGTGCGCGCCCTCAGCGCGCCGGCCGTGGCGCTCGGCAAGGGCGAACCGGTGCTGGTGCCGCGCCTGGAGATCCGCGAGGCGGCCGAGGTGGGCGAGGCGCTCAAGCAGGTCGAGGCCGAACTGACGCGCTACCGCAGCGGCCTGGAAGAGCTGGTGCGCGAACGCACCAGCGAACTGGAACGCATGAACGCCCTGATCGAAACCGTGTACGCCACCGCGCCGGCCGGCATGGCGGTGCTCGACCTCGACCTGCGCGTGATCATGGTCAATGACTACCTGGCCGCGATCAACGACAAGCCGGTGTCCGAACACCTGGGCCGCACCCTGCCCGAAATCCTGGGCCAGCAGGGTGTCGAATTCGAAAAGGCTTACCGCTACGTGCGCGATACCGGGCAGCCGCTGGTGGCGGTGGAAGGCCGCGGCGAGGTACCGCGCGAGCCGGGCATCGAGCACCACTGGGTGGTCAGTTACCATCCGGTGTTCGACCACGAGCACAAGATGCTGGGCATCAGCGCCGTGGTACTCGACGTCAGCGAACGCAAGGTGCTCTCGGACCAGCTGCGCGACGTCAACGCCCAGTTCCACGCCCTGTACGAAATGTCGGGCGACGCCCACATGCTGGTGACCCTGAATGCAGGCTTCATCAGCGGCAACAAGGCGGCCGCACGCATCTTCGGCTGCCAGACAGTGGAAGAATTCATGCTGCTGTCGCCGGCCACCACCTCGCCCGAATTCCAGCCCGACGGGCGCCGCTCGGCCGAAAAGGCCGAACAATTCATGCGCTACACGCTCGAAACGGGCAGCCACCAGTTCGAATGGGTGCACCGGCGCGTGGACGGCACCCTGTTCCACGCCGACATCCTGCTCACCAGCCTGAACATGGGCGGCAAGGGCGTGATCCAGGCCACCGTGCGCGACATCAGCGAACGGATCGATGCCGAGCAGCGCCTCCATTCGCTCAACGAACAACTGACCCACGCGCTGGACCGCGCCGAAATGGCCAGCAGCGCCAAGAGCGAATTCCTGGCCAATATGAGCCACGAAATCCGCACCCCCATGAATGCCATCATGGGCCTGGCGCGCCTGCTCGACGAATCGCCGCTGGGCCGGCGCGAGCGCAGCTTCGTGGCCAAGATCAAGACCTCCACCCGTTCCCTGCTCGGCATCCTGAACGACGTGCTCGACTTTTCCAAGATCGAAGCCGGCCAGCTGATGCTCGAATATACGGCCTTTGGCATCGACCAGGTCCTGGGCAGCATTTCCGTCCTGCTCGCGCCGAATGCCGTTGCCAAGGGCCTGGAACTGGTGTTCGTGGTCGAACCGGACCTGCCGTCCGAACTGGTGGGCGACTCGATGCGGCTCGAACAGGTGCTCCTGAACCTGGTCAGCAACGCCATCAAGTTCACGGAAAAAGGGGAAGTGGTGCTCTCGATCCGCAAGCTGTCCGAGACCGAGGACAGCATGGCGCTCGGCTTTTCCGTGCGCGATACCGGCATCGGCATCGCCGCCGCCCACCATACCCACATGTTCGATCCCTTCTCGCAGGGCGACAGCTCGACCAGCCGCAAGTACGGCGGCACCGGCCTTGGCCTGACCATCTGCCGCCGCCTGGTGGGCCTGATGGGCGGCACCATCGGCGTGGCCAGCGAACTTGGCAAGGGCGCCGATTTCCATTTCGATTCCAGTTTCGGCCTGGTGCCGGGCGGCGCCGCCGTGACCCTGCCCAAGCTGCCGCACCTGGCCGGCTGCCATGTGCTGGTGGCTGACGACAACCCGACTTCCTGCGCCGCCATCGCGGCCCAGTGCCGCTGGTATGGCTGGCACGTCGATTGCGCCTCCGGCGGCGCCCAGTCGCTCGAGATGCTGCGCACCGCCACGGCCACCGGGCGCCCCTACGACTTCCTGTTCCTCGACGTCGGCATGCCGGACCTGGACGGCATCTCGGTGCTCACCTATGCGCGCGCCGACCGTTCGATCAGCCTGCCCCGCTGCGCCCTGATGGTGTCGGAAAAATCGCGCGAAAAGCTGATGGGCGTCACCGACGGCCTGGCCTACGACGCCATCCTTTCCAAGCCGGTCACGCGCGATGCCCTGGTGGCGGCCGTGCTGGAAATGCACAGCGGCCAATCCCAGGCTGGCGCCGGCCCGGCCCGTCCGCTGGCCGGCCAGCTGGACGGCATCTACGTGCTGCTGGTCGAAGACAACCAGATCAACCAGGAAGTGGCCAACTACCTGCTGCTGCACGCCGGCGCGGCCGTCGATATCGCGGCCAATGGCGAGATCGCGGTGCGCATGCTGGGCGACGCGCCGACCCGCTACGACGCGGTGCTGATGGATATCCAGATGCCGGTCATGAACGGCTACGAGGCCACCGAGGGCATCCGCAATATGGGCCTGTCGGACTTGCCGATCATCGCCATGACCGCCAACGTCATGGAAGACGACCGCGCGCGCGCCATCGAGGCCGGCATGAACGCCCACATTTCCAAGCCGATCGACGTCGACGTCATGGTGGCCACGCTGATACGACTGACCAGCGGCGGCGACCTGCGCGACCTGCAGCAGTCCGAGCGGGCCAGCTACGGCTACAGCGCGCCGGTGCTCGACCTGCCGCAGGATACCGAGATTGCCGGCATCGACCTGCGCTCCACCCTGCCCCGCTTCGGCGGCAGTTTCGCCAATTTCGTGACCCTGTTCAAGCGCTTCGAACGCTCGCAGGGAAATACGCTCAACGAAGTGCGCGAACTGCTGCACGCCGACCAGCGCGACGCGGCCCTGGCGCTGGTGCACCGCCTGCGCGGCGTGGCGGCCAACC
Organism: Pseudomonadota bacterium; assembly: GCA_040388805.1. Lineage (GTDB taxonomy): Bacteria > Pseudomonadota > Gammaproteobacteria > Burkholderiales > Burkholderiaceae_D > Telluria_A. The sequence continues at coordinate 86,642 of JAZKBE010000091.1, forward strand.
TGGGCGCTTCCGTGTTCGCCGCCAATGCCCTCGATTTCGAGCATGCCTTGCGCGTGGCAGTCCAGGCCGACGTGCTGGCGCGCCTGGACCAGCTGGAAAACGAACTGGCGATGCTGATGGTCGCCGCACGCAAGCTCGATATGCCGGCCGCCGGGGCCGCCCCCGCGGCCGGCGCCGACAGCCGGACGGTTGAACACGGGCTGGCGGATCTGTTAGGCTTACTCCAGAATAACAACCTGAAGGCGCTGGCCGAGTTCGAGTCAATGCGGGCCGGCCTGGACGCGGCGCTTGCGCCCCAGGAAGTCTCGGCCCTGTCCGACGCCATTGCCACGCTGGCGTTTTCCAGTGCGGCGGCGCAGGTGCATGCCCTGCTAAATAGAAAGGTAACGCAATGAGTGCCCTCAGCCTGGCAAAGAACGGTCGAATCCTGATCGTCGACGACGCCATGGAGAACATCCAGATCCTGCACCAGGCGCTGCAGGACGAACACGACGTGCTGTTTGCGATGAACGGCGCCAAGGCCCTGCATATCGCCCATAACCAGTTGCCCGACCTGATCCTGCTCGACGCCATGATGCCCGACATGGACGGCTACGCCGTCTGCGCCGCCCTGCGCGCCTCGCTGGCCACGCGCGACATTCCCATCATTTTCGTCACCGCCCTGAAAAGCCCGGAAGACGAAACGCGCGCGCTCGAATCGGGCGCGGCGGACTTCATCAGCAAGCCCGTCAACGCGGCCGTGGTGCGCGCGCGCGTGCGCACCCAGCTGACCGTCAAGCGCCAGAGCGATGCCCTGCGCGCGCTCACGCTGACCGACGGCCTGACCGGCGTGGCCAACCGGCGCGCCTTCGACGAAAACCTCGACGCCGAATGGCGCCGCTGCGCGCGGGCCCAGGTGCCGATGTCGCTGATCATGGTCGACATCGACCACTTCAAGAATTTCAATGACGCCTACGGGCACCAGGCCGGCGACGCCTGCCTGCAGCAGGCCGGCGCCGCCATGCGGCGTTCGGCCATGCGTCCCGAAGACATGGTGGCCCGCTACGGCGGCGAAGAATTTGTGATCCTGCTGCCGCATGTCGATATCGCCGGCGCCGAAAGCGTGGCCAAGAAAGTGCTCGACGAAATCGCGCAACTGGAGATCGTGCACGAACGCTCCAGCGCCGGGCCGGTCGTCACGGTGAGCATGGGAGTGGCCAGCGTCACGCCCAGCGAGCGGTTTGAGGCGGGCCTGCTGGTCAAGACTGCCGATGCCTTGCTGTACGAAGCTAAGGCCGGTGGCCGCAACCGCTACTGCCTGCGGCAGGAATAGCTAGTCGAGCGACCAGACGTAATTGAGTTTGGTCCAGGCCGCAACCGGCTTGCCATCCTTGATGGCAGGCGTGAACTTGCAGCCGGAGATGCCGATCAGCGCCGCATTGTCCTGGTCCGGATAGCCTGACGATGCGGCCACCTTGGCGCGCACCAGCTGGCCGTTCGCGTCCAGGTAAAAATGGAGCGTCACCGGCCCGGTTTCCTTGTACATCAGCGACAGCTTGCGCCATTCCGGCTTGACGCAGCTGGCGAAATCGGCCGCGGCCGGCGTTTCGACGCCTTCGTCGCGCACGCCCGGATACACCGGCGGCAGCGACGCATCGAACTGCGCCAGCGCGATGCCATTTTTTTCGATCACCTTCAGCGCTTCCAGGTACACCGGTTGCATGGCCTGGTACGGCGCATTGGCGGCGCCTTTCTCGAAGCTGGCGCGCATGGCGTCCTGGCTGGCCGCGAATTCATGGGCGATCACCAGCGCCGACACGGCGCCGTAGGTATTGCCCTGGCGCGTCAACGTGGTGGCCAGGTCGATCCAGTACGGCACGTACGACGGAAAACCGGTAATCGCCTTGTACAGCGTCTGCGCCGCTTCCTGGGGATGGTTCGCCTGCAGGTAGGCATAGGCGATCACGCGCGGCGGTTCCGGCATGAAGGGATTGAACAGCTCAGGACCGTTGAGCAATGCGATGAGGGTGTCGTCGACGGTCCCGCGCGGCATGGCTTCCTTGCCCTTGTCGGGGCGTTCGCGGCGCGCCGGCAGGACGGCCGCTTTCAGGTCCGCGCGCGGCAGCACGCGCATGATGGCCAGCATGCCGAGGTGGTCGCCGGCGCGCGCCGCCGACATCAGCGCGCTGATGCAGGCATCGCCCGATCCGCACGACAAGCCCTGGGCCGCGCACAGGCCGGGCGCAAGTAGCGCCCCCATCAGCGCCACCATCAGCCATTGCCGGACCCGTACCATGTGCTAGCGCAGCACTTCGGTGAGCACGCGGCCGAACGCGGCGGACGGCTTGCGCACCCTGAGCAGGTGCGCCAGGGTCGGTGCGATGTCGACCACTTCGGTGTAGTCGCCGTAGTAGCCCGGCTTGATCCAGCGTTTGCCCATGATCATGAGCGGCACGTTGGTGTCGTAGGAATACGGCGAGCCGTGGGTGGTGCCGCCGTTTTTCCCGTACTTGAAGATCCAGTTCGGCTTTTGCACCACGATCAGGTCGCCCGAGAGCTGGCGGTGCCAGGCCCGTTGCATCAGGATGCCGGCATGCGTTCCGGACGTTTCGCCGCGTTCGAGCTGCGAGCGGGTGAATACTTCGGATACGCCATCCCATGTCAGGATGAAGCGCGCCGCGAAGGTTTCGATTTCCTCGCGATTGAGCCCGCGTGCTTCGACCAGGTCGTAGTCGAGCATGACGGTCGGCAGCATCGATTTCTTGACCAGCTTTTCAGCCTTGAACCGGGCCGCGAGGGCTTTATTGAGTTCATCGAGCATCAGGTCTCCATCGAGGCGCTGGCCACCAACCTTGCGCGCGTGCGAAAAGTCGGGAATGTTCGGGAAGCCGTGGTCGGAGGTGAACACGACAAGCACGTTGTCCATGCCGACCTGCTTGTCGAGGAAACCGAAGAAACCGGCGAGCATGCGGTCGACGCGCTGCAGGTGGTCGTGCGAGAGCTGGCTTTCCGGACCGAAGGCATGGTTCACATAGTCGTGCGCCGACAGGCTCACGCCGAGCAGGTCGGCCACGCCGGCCGGGTTCTTGCCCAGGTTTTCGCCAATCACGGCGGCGCGCGCGAAGTCGAGCGTCAGTTCGTCGAGGAAGGGGCTCTTTTTCAGCGCCTGGTAGTAATCCGGCTCGAAACCGCCGCTCACGCTGCTGTACGACGCCGGGAAAGTAGCGTCGGTGCCCACGCGCGGGGAACGCGGATCGTCATGCTCGTCGTGTTCGTAAGCTGTTTCGGCCAGCAGTTTTTGCCAGCGCTTGGCGTAGTAGCGGTCCTGCGGCTTGGTCGCCGTGAACTCGGTGGCCCAGGCCGGGTGGGCCTTCATGTAAAAGTCGCTGCTGGCGAAATTGCCGCTCTTTTCCATGTACATATAGGCGGTGCCGGTCTTGCCGGCCAGGAGGATCGCGCCCCGGTCCTTGCCGGAGACGGCCACCACCTTGGCGCGGTTGCCGCTGGCATAACGCATTTCGTCGCCCAGCGTCGACACGCGCAGGCGGGCCGGCGACGTGCCATCCTTGGGCGTACGCGCCTCGTCGTTCAGGTAGCGGTGGTTGATATCGTCGGTGCAGTACACCTCGGCGCCGGTCTTTGCATCGATCCATTCATTGGCGATGATGCCATGCTGGTTCGGATACGCGCCCGTGAGGATGGCGGCGTGGCCGACGGCGGTATAGGTGATGCCGTGGGCCTGGTGCGCGCTGCTGAAACTGGCGCCTTCGTCGAGCAGGCGGCGCAGGCCGCCCTGGCCGAACTGGTTGCGATAGCGGCTCACCTGCTCCTGCGGCAGGCCGTCAACCACCAGCACGACCACCAGTTTCGGCCCGCCGGCGGGAGCCGGTTTGGCCGCATGGACCTCCAGGGAGGCGACGCACGCAAGGGCGGTCAGGGAAAGGAGCAGGCAGCGATGTAAGGTCATGGTCGTTTTCGTCGAAATAGTTTGCCAATCCTAAAGGATATGCAGGCAAAATGACAGTGCCATGACCTGAGGGTGTCTATGGGTATCGCCTTATAAGCAATTGCGCCACACAGACCGGTTTCGCGCCTCCTTCGCGCTCGACCACGATATGCCATTCGAGCTGGGCGCCGCCGTCAATATCCTCGACCTTGCCCAGCGTGAGGCGCGCCCTGACCCGGCTACCGACCGGCACCGGCGCCGGAAAACGCACCTTGTTCAGGCCATAGTTGACGACCATGGTGGCGTCGGCCATGCGGATCGCCCGCTCGAACAGGCCGGACAGCATCGACAAGGTCAGGAAGCCGTGCGCGATAGGTCCGCCAAAAGGCGACTCGCGCCTGCAGCGTTCGGTGTCGGCGTGGATCCATTGATGGTCGTCGGTGGCGTCGGCAAAGGTATCGACGCGCTCTTGTTCGATGTTGACCCAGTCCGACACCGCCACTTCCTGGCCCACCAGCGCACGCATCTCGTCCAGGCTGGAAAATTCACGCATCGCCACCCTCCTTCGGACGGCGCCCGAACATGCCCATGCCGTCGACGGTGCATACAATGTCGCCGCGCTGGTTGGCCGCCTGCCAGGTGGTCCACACCACGCCGCGTTCCGGGCGCGATACCGATCCCTTGACCTCGCGCGTCAGGTAGGTGACCGTGAGCGTGTCGCCCACATGCACCGGCAACAGCCAGCGCACCTTTTCCAGGCCGGGAGAGCCCAGGCTGGACGAGTGATTGAGGATGCCGTCGACGACGATGCGCATCATCATGCTGCAGGTATGCCAGCCGCTCGCGGCCAGCCCCCCGAAGATCGACGATTCCGCCGCCTCGTGATCGAGATGGAAAGGCTGCGGATCGAATTGCGTCGCGAAGGCGATGATCTCTTCCTCGGTCACGGTATGCGAACCGAGCACCAGCTCCTGGCCGGGCGCGAAGTCCTCGAAATACCAGTATTTGGTGTTCACGCTTCGCTGCCCGTGGTGAAACCCGGCTGCGCGATGAAGCGCTGCAGGTGGTGGTCGCCGTCGCCGAAGGCCAGTTCGATCATGGTCAGGCGCTTGAAGTGGTGGGCGGCGGGAAGTTCGTCCGTCACGCCCATGCCGCCATGCAGCTGGACCGCCTGCTGGCCCACGAACTTGAGCGCCTGGCCGACCCGGAATTTGGCCGCCGACACGGTGCGGCGCCGCTCGGTCACGTCGGGCGAGGCCATACGCACCGCCGCCAGCAGCGCCATCGAACGGGCCTGCTCCAGGTGGATGTACATGTCGGCCATGCGGTGCTGCAGCGCCTGGAACTTGCTGATCGGCGCGCCGAACTGGCTGCGCGTTTTCAGGTACTCGAGCGTGGCGGCAAAGATGGCTTCCATGGCGCCCAGCGCTTCGGCGCACAGCAGCGCGGCCGCGTAGTCGGCGCCTTCGTCGAGCAGGCCGGCGCCGCCGGGAATGAGCGCGGAGGCAGGCAATTGCACGCCTTCGAAGCGCACTTCGGCGGCGCGCTGGCCGTCCAGGGTGCGATAGTCGGTGATGCTGACCCCGGCCGCATCGGCAGGCACCACGAACAGCGCGATGCCGGCATCGGCCAGGGCCGACACGACCAGCATGCCGGCCTGGGCGCCGTGCACCACGACGCTTTTCACGCCGTCGAGCACATAGCCGCCATCGACGGTGCTGGCCCTGCTGGCGATGTTGGCGAGGTCGTGGCGCGACTGGCGTTCGCCCAGGGCGCAAGCGAGTTTCAGTTCGCCGCCGGCCACGCGTTCGAGCAGGTCGCCATGGGCGCCGCCGAGCACCAGGAAGCGCGCGGCAGCGACGGTGGCGAAGTACGGTTCCACCACCAGGCCGCGGCCCAACTCCTGCATCACGACGAACAAGTCGACCGCGTTGCCGCTGAAGCCGCCGTGTTCCTCGGGGACCGGCAGCGCCGTCATGCCCAGTTCGGCCAGCGTGGCCCAGGCGGCGTCGGAGACGCCTTCAGGCGACTTGATGATCTTGCGGCGCTCGTCGAAACTGTAGTCCCTGGTGACCCAGCGCTTGAGGGCATCGGCGAACTGCAGCTGTTCTTCCTTGAAATTGAAATCCATGTGCAGTTCCTCTTACAGGCCAAGAATCATCTGGGTGATGATATTGCGTTGAACTTCGTTCGAGCCGCCATAAATGGACGTCTTGCGGAAATTGAAGTAGTAGCCCGCCAGCGGCGCGGCATCGTCGTCGCCGGCCACGCTGTGGGCGGTTTCGGCTTCCAGGTAGGCCGCGTCGAACGGCAGCGCCATGGGGCCCGCCGCTTCGACCATCAGCTCGGTGAGGGTCTGCTGGATCTCGGTGCCGCGCACCTTGAGCACCGACGCTTCCGGGCCCGGCGCCTTGTGCTCCTGGGCCAGCACGCGCAGCACGGTCATTTCCAGCGCCATCAGTTCGATTTCCAGCGTGGCCACTTTGGCCGCGTACAGCGGATCTTCCATCAGCGACTTGCCGTTCTTGACCTGGGTGCCGGCGTAGCGCTTGACGAAGGCCAGTTCGCGCTTGGAGCGTCCCACGGCGGCAATGCCGGTGCGCTCGTGTCCGAGCAGGTACTTGGCGTAGGTCCAGCCGCGGTTTTCCTGGCCGACCAGGTTCGCCACCGGCACGCGCACATTGTCGAAAAAGACTTCGTTCACTTCATGGTCTTCGTCGAGCATGATGATGGGGCGCACCGTGACGCCTGGCGTCTTCATGTCGATCAGCAGGAAGGAAATGCCTTCCTGCTTGCGCACGCCGGAATCGGTGCGCACCAGGCAGAAGATCATGTCGGCGTGCTGGGCCAGCGTGGTCCAGGTTTTCTGGCCATTGACGACGTAGTGGTCGCCATCGCGGGTGGCGGTGGTCTTGAGCGATGCGAGGTCGGAACCGGAACCGGGCTCGGAATAACCCTGGCACCACCAGTCTTCGCAGGAGAGGATGCGGGGCAGGAAATGCGCTTTCTGTTCGGGGCTGCCGAAAGCCATGATGACCGGCGCCACCATGTTCACGCCGAAGGGCAGCACCTGGGGCGTGCCGGCGCGCGCGCATTCTTCGTCGAACAGGTGGCGCTGGACCGGAGTCCAGCCCGGGCCGCCGAATTCGGCCGGCCAGCCAGGCGCCACCCAGCCCTGGGCTGCGAGAATCTTGTGCCAGCGGACATAGTCGGACTTGGACATGCGCTGGTGCTTGCGCACCTTCTGCTGCAGGTCGGCCGGCAGGTGGGCGTCGAGGAAGGCGCGCACCTGGTCGCGGAAAGCCAGGTCCTCGCTCGTATAGTTCAAGTCCATGCAATCTCCTTGTTATGCGCCGCCCGAAAAAAAAGCACGACCGTTCACAAGAATTGTACATGAAAAAAAAGCCTGCGGGCGGCAGGCTTTGCGCTAATTATTTCCGGCGTCGCAGCATCAGGCCGGCGGCGCACAGGCCGGCAATGAACAGGATGTCGGACTCCGGCTCCAGCACTTCCTGTACCGCCAGCAGGTCCAGGCTGAGGAGCTGCTGTACCGGGGCGGCACTGCTCAGTTCCATGACGAGGGCGACGGGCAGGATATTAAGATCGGTCCCGCCGCTTTCATCGCCGCCGGAACCGGCCTGCTCGCGCAGAACCTGGATCTCGGTACCGCCATTGCCAGCCGAACCGCCGCCGGACTGGCTGTTGCCGGACTGCTGGATCACTTGCGATTGCGGGAGTCCGCCGCCGGCCGCAATGCCGCCTGAGGTGCCGCCTGAGGTGCCGCCTGAGGTGCCGCCTGAGGTGCCGCCTGAGGTGCCGCC
>JAZKBE010000091.1:94487-103252 GCA_040388805.1 Pseudomonadota bacterium
TGACGTACTGCCTGAGGTTCCGCCTGACGCGCCGCCCGCGGTTCCGCCTGACGCGCCGCCCGCCATTGTGCCCGCGCTACCGGCAGACATGCCACCTGAAAAGCCAGCTGCCATGCCGCCCGTCGTGCCGCCCGTCATGCCGACCGTCGTGCCGCCACTTGCGCCGCCAGCGACAACGCCGCTACCGGCGCTTCCACTGCCGCCCGCCGCCAGGGGCACTCCGGCCGGCAGTGGCGGGGCCACAGGCGCCACCAGGCCGGCCGTCGCCATGATGCGCGCATAGCTGGGGCGCACGCTCGGCGAATACAGCAAAGCGGTCGCACCTGACGCGTCACCGAGCTGGGTGTGCAAGTCCCAGCCGCCACGGGCCAGCATGGCCTCGATACTGTCCATCGCGCCGAGCACATTGACCGAACCGCTGGTCATTGTCCAGCCGGCCACGACGGGCGTTCCGGAAGTGCTGATGGGACTGGCTTGCGCCAGAGAAACAGACGCTAAAAGTCCTGCAACTAACATGCAACGAGTAACCATGACTACCCTCCTGATCAATGGAATTATTATTAGAACAACTGAGTAACAATCCTAGCATCAATAAAAAAAAGACAATGTTCGATTGGCAGGCGTAAAAAAAGAGGGCTTCCCTCTCGGGAGCCCTCTTTTTGACCATTGTCGCGCCCGGCTCAGGACGCGAAGTGTGGCGTACGCAACAGTATATTTTTTTTAATTACCTACAGTCTTGGCCGGCATATACGGCATCAGGCGCGACGCCATGCGGGTATCGGTCTTGACCATGCCCACCACGTCGGACAGGATATTGGCCGCTTCGTGCAGCATGATGTCCTTGGCGTCCTTGGCGGCTTTCTCGGCAGCAAGTTCAGCCTGGAGATTGCGTTCGTCCGCTTGCAAGCCGTCGTCCTGGCGCATGCGCTTGGCCTTGGCCGCCGCCAGCACCTTGGCCTTGGCGGCATCGCCGGCCTTGGCCTGGCGCGCTTCGCGCAGGGCGGCACGGGCTTCCTGGTCGTCGCGTTCCTTGCGGCGCACGGCCTCGTTCAGGGACACCGAGTTTTCCTTGCGCAGCTTGCGGATTTCAGCGATGTCTTCCTTCAGGTACTGGAAGTCGCGGTCCTTGGCGATGCGCGATTCGTGGCGCTTCTGGAGCGGGCTGATCAGTTCCTTCAAGTCGCCGGCAGGTGCATAGGCCGCGGCCTTGATGACCGTGTACGGCAAGGCATTGTCGTAGCTGGACTCGCCAAAATTGTCGATGTCGGACGTCACCGGCAGCTTGACGTCAGGGGTGACGCCGCGAAGCTGGGTAGTCCCGCCGTTGATGCGGAAAAATTGCGCAATCGTCATCTTGAGTTCGCCGAAGCGCGGCTTTTCGCCCTGCGCATTGCGGTCGAAGTCGACCAGCGTCTGCACGGTGCCCTTGCCGAAGCTGGACTCGCCGATGATCAGGCCACGGCCGTAATCCTGCAGCGCCGCCGCAAAAATTTCGGACGCCGAGGCCGAACCGCGGTTGATCAGCACGCCCACCGGACCGTCCCAGGCCAGGCCGGGAATGGTGTCGCTTTCGACTTCCACCTTGCCGTCGGCAGCGCGCTGCATGACGACCGGGCCCTTGTCGATGAACAGGCCGGTCAGCTCGATCGCTTCGGTCAGCGAACCGCCGCCGTTGTTGCGCAAGTCGATCAGCACATTGTCGACCTTGGCGCGCTTGAGTTCGGCGAGGATGCGGGCAACGTCGCGCGTGGCGCTCTTGTAATCCTTGTCGCCACGGCGGCGCGCCTCGAAGTCGAGGTAGAAGGTCGGCAGCGAAATCACCCCCACGCGGCGCTTGACGGCGCCGTCGGGCACTTCGATGATCGACTTCTTGGCCGACTGCTCTTCCATATTGATTTTCTTGCGCACCAGCGACACGGTGACGTGCTTGCCGTCAGGGCCGGCATCGGCCGGCAGGATGTCGAGGCGGACCACGGAATCCTTGGCGCCGCGGATCTGCTGCACCACTTCGTCGATGCGCCAGCCCAGCACGTCCGTAAATTGCGGCGCATCGGCCTGGGCCACGCCCACGATGCGGTCGCCCACCTTCAGCTTGCCCGAACCGGCAGCCGGGCTGCCCGGAACGATTTCGCGGATGACGGTGTACTCGTCGCGCGACTGCAGGACGGCGCCGATGCCTTCGAGCGACAGGCGCATGGCGATGTCGAAATTGTCGGCCGAACGGGGGCCCAGGTAATTGGTGTGCGGCTCGATGGCGGTGGCGTAGGCGTTCATGAAAGTCTGGAACACGTCTTCGCCGTCGACCTTGCGGGCGCGGGTTTCATAATTCTCGTAGCGCTTGTCGAGCATGTCGCGGATGGCTTTTTCATCCTTGCCGGCCAGTTTCAGGCGCAGCCAGTCGTTCTTGACACGCTTGCGCCACAGGTCGCGCGCTTCCTCGTCGGTTTTTGGCCAGGCAGCTTTTTCGCGGTCGATCTGGTAGCGCTCGTCGGCCGTGAATTCGAACTTGCCCTTGAGCAGTTCGCGCGCATAGCCGATGCGTTCGCTGAACCGTTGCTGGTAGGCGCTGTAGATGATGAACGGCAGCGAAATGTTTTCATTCTTGATGGCGTCGTCGAACTTGTTGCGCACGCCATCGAACTGGTCGATATCGCTCTGCAGGAAGAACAGCTTCTCACCATCGAGCGCCTTGAAATAGCGGTCGAAAATTTTCTCGGACATCGCGTCATCGAGCGGGGTGGCCTTGTAGTGGCGGTGCGCCAGCAACTGGGAAGCCCAGATGGCGGCTTGCGCTTGTGCCGGAACAGGCTTGAGCTGGGCCGGCAATTTGTCGGCTTGCGGTACCGCAGCCTGGGTTGTCAAGGCAAAAGCCAATGCAACCATCAACGCACATGTTTTCATTTGATTCTCTCCGAGCGGCATTCTTCGTGTTTCTGAGGCATTGATTGGGGCCTTCGCACGATTCTAACAGGATAGGGCATAAGCGTAGAGCCAGCTTGCGCCAATTCTCTTAAGGACAGCTTAGGGGCTACACAGTTGAACGCGGGAAGCAGTTACAAATTGAAACTAAAACCGCCAGGCAAGCCATGCGATGCCGGCAATGATAAAAAGATAAGGCCAGGACCGGGCAGCGATCACCCAGTCCACCTTCGATGGCCAGAATGACAAAAACTGCGGCGCGAGCGCGAAAGCGACCAGGATATCGGCCATATTGAAGGACCAGCCTGGCTGGGTGCGCCAGATGCCGACGCCGAGCGGGATCAGGATGATGACGAACGGCGCCAGGGCGGCCGGGGCGGCATTCCACCAGCGCACCCGCGTCAGCGTGACCGAGCCCAGCTCCCAGTGGCCGGCCTTGCGGCGCGGAATGACGGTAAAGCCGGCGGGACGGGCGCCGGTGAGCAGTCCGGCAATGAAGTGGGCCAGCTCGTGGCAGACTGTGCCGGCCACGGTGAACAGGAAAAAGACGGGATGCCTGCCGGCCAACAGCCGGATGACGATTGCCAGCGCTACCGAAGGACCGAGGTAGACCAGCAAGTCCTTGTACATGGTTCGCTAGCCGGCGTAGAAGCAGCGGCCGCAAGCCTGGCGATAGCGCTCGTTGCCGCCAATGCTGACCTGTTCGCCTTCCTTGATGCGGCGGCCTTCGTCGTCGACGCGCACGTTCATGGTGGCTTTCTTGCCGCATGTGCAGATGTTTTTCAGTTCTTCGATATCGTCGGCCAGGGCCAGCAGATAGGCCGAACCGGGGAAAGGCTCGCCGCGGAAATCGCTGCGCAGGCCGTAGCAGATGACCGGCACGCCCTTGACCTGGGCCAGCTGGTGCAGCTGCTGGACCTGGAGCGTGGACAGGAACTGGGCTTCGTCGACCAGCACGCAGGCGACCTTGGGCGCCTCGGCCAGGAAATCGGTGTCGGCATCGAAGGTATCGACCTGGCGCTGCGGGCCCAGGCGCGACGTGACCTTGCCGACGCCATAGCGGCGGTCGATGACGGCCGTGTACAGGCGCACCTTCTGGCCCTGCTCTTCATAATTGTGCGCCACCTGCAGCAGTGCCGTCGACTTGCCGGCGTTCATAGCCGAATACCTGAAATAGAGTTTTGCCACTGCGCGTTCCCGTTCGATTAAGCGCGCAATTATAGCAAGCGACTAGTCACCGGGATGGTATTTGCGCACCAGCTGTTTCTCGATATCGGCTTTGTAGAACAGCACGTCCTTGAACTGGCCGCGGCTATACATGTCGGCCTGGTCCTGGAAGTGCGGCGACGCCGGATCGGCGTTGTTGCCGCCCGCGAGAATGCTCTTGGCGCGCACCTTGGGGCCAAATTCGACCACCGCCACGAAGCTGTTGCCGCGGTCTCCGTAGATGCGCCTGGTCTTTTGCGGCGCCGACATGCCGAACGACGCCAGCGAACCCCACACGGCCGACGTGAACGGAACCGGCAGGCTGGGCCTGGCATCGTCGTATACCTGCGAGACGTCGCCACTGGCGCGCTGGAAGCGGTTGATTTCGCCCCAGGGCGTTTGCCAGGTGCCGAAATCGGCTTCCAGTTTCGCCGTGGCGCGCACCAGCGACTGCAGGCGCTCCTGCGGCGTCAGGCTGTCGCGGATGTAATTGTGGACCGGGACTTCCACGGCCTTGGCGGCGGCGGTCGATTTGGCGACCATGTCCTGGCCCCAGTAGACGGCCAGCGAGGTTGGCACCGACGTGAGCGCATAGCGCTTGTCCCATGCGCGCAAGGCTGCCACCTGCGGCGCCAGCGACGCCTTCAAAGGATCGTCGGCCGGCAGCGCGTCGTAGGCTGCGGCGAGCATTGCCACCAACGGATCGAAGGCAGTCAGGTGGCTGTCGTAGGCCGCGGCGATCAGGGAATCGAGCGTGAAGTCCTTCGCGTTTTCCAGCACCCGCAGCGCATGCAGGCCGCGCGCGTTTTCGGGCAGGGACCACATGTACTTCGGATAGTCCTGCTCGCGCGGGCTGCTGGCGCCGGCCGAACGGAAGGGCCAGTTGTTCGTGTTCTGGATCCAGCCGGTGGCGGGATTGAACAGCGTGATCGTATCCTTGATGTCGTGCAGGCCTTTCCATTCGGTGGCCGGATTGCTGCCGTCGACCGGATGCTTCCAGTCGAATGAAGCGTCGCGCTTCGGATGGAAATTACCGTGGAAGTAAGCGATATTGCCGTCGCCATCGGCGTACACCGTATTGTTGGACGAGTTGGTGCGCAGCTCCATCGACTTGTAGAAGGCCTTGTAGCTCTTTGCCTTGGTGCGCGAATACGACTGCATGAGCGCCTTGAGCGGCTCTTCCATCAGCTTGATGGCCACCCATTTTCCGTTTTCGCCGCGCACGATCGGGCCGTGGTGGCTGAAGTAGGCGGTGACAGTCTTGCTGGCCATGCCGCCGGCGGTCTTGTATGGCAGCGTGATTGGCACGGCGCGCATGGCGCGTTCGCCGTTTCCGTATTTGTAGAACACCTTGCCATCGCGTTCGGTGACGGTTTCCAGGTATTCGTCGATCACGTCGCCGCCGCCGGAGGTGTGCATCCACCCTGCCCGTTCGTTGAAGCCCTGGTAGATGAAGAACTGGCCCCAGGTCACGGCGCCGTAGGCATTCAGGCCTTCTTCGCTGGCGACATGGACTTCGGGGCGGAAGTAGAAGGAAGTGTGCGGATTGATCAGCAACAGCGCATGGCCAGCCTTGGTCAGCTTGGGCGCGATGGCGAAACCGTTGGAGCCGCGCGGCTCGGCTTCGAAAGCGATGGATGCCACCTTGGGCACCTTGCCGTAGAACTGCTTCAGGTCGTCGAGATCGATTTCCTCGATGTCGCCGCCGATGCTGCCTTCGCTGAAGGACAGTGCCATCCAGGGTTCGAAATGCGTGATCAGCCTGGGTTTTACTTCAGGATGCGTATGCAGGTAGAAATTGAGGCCGTCGGCGAAAGCGTTCATCAGCTTTTTCAGCCATGCAGGGCTGGCTGCGTACTTGGCCTTCATGTCGTCGGGCGTGATGTACATCTTCATGCGCAGGTCGCGCCAGATTTCGGCTTCGCCCTCGACTTCGGCCAGGCGCCCCATCGCATTGATGTAATTGCGCTCGACGCGATTGAAGTCATCTTCCGCCTGGGCGAACATCAGCCCGAACACGGCATCGGCATCGGATTTGCCGAAGACATGGGGGATGCCCCACTTGTCGCGCATGATCGTCACGCGCTGCGCGGTCTTTTTCCAGCGCTGCTGTTCTGCCGAAACGGCTTCGTAGGGAGCGGCCGATGCGGGGAGCGCCAGGCCGAAGGCGGCACTGCCAAAGAGAACCGCTGCGAAACAACGTGACTTCAACATCTGACATCTCCCGATAATTTGACTACGCGATACCCAGCTGCGCCTTCAATGCATTGTTCTCCGCCGTCAGCGCATCGACTTTCTCGCGCAAGGCCGCAACCTGGGCCCGCAGGTCGGCTTCGGCATCGGCCGGCGCTTCCTTGGGCGGACGGCTGCCTGCCTTCTGTTCGCGCACCTGCTTGGCTGCCTGCTGCAGTTCCTTGCGACCGCCAGCTACCGCCGCGATCTGCACCGCTTCCGGCAGCGACGCCACATTGGCCGCGGCATTGATCGAAATGGTCCCCGAGCGCACCGCTTCGACCAGCTGCGGCGTGGCCGCCTTCTGGATACGCTCGATATTGCTGATTGTATTGCTCGACACGCGGGCAGCCTTGGCGACATCCTCGCGGGTGTTCCAGGGCGGCGATTCCGGCACCTTGGGCGCATCCGGCGCGCAAGCTGCTTCCGGCTCGGCCGCGCGCTGGGCCACGCGGGCGGCGACGATATCCTTCTTGCGCAAGGCGAGCACGCCGCGCTGGTAGTCCGACACGCTGCGGCGCGCCAGGTGGTTATCGATCATCCACAGCATGACGTCGTCGAGCGATGTGAATTTGGTGTTCTGGACGGTGCGAAATTCGATATGGTGCTTGCTGCAGATGGCGTAGCGGTTGTGGCCATCGATCAGCGTGTCGCCCCACAGCACGAGCGCGTCGCGGCAGCCTTCGGCCAGCAAGCTGCGTTCGAGCGCGTCATATTCGTTGGCGGTGAGTGGATCGATGAAGGAACGCAGTTCCTCGTTGATGGTGATGTTCAATTCGTGTCCTTGTAAGTACTTCGGCAAGCCGGGCTGCCGGCGCCGACAGGAATGCTACACCATCCCAGGGCCGATCGAAACAGCGCAACAAAAAACCCGCCTTCACGTGACGACAGGCGGGTTTGTTGAAGATTCATTGTGCATTCAATGCTGGTGCCCGGAACCGGAATCGAACCGGTACGCCCTTTCGAGCACGAGATTTTAAGTCTCGGGTGTCTACCAGTTTCACCATCCGGGCAGCGGGCAGAATTTTAACATGCCATGACATTTTCGGCCATTTTCCCAATCGGTGAGCAATTGCATCTTCATTCCCTGGATCGGCGACTCTCTGCATTTCGGGCTAAACCAGTAAGTGATTTTTAGAAGGCAGTGTGACGCTGAAACTGAACAAGTGGGACAGGTAGTGCTCGTCACGGCGTCCGACTGCTGGCCGCGTTGTCCGTGCGCATGCGCCGTCATCTGATCGTTCGTGAAATTTGCGCGGTCGTTGAAGGGGCACTTGAGCGCAGTACTACTTTGGCGGGACCGCCGGGGCGACGGGGCGCGGGCCCGGCTGAACATAGTAGACGGCAGGCGGCTGCGCCACTGGCGCTGGACGATCCGTCGTCTTATTTATGTATGTCAACAGACCAACCGTAGTACCTATGATCGCGATGGCAATACCGCAGCCCCACTTGATCAAGTCGGACGTCTTCTTATGCATCTCGCTTTGCATCTTCGCCATTTCCCTACGGAGATGGGCGAATTCGATGCGAATGTCTGATAATCCACTTTTGAGCGTGGTATCGAAATTCATCTGACGAGTAAGGTCGTTCATGACCTTATCATCTTCCGCGACAATGGAATTGTCAACGGGGATCCTCCGCGCTTCCCTTGGGGCTGAAATTACGCATTGCATTGAGAGCCGGCTAGTCCTCACGGAACAATCTCGATCGGCGTCGGCACGCTCACCATATCCCACAAGCGCTGCATGTCAGCATTGGACAAGGCGATGCAGCCGTCCGTCCAGTCCGGCGATGGATATGCCAGGACGGCAGCCCTGGCAAGCGGGTTATTCGGCTCGCCGTGAATCATGATGTCGCCGCCCGGACTCACGCCCAGTTGCTTTGCGCGGGCGCGGTCCGCCGCGTTGGGATAGGAAATATGGAAAGCCCTGAAGTAAGCGCTGTCCGCCTTCTTGAAGTCCAGCACATACCAGCCTTCCGGCGTGCGTTTGTCGCCTTCCTGCTGCTTGTGCCCTTGCGGCCTGGTGCCGAATCCAACGCGAAACGTGGCGACCTTCTTGTCCCTGACGAAGACATGCAGCAGGTGATCGGATTTATCCACCAGGATTCGCGTCAGGCTTTCTGATCCAGCCGTCGCAAGGCTTGGGATCAGCAAAATGAGGAACAGGTAATACGAGATACACCATCGCTTCGGCATGAGTGGCTCAGAATTGGTACTTCAGTTGAACATGTACACCGTGATCCTGCATACTACTTCCGCCGACGCGCGCCTCGGCCGGCGGCGACACTTTTTTTGCGACCGCCAGGTCGATCTTCAGCCCGCCCCATTGCAGCCGGCTGGCCAGCCCCACCGATCCTAGTGTGGTGAGTTAGAAATTCATTGAATAAATGTTTCCGTAGTCTATGCT
>JAZKBE010000092.1:0-38380 GCA_040388805.1 Pseudomonadota bacterium
GCGGCTTGGTCCGTTCGAATTTACCTTTTGCCATTTTAGACTCCTAACGATTTTTTAAATGCACCAGGCACGGGCCTGACTGTGCTGACTGTGAATGCTGCTGCGACCTGCTTGAATTCTGGTGCCCTTTACGTGGATTGAACACGTGGCCTCTCCCTTACCAAGGGAGTGCTCTACCACTGAGCTAAAAGGGCTAATTTTTGCGATGTATGCCAACGCAGCGCAAGAAGAACTGGAGCGGGTGAAGGGAATCGAACCCTCGTCGTAAGCTTGGAAGGCTTCTGCTCTACCATTGAGCTACACCCGCGAGGTCAACCGTTCACTGCTACCACATTCCTTGCAAAATCTTGGTGGAGGGGGCTGGATTCGAACCAGCGTACTCATAGAGAACAGATTTACAGTCTGTCGCCTTTAACCACTCGGCCACCCCTCCGCGAGGAACCGCAGAGTATGAAGCAAGCACAAAAAACTGTCAATAGTATTTGCGGGATGTTTTCCGCGCTTCCGATGACGTCTTGCTTCGGGGCGCAATTGTAACCGCCCGGGCTACGGGAGTGCAAGAGGCAGTTTTCAATTGTTCGCGCCGGCGCGCCGCCGCGGCACCGAAAAAAGTGCCGCCGGCGTGGCGCGTGCGCGACAACGGCCTTTATCCCCCGTACGGAACGTAGGCAAAGCCGGTGCCGATCAGCGCCGCCACGGCGTCGGCGTTTTCGGCGCTTTCGCTGAAATTGGCCAGCACGTCGGCCCGCGCATAGCCGTTGTTGAGGGCAGTGAGCCAGTAGTCGAAGCCGCCCGCGTCGGGCGCGCGGTCGAGGATATTGCTGTACAGCCGGGTCACGAACTCGGCATTGGTGGACCCGACCCCGTACAGGGCCTTGAATTCGTTGCTGTTGATGAACTCCTGCGCCACGTCGTGCAGGCTGATCCCCTGGTCCAGGGCCTTGATCCAGAACGACACGCCAGCCTTGTCCGGGGTGCGGTCGAAGGCTGCGCGGTACAGGCGGTAGGCGGCGCCGCCCACGCCGTCGATGTCCAGCGCCAGGCCGTCGCCGCTGGCGAACAGGACCCGTTCCACATTGGCCAGCGTGGCGCTGGCGCCGCTGGCGCCGGCCAGCTTGATATCGAAGCCGCTGCGCGTGACGGTGTAGTCCGACAGCCGGCCATCGAAGCGGATGGTGTCGTGGCCGCCGCCGGCATCGACCCGGGCGCCGTTCAGCGCGCCGGCAAGCTGGGAATCCTCCTTGAGCGAGATGGAAATGTCGTAGCGGCCGCTGCTGTTGCCCGCGCCGAGGTAGATCACCATCGGCTCCCCATGGCTCGGCGTGAAGGTGAAATGCCCGCCGTAGGTGGCGTTCGTGCCGTCTTGCCAGAATCCCAGGCCGATGGCCGGCCCCAGCGCGCTGCGCGCCGTGATCTCGTAGGTCTTGCCGGCTTCGCCGCGCCAGCTGAAGCTGTCGACATCCCCGAAGCCGTCCATGCTGCCTTCCAGCGTGGCGCCCAGCGCGAGCGGCCTGGCATCGACATGTTCATTGCCGCAGTCGTCCACGCCGACTTTCTGGAAACGGATGGCGTAAGCGCCCAGGTTGGCGCCGGACATGTAGGCCATTGCGTTGCCTGCCTCGTCGGCCCGAAAATACTCCACATAGCTGTTGACGCCCACCGTCGCATGCTGGAGGTAGCTGATCCGGGGGCCGAAGGTGATGGCGCCAAAACCCGACTGCCGGGTTTCCGGGCCTGCGCTGTCGAATTCCATGCGGTACACGCTGCCCGCCTCCACCGGCGCGGCGAAATAATCACTGTCGCCGGCAAAGTTGATCACGCCGCTGGCCGCGCCGCTCGCCAATGAGCCTGTCTGGTTGCCGAAGTAATCGTCGGCGACGTGCGCCACGGCCACCTGGTACTGCAGCTGCAGCGGCGCAGCGACCTGGAGGTGATAGACGCCGCTCTCGGCTGCCGTATAGACCATGGCTGGGTCGAGGCGACCCAGGAAGCCCGAGCCGGGTATGACCAGTCCCAGTGACAACGGGACGCCCTCACCCTGCGGCGTGGCGCTGAACTGGTAGCTGTGGCCTGCTTCCAGCGTTACGCCGAACCAGTCCCTGTCGTAATTGGCGTCGATCCTGCCTGCGACCGCCGGCCCGCCGACTGTCATGGCGCCGCTGCCTGCCGCGACCGCCGTAAAATCGTCGGCGACCGTGGTGGCGCGCAGCGTATAGTCGGTGGTGATCAGGCTGGAAGCGACCTGCGCGTAAATCCTGCCCGTAAAATCCGGCGCACCGCTCACGACGGGCGACGCCGGCCTGAAATCGGGTTGCGCGAAGTGGTTAAGATAGATACGCCCCAGCTGGACCGGGGAGCCGAGAAAGTTGAACAGATTCACCGAGACGTTGTCCAGCACGCTGCCATCGCGCCCCTCCAGGCTGAAGCTGTACAACTGGCCTGCCGTCAGATCGAGGGCAAACCAGTCGGCATCGTTGATCAGCCCCAGCGTGCCGTTGACGGTGCCGCCAATCGGCAGCACGCCGGTGGTGAACTTTGTTTCGCCAAAATCGTCGTTCGGCTGCAGGCTCGCCGCAATGGTATAGCTGCCCGTGTTGCCGTAGCCGATGGCCTGCACATAGAAGCTGCCGCTTTCCAGCGGGGTGTACGGCAGTGTCGTCATTCCCGGCGCCGGGCCGGTGCTCACTTCATTGGTATATTGCCTGCCTTGCGCGTCGATGATACGCAAGTGCGGGTTGCCGGGCCCGCCGGAGCCGCCCTGCAGGGCGATCTGATAGGTTTGTCCCTGGACCAGGTCAAGCTTGTACCAGTCCTGCTCTCCCGCATGGAAATCGGCGGCCACGGGCGCGCCAACGGCCAGTTGCGCGAACGTCAGGGGAACCGGAACATAGGTCGGCCAGGTGAGGGTTGTGGTCATGATGTGCAAGGTGAAGGACGGCGCGGTCGCGCAATGGGGAAGTATAGCTGCTTTCTGTTCATTGTTAAACAAAAAGCAAGCTCGACTGCAGTGCAGTTACGTCGTGTAGGGGATGTAGGCGAAGCCATTGCCGATCAGGAGCGCGGCCGCTGCGACGTTCTCGGCGCTTTCGCTGAAGCTGGCCAGCACGTCGGCCCGCGACACCCCCTGTTCAAGGGCGTGGAGCCAGAAATCGACACCGGCCTGGTCGCCTGCGCGGTCGAAGATATTGCTGTACAGCTGAGTAACAAAGTCGGCGTCGGACGACGCGGCGCCATACAGCGCGCTGAACTCCGCGCTCATGACGAAGTGCCGGGCCAGCACGCCGAGCGGCATGCCGTGGTCCATCTCCTGGAGCCAGAAACCGACGCCGGCCTGGTCCGGGGCGCGGTCGAACGCGGCCCGGTACAGGCGGTAGGCCGCGCCGGCGGCGCCGTCGACGTCGAGCGCCAATGCTTGCGTTCCCGCGAAGTGCACGCGCTCCACATTGGCCAGGGTGGCGCCGCCGCCACCGGCCCGGCTGATGCCGAAGTCGGGACCGCTGCGCACCACCGTGTAATCGGACAGCGCGCCATCGTACACGACCGTATCGAGCCCGGCGCCCGCGTTCAGGCGGCTACCGTCGAGCGGACCGGCCAGCCAGTCGTCCACCGCCACCTCGTTCGCTGCCATGGTGTAGCTGCCCAGTATCATGCCCGATGCGCGCAGATAATAGATGCCGTCGGTACCGGGCGCGAAGGCGAGCGCCGCCCTGCCGATGAGGGGGTCTTCATGGATCTGGTCCAGGATCTTGCCGCTGGCATCGACCAGCGTCAGGACGCTGGCCGGCCACTGCCAGGTCAGCGTGCCGCCACCGTCGAGCATGCCACGCGCGGCAAACAGGTAGGTGCTGCCCTTGGCCAGGTTGACCGCATACCAGTCCGCCTCGTAGGCAGTAAATGCCGCGGGAACGGCACCGCCGACAGGCAGCGCCACCGTAAGGTCGGGAATGAGCAGATGGGTCAGGATGGGCGGAATCATGTGTGGTCCTTATGAAAGCCAGCGGCGGGACCCGTGGTCGCACAAGTATAGCTACTTTTTGTTCATTGTTAAACAAAAAGCAAGCCCGGCTGTTCCTGTGGGTGCCTAGGGAGCGAGCGCCACCAGCACCTGGCCCTTGAGGGCCTTGATCAGCGACGTTTCGTCGGGCGGCACGCCCTCCGGCGCGACGATGGCGCGGTCGGCGTAGAACAGGCCCAGCTGGACCTTGCCCACCACCAGCGGCAGCACGATGAAGCTCTTGGCGTCCGGCAGCAGCGCCCGGTGCCAGGCGGGCAACAGGTCGCGGATCTTGGGCGCGGTGGCGTCCGAGATCATCAGGTCGGCATCGTTTTCCATCGACAGGTGGAACAGGTCGCGCGCCGACGTCATGGGGAACACGAAGCCGTTCTGGCGCTCGGCATGCTTTTCGCCGAAGGCCAGGCGGGCCCGGTACTGCCCGCTGCGGTTATCCTTCAGGCACACCGTGGCGAAGCGGAAACCCATGCTGCGGTACAGCGTTTCGAGCACCGCCAGGATCAGCTCATTGACCTTGCTCTGGCCGGAAGCGCGCATCTGGGTCACGTCCTGCACGCCGGCCAGCAACAGGTCGCGCGCATTGAGCGGCTTGCCGCTCGGATGGCAGCCTTCGATGGCGTCGTCCCCGGCGTCCATGGTGGCCAGCAGCAGCACATTCGGCAAGCCTTCCTCTTCCGGCGGCGCCGGCTCGGCCAGGCGCGTGCTGGGCTGCATGTTCATGCTTTGCAGCATGCTCGCCATTTCCTGCTGCACGGTGTCGAACAGGGCGCCCATCTGCTCGGCGTCGAGATTCAGGGCGGTACCGTAGCGCTGCTGCAGGGAGCGCGCTTCCGAGCTGCTCTTCGGGTCGCCGCCCTTGGCCAGCAGGCGCGACACATCCATGCCGAAGGACGCCACCTGGCGCATCCATTCGCCGCGGTTGGCCGCCACTTTCTGCTGGCCGGCCGGCAAGGCTTGCAGGGAACGCACGATCACGTCGGGAATCTTCCATTCGGCCAGCACCGCCTCCGACAGGGCGTCGTAGCTGCAGCCCAGGATCATTTGCGAAGCCTGGCCGGGCGTATGCTTGCCGCCGGTGGCCAGGGCCGTGATTTCGCGGTAGCGGTCGTGCTCGTGGGAAGCGACCAGCAGCGGCCCCAGGTTCTTGAACAATGCGCCGATCGAGGCTTCCTCGGCGCCCTGGTAAAAGCTGTGGCGCGCCATTTCGCGCCCCACCAGGCTGGCGCACAGGGCCGATTCGAGTTCCACCCGCACGCTCTGGGCGTGGGCACTGTTCGACAGCGCGTCCACCAGCAGCATGGCCAGGGCGGTGGTCTTGACATTGTCGAAGCCGAGCAGGGAAATGGCGCGCGATATGGTGGTGACGTTGGTGCCGGAAGCGGTGCGGTACTGGGCCGTGTTCGACAGGCGCAGGATGCGCTGGGTCAGGGCCACGTCCGACAGCACGTAATAGGCCAGGTCGTGGGTGCCCTGGTCGTCCGAGGACGCCATCTGCACCACGCGCGCGACCGAGGTGCCGAGCGCGAACATGTCTGCGTCGCCGCATACCTTGTTCATCAGCTGCGCGCGCACCTTGCGCGTCTCGTTGCCTGGTCCCGAAGGGAAATCGCTCGCCATAAATTACGCCTTCTTGCGCGTACCCTTGTCGTATTTCTTCAGGATCTGCTGATGCAGTCCGGCCAGGGCCGGCAGCTTGGGATTGATGGGGTCGAGGCGGCGCACGGTATCGATCAGGTTCAGCGCGTACTGGCCCAGGCGCTCTTCCCAGCCCATGTTTTCCAGGCACTTGAGCACGGCGACCGCGGCATTGAAGACCACTTGCGGATTGTCGGGCAGCTTGTTGACCGCTTCGACCATCAGCGACACCGCGCCGCGGTAATCGCCTTCCTTCGCCTTGACGGCGCCGGCGGCGACCAGGTCGACCACGGCCTGGCGGCTTTCCTGGGCGATGGACATGGCCAGTTCGCCCCGGCCCGCCTTTTCGAACACGCTCATGGCCTTGGCCATGGCGGCATTGTTGGGGGCGTTGCGCATGACGTCGCGCATCACCTCCGAGGCGCCCTCTTCCATATTGTTTTGCAGGCAGTTGCGCGCCAGTTCCATCTTCACGTCCGACGACAGGCCCAGGCTGTCCTTGCAAGCGTTCAGGGCGGCCGTCAGCGACTCGGCCAGGCGCTGCTCGTTGCCCGTGTATTCATGCACCATGGCCGACGAAATGGCGCTGCACACGCCGGTATTCTTTTGCCCGCCCATCGACTTGTCGAGGTCGCGGATGACGGCGGCCGCCTGCACCGGGTCGCCCTTTTTCACCAGGGTCTGGACCAGCTTGACATGGTCTTCCGGATCGCGGAATTCCGAATACTTGGCCTTGCTGACCACCTGCTTGAGCACTTTTTCGGCCATGTCGGTATCGCCCGCCTCGAGCGCCACTTCGCCCAGCTTGCGCAGGCGGCGCACCGCGTGCGGCGACACGGCCACGGCGTCGGCCAGCACGGTCTGGGTTTTTTCCAGGTTGCCGACCGCGGCATGGGTCTTGGCCAGCCAGTCGTAGGCGTCGACGAATTTCTTGTTGCTTTCGACCAGGCTCTCGAGCATGTTCTGGGCTTCGGCATAGCGTTCGCGCATGAACAGGGTCTTGGCCAAGCCCAGCCGGGCCCAGGCGATGGCCTTGGCGTCGACCAGTTGCTGGTAGATGGGTTCGGCCTCGGCCGGTTCGCCCAGGAACATGTGCAGCTCGGCGCGCAGGCGCATGAAGTCGATGGCGTAGCGCGGATGGGTTTTCATGCCCTCGATGCAGGCGGCGATCGCATCGCGCTGGTTGCCCACGTCCATGAACTGATAGACCGGCATGAACACATTGCGCTTGTCGAGCGCGCGCGCGATCCGTTCGAGCAGGCGGTCGGCGGTGAAGGGCTTGAGGATGTAGTCGGTCGGCGCCAGCTCGGCCGCGCTGACCACCTTGCCGTAATTGCCTTCGGCCGTGACCATGAAGAACATGGTCGCCAGGTTGATCAGCTTGTGGTGGCGCAGGTCTTCGAGCAGCTGCTGGCCATCCTGGCCGCCGTCCAGGTCGTACTCGCACAGGATCAGGTCGTAGCTTTTCAAGCCCAGGTTCTTGACGGCCGCGTTCGACCCGCTGGCATGGTCGATCTTGGTCAGGCCGCACAGGTTCAGCATATTGTGGATGCTCGCCCGCATGCCCGCATGGGGCTCGATGATCATTGCGGTGAGGCCGTCGAGTTCATTCATATTCTTGGTCTTCCAGTCAGCATGCTGCGTCGGCATGCTTTATGCCATGAGTATATTACGGCTAGGGCAACAATTAGTTAAATTCCTCCCACCCGGATCAATGCCCGTCGTCGGGGACCGGCGGGGTGCGCGCGATGATCTCCAGCAGCGCCGCCACCACGTCGGGATCGAACTGGGTATTGCTGCGCTCGGTGATATAGGTCACCACGTCCTTGTACGGCCATGGTTCCTTGTACGGACGGCGGTGCAGCAGGGCGTCGAACACGTCGACCACGGCCACGATGCGGGCGCACAGGGGGATGGCGCGCCCTTTCAGGCCGTTCGGGTAGCCGCCGCCGTCGTAGTGTTCATGGTGGCCGCCGGCGATCATGGCGCCATAGGTCAGGTAACTGACGCCGTCGACCATGATCGACGCCCGTTCCAGGATCGAGCGCCCGATTTCGGCGTGGGTCTGCATCACGCGCCGCTCTTCGGCGGTGTGGGCCGCCGGTTTGAGCAGCACCTGGTCGGGCGTGGACACCTTGCCCACGTCATGAAGGATGCTGGCCAGGCCGATCATTTCCAGCAGCTGCGGCGTCAGGTCCGGGTCGTCGACGCCGCGCTCCTTCATGCGCACGGCGATCTGCGACGTCAGGTCCTGCACCCGGCGCACATGGCCGCCGGTGCCATGGTCGCGGAATTCGGCCAGGTCGGCCAGGGCCACCACGGTCGCTTCCTGGGCCTTGCGCAGCTGGCCGAACATGTACAGGTTGTCGAAGGCGGCGGCGATGCGCTCGCAAAACACTTCCAGCAGGTCGCGCTGGATGGCGGCCAGCGGCCACGGCGGCGTGACCGAGATGCACAGCTGGCGGTGCTCCTGGGTATGGATGAACAGCACGTTGGCGGGATGCTCGAACTGGCTGTGCTTTTCCTGGAAGGCCTTGGCAATGGCCGGCAGCAGCGGATGGTCCGAAGGCATCTTTTCATTGTCGGCCAGCGAGGCATAGCCGCCGGTGGCGGCCACCACGGTCAGCTCGCCCGAGTCGGCCGACATCACGCACAGCACGCCGTCGGCGCCCACGTCGAGGATGGCGCTGACCTGGTTCAGCACGCCCGAGGCGAACTCGCGCAGCGAATGGATCTGGTACAGATTGGTGGCCCCGGCCAGGATCTTGCCCAGGCCGATGCGGCTGCGCTCGAGCATCATCAGGCTCTCGTAGGCGCGCAGGGCGGAAATGACGGTGGTAAACAGCTTCTGGGTGGTGAGCTCGGTCTTGGCCTTGTAATCGTTGATATCGTATTCGATGATCACGCGCTGCTCGGGCGCCTGGCCCGGCTGGCCGGTGCGCAGCACCACGCGCACGATCTGGTTATTGAGCTCTTCGCGGATGCGGCGCGCCAGGATCAGGCCGGCGTCGTCGGTTTCCATGACCACGTCCAGCAGCACCAGGGCGATGTCGGGCGTGTCGCGCAAGATCTGGTAGCCCTCGGCGCCGCTATAGGCGGAAAACAATTCCAGTTCGCGTCCCTTGAAGGACACATTGCGCAAGGCCAGGCGCGTGACGGCGTGGACGTCCACGTCGTCGTCGACGATGAGCACGCGCCACAGGCGCTGGTCGATGGCGGGCTGGTTGCCCGCACCGTCGGCCTCCTCGTCTTCATCGAGCAGCCAGTTGTCGTCTGCTTCTGCGGAAATGTCGGTCATACAAACTCCTGAGAGAGGCATTTAGTCTAGTGCGAAATAAATGCCGGACCGCAGCGGCGACTGTCATATCTGCGCGGGGGCGCAGTGCCCTGAAAATTCACATTCAAATTATAAACAATAGTAACCTCAAGTCTAGGCGTCCGGCTTCATTTTTTGCATATTGGCAACACGACCATGCTCGTATTCGCGACAGGAGTCTGCTACTCTTGAGCGACCACGCTACCGGGCGCGCAAGGCGCTTGCGGCAAATTATTTTTATGACAAGGACCATTCGCCATGCACTCACCATCGTCTTCCAACGCGAACACCGGCAAGGAGATCGCCGGCCGCGAATTCCTGGCCTTTACCCTCGGTTCGGAAGAATACGGCATCGACATCCTGAAGGTGCAGGAAATCCGCGGCTATGAAGCGGTGACCCGGATCGCCAATGCGCCCGAATTCATCAAGGGTGTGATCAACCTGCGCGGCATCATCATTCCGGTGGTGGACATGCGCATCAAGTTCAACCTGGGCACGCCGGTGTACGACCAGTTCACGGTGGTCATCATCCTCAATATCAGCGGGCGCATCATGGGCATGGTGGTCGACAGCGTGTCGGACGTGACCACGCTCTCGCCGGACCAGGTGAAACCGGCGCCGGAAATGGGCGCGGCCTTCAATTCGGACTACATGATCGGCCTGGGCACGGTGGACGAGCGCATGCTGATCCTGGTCGACATCGACAAGCTGATGTCGTCCGGCGAAATGGGATTGATCGAAAACCTGGCCAGCTGAAGGTCAGGGCGCGACCACCTCGGGCTGCACCGCGGCCTGCTTCAGGGGCCGGCGCTTGCGCGCCAGGCAGTCGTCGGCGCTGCCGCCCACATCGATATTCTGGTAGCGCACTTCATACCTGCCGGCCGCGAGGCGGTCGACCACGATGCTCTCGTTGGGCAGCAGGTAGACATGGCGCACATTCGAGCGACGGTCGAGGTCGTACACCTTGACCAGCACCGGCGAACTGTTGGGGCTGTTGTCGACGGAAATCTGCATGTCCTCGCCCTGGTTCCCCAGCGGAAAACCATCCACATAGCCCGACTCCCGCGGCCACGGTTCGCCGTTCGGCGCGATCAGCGAACGCAGCTCGGTATCGCAGTCCGGGCTGCGCGCGGGAATGACGAGCTGGGTCACGGCCAGGGCCTTGATCTCGGGCGCCTGGCGGCCCGGATCGGGCACATGGGCCTTGGCCACGGCCCAGCTGTCGAGCAGGGGATCGGGCCGCCGTTCGGGCGCCGGCGCCGGCGGCGCCGCCTTCGCTTCGGTGCGCACGCCCAGCACGGACGCCAGTCCGGCCGGCATCACCTTGGCCTGGTTCATCAGCAGGATGCCGCCCACGCAGCCCAGCGCCAGGCACAGGCCCAGCGAAAACCACCAGTTCGGATCGCGCGTGATGCGGTACGGCGCCGGCGCCTGCGTTTCCTCGGGCTGCCAATGCGGGTCATTCAGGCGCGGACGGTCGCGCGTATCCTCGTTGCGGGTGCTTTCCAGCCATTCGATTTCCCATTCCTCGGCCGCGATCCATTCATCGTGCTCGCGGCGCCGGGTCGGGTCCGACAGGGTCCCGTAGGCGCTGTTGAGGATGGCCATGATGCGGGCCGCCTTTTCATCGCCTGGATTCTTGTCGGGATGGTATTTCTGGCTCAGTGCCTTGTAAGCCGCGCGAATGACTTCCTGCGGCGCCATGCGCGACACTTTCAGGTTGTCATAATGCGTGTGAATCTTGGCCATGGCGAAGGAAGAGAGATGTCGGACTGATCACTGCATGATAGCCGATGCGGCCTTACAGCATAGCCGCGTTTATGTCTGTGGCGCAAGTATCAGAGCCGGTGGCTGCGGTCGGCCCGGACGATGGCGTCCGGCAGCGTGACGCCGTGTCCGACCACCAGCACCTTGAACAGTTCCCCCATTTCCGCCGGGGAAACAAGTTTCTGGACCGCGTTGGCCTGCGGCAGGTAGCGCGCCGGCTGGGCCGGATCGAGTTCCAGCAACAGGTCGCCGATGCCGGCGCCGAGCAGGAAGGAGGCCTGGTTCATATAGGCCAGCACCTCGATCCCCGCATCCTGGGCCGCCAGCGCCATGGCGGTGAAGTCGACGTGGGCGGTGATGTCCTGCAGGCCGGGCAGGTAGAACGGCTCGGTATGGGCGTGGTGGCGGTAATGGCACATCACGGTGCCGGTGCTGCGCTGGGGATGGTAGTACTCGTGCGCCGGAAAGCCGTAGTCGACCAGGATGGCCGCGCCCCGGCCGGCGCCGAGCATGTGCGCCAGCGACGCCATGAAGCCGGCGCCCAGGGCGTGCACCTCGGTCAGGTAGCCGTCGGGCAGGCCGGCGTGGTCCGGCACCTGCTGCGCGATGCGCGCGGCCAGGGCGGCATCGGCCGGCCGCGGCACGAAGGCGAAGGCGCCCTCTTCCACCGTCACCATCAATTCCTGCCAGGCGCCGTCGTCCTTGCGCACCAGTTGCACCGGCATGGCGTCGAGCACTTCATTGGCCAGCACCACGCCCGAAAAAGCGGCCGGAAAGTCGTCCAGCCAGTGCACTTCGGGGAAATCCCTGAGCGCTTCCTGCTGGCGCGCGCGCAGTTCGCCCGACAATTCCATGATGGCGTAGCTGTCCACCGTGACCCCGGCCGCGCGCAACGCCGTCAATACATCGCGCGCCAGTTTGCCGGTGCCGGCCCCGAATTCGAGGAGCTTGGGCTCGCTTTGGGCGATAATAGCGGCTGCCACCTGGGCAATTGCGGCCCCGTACAGGGGCGAGAGCTCCGGCGCGGTTGTAAAATCGCCATCCCTGCCCAGTTTTGCGGCCCCGCCGCTGTAGTAGCCAAGGCCGGGCGCGTACAGCGCCAGTTCCATGAAGCGCGCGAACGGTATCGCGCCGTCGGCGCGCGCAATTTCATCGGCAATGCTGTTGGACAGGGCATGGGACGCGGCCAGCGCATCGCTATCGGGCAAGGGTAGGGACATTTCGGCATTGTAGCCACAACGGGACAGTTCAACAATTTATGCAGCAGGGAACCATGACTTCAGCACTCGTCACCGGCGCCGGCAAGCGCATCGGCCGCGCCATAGCGCTCGGCCTGGCCGCGGCCGGCTGGGACGTGGCCGTGCATTACCGCGGCTCGGACGCCGGCGCGCGCGAGACCGCCGCCGCCATCGAAGCGATGGGCCGGCGCGCCGTGATCCTGCAATGCGACCTGGCCGACGAAGCCGCCGTGCGCGCCCTGCTGGCCCGGGCCATCGATGCCCTGGGCCCGATCGGCTGCGTGGTCAACAATGCGTCGCTGTTCGAATTCGACAGCGCCGAACAGTTTTCGCCCGCCTGCCTGGCCGCGCACATGCAGTCGAACGTGGCCGCGCCCATCCTGCTGGCGCAGGCGCTGCATGCCGCCACGCCCGAGGGCAGCCAGGCGGTGGTGATCAACCTGCTGGACCAGAAGCTGTACAACATGAATCCCGATTTCCTGTCGTACACGCTGTCGAAGGCCGCGCTGCACACGGCCACCACCATGCTGGCCCAGGCGCTGGCGCCCAAGGTGCGCGTGGTCGGCGTGGCGCCCGGCCTGACCATGGTCTCCGGCGACCAGACCGAAGCCGGCTTCGAACAGGCGCACCAGGCCACGCCGCTGGGCCGTTCGAGCACCCCGCAGGACGTGGTCGACGCGGTCTGCTACCTGGCCGGCGCGCGCGCCATCACCGGCACCACTTTAGTCGTCGACGGCGGCCAGCACCTGGTGCCGCTGCCGCGCGACGTGATGTTCCTTACCAAATAAAACAAGGAAAACCCACTATGCAGTCCGCCCTGTCCCACCCTACGCTGAGCGATTGCCGCCGGCTGTTCCTGCGCAATTACGAAGTGATGATCAATATCGGCGTCCACGAATTCGAAAAGAAGGGCGAACAGCGCGTCCTGATCAATGTCGACCTGTATATCCCGCTGGCGCTGTCGACGCCGAAGGACGACCACCTGGACGAAGTGGTGGACTACGACTTCATCCGCAGCACCATCGCGCGCCGCATGGCCGAAGGCCATGTTCACCTGCAGGAAACCCTGTGCGACGACGTGGTGCGCGCCATGCTGGCCCACCCGCGGGTGCGCGCGGTGTGCGTGTCGACCATGAAGCCCGATGTGTACCCCGACTGCGAAGGCGTGGGCGTGGAAGTATTCCAGATGAAGGACAGCGTATGAGCACGGCAGACGTCATTGAGCGAAGCGACGACAAGGTCGCCTACGAAAACAACAAGCTGCACAAGCGCCTTTGCCGCCTGGTAGGCCAGGCCATCGGCGATTTCAACATGATTGAAGACGGCGACAAGGTCATGGTCTGCCTGTCCGGCGGCAAGGACAGCTACGCCCTGCTCGACATCCTGATGACGCTGCGCGAGCGCGCGCCCATCCATTTCGAGATCGTGGCCGTCAACCTGGACCAGAAGCAGCCCAACTTCCCGGCCGATATTCTGCCGGCCTACCTGGAAAAGCTGGGCGTGCCTTTCCACATCGAAAACCAGGATACCTACAGCATCGTCAAGCGCCTGATCCCGGAGGGCAAGACCACCTGCTCGCTGTGCTCGCGCCTGCGGCGCGGCATCCTGTACCGCGTGGCCGATGAGTTGAAATGCAACAAGATCGCCCTGGGGCACCACCGCGACGATATCCTGGAAACCTTCTTCCTGAATATGTTCTTCGGCGGGAAGCTGAAAGGCATGCCGGCCAAGCTGCAGTCGGATGACGGAAAACACATCGTGATCCGTCCGCTGGCCTATGTGAAGGAAGCCGATTCGACGCGCTATGCCGAGGTCAAGCAGTTCCCCATCATTCCGTGCGACCTGTGCGGTTCGCAGGAAAACCTGCAGCGCAAGCAGATCAAGAAGATGATGCGCGAATGGGAAAAGACCCATCCGGGCCGCGTGGAAAGCATCTTCACCTCGCTGACCACGGTGGTGCCTTCGCACCTGATGGATCCGGCCATCTTCGGCTTCAAGGACCTGAAGGTGGACGGCAATGCCAATCCGAATGGCGATATCGCCTTCGACGAGGAGCCGTGTTCCACACCGACCACGTTCGGGACGATTCCGCTACAGTCACTGTAAGGCCTTACAAAATGTTACATTGCTCCCAGTAAATATTTAGTAGCATGGCCCGGAGCCTTGTAAATACGCAAACCATGTAGCCGGCTCTTACCTGGAGTCGCACATGGTCCGTCCCGCAGCGCAGCTATTTTCCATCCTCGCCTTGTCGGCACTGACTGCCTGTGGCGGCGGTGGCGGCGGGACGGCACCGACACCGACACCGACGCCAACGCCGGTCCCCGCCGCGCCCGTAATCGCCAGCTTCACGTCCGATCCCGCCATGGTGGGCGCCGGCCAGAGCTTCGCCCTGACCTGGAGCGTGACGGGCGCCACCTCGATCAGCATCGACCAGGGCATCGGCGACGTCACGGGCAGCAGCAGCCGCATGGCCAGCTCCCCGGCCGGCATCACCTACACCCTGACCGCCACCAACGCCGGCGGCACCAGGACCGCCACCACCAGCGTCATCGTGGCGCCGCCCGTGGCCGCAGGCAGCAATCCCATCCTGTACGTGACCCAGGTGCCGGTATCGGGCTTTGCCACCCGCACCACCACCTTCGGCAACCACCGCGCGTCGGCGCAGGCGGTGCCGCGCGGCGGCGACCTGATGATCCGCTATCCCGACGGCAGCGTGCGCAACCTGACCCAGGAAGCCGGTTTCGGCGCCAGCGGCTTCCAGGGCGCGACATCGATCGCGGTGCGCGAACCGGCAGTCCACTGGAGCGGCACCAAGGCCATCTTCAGCATGGTGGTCGGCGCGCCGCCGACGCAATACGAACATGGCAGTTTCACCTGGCAGCTGTATGAAGTGAGCGGCATGGCAAAAGGCGCCACGGCCAGCATCGTGAAGGTGGCGCGCCAGCCGGCCTACAACAATGTGTCGCCGTTCTACGCCAGCGACGACCGCGTGCTGTTTACCTCCGACCGGCCGCGCGGCGGCGAAGCGCACCTGTATCCCCAGCTCGACGAATACGAAAGTTCGGCCATCGTCACCGGCATCTGGAGCCTGAACCCGGCCAGCGGCGACCTGCGCCTGCTCAATCACACCGTCAGCGGCGCCTTCAGCCCGTCGGTCGACAGTTTCGGGCGCGTGATCTTCACGCGCTGGGACCACCTGCAGCAGGACCAGCAGGCCGATGCCGACCGCGCATCTCCGGGCAATCCGCCCAACGGTTCCTTCCTCTACGCCGACGAATCGGCCACCGCCGCGCGCCTTGCGCTGGCCAATGAAGTGTTCCCGGAGCCGCGCAACGAAGAGCACCCCGAGAACGTGGCCAACCAGGCCAACGGCCATACCTTCAACCACTTCATGCCCTGGCAGCTGAACGAAGACGGCACGTCGGAAGAAACGCTGAACCACGTGGGCCGCCATGAATTCGGCGCCAGCTACATCCCCCGTTCGTTCAAGAACGACAGCAGCCTGTCCGACTACAGCCGCGAATCGGTGTTCGTCAACCGCACCTACCTGCATGGCGACGGCGGCATGTTCCATTTGCGCGAAGACCCGCTCAATCCCGGCACCTACTACGGCAGCAATGTGCGCGAGTTCGGCACCGCCAGCGCCAACCAGCTGATCAAGTTCAGCGGCAGCCCGGCATTGAA
The DNA here is from genome assembly GCA_040388805.1 of Pseudomonadota bacterium. Taxonomy (GTDB): domain Bacteria; phylum Pseudomonadota; class Gammaproteobacteria; order Burkholderiales; family Burkholderiaceae_D; genus Telluria_A. Next base: position 15,656 of record JAZKBE010000092.1, read on the forward strand.
TGGCGAGACCATGGTGATGACGGCCGTGACCCACCCGGCCACCGCGGGCTATACCGCCGACGGCGCCATTCCCGGTCCCAGCCACACGGGCATGTACCGCAATCCGCTGCCGATGTCGGACGGCACGCTGGTGGCCGTGCACACGTCCGAAACGCGGCTCGACGCCAACGACGGCACCCGCACCGCGCCGCGCTATCGCTACCAGTTCCGCCTGAATGCGCTCAAGGCGGGCAACGGGTATTTCGCCGCCGACCGCCTGCTCACGGCCGGCACGCGCAAGGCCTTGTGGTACTGGGATCCGGACATGCGGGTCGACTTCGACGGCGTGCTGTGGGAACTCGATCCGGTGGAAGTGATGGCGCGCGCGCGCCCACCCGGCCGCAGCGATGCGCTCGAAGCGCCGGAACGCGCGGTGCTGCTGGAAGAGAGCGTGGACGAAGCCCAGTTGCGCGCCTGGCTGGCCGCGAACGACCTGGCGTTGATCGTCACGCGCGACAACACCAGCCGCGACCGCGGCGAACGCCAGCAACCCTACAACCTGCGCGTGCCGGGTGGCGTCGGCAAGACCGGCGACGCGGGCAAGGTGTACGACATCAGCCACCTGCAATTGTTCCAGGCCGACCAGGTGCGCGGCTATGGCGGCAGCGCTTCGCCCAGCGCCGGACGGCGGCCGCTGGCGCAGGCCATGCACGATCCGAAGGCGAAAAATCCCGCCAACCCGGGCGCGCCGGCAGGCAGCGTGAAGCTGGGGCTCGACGGATCGAGCGCGGCTTTTGTTCCGGCGCGGCGCGCCATGACCTGGCAGCTGACCGACGCCGCCGGCAAGGCCGTGGTGCGCGAACGCAACTGGATCAGTTTCCAGCCGGGCGAAATCCGCACCTGCGCATCCTGCCACGGACTGAACACCAAGGACCAGGCGGGCGGCTTCGCGCCCTTGAACAAGCCGGAAGCCTTGCGCACGCTGATGCGCTACTGGAAGCAGCTACCCAAGTAATGGCCGCTTACAGCGGCGCCACATCTGTCCTGGTAACGGGATACAGCTTGTAGCGTTCGTCCCACGAGGAATGCAGGCGTGCGAAGAACTCCAGGCGCGCGTCGGGGTCTTTCGCGAAGGCCGGATCGCTGTCCAGTTTTGCCTTGAATTCGGCCGCCAAGGCCGGGCTGGCGGCCATCATCTCGCGCGCCACTTCTTCGGCCACATAGTCTTCCATGTATTCCTTGCGCTCGAAGGCGGCGTTGAAGCGGCCCCAGGCCAGCATCGAGTCCGGGCCCTTCGGTTCGAGCAGCGCCACCACCAGGCGCGCCTTGGCCTGGGCGACCGGCACAAACAGCGAGCCCTTCGCCAGCGTGCGCGCTTCGGTTTTCCATTCGCCGGCCAGGGTCACGCGCTGGTGCGATTCGAAGGAGGTTGGCGTGAACGTGACCTTCTGCGCGCGGAAGGTTTCGACCGGCGCGTTTTCCTTATCCAGGGCCATCGTGCTAAAGCTGATGCCGTGCTGCGCCAGCTTGGCGCCCACCATGGCCGCATGCGCCGGCGGCACAATGTAGCCGGCCTTGGGCGCGCGCACCTGCAGGTCCGGCACCATCTCGTCGCGCAGCGGCACGCGCCAGATCTGCGGCTTCGTCTCGTCGTAGCGCGTCATCAGGGCGCCCGATACCTCGGACTGGGTGCGGGTGTAGGCATAGCCGCGGAAATCGATCATCTTCACCTTGTCGGTGGCCTTCCAGGTCAGGGGCAGCAGTTCGCCCGCCAGGCCGGCCGCATTGGCGTCGGCCTGCGCCGCCGCCTTTTTCCACTGGGCGCCGTTTGCCGCCACCTGGGCCAGCACCGACACCACTGTGTTGCGGGTGATGCGCACGCGCTCCACGTATTCTTTCCAGGCGTGGGTTTCCACCAGCATGGCGATGCGGTTGCGCAGCGGGAAGTAGCCGGTCGAGAAACGCGGATCGGAGACGTTGTCGACAAAGCCCGACGCCGGATTGTCCTGCTCCACGAAGGACATGTAGAAGGCGTGCGGCATCGAACCCTGTTGCGCGATGTCGGCAATGACCTTGCTGCGCAAGGCCAGGCCGGCCGCGCGCAGGCCGGCGTCGGCCGAATGCACCGGTTCCACCTGGATCGAGACGTCGTGCTCGAACTTGGCGCCGTTGGTCACGTGCAGGTCGACATAGGTCAGCGGATCCCAGGCGTTGACCAGGGCCAGCATGGCCTGCATTTCGCGCGTGTCGGCCTTGGCGTAGTCGCGGTTCAGGTTGAAATTCTGTCCCGTGGTGCGCCAGCCCATTTCGACCGGGCCGCGCTGGTTGGGACGGTTCCATTTACCGAAGCGTTCATGGCCGTCGATATTGAAGACCGGGACGAACAGCAGCACCTGCTTTTCCAGCGCGCCGGGGGCGGCCTTGTTCTCGAGGACTTCGCGCAGCGCCTGGAAGCCGGCGTCCTTGCCGTCGATCTCGCCGGCATGGATGCCGCCCTGGATCAGGGTGACGGGCAGGCCGCGCTTTTTCGCCGCCTGCGCCGTGAGGGCGCCGCTGCGCGAGACCACCAGCGCCTTCATCGGCCGTCCTTCCGGCGTGCGGCCGAAGTCAATACAGCGCACCGCCTTCGGATAGGCCTGCTGGAAGGCCGCGCACAGCTTGACGACTTCGTCGTAGCGGCCGGTGACCTGGAAAGCGGAACGTTCCGACTTCGTCAGCAGGTCCGGTGCGGCATGGGACAGGGGCACGGCGCCCAGCAGGGCAAGCAGCAACGCAGAACGAATCATCGATAAGGCTCCGGCAGGATGGGAAACGAATGCCGGAAATTATAGACGCGTTTATGGCCGCATGCTTGGCGGGTAGACCGATATCTCCATGACCTCGGGACGCACCAGCTGCATGGGCTGCGATTGCTCGCGCAGATGCGACGGCTGCGCCGGGCAGGCATTGCCGGCGATGTAGCCCAGCGCGGTCTTGAACAGGCGCTCGGAAGGGTCGCCCAGTTCCTTGCCCATGTCGTCGGCCACCTTGCAGGTCGGCGCGAAACCGTCCGCGTAGTCGCCATAACCCTTTTCGTTGACGCCCTTGAATTCGATCGCGAAGTAGGTGGTGCCGCAATTGGCCATCGGCGTGAAGGCATACGGCTTGCCGCAGGTTTCACCGCCGATCAGGATGACTTCGATGTCGACCCCGCGCAGGCTGTTGATGATCGATTCGCTGGCCGAGCAGGTGCCCGGCGTGGTGAGCAGGAACACGCGCTGCAGGTTCAGGAAGGGCAGCACGCGGCCGGGCGCGGCCGGGCGCGGCGCCAGGAAGCCCCAGGCCACGCTGCGGAAGGCGTAGGGCGCCTTGGCGCCGATCTTGTTGTTGTAGATCGGCTTTTCGAACACCTTGCCGCTGGTCGGAATCGGCCCGGTCAGCATGTAGGCCAGTTCGCTGGCGATGTACAGCAGGCCGCCGCCGTTGTAGCGCACGTCGAGCACCAGGTCGTCGATGGCGGCCCCCTTGAGCGTGGTGACCGCCTCGATCAGTTCGAGCTCGGACACCGCATTGTGGCTCGAGAAGGTCATGTAGCCGACTTTGCCCGAAGGCGTGTCGATCACCTTGGTGTTGGTGACCGGATCGGCGCTCACTTTGGCCGAGGTCATGTTGACCATGAAGGTGTCGTCCTTGCGGCGCAGCGTGAAGCGGTGCGCTTCGTCGGCCCTGGTCGGGAACAGGCCGGCATTGATGCGCGCCACCTCGTCCACGCTGGCGGCGTTGACGAAGTCGATGTCGTCCACGGTGAGCAGCATGTCGCCGCGCCGCAGGCCGGCGAGGAAGGCGGGCGAACCCGGTTCGACGGTCGCCGCCAGCCAGGTGCGCGGCAGATTGGGGGCGGCATTGCGCGACCACAGCACGCCATAGCCCAGGTCCACGCCCTGGGTCGACAGGGCGTCATAGCGCGCCGAATCGTAGGTGAAGTGATAACGGTCCCTGGCGCGGCCGCTGGCCGTCAGCTGCGGCGTCTTGAGCACATTGAAATAGTCGATCGCCGTCGCATAGTCGGCCGGCTTGATCGTGGCCGGGACTTCGTCGTACCACAGGTAGGCGTCGTTGATCCAGCCGCGCAGGAAGGTCTTTTCATCGTTCAGGGTGCCCTGGCGGTCGGGATACTTGACGCCGGCCGGTCCCAGCCCGGTGCGCGGCTTCTCGCAGACACTCCACTGCAGCCAGTGCATCAGGTCGCGCGGCGGCGGCGGCACTACCACCACCGGCGGCACGGGCACGACCGGGTCCGGCGGTATCACGACCGGCGGCTCGACCACGGGCGGCACGACGGGCGGCGTGACAGGCGGGGTCACAACGGGCGGTGGCAAGGGCACGGCGGGCGCCGGCGCGGCGGCATCGCCACCGCAGCCGGACAAGGTGATCGAAACGGCAAGCGCCGCCGCCCATAACGATATTGCTTTCATCCCCGCGCCCTGTTGATTGCTACCCGCGGGGATTATAGTCGCCTTCGCTGCGCACATTTGCAATCAGTTGTAAGCGTTGCGCTCCCGCCTTGTCAATACGCCAATCACTGCTGCGGCGACAGCGTCGTCACGATGCGCGTGTCCTCGCGCTCTCCCGCGCCGGAGGCCTTGACCGCAAGCTCGCGGCGCAGCGTGACCAGGCGTTCGCCAACCAGTCCGTACACGCGCTGGTCGTCGAAGGCGGCATCAAAAGTGACCACCACGAAGGCGCGCCCGGACCGGCTCTGGCGCATGCGGCTGGCCAGCGGCGTGCCGTCCGGCGCCACCCACACGTCAAGCATGGCCTCGAATTTTTTCGTGTACTTCAGGTCGCGCGCGCCCAGGGTCGACATCGGAATCTCGAAACTGAGCACGCGTACCGGCTTGCCCTGGTAGGTATCGGCGCGTTCGCCCTTGAAGGCGGCCTTGTCGAGGGTCCGCTGCATTGCCTGCGCGGACGACACCAGCAGCAGCACATCGTCCGGGCCAAGTTCAGCGAGCGCCATCAGGGTGGGCGTCTTGCTGTTCGGGTCCTTCACCTTGGCGCGCTGTTCAAGCTCGATGCGGGCCAGGATGTCCTTGCCGTACACGAGGCTCATGCCGCGCACGCCATCGTCGACCATCACGCTCGCGCTGCCCTGCTCTTCTTCCGCGTCCTTGCCTTCGCCGGTTTTGCGCGCCGTCCTGGTGTCGAGCTGGGCCTTGCAAGGCGTGTGCACCGCACCGCGCACCAGCGCCGCCTTCAGGTCGGCCAGGCCGTCGGCCCGGGCCGGCAGCGCCGCCGCCAGGAGCGCCAGGATCAGGATGGCCCTCATTGCAGCCTGCCCGCGCTCATGGTCACGGTGCGCCCACAGCGCGCGGCCATGGCCGGGTCGTGGGTGACCAGCACCAGCGTCGATCCGCGCTCGCGGTTCATCTCGAACATCAGCGCGATCACCGCTTCGCCGCTGGCGGCATCCAGGCTGCCGGTCGGCTCGTCGGCAAGCAGCAGGGGCGGCTCGGTGACGAAGGCGCGCGCCAGCGCCACGCGCTGCTGCTCGCCGCCCGACATGAACTTGGGATAGTGGCGCAGGCGCTGGCCCAGGCCGACCCGCTCCAGCATGGCGGCCGCCTTGTCGCGCGCATTGCGCTCGCCGCGCAGCTCGAGCGGCAGCATCACGTTTTCCAGTGCCGACAAATGCGGCAGCAGCTGGAAGGACTGGAACACGAAGCCCAGGTGGCGCTGGCGGAAGGCCGCCCTGCCATCTTCATCGAGTCCGAACAGGTCGGCGCCGTGCAGGCTGACGCTGCCGCTGGTGGGGGTATCCAGGCCGGCCAGGATGCCCAGCAGGGTCGACTTGCCCGAACCCGAAGCACCCACGATGGCCACGGTTTCGCCGGGCCGCACCGACAGGTCGACGTCGTGCAGGATGGTCAGCTCGCCCGATGCATCGGCCACGCGCTTGGTGAGCTTGCGCACGTCGATGGCGGCGCAGGCGGGGATGTTCATATTGGTCATGTGGTTTCCAGTTCAGTCAGAAAAAGGTTCAGGCCCGCAGGCTTTGCAGCGGCGGCTGGTTGAGGACCGTGCGCAGCCCGGCCCAGCCCCCGATCAGCGCGCACAGCGCGCCGGCCACCAGGCCGGCGCCCCACAGCAGCGGTGAAAAGTGCCATTCAAGCTTGAAGGCGTAGCGCGCCAGCGCCCAGCTGGCGGCAGTGGCCCCGCCGGACGCGAGCAGCCCGGCCAGCGCGCCGGTGAGCGCATATTCGATCCACTGCGCGCGCGACAACTGCGCGCGGCTTGCGCCCAGGGCGCGCAGCAGCGCCGCCTGGCGCACCCGTTCGTCCTGCGACGAGACCAGCGTGGCATACAGCACCAGCACGCCGGATACGAGCGTGAACACGAACAGGAATTCGATCGCTGCCGACACCTGCGCCAGCACACGCTGGAACATGGCGATCATGGCGCCGGTATCGACGATGGCCAGGTTGGGGAAAGCGGCCGACAGGCGTGCCGACAGGCCGGTATCGGCAGGAGGCACGTACATCGCCGTCACATAGGTGCGCGGCAAGCCTTCGGCCGCCGACGGATTGAGCAACCAGTTAAAGCCAGTGCGGCGCGAACGGCGGTCGACCTTGCGCAAGCTGGTGATGACGCCGGTCAGCTGCGTGCCCGCGATCTCGAATCGAACGTTGTCGCCAAGTTTGAGCTTGAACATGGTGGCGGTATCCTCCGCCACCGACAGCTCGGTGGGGCCGGCGGCCTGTCCCAGCCAGCGCCCGGCGACCAGCTTCTCGCCGGCCGGCAGGACGGCGGCGGTACTGACGCCATGCTCGACATCGATCAGCTGCTTGGCACGCGGGTCGTCGAAGCTGGCGCCATTTACCGGCTTGCCGTTGATGGCGACGATGCGCGAGACGATGCGCGGATAGAGCACCGGATGGCCATAGGGCTGCAACAGGGCGGCCACGCCGTCACGCTGCTCCGGCTCGATCCTGAAGACCAGGTGGTTGGGCGCATCGGCCGGCGCGGTATCGCGCCACGCGTCCAGCAGGTCGCCCCGCACCACGGTCAGCAGCAGCAGGGCCATGAGGCCGAGCGCCAGCGCCACCACCTGGGTGATGGTGGCCGCCGGACGGCGCCGCATGTCGGCCAGCGCCAGGCGCCACACGCCATGGTCGATGGCGCCCGGCGCGTACCGCAGCGCGCCGACAGCGGCCCATGCCAGCAGCACGAACAGGCCAAGGCCCAGCACGAAGGCGGCGCCCACCAGCAGGCCGACCGTCAGGTCGCCCGACTGCCACAGCAGCAGTGCGCCAAACATGCCCAGGCCGGCCACGTAGGCCGCCACGGCCATTGGCTGCGGCGGATTGGCTTCGCGCCGCAGCAGGCGATTGTGCGATACATTGCGCAGCTGGAGCAGTGGCGGCAAGCCGAATCCCACCAGAAGCAGGATGCCGACGCCAAGTCCGCTCGCGGCCGGCACCCAGCTGGCGGGCGCCAGCTCGCTGGTCACCAGCTTGCCCAGCCATTCGAGCAGCACGAAGTGGCCCGCGAAACCGCACAGCACGCCGAGGATGCTGCCGCCCAGGCCCACGAGAAGGAATTCGACCAGGTACATGCCCAGGATGCGGTTCTGGCTCAGGCCCAGGCAGCGCAGCATGGCACTGGCGTCGGCGTGGCGCAAGGTGAAGCGGCGCGCGGCCATGGCCACGGCCACGCTGGCCAGCAGGGTCGAGAGCAGGCCCACCAGCGACAGGAAGCTTTCGGCGCGGGCCAGCATGTCCATCACCACTTTCGCGCTCGACGCCAGGGTATCGACGCCGACGCCTTTGCGCGCACTCTTCTCCAGCCGGGCTTTCATCCATGCTTCAAATTTCGCCATGGACTTGGTGTCGCCTGCCGCCAGCAAGTTGTAATCGGCAAAGGACCCAAGCTGCAGCAAACCTGTTGCGGGCAGGTCGGCCTCGCCGATCAGCACGCGCGGCGTGAATGCCAGCACCGACGGGCCGCGGTCCGGCTCCTTCGTGATCACGCGTGTGACGGTAAAAGCGCGCTCGCCCACCTTGATGCTGGAACCGAGGGGCAGCTTGAGGGCGGACAGCAGGCCTGCTTCGACCCAGGCGGTGCCGGGCGCGGGCAATTCGCGGGTCGGGCCTTCGCGCAGCGTGAGCGAGCCGCGCAGAGGATAGCCCTGGCCCACGGCCTTGAGCGACACCATCTGCGAGGCGGCATTGTCGCCCTCGCCCACGGTGGCCATGCTGGGCATCTCCACCGTCAGCGCGGTCTGCAAACCCAGGCGCGCCGCTTCGCTGCGCCAGGCAGGATCGAGCGCATTGTCGGCCGAAACGCGCAAGTCCGCGCCCAGCAGCTGGTGGGCGTCGCGGCGCAGGCCGGCGCCCATGCGGTCGGCGAAAAACTGGACCGCCGACAGCGACGCGACTGCCAGCGCCAGCGCCGCCAGCAGGAAACGCAGTTCGCCGGCACGCCAGTCGCGCATTGTCATTCGAAGAGCAAGCTTGAGCATCATGCGTCCCATGGTAAAAACGCCAGCATGCCAAGCTTGTCTTTACCGCGCACCGTTTTTGCGACAGGCTGCCGTGCGGGCCGACAGGCCGTAAGTATCGCGCCACCGAATGCAGTCTTGCGCACTAACAGCGCGCTACCCGTATCAAGTGACTAGATATTGGCATGTCACAAGATGCTATAGGGCAACGTCGTTACTCTGGTCAGATAGCACTCACCGGTGAAGGCCGACGTCTACTTAACGAACGGGGAACGTTCAGTGTGAGGCAACCATGAAGGCGACATCATTTGCTGAAATTGATCGGATTGCTACCAACTACGATAACAGTTATCCGGTGGAAATTCTTCTGACCACAACCGAAGGGATCCTGTTTCAGAAATACCTGATCAGATTGACCGACTACTCCAAGCAGTCAGTATCAGATGAAATTTCGTTCGTTTTGTTGCAGTTGAAGCTACTAGTTCTTCATCCAAAATTGGGAGCACTAACACCGTTATACCACCCGGGAAATGCGAAGAGTATTGAATTCTGTAAGGCGGAAAACGATATCGTGCGGGTTATATTCAATCCGTTCAAGTTGTAGTCAGGACGCTGAGTGGAGTGCGAACAGGGTGAATGAACGCACGAGGACGAATGAAGGGACACTGAAAAAATTGAGAGCGCAGTTCGTCCGCGCTCCAAAACGCACCGTGTCAAGAAGCTGAAAGAATAGCGTGGCGGTCAGCCGAAATACGGCCTTTCCGACGCGAACAGCAAGCGCCGCACCGCATTGCGCCAGGCCGGCGGCGCCTTGCGGCCCATCAGCACCACGCCCGCGCTCCAGGCATAGGCGCGCGACTCCGGGTCCAGCTTGTCGATCAGGCGCTCCGCCTCCTGCGGATCCTTGCCCGCGGCCAGTCCCTTCAGGAAGGCCAGCATGGCCGCATGGTCGTCGCCCGAAATCTTTTGCGCGGCGTCCACGTACATACTGCCATCGCGCCCTTCCCGCAGCGCCAGCGCCAGGCTGGTCCAGGCGGTGCCCGGACTGATGCCCTGGTCCGCCGGCAGCGCCAGCGCGCGCGTGATCATGGCCTGGTCGGCGCGGTCCGATGCGGCGGCCAGGCGCAGCACATTCGCCTCGCGCCACGCTTCGCCCCTGGCGAACTGGATCGCCTCGTTGATGCGGCCGGCGCCCAGCGTGCTGTAGGCGCGTCCCGGGCCATCGGCTTCGCCATCGCCCTGCTCCATGGCGATCAGGAAGCGCAGGCGTTCCGAACTGGCCGCCAGCGCATCCAGGTTCACGTTCGGATCGGTGTAGCGCTTGATACGCGCCAGTTCCAGCGCGACCTTGTGCGCCATGAAGGGCGAACTGCGGCTGACCTGCTCGAGCAGCGGCACGGCATTGGTGAAGTCCCTGGAATGCATCTGGTCATACGCGAGCGCGTTGACGATCCAGATGTTCGCGGGCCACCGGGCCTGCGCACTGCGCCATTGCGCGGCGCCGGTACCCTTCGCGCAGCGCAGCGCCAGGTAGGCCAGGTCGCCATCCTCCGGCTCGGCCTCGGCGCGCGCTTTCGCTTCAAGGCACACGGCGCCCTGGCGTTCGGGCGGCGCCGCATCGAGCTCCGCGCGCCGCAGCAGCACGTCGCGTGGCGTTTCCTTCAGCCGCGCCGCCAGAATCGCCTCGCCGCCCGGCGCGCTGAGCGAGTACGCCAGCCACTCGAGCATGTTCGGGCTGCTGGTCGGGTCCCAGCGCGCATGCAGCTGGGCCAGGCGCATGCGTTCCTTGTCGTCGGTGATGATACTCATCTGCTGCTCGAACGACGCTGACGCGTAGCCATCCAGGACGGTGCGGTAGCCGCCCGACGAGCCGCGGCTGCCCGAGATCGTCGAGGGTGGCTTGCTGAACATGTGGTCGGCATTGCTGGTGAACCAGCGCGGCGTACCCAGCACGCGGTCGGCCACGGGCGCCACCTTGCCGTAGGTGTGGCTCGCTTCCACCATTGGCGCGGCCCCTGCCACGTTGTAGACCGGGTGCTGCCCGGGCCTGGCTTCGGCGTCGAAATTGTCGATGATGACGCCTGCGGCATTACGCGCCTCCACGTGGTGCTTGCCGAATACCGGCAGCGCCAGCGGGCGCGTACTGGCCGGCGGCACGGTGGCGCTGCGGCCGTCGACCGTGACAGTGACCGGAATGCCCAGGCCATTGTGCACCGTCAGCGCGGGTTCGGTCCCGAACGCGGAGGTGCCGTGGCCGGCGCTGAAGGTCCCGGCGCCCAGCACCGCGGCCACGATGGCGCCGGCCGCCACCAGGCGCGCCGTGCCAGGCAGGATGCCGTCGGCGCGCTGGAAGCGCGCCCACCAGCCAAGCCTGGTCTGGCGTTTGCGCTCCGCCCCGGCCAGCAGCACCGGATAGCTGGCCGGCGCGCGCGACGCTTCCGGCGCCACGTCGAAGGCGCCCGGCTGGCGCATCTGGCGCACCACCATGGTTTCGGTCACCAGCAGTTCTTCCAGCGCGCAGGTGCGCACGGCGTTCAGGGCGCCCACCATGCTGTCGACCCAGCCGTCAATCACGCCCAGCCACTCGTTGATGCTTTCACTGTAGGCGACCGGCAGCGTGAATTCGCCCAGCATGTCGCCGAAGGTGCCGGTCAATTCGAGCCGTTCGCACAGGCGCGCGTCGAGGAAAACCTCGCCCTTGAGCTTGTAGGCCTGCTCCATCACGAAATGCAGTTCATTGGCCTCGAACACCACGCGCGACACGCCTTCCGCACTGACGGTGCGCAGCGCGGTTTCCACGGCCGTCACGTTGCGCAGCATGCCGCGCGCATCCTGCACGTTGGCGGCGGTATGCTCGGCATAGTGCACCAGCGCCAGCAAGCCTTCGAGGTAGGCATCCCAGCCGCCGCCCAGCTGGCGCGCGATATCCTGGTGCCAGCTGCGGCACAATTTGTCGTGCGCGTACAAGCGGCCGTTCACTTCTTCCAGCTCGCCGCGCACGCGTTCCAGCGCCGCCGGCAACTGCTTCTTGCGAAATTCCACGCCGCGCAGGTGCACCACGCCGCCGGGCGCCGTCATCGAACCGTCGATCAGCGCTTCGATCTGGCCGCTTTCGCTTTCCAGCACGCGCAAGGTGGCGATGTCGTCGATCAGCGAATCGGGATACATGCCGGCCAGTTGCGCCATGTCGGCCTTGAACTGGGTGTCGCGCAGCGCCCAGTGCTTGTCGGCGTGGCGCGCCAGGGGACGGCCGAAGTACACGCCGCAATAGCGCCGGTTGTACTGTTCGCGCTTGAACTGTTTCGCCAGCGTCTTGAGCGATTCTTCCAGCTCGACGGCATTGGCCTGGCTTTCGCCCAGCAGGCGCGCGGTGGCCTGCTCGCGCACCGACACCGGCTGGTTGAAGACCGACCAGGCGCTCGATGGATCGATCGCGGCCGGCACGTAGATGCGCTTGGCGTTCGCTTCGCGGTCGTGATTGAGCGGGTGCGTCAGCCACATTTTCGGTGGCTGGGCCAGGCCGGCCTTGAAGATGCGGTGCTGGTCGCGCGCTTCGCCGGGCAGCGGCGGCACTTTGGCGTAGCCGTCGTCGTTCAGGATGGCGCTCATGCGCGCGATCATGTGCGTCTGCACCGCGAACACGTCGCTGGTATTGCGCCCGCTGCCATGCTCGCTGAAGATGAAATGCAGCGCGCGGTCCCAGGCGTCGTCGGCGCCCTGCATCTTGTGCAGCGCGTGGACCAGGGCATCGCTGCCGGTCAGCGACACGGCCACCAGGTCGGCCTGCATCTCCATCTCGCGCGACAGGGCGCGCTGCATCAGCACCACCAGCCGGAACAGCGATTCGATCAGCGAACGGATGGACCAGATGATCAGCTGCACCACCGCGACCACGGCGCGGATGCGCAAATCGATATTGCCCAGGGTGACCAGGAAATCGTCGAGCGCGTCGCGCCGGGTGACCAGGTGGTCGGCGATCTGCTGGGCCACGTAGACCCAGCGCCCGACGGCCATCGAACGCTGCGCGAAGTGGCCGAATTCGTGGGCCAGCACGGCGCGCAGTTCGCCCAGCGACAAGGTGTTTACCAGCCCCAGGCCGATCTCCAGGTTCTTCTTCGACGGGAAAATCAGGTTGAACAGGGACAGGTCGTAGAACACCGCGGCATTCACGCGCGCCGACACGAACACCTTGTGCGGACGGGGAGCGCCAGCCGCATCGGCCAGCTCGAACAGGTAGGCGAACAGGCGCGGCTGCTCCTTGGGCGTGACTTCGTGCAGGCCGGTGGGGGTGGCGTTGCGGACCGAGAAAATGGCCTTGACCATGAACACGCCGACGAACAGCGAACAGGCGGCCATGATCCAGGCGATGACACCGAGGTCGCTGCCGGCGCCATCGAACACGATCTGGTAGGGCGTGTACAGGAACCAGCCGGCCAGCGCGAAGTAGACGCCAACGAACAGCAGAAGCCCGGCCACCGCCAGGCGCGCACTGTTTTTATAAGAGGCCGAGGGCTTGGTCAGCCGGGCAGCCAGCTCCGCCGGGGGAGCGCTGAATGAAGCGTCGATGTGATACTCCTGAGTATTGTTGTATGTACTCAACAATTCTAGTTGACAACTAGTATCTCAGGTGCAATTTGTGCAACTTTTCAATTATTTTTTTTGAAAAATTCCTGCGCGATGCGCGCGATCTCGCCCTGCCGGTGCATCTGGTAGATGATGGCATCGAATTTCTTGACGAAATCGGTCTTGAAGGGAAAGCGACCCTTGTCGCGGTCGGTATAGCCCAGGAAGCCCTGTTCCATGCCGATCACCACCGCTTCTACCAGCACGGCATGCTTGCCGCCTTCGTCGTATAGCCCGTCGCGCTTGAGCGCTTTCTTGGTCCACTCGATCGAAATGCGGTCATTGATGTAGCAGTCGAGGCGCTTCAACCCCAGTTTGACCAGGTTGGCCTGGTTGTCGCGCGCTTCCTCCATGTGGATCTTGCCCTCCCTGACCGCGCGGTCGAACTCGACGCCGCCCACGATGAAGCCCGCGTTATTCCCGATGCGCATGCCGTAAAAGTCTTCCGGCCATGTCATCTTTCCTTTTTTCGCGACCACGTCCTTGCGGCACACGGCCACCACATGCTCCTGGTACAGCGGCAAGGAATACGGCCAGGTGAACGGCTCGTCATGGGTGTTGAAATAGGGAGGGAACAGGGCGAAGGCGCTGCCGTTTTCCAGCATCGACATGCCGCGCTTCCAGGGCACGGGCTGGATATCGACCTTGTAGCCCTGCATGCGGCCCACCGCCGTTTTCACGATCTCGTAGTACAGGCCCGCGCTCTTGCCGTCGCGCGACCAGGAATACGGCGGATAGCCGGCGTCGCCGTAGATCGTGACCGCGATGTCGGCGGCATGGGCCGGCGCGGCAAGCGCCAGCGCGAGGGCCAGCGCGATACCGCGGGCGGCATGGGAAAGGGTGGCGTGCATACAACGATTATAGGCGCGCGCATGCGCCGTTGGAAAAAAACGCCCCCGCACAAGGCAGGGGCGTTTGCCGGCGACGGTAAATTACGCCGCGCGGGTGGCGCCGGCCGGTGCGCCGAAGGATGCGAGCAGCGTCGCTTCCTTCGCCTTGGCCGCCTTCAGGTGGCGTTCCTTGACGTGGCCATAGCCGCGGATATCTTCCGGAATGCTGGCGATCGCCACTGCCTGCGACAGGTTGTCGGCATTGAGTTTCGACAGCAGGCCGCCGACGGTAGCGTGGTACTCGCCAATGAGGGCGCGTTCCATCTTGCGTTCGGCCGTATAGCCGAAGATATCGAGCGCGGTGCCGCGCAAACCCTTGAACTTGGCCAGCACGCCGAACGCTTTCATCATCCACGGACCGAATTCCTGCTTGACCAGCTGGCCCTTGGAATCGGTCTTGGCCAGCAGCGGCGGCGCCAGGTGGAACTTGAGCTTGTAGTCGCCCTCGAACATGGCGGCCACTTTCTCGGCAAAGGCGCCGCTGGTGTACAGGCGTGCGACTTCATACTCGTCCTTGTACGCCATCAGCTTGTAGTAGTAGCGCGCCACGGCTTCGGTCAGGCGCGTACCCTTGCCCAGCTTTTCTTCCTGCGCGCGTACCTGGTCGACAAACGCCTTGTACTGCATGGCGTAGTCCACGTTCTGGTAGGCGGTCAGCAGCTCGATGCGCTTCTTGATGATGTCGTCCAGCGTCTGGGTGCGCTTGAATTCGATCACCTTGGCCGGCGTGGTCATCTTCACCAGCGATGCCAGGTCGTGCGCGGCCGTGCGGCCCCAGGTAAAGGCGCTCTTGTTGAAGCCCACCGATACGTTGTTCAGCTCAATGGCGCGCATGATCGACGCCTCGGCCAGGGGCACCTGGCCTTTTTGCCAGGCGTAGCCCAGCATGAACATATTGGTGGCGATCGAGTCGCCCATCAGCGCGGTGGCGATCTGGCCGGCATCGACGAAGTCGACCCGTTCGGCACCGCAGGCCTTGACGATTTCCGCCTGCGACGACGCGCCCGGGAACTGCCAGTCCGGATTCTTGACGAAAGCGGCGGTCGACGAACCGGTCGAATTGATGGCGGCCCAGGTGCGGCCTTCGCCCATGCGCGACAAGGCGTCGCGGCTGGCGGTGACGATCAGGTCGCAGCCGATGACCAGGTCGGCGCTGCCGGTGCCCACGCGGGTCGAATGCAGGTCGGCCTGCTTGTCGGCCAGGCGCACGTGCGACATGACGGGACCGCCCTTTTGCGCAAGACCGCTCATGTCGAGCACGATCGCGCCCTTGCCTTCCACGTGGGCCGCCATCGCCAGGATCTGGCCGACGGTGACCACGCCGGTGCCGCCGATGCCGGTGATCAGGATGCCGTACGGGTCGGCGGTGCTTTTCAGGACCGGCGTCGGCAAGGCCGGCGGCGCCGCTTCGCCCGACGAGGCCTTCTTCGGCTTCTTGAGCGCGCCGCCTTCCACCGTCACGAAGGACGGGCAGAAACCGGTGACGCAGGAGAAGTCCTTGTTGCAGGACGACTGGTTGATCTGGCGCTTGCGGCCCAGTTCAGTTTCCAGCGGTTCCACCGACAGGCAGTTCGACTGCACCGAGCAATCGCCGCAGCCTTCGCACACGGCTTCGTTGATGACCGCGCGCTTGGCCGGATCAGGGTACTCGTTGCGCTTGCGGCGGCGACGCTTCTCGGACGCGCAGGTCTGGTCGTAGATCATGGCCGACACGCCCGGGCAGTCGCGCAGTTCGCGCTGCACGTCCATCAGTTCGCTGCGGTGGCGCACGGTGACGCCTTCGGCCCACTTGTAATCGTCCGGGTATTTTTCCGGCTCGTCGGTGACCACGATGATCGGGCCCACGCCTTCGGCCGCGATCTGGCGGCTGATCATGCCCGGGTCGAGCGGACCGTCGAATTCCTGGCCGCCGGTCATGGCGACCGCGTCGTTGAACAGGATCTTGTAGGTGATGTTGACCTTGGCCGACACCGCCGCGCGGATCGCCAGGATACCGGAGTGGAAATAGGTGCCGTCGCCCAGATTGGTGAACACATGCTTCTCGTTGGTGAACGGCGCTTGACCGACCCAGGTGACGCCTTCGGCGCCCATGTGGGTGAAGGTCGAGGTTTCGCGGTCCATCCACAACACCATATAGTGGCAGCCGATGCCGGCCAGCGCGCGCGAGCCTTCCGGCACCTTGGTCGACGAGTTATGCGGGCAGCCCGAGCAGAAGTAAGGCGTGCGGTCGGTCTCCATATTCGCCTTGGTCGGCACCGACTTGAGCACGGCCTCCTTCGCTTCCAGGAAGGCGATGCGCTCCTTGACGCGCTGCTCGACCGGATGGCCGGCGCAGTAGTGCGAAATGCGGCTGGCGATCGCGCGCGCGATCAGGGCCGGATTGAGCTCGTACGTGGCCGGCAGCAGCCAGTCGCCGTGGCCGGTGCCGCCCTTGTTGGACCATTCGCCCGTGTCGTCGAACTTGCCCACCACGCGCGGACGTTCGCCGTCCGGCAGGTTGTACAGTTCTTCCTTGAGCGCGTATTCCAGGATCTGGCGCTTTTCTTCCACCACCAGGATCTCGTCGAGGCCCTTGGCGAATTCGTGCACGCCGTCCGCTTCCAGCGGCCAGGTCATGCCGATCTTGTACAGGCGGATGCCGATGTCGGCCGCGGCCTGCTCGTCGATGCCCAGGTCGGCCAGCGCCTGGCGCGTGTCGAGGTAGGATTTGCCGGCGGTGATGATGCCGATCTTCGGCTTCGGGCTGTCCCAGATGATCTTATTGAGCTTGTTGGCGCGCACATAGGCCAGGGCCGCGTACCACTTGAAGCTGTTCATCCGCACTTCCATATCGAGCACGGTGTCCGGCCAGCGGATATTCAGGCCGCCTTCGGGCAGCGTGAAGTCGGTCGGCAGGGTGATCTGCACCCGGTCCGGGTCGAAGTCGACCACGGCGCCGGACTCGATGATGTCGGTCACGCACTTCATCGACACCCACAGGCCGGTGTAGCGGCTCATGGCCCAGGCATGCAGGCCGTAGTCGATGTATTCCTGCACCGACGCCGGGTACAGCACCGGAATGCCGCAGGCGTTCAGGATGTGGTCGGACTGGTGGGCGGTGGACGAGGACTTGGCGGCATGGTCGTCGCCGGCCAGCACCAGCACGCCGCCGTGCTTCGCGGAGCCGGCATTGTTGGCGTGCTTGAAGACGTCGCCGCAGCGGTCCACGCCAGGGCCTTTGCCGTACCACATCGAGAACACGCCGTCGTACTTGGCATCCTTGAACAGGTTGGTCTGCTGCGTACCCCATACGGCGGTCGCGGCCAGGTCCTCGTTCATCCCGGGATGGAACTTGACGTGGTGGGCGTCGAGGTGCTTCTTGGCCTTCACGGCCGTCATGTCGACCGAAGTGACGGGCGAGCCGCGGTAGCCGGTGATGTAGCCGGCCGTGTTCAAGCCGGCTTTCAGGTCGCGCTCGCGCTGCATCATCGGCAGGCGGATCAGGGCCTGGGTGCCGGTCATGAAGGCGCGGCCGCGTTCGAGCGTCCATTTGTCGTCGAGCGAAATCTCGTGCGACGGTTCGGCGCCCAGTTTGGCCAGGTCTAGTGGTGCATTCATTCGTATCTCCGTGCGGCCTTAAGCGGCGGTTTTATTGGTCGTGTCGACGAGGACGCCGCGCTTGATCTGGTCCAGTTCGATCGATTCGAACAGGGCGCGGAAATTGCCTTCGCCGAAGCCCTGGTCGCCCTTGCGCTGGATGATCTCGAAGAAGATCGGCCCGATGACCGTCTGCGTGAAGATCTGCAGCAGCAGTTCGCGTTCGGTTTCGCTGCTGTGGCCATCGACCAGGATGCGCAGGCGGCGCAGCTCGTCGAGGTTTTCGCCATGGCCCGGCAGGCGCCGGTTGATCAGCTCATAGTAGGTCTCGATCGTATCCTGGAATACGATGCCGGTGCCGCGCATCTGGTCGACCGAATCGTAGATATTGTCGGTGCCCAGCGCGATGTGCTGGATGCCTTCGCCATGGTACTGGTCCAGGTATTCGGCGATCTGGGACTTGTCGTCCGAGGATTCATTGATCGGAATGCGGATCTTGCCGCACGGGGAAGTCATGGCCTTCGACTTCAGGCCGGTCAGCTTGCCTTCGATGTCGAAGTAGCGCACTTCGCGGAAGTTGAACAGGTTCTCGTAGAACTCCGCCCATTCCTTCATGCGGCCGCGGTGCACATTGTGGGTCAGGTGGTCGATATAGGTCAGGCCGTTGCCGACCGGGTTGGCCACCGCGCCGGGAATGGCCACGAAGTCGACGTCGTAGATGCTGATGTCGCCGATGGTGCCCGGCGCCGAGCCCGCGTTGGCGCCCTTGCCGCGCCAGCGGTCGACGAAGTACAGCAGCGAATCGCCCACGCCCTTGATGGCGGGGATGTTCAGTTCCATCGGGCCGGTCTTGTTGTCGAAGCCCCAGGCACCCAGTTCCAGGGCGCGCTTGTAGGCGAAGGCGGCGTCTTCGACGCGGATCGCGATGGCGCACACGGACGGGCCGTGGCTGCGCGCGAAGCGCTGCGCGAAGGAGTCTTTTTCGGCGTTGATGATGAAGTTGATATCGCCCTGGCGGTACAGCGTCACATCCTTGTGGCGGTGGCGCGCGATGGCGGTAAAGCCGAGCTGTTCGAACAGGGCACCGAGCGCCTTCGGGTCCGGCGCTGCGTATTCGACGAACTCGAAGCCATCGGTTCCCATCGGGTTTTCCCAAGGCGTAAATTGCATGACGATCTCCTCATTTTAATAGCGCTCAGTATAGTCCCGAGGCCCAGGCATTAAATTTCAAACTATGCCCACGCCGAGAGAATCTGCGCAATAATATTGTGTGGAAATCGCATTTTTGGAGAAAATATGTCAAAAATTGAGCTGGATAAAACAGATCGCAAGATCCTGGCCATTTTGCAGGCGGACGGACGGCTGTCGAACCAGGACGTGGCGGACCGGGTCAGCCTGTCGCCCTCGCCCTGCCTGCGGCGCATCAAGCGGCTCGAAGAAGCCGGCGTGATCCGCCAGTACGTGGCCCTGCTGGACCCGGCCCGGATCGGGCTGGGCTTGCTGGCCTATGTGAACGTGCGCCTCGAAAAGCACCGCGACGGCTCGAGCAATGCGGCCGGGGCCAGGCGCGCGAGCAGTTCGCCGCATACCGATTTCGCGGCCTCGGTGGGCCACTGGCCGGAAGTGGTGGCCTGCTATGCGATGACGGGGGAAATGGACTACCTGCTGCGGGTGCACGTGGAAGACATGGACCACTTTTCGCGGTTCATGATGCAGACCCTGCTGAGCCACCCGGCGGTGGCGGACGTGAAATCGAGCTTCGCGCTGCAGCGTATCAAGGATACGACGGCGCTGCCGCTGGTGTAGCGCTTAGCGGCGCGGCTCGAAGAACTTGAGCGCGGCGCGCTTGTTGGCCTTCAGGTTGTAATCGATGGTGGCCACCTGTTCCTCGATCGCTTCCTGCATCATGGTGGCCGGGTTGGGCGGCAGCAGGCGCAGGTAGGCGTCGGCCTCGCCGCGGTCGCGCTGGATTTCCATGCCGGCCTTTTTCGCGATGTGCATCATGGTCTGGTTCGACGACAGGTAATGCATGTACAGGGTGTCCACGTCCGAATTGCGGCAATGGATGGCGGCGCGCTCGAACAGGCGCGAGCCGATGCCCAGGCCGCGCGCCGACTTCGACACCGACACCCCGAACTCGGCGACCTTGTCCTTGGTGGTGCTGGCGCCGGCCGGCAGCTTTTCCTTGGGCGCGAACGCCAGGTGGCCCACGGCCACCAGCTTGAACATGCGGTTGTACACGCCATACACGGCGTCGCGCGAGAAATCGATTTTCGCCACATAGGCTTCGATCTGCTCGTCGGGCAGCACGGTGCCGAAGCGCAGCAAGCGGTCACTATCGTCGAGCCCGATGAAGTGCTTGAGCATGCGGCGGCGGTCACGTTCGGCCAGCTGCTTGACCAGCACGGTGCGCTTCGGCTTCTTGCCGTCGGGCGTGCGGTCGTGCATGCCGCCACCCAGCCAGCGGGCCAGGGGATGCTGTGTTAGGTAAGTGAACATGTTGCCCTCCTGCTATTGTGCAATGCACCAATTCACCCATTGTAGCGGATTATTCCTGGTGATTTGGAGCAGCTACTCTAGCGTGCGGCATGCCCCAGCGCGCATTCCCGCTGAGGCAAATGCGGTTCTTGCCGGCCTCCTTGGCGGCGTACATGGCCTGGTCGGCGTCGGCCAGCACGGCCGGCGCGCCGCGCGCGGCGCCCTCCTTGCCGTGGGCGCTGGCGATGCCGATGGAAGCCGAGATGGCGACCGGCTGGCCGTCGGCTTCGGTGATGGCGCGGATCTGCTCGAGCGCCAGGCCGGCCACGCGATTGGCGCCGTCGCAATCGCTGACGTCTTCGAGCAGGATCACGAATTCGTCGCCGCCCAGGCGCGCCAGCGCATCTTCCTTGCGCAGCATGGCCTTGACGCGGCGCGCCACTTCCTTGAGCACCACGTCGCCGGTGGCGTGGCCCCAGGTATCGTTGACCGCCTTGAAGCCGTCGAGGTCGATGAACATGACGGCCACCGTGCTGCCGCGGCGCGCGGCGCGCACCAGCGCGTGCTCGAGCTGGCGCGTCAGCTGCCCGTAATTGATCAGGCCCGTCAGGCTGTCATGCCGCGCCAGCTGTTCGAGCTGCCCGGCCTGGGCCTCGAGTTCGGCCGTGCGCTCGGCCACGCGCCGCTCCAGCGTTTCGTTCGATGCCTTCAGCTCGCGGTTGACGCGCCCGATGATGCGGTAGCTGCGGCGCAGGCGCCAGGCCGCATACACCAGCAGCACCAGCAGCAGGCCGGAATAGGCGAACAGGTAGCCGCGAAAGCGCTGGCGCTCGATCTGCACCTGGTCGAAGGATTGGTCGAACAGCGTCACCAGCAGTTCCATGTTCGCCGTGGTGGGGCTGGCGGCGATGCGCGCCTCGAGTTCGTTTTCGAGCTTGCGAAAGCGCAGGATCGCATGCGCGTGCGCGGCCAGGGCATCGATGGTGTCGCGCACGCTGGGCGAAAACCAGGTGCGCTGGCTCTGCACGGTGGCGATGGTGCGCGCGATCTGCGCGGCCAGGTCCGGATCGGGCACCAGGTTGTAGCGCAGCAGGTCGCTGAGCAGGGCATTGAGCGAGGCGTCCAGCGCCAGCACCGTGCGCGACGGCGCCAGCGCGCCTTCGATGCCGGTCAGCTCGGTCTTCAGGTCGGTGATGGCCGGCGGCAGGTAGATCAGGGAATTGCGCAGGATGGCATTTTGCGACTTGAACTGCTCGACCAGGTCCTCCTTTTCCTGCATGGCGCGGCCCAGCGCCCGGTAGGCCTCGCGTGCCTGCGGGCCGCGCGTCATGCCCAGCGCCGCCCCCACCCGCTCGCGCAGCCGGTGCATGCGGGGCAGCGGCGCGCTGAGCGGATCGTAGTCGGCATTGAGGCCGATGTGGGAACGCAGGATGTTCACATTCCACTCGGCGTCGAGTTTTTCCAGTTCGCGCAGGTCGACCATGACGCTGTTCTGGGCTTCGATATCGACGGCCTGGGTGCGGTTGGCCAGCACCCCCAGCAGCACCATCAGCAGCACCAGCACGGCGGCGACGGCGATGCGGCGGCGCGGGCTCACGGCAGCGCTCCGGCGGGCGGCATCTTTTCTCCCGACAGGCTGCCCAGGAAGCGGATGATCTGCTCCTTGTCCTGCGCGCTGGCGTTGCGCCCCAGCTGGTACTTGAACATGGCGTCGACCGCCTCTTCCAGCGTGGCGACCGAACCGTTATGGAAGTAAGGCGCGGTAAGCGCCACGTTGCGCAGGCTGGGCACGCGGAACATGTGGCGGTCGGCCTCGCGCCCGGTCACGTCGAACCGCCCGGGATCCTGGCCGGCCGGCGCGCCGGGCGAGAGCTCGCGCATGGCGCCGAACTTCTGGTACATATTGCCGCCCACATTGATGCCCTGGTGGCAGGCCACGCAGCCGAAGCCCTTGAATTTGGCGTAGCCGGCCTTTTCGTCGGCGCTGATGGCATTGCTGTCGCCGCGCAGGTAGCGGTCGAAGCGCGAGGGCGTCACCAGCGAAGCCAGGTACTGGCCCAGCGCATCCTTGACCAGGGGCGCGGCCACGTCGTCGCCGTAGACGCGCTGGAAGCGGGCGCTGATGTCGGCATCGCCCGCCAGGCGCGTGGCGACCAGGTCCCAGGTGGTGGCCAGCACGCTGGGGCGGGACACGACATGCTCGAGCAATCCGTCGATGGTGCTGTGGCGGCCGGTCCAGGTCTGGCGGAAATTGAAGCTGCTGTTGTAGACGGTGGGCGTATTGAAGCGGTTCAGGAGGCCGCCGGCGCCGGCCGACAGGCTCTTGCCGTCGGCGCCGCCGTGCTTGAGCTGGTGGCAGCTGGCGCAGCTATGGGTATTGTCGCGCGACAGGCGCAGGTCGTGGAACAGGGCGCGCCCGAGGGCGGCGCGGGCGGGGTCGAAGCTGCCGGCCAGCGGCAAGGGTCGCAGCGGTTCGTTGGGCAAGGCCTGGCCGCGAGCGGCGCCGGCGCCGCACAGGGCAAGCCAAACCATGGCCACACGCACAGTGCGCAGCATGCAATCCCCCTTCCGGAGCAGGTCAGCCCCAAGAATAGCAGAATCGTCTTTTTGGCGGCGTTATTGCATTCCATTCATTCGCAGGGGGCCAGGCCTGACATCCGGACACGGGCTCGGCCGCCTGCGGCCGAGCCCGTGTCCGGA
>JAZKBE010000093.1:0-8426 GCA_040388805.1 Pseudomonadota bacterium
AGCGTTTCTTTCGATTTGCTGCCCCGTTTCATCGGGGAGGCGAACTATAGCAAACTGCCTTGTAGCTTGGCAAGACCTATTTGCGGCACTGCAGCAAAACGCGTGGCATGGAGATTGCGTGCTGACTCGCTGCAACGCCAATAAAAACAGCGCCTGCCCCGCAGACACAATAGGCCGAAAGACCTTCTGTGTTCACCCTTGGAACAGGTGCTACATTATGGGACAGTCATATGCAACTACAGTCCGTCCGCAGCAGCCTGCCATCCTCACCTTTGTGCTGGGAAGCCACCATGCCCGCAATTATCGAAACTTCGCACCAGCGATCGCAGGCATTCGGGCTATGTCCTGATATCACTCCCGACTTCAGCCCGCTGCCCCGCAGCGACCTGGCGGAACTTATCGAACGGAACCGCCTGCTGCACGCGCATGCGGTGCCGGCCATGGAAACGCTGTACCAGCAAATTATCAACACCCACAATATGGTGATCCTGACGGACGCCCATGGCGTGATCGTGCACTCGCTGGGCGACGACGATTTCCTCGAGAAAGCCGACCGCGTCGCCCTCAAACCCGGCGTCGCCTGGTCCGAACAGAGCAAGGGCACCAATGCGATCGGCACCGCCATCGCTGAAAAGGCGGCAACGCTGGTCCACGCCGAGCAGCATTACCTGGCTGCGAATCACTTTCTTACCTGTTCGGCGGCGCCCATCACCGACCACCTGGGCAATGTCATCGGCGTGCTCGATGTCTCGGGCGACCAGCGCAGCTTCCACAAGCACACCATGGCCCTGGTCCGCATGTCTGCCCTGATGATCGAAAACCAGCTGTTCTCGGCCACCTTCGAAGATGCGATCACCCTCCACTTCCACGCCCGGCCCGAGTTCATCGGCACGCTCATGGAAGGCATCGCCTCGTTTTCGCCGGGCGGGCGCTTCCTGTCCGCCAACCGGAATGGCCTGTTCCAGCTCGGCCTGTCGTTTTCGGCACTGCAGTCGCACACCTTCAGTTCCCTGTTCGGCCTGCCCGTATCGGCCTTGTTCGACCATTACCGCACCGCGGCGCCCGGACTGCTCAATCTGTGCCTGCATAGCGGCGTGCGCGTGTACGGCCGCGCCCAGCTGCGCCTTGCCAATGGCGCGCACGCGCTCACGGACAATAACGAGGTCACCAGCGCACCGCCCGTCGCGCACGCGGCCAACGCCACGCGCCGCCTGTCCGGCCTGCGCTACCTGAACACGGGCGATGCCCAGCTCCAGCTCGTCATCGACAAGGTCAACAAGGTGCTGGGACGTGACATCCCTATCCTGGTGATGGGCGAAACCGGCACCGGCAAGGAATTGCTGGCCCAGGCCATCCACAACGATTCGCCGCGCGCGATGGGCCCCTTCGTGGCGGTGAACTGCGCATCGATTCCCGAGACCCTGATCGAGTCCGAACTGTTCGGCTACGAAGACGGCGCCTTTACCGGCGCGCGCAAGAAGGGCTCGATCGGCAAGATACTGCAGGCCAACGGCGGCACCTTGTTCCTCGACGAAATCGGCGACATGCCGTTCGGCCTCCAGGCCCGCCTGCTGCGCGTGCTGCAGGAGCGGATGGTCACGCCGCTCGGCAGCGGCAAGTCGATTCCGGTGAATGTGGAACTGATCTGCGCCACCAACCACAACCTGCGCGACCGTATCGCCAGGGGCCTGTTCCGCGAAGACCTGTACTACCGGCTCAATGGCCTGGTGGTCAAGCTGCCGCCCCTGCGCGAGCGTACCGACCTCGAACCCGTGGTCAGGAAGATCCTGTCCACCGAATCGAATGGCGGCAAGTACCTCCTGTCCGACGAGGTGCTCAAGCTGTTCCGCAAGCATAAATGGCCTGGCAACTTCCGCCAGCTGACCAACCTCCTGCGCACCGCCATCATCATGGCTGGCGACGAGCACGAAATCTGCCTGCGCCACATGCCGGACGACTTCCTTGACGATATTGACACCTGCGACCAGGTCCATGCGGGCGCCGATACCGACCGCCTGGTCGCCAGCGGCGCCAATCTCGAGGAGGTCGAGCATTCTGTCATCCTCAAGTCGCTCGAAGCGCACGGTGGCAATGTCTCTGCCACCGCGCGCTCGCTCGGCGTATCGCGCAATACGATCTACCGCAAGATGCCGGGCCTGAAGTAAGCCGTCAGAAGAAGATGATCCCGCCGACAGACACGCCATTCATCCGCGCGCTGTTGCCGCCAAATCCAGTCGACCGGGTCTGTCCCAGTTCGCCGACCAGGGTGATGGCACTGTTGAGCGCGTAGTAGGCGCCCAGCGTCAGGTTGGCGTTCGATTTCAGGCCGCCCGTGCCGGCCGCATTGTCGTCGTTCTCGCTGACGCCGTAGCCGGCCCCGAGCTTGAGCTTGCCGCTCACCTTGTACGTCGCCTGCGCCAGGTAGTTGAGCGACCTGGCGGCCCCCTGGTCCGCGTCGGACAGGATGCCCAGCCCCTTGCCCGACTGCACGTTGACCAGCACGCCCAACGGCCCTGCCCCGTACGACGCGCCCACTTCCAGGCCCGCCATGGTGAAGCCGGGCAGCCCGGGTGTGGCCGATTTAAATTTCTGCGCCTTGGCGCCAACCCAGCCCTTGAATCCTTCCGCCGCATAACTGACTTGCGCCTGGACCTGCGGCGTCGCGTCCGCCGTGTAGGCCGAACCGGCGACCACCGGCGTATCGGCCACCGGATTCATGACGCCCACGTCAAAGCCGATGCCCGACGCCGACTTCGGCGCGCTGTACGCCATCTGGCCATAGGTCCCCAGGTAGGTATAGCCGGCGCCAATGTGACCCAGCGCGACGCGCCCGCGCTGGGTGGCCTGCACCGGCGCGCCGGCGCCGAGCAGCGTCATGTCGCCCAGGATCGCATTGGCGCCGAAGATGCCGTAGTCGCGGCCCAGCTTGACCGTGCCCATGCCAGCATTGCCGAAGGTGAAATACGCCTGGCGTACATCGACCACGCTGTTCTGGCCGATGGCGCTGTCGGTCGCGGTGGCGCTGTAGATCCCGACCAGCGCTTTGACGTCGTAATCGCCCTGGCGCGTCGATGCCGACACCACCAGGCCGTTCGGCAGCAAGCCATTGCCGATCGTGGTGCGGTCCTCCTGTCCACCACAACCGATGCCCTGCGCACCGAGCGCCAGGCCGCCAACCGCGCCGCCCGAGCACGACACGGACGTGTAGTAGGCGTTGACGATGCCGCCCACGCCCACCGTCCAGTCACCGGCCTTGATATCGACTGCATGGGCGCTCTGCAAGCTTGCCGCGGCGATGGCGGTCAGCACAAACAACTTCTTCATGGGTCTCTCCTCTTTCTGTTTTATTGGATGAACACATCAGGT
Organism: Pseudomonadota bacterium; assembly: GCA_040388805.1. Classification (GTDB taxonomy): domain Bacteria; phylum Pseudomonadota; class Gammaproteobacteria; order Burkholderiales; family Burkholderiaceae_D; genus Telluria_A. Next base: position 3,367 of record JAZKBE010000093.1, read on the forward strand.
GATGTACCTTCCTCATTCGCAATTAGCGTGCCCGTCGCCATGCCGGGGAAAGGCCAGCAATGTGTGCTGTCGCGGATCAAGCGGCGGGAACACTGTTCTGTTTTTGCCCAGGCAAAAAAAGATGACGGCCGAAGCCGTCATCAAGGACACATCTCAGGACCGCATCAGGATTTCGGCAGCTTGAACACCCACACCGAACCGCCCTGTTCGAGGAAATTGACTTTCTTGGCCACTTCGCCGCCCCACAACGGCACCGCGCCACCCCAGCCGGACACCACGGCCACGTACTGCTCGCCGCCGTCCTGCCAGGTCACCGGCGGCGCCACGACGCCGGAGCCGGTCTGGAACTTCCACAGTTCCTTGCCGGTCTTCGCGTCGACCGCTTTCAGAAAACCTTCCGGCGTCCCGTAGAACACCAGGCCGCCGGCCGTACTCATCACGCCACCCCACAGCGGCGCCGTGTTCCTGACTTCCCAGACGATCTTGCCGGACTTCGGATCGATGGCGCGCAGCGCGCCAATGTAGTCGTCGAAGATGGGCCGGATGGTGAAGCCCGCGCCAAGGTAGGCCCCGCCCTTCTTGTAGCTGATCGGCTCATTCCAGATATCCATGCCCCATTCATTGGCCGGCACGTAGAACAGCCTGGTCTGCGGGCTGTAGGCCATCGGCATCTGGTTCTTGGCGCCCAGGAAGGCCGGCGCCGCGAACACCGACGCGCCCTTCTTGCCATCTTCGCCCTTGGTCGGATCGCCGGGACGATTGGCCGCCACGAAATTGGGGCGCCCGGTCTTGAGGTCGATCCCGGTGGCCCAGGTGATCTTTTTCACGAACGGAAACGCGTTCTTCAGCTTGCCGTCCCTGGCGTCGATCACGTAGAAAAAGCCGTTGCGGTCGGCCTTGCCGCCATAGCGCTTGCCATCCATGTCGAAGGTGACGAATTCGTTCGAGCCGTCGAAGTCCCAGGCGTCGTTCGGCGTGTTCTGGTAAGACCATTTGATCTGGCCGGTGGCCGGGTCGATCGCCACCGTCGACGACGAATACAGGTTGTCGCCCGGACGCAGGTGGCTGTTCCACGGTGCCGGATTGCCGGTGCCGAAGTAGGCCAGGCCGGTGCCTTCGTCGTAGGTGCCGCCCATCCAGGTCGAGGCGCCGCCAGTCTTCCACAAATCGCCCGGCCAGGTTTTGTTGACGGTGCCGGAAATGCCGTTGTCGCTGGCCTTGCCGTCCTTGTCGTACTTGTGGCCCATATGGCCTTCCACCGTGGGCCGCGACCACAGCAGCTGGCCGGTCATCGGATCGCGCGCTTCCACCCGGCCCACGATGCCGAACTCGCCGCCGGACACGCCGGTCAGCAGCAGCCCCCTGGCGATCAGCGGCGCGGCCGTCATCGAGTAGCCGGCCGCATAGTCGTCGACCTTTTCCTTCCACACCACGGCCCCGGTGGCCTGGTCAAGCGCGACCAGCTGCGCATCGAGGGTGCCGAAAATGACCAGGTTGCCGTACAGGGCGGCGCCGCGGTTGACCACGTCGCAGCAGGGCATGATGCCGTCCGGCAGGCGATGCTCGTACTTCCACAGCTTGCGGCCGGTCTTCAGGTCCACCGCGAAAATGCGCGAGTAGGAAGCCGTCACGAACATCTTGCCGTCGTGGATCAGGGGCTGCGATTCCTGGCCGCGCTGCTTTTCACCACCGAAAGACATCGACCATGCCGGCACCAGCCTGCCGATGTTTTTCGTGTTGAGGATGGTCAGCGGCGAATAGCGCTGCCCCTCGCTGCCCATGCCGAAGGACAGCACGCTGGCGGGATTTTTGGCCGTGTTCGACAGCATGGCGCTGGTAACGTCGGCAGCCTGCGCAAAGGACGCGGCCGCCAGCCCGAGCAAGAGCCCTGGTAATTTATTACGCACAATCTTCTCCTCTTGTTATGTATCGTTATGATTATTTTTCGCGATGCGCCACCGGTTCGGTGCTGAGGATGCGAAACTCCTCGTCGGTGAACAAGCGAGAGCGCGTCAGGAAGCGCCTCCCTGTTCCGTTATCGAGTGAAAACATGCCGCCGTTGCCGGCGACCACGTCGATGATCAGCTGGGTATGCGCCCAGTATTCGAACTGTTCCAGCCCCATGTAAAACGGCGCGCCGTTCAGGTTGCCGAGGTAGACATCGGTATCGCTGATACTGAATTCACCTGCCGGATAGCACATCGGCGCGCTGCCGTCGCAGCAGCCGCCGGACTGGAAGAACATCACCGGTCCGTGCTTCTGGCGCAGTTCATCGATCATGGCCAGGGCGGCATCGGTGGCGACGACACGGGCAAGCGCGTGATGCATGGGGCCTCCTGTCAGAAGAAGCCGAGCGCGTTCGGGCTGTAGCTCACCAGCAGGTTCTTGGTCTGCTGGTAGTGGTCGAGCATCATCTTGTGGTTCTCGCGCCCGATGCCCGACTGCTTGTAGCCGCCGAACGCGGCGTGGGCCGGATACAGGTGGTAGCAATTGGTCCACACCCGGCCGGCCTGGATGGCGCGCCCGACACGGAAGGCGCGCGAACCGTCGCGCGTCCACAGGCCGGCGCCCAGGCCGTACAGGGTGTCGTTGGCGATGCGCAGGGCGTCCGCCTCATCCTTGAAGGTGGTCACCGACACGACCGGGCCAAAAATCTCTTCCTGGAAGATGCGCATGCTGTTGTCGCCCTTGAACACGGTAGGCCGCACGTAGTAGCCGCCGGCCAGGTCGCCCGCCTGCGTGTTGCGTTCGCCGCCGGCCAGCAGTTCGGCCCCTTCCTGCTTGCCGATGTCCATGTACGACAGGATTTTTTCCAGCTGTTCCTGCGACGCCTGGGCGCCGATCATGGTGGAAGAATCGAGAGGATTGCCTTGCTTGATGGCGGCCACGCGGACCAGCGCCCGTTCGATGAATTTTTCGTAGATCGATTCCTGGATCAGCACGCGCGACGGGCAGGTGCACACCTCGCCCTGGTTCAGCGCGAACATGGCAAAGCCTTCCAGGCATTTGTCGAAGAAGGCATCGTCGGCATCCATCACGTCTTCGAAAAAGATGTTGGGAGACTTGCCGCCCAGTTCCAGCGTGACCGGGATCAGGTTTTGCGCGGCGTATTGCATGATCAGGCGGCCGGTGCCGGTTTCGCCGGTGAAGGCGATCTTGGCGATGCGCTTGTTCGAGGCCAGCGGCTTGCCCGCTTCCAGGCCGAAACCGTTGACGATATTGAGTACGCCTGGCGGCAGCAGGTCGCCGATCAGTTCGATCAGCACCATGATCGAGGCCGGGGTCTGTTCGGCCGGTTTCAGCACCACGCAGTTGCCGGCGGCCAGCGCGGGCGCCAGCTTCCACACCGCCATCAGGATCGGGAAGTTCCAGGGAATGATCTGGCCCACGACGCCCAGCGGCTCGTGGAAATGGTAGGCATAAGTTTCATTGTCGATCTGGGCGACCGAACCTTCCTGGGCCCGGATGCAGCCGGCGAAATAGCGGAAGTGGTCGATCGCCAGCGGAATGTCGGCGGCCATGGTTTCGCGGATCGGCTTGCCGTTGTCGATGGTTTCGGCGGTGGCGATCAGGGCCAGGTTCGCTTCCATGCGGTCGGCGATCTTGTTGAGGATATTGGCGCGCTCGGTCTGCGAGGTCTTGCCCCAGGCTTCCCTGGCGCCGTGGGCGGCATCGAGCGCGAGTTCGACGTCTTCCGCGGTCGAACGGGCAATCTCGCAAAAGGGCTGGCCGGTGATCGGGGTGATGTTGGCGAAGTACTCGCCCTTGACCGGCGCCACGAACTGGCCGCCGATGTAGTTGTCGTAGCGTTGCTTGAATGGATTGGCCACGCCCAGTTTGCTGATGTCCGCGAGATTCATGTCATCCTCTTTCTAGAAGGTTGGTAAGGCCGTTGCGTTTGCACGGCGCTGTGTCGATCACCATCCCCTTGTCGCAAGCGCCGTGCCAGCTGGCCGCGGCGCCACGCACAGGGAAGCATTTCAGAGTAGATCTGGGTTAAAACAGGCTATTGATCAATCGCAAGGATGTGTGCCGGACCGCTGTACCAAACTGGAACAGCTGTTCAGCGAATGAGCGCTCCCCAGGGCAGCTCGCCGACCGCAATGTCGCCCAGCCTGGTGGCGCTGGCGGTGTCGATCACGCTCACGCTGTCGGAGCGGCCGTTGGCCACGTACAACTTCCTGCCGTCGGGCGTGATGGCCATGTTCCAGGGGCGCTTGCCGACCGCGATGGTGGCGCGCACGGTATTGCTGGCCGTGTCGATCTGCATCACCGTGCCGTCGCGCCCGTTCGACACATACACTTGCCTGCCATCCGGGCTGACGGCAATCCCGTTGGCATTCTTTCCGGCAGGAATTGAAGCCACCGCCTTGCGCGTGGCCAGGTCGATCACGAACACCGTGTCCACCAGCTCGGATGCCACATAGGCGCGGCTGGAATCCGGCAGGAAGCCGATGCCGCGCGGGCGCAATCCCACGGCGACCGAACCCACCTGGCGCCGCGTGGCGACGTCGATCACGTCGACCTGTTCCGCCTCTTCGGCGCTGACCAGCAGCCAGCGCCCGTCGGGGCTGAACACCGCATGTTCCGGGTTCTTGCCTGCCACCACGATGTCGGCCACCTGCTTGCGCGTGAGGGCGTCGAACAGGGTGACGCTGTTGCTCTCCTCTACCGCCACCGCCACGTAGCGGCCGTCGGCCGAGGCATGCACGCCCTCGGGCGATTTTCCGAGCGGGAGCGGCGGCGCGGCCTGGCCGCCGCCCGCGTCCAGCACCAGCAGCGTGCCGGTGCCGGCGTCCGTGACATACAGCGTGCGGCCGGCCGGATCGCCGGCGATGCCGCGCGGCCGTTTGCCGGCAGCAATCTCGCGCACGACCGTGTCGGTGGCCGTGTCGATGACGCTGATGGTGCCGGATTTCTCGTTGGGGATATAGGCGAACGGGCTGGCGCCGGCAGCAGCGCTGGCGAACAGGGACAAGGACATCAGGGTGGCAAGCTTCATGGGAACTATATGGACGCCTCCCTTTTGCAAGGTATTTCAAGTAATTTCAGACGAGGAA
>JAZKBE010000094.1:0-22165 GCA_040388805.1 Pseudomonadota bacterium
AGCTGCTAGGCAGCTGAGCTCGTGTCCGGATGTCAGGCCTGGCCCCCGCCGATCTACAGAAATAAAAAAGCCGCTTCCATTGCGGAAGCGGCCTTAATGGCAGAGGCCCGTTGACTTCAGCGCGGCGCGCTACAAAGCCTGGCATGCCTGGGCCGGTCGGCATAGTTGGACACCTTGCCGGCTCGGCGGAGAGCGTTGCTTGTCGCCGCAATCATACGCCTGGCCGCCGAGGGCATGTCCGCGAAATTCCAATCGGAACAGGTAGGAGCGATTAGCGCAGGCTATCGGGTTCTGTTTCCTGCGCTAATCAAGTATCCTTGTCCCGCTTTCACTCTCATTTTTCACGGATACAGCATGAAGAACAGTCTCTCCCTGACCGCGCTGTGCGCCGCGCTGGCCTTCGCTTTCAGCCCTGCCGCGGCCGCCGCCGCCCCACCGCCTGCCGGCAAAGTCTCCGGCGCAGCGTCCGAACAGGCGCGCATGCAAGTCGATGCCATCGCCGACGCCTATTACGACAGCGTGGCCCGCTTCAAGCCGGTCGATGCCACCGACAGCGGCGACAACCGCTTCGACGACCAGATCGGCCTGGCGATTTCGCCCACGCTGCGCACTCGCCATTTCGCGCAGCTGCGCGGCTTCCAGAAGCGCCTGCGCGCCATCGACCGCATGGAACTGACCACCGGCGCCCAGATCAATTACGACATCCTCGATTTCGAACTGGCGTCGGCGCTGACCTTGGCCGCCTTCCCCGAACACCTGCTGCCGATGAACCAGATGGACAGCATGCCGCTCACGCTGGCAAATTACGCCGGCGGCGAAGGCGCGCAGCGCCTGACCACGGTCAAGGAATACAAGGCTTACCTGAATCGCCTGAACCAGCTGCCGGCCTGGATCGACCAGGCCATCGCCAATATGCGCCAGGGGATCAAGCAGCAGATCGTGCTGCCGAAAGCGGCCGTGGTATCCATGCTGCCGCAGTTGCAAAAGCTCGACAGCAAGTCCACCGAATCGAACATTTTCTACATGGCCGTGACGAAGATGCCGGCATCGTTTTCCGCCAAGGACAAGCAAGCGCTCACCGCTGCCTACCACAAGACCATCGCAAGCAAACTGGCGCCGGCGCTCAAACGCCTTGCCAGCTTCGTCGAGAAAGATTATCTGCCCGCTGCGCGCACCAGCACCGGCTGGAGCGCCCTGCCCAACGGGGCGGCGTGGTACCAGGCCAGGGTGGCCGCGTCGACCACGACCGCGCTGGGGCCGGACGAAATCCATGCAATCGGCCTGAAGGAAGTGGCGCGCATCCAGGGCGAGTTCGGCATCATCGGACCGAAGATGGGCTATACCGGGCCGGCGTCCGGCTTGCCGGGCTGGGTGGCGCAGCAGGAGAAATACCGCCCCTTCAAGACCGAACAGGAAGTCATCGATGTGTACCGCAAGCTGGACACAGTGCTGAAGGAAAAACTGCCCGCCCTGTTCACGCTCAGGCCGAAAGCGCCGCTGGACCTGCGCCTGGAACCCGAGCTGACGCGCGCCACCGCATCGGACCACTACACCGCGCCCGCCTCGGATGGTTCGCGTCCCGGCGTGTTCTGGTCGGTGGTCAACGATCCGAAGCAGTACGGCAGCACCGGCATGGTGACCCTGTTCCTGCACGAAGGCCAGCCAGGCCACCATTTCCATATCGCGCTGCTGCAGGAAATGAACCTGCCGAACTTCCGCAAGTTCGGCGGAAACAATGCCTACACCGAAGGCTGGGCCCTGTATGCAGAAACGCTGGGCAAGGAGATGGGACTGTTCGGCAAGCCGGAAGACTATTTCGGCCACCTGAACGACGAAATGCTGCGCGCGGCGCGCCTGGTGGTCGATACCGGCATGCATGCGAAGGGCTGGACGCGCGAACAGGCGATCCAGTATTACCGCGATACGCTCGGTTACACCGAGGCGCTGTCACGCAGCGAGATCGAACGCTACATGGTGTGGCCGGGCCAGGCGCTGGGGTACAAGATAGGCGCGCTGAAGATCGCGCAATTGCGCGCACGGGCGACTGCTGCGATGGGCGATAAATTCAATCTGCAGAAGTTCCACGAGATCGTGCTGGAGGATGGGACCGTGCCGCTGTCGCTGCTCGAAGCGAAGGTCGACAAGTGGATTGCGAAAACGCCCGCAGTTCAGTGACGAAGCACAGGTGGGAGGCGCTTCGCTTTCCCACCCTACGACAGCCTGGAATGCCACGTCGGTTTTCGTAGGGTGGAACAGCGCGCAGCGCGCCTTCCACCATTTATGCGCGCATCGGCATTGAATAACGGTTCAGAATACGGAATACACCGGATACCTTCTCCACTCCGGCTCCACATAGCGCTTGCAGTTCGCGAAAACAAAATCGAGCACCGCCGCCTGGTTGCTCACCAGCGCCGGATTGGCCGCCTTCCACGCATCGAACTTCGTCTTCAGTTCCGGCTCGTCGCGCAGCAGGTCGGACGCGTGGTCTTCGAACACGTAATCCGAATACGCTTCCTTCTTTTCCAGCACGCTGTTGAAGAAGCCCCAGCGGAAGAAACTGTCATGCCCTTGCGGCTCCAGCGTTTCGATCGCGTAGCGCGCCTGGTCCTGGTCCAGCGGGATCCAGTAGTCGCCCGCGTGCAAGGTCAGCTGCGCCGTGCGCTTTTCGAGCTGCATGTCGTCATGGAACATCTGACCTTCGTAAGCGTATCCGCGCGACGTCACCGCCTTCACATGGTAGTACTGCACCTCCACCACGCGGTCGGCCTCGATGCGCTCCATGGCCACGCCATTCCACTGCAGCCGTTCGATCGCCTGGCGCCATGCCTGCGGCACCACGTAGGCGCGCGGCACGGTGACCGTGATATCGGCCGGGAAGCTGTTGTAGTAGGCGATATCGCCTTCCCACGGCTCATTGCGGTCGTACCACAGGCGCTGGTAGGCGCCGATGACGCTCGGCTTGTACTTGGCCGCATAGCCCTTGAAGCGGAAGGTCGACGGCTTGCCTGCATCCATGGCCCAGTGCACCGGCCACTCGCGCCGCGTCTTGCCTTCGTCGCGCGCGGCCTTGCGCAGCTGCTGGATGGTGGCGGCGTTCGCAATCGTGAAGTCGAGCGTGCATTCAACCAGCTGGCGCATCGACGCGTAGCGGTCCGCGAAAGGCTTGAGCATGTGCGTCTCGGGCATGAAGCCGATCGTGTGGTGCAGCGCCGCCAGGCCGGTCGAGAAGCGCGCCGTTTCCAGGAATTCGGCAATGCCGTGGTCCGGGCTGTCCTTGACCGGATTGACATACGGGCAGGTAGGCCAGCCGCGCTTTTCCATGTCGCTGAACATATGCGGCAGCATGGTGTCGCGCAGGAAGGCGCCCAGCGCCCCGCCCAGCTTGTCCGCCTGGGTATGGATCAGGGTCATGGTGTACGGGTAGTCGGCGCCGTTCGAGGTGTGCGTGTCGACCATGACGTCCGGGTCCCACGCGGTAAACAGCTTGTTGAATACCTGGGCCGTCAGGCTGTCGCATTTGACGAAGTCGCGGTTCAGGTCCAGGTTGCGCGCGTTGCCGCGAAAGCCGAACTGCTCCGGCCCGTCCTGGTTCACGCGCGACGTATCGGCGCGGTTGATGCTGCCGTCGACGTTATAAATCGGGACGAACAGGAACACGGTCTTGCCCAGCGCCGCCAGGCGCGCCGGCTCGGTGCAGAAGTCGCGCACCAGCGCCATGCAGGCGTCGATGCCTTCCGGTTCGCCCGGATGGATGCCGTTATTGTTGAAGAAGACGGGACGCCCTTCGGCCTTGAGCTGCGCACGGTCGAACACGCCGTCGGCGGTGACCACGCCGGCGTGGATGGGCAGCCCGCCGTCGGAAGTGCCAACCACGCCGAAGCTCAGGATGCCGGGATGGCTTTTGGCCAGGCCTTCATACCAGGCGATGCATTCGGCCCAGGTGGTGGTCTGGTTCTTGTTCCCTGATTCGTAGGGAGTCTGGAGTGGGTTCAACATGATGATGGATAACCGGTTTGATTAAGCATTGGCGACTGGCAGGGCAATCGAAATGACGGTGCCTTTGTCGGGTTCGGAGCTGAAGTCGATCTTGCCGCCCAGGGCGTAGACGCGTTCGCGCATGCCGATGATGCCGATCCCGGACGAAGACGTGCCGGTACTGAAGCCCGCGCCGTCGTCGTCGATTTCGATGTGCAGCATCTCTTCTTCTTCGGACAGCATGAGCGATACCTGCGCGTGGGTGGCGCCGGCGTGTTTGAGCACGTTCGACAGCGCTTCCTGGATGATGCGGTAGGCCGAAATGGCCAGCTCGTTGCCCAGGCCGGTGAAGTCGCCTTCGGAGTGGAACACGAAGCGGCATTCCGGGTGGCTGGCGTCGTAGTGGCGGATCATTTCCTCGACCGCGCCGTGCAGGCCGAGCATGTCCAGCACTTCCGGACGCAGGCGCCGCACCAGGCGCCGTCCGCTGGCGTACAGGTCGAGCGTGAGCTTGGTGATGGCTTGCGACTTGTGCTTGATTTCGTCGATATAGGGGTTCGATTCGACCTTGCCGGCCAGGTGCAGGATACTTTGCGATTCCAGGCGCGCGGCGATCAGCGATGCATTGAGTTCGTCGTGGATCTCGATGGCGATGGACTTGCGCTCGTCCTCGACGATGGAATTGACCTTCTGGATCAGCTTGCGCTTGTCGGCATCGGCGCGCAGCGCTTCGTTGCGCGATTCGACCAGGTCCTTGGTGCGCTCGGCCACCTTGTTCTCGAGGTCCTGGCGCGACTGCCCCAGCGCCACCGACATTTCGGTGATCGATTCCTGCAGCTCGCCCACTTCGCCGCCGGTGGTGATGGCCAGCGACACGCGGTAGGCGCCGCCGCGGATTTCGCGCAGGGCGCCGATCGAGGCGTTCAGCGGTATGGTGAGGCTGCGCGCCAGCACGTAGGCCAGCACGCCGGAGACGGCCAGCGCCAGCGCCGCCATCGCCAGTTCGATCTGGAAGCGGCGCGCCTGCTTGTCGAGCATGTTCGACGGCGACATGGTCACCCGCACATAGCCCACCAGTTCGGTCGGAAAGGTGGGCGGCTTGGTGTCGCTGGACCCGGAAACGTGCGGCCCGCCGTTGTCGGTGAACAGGTTGATCCAGGTGACCTGCTTCATGATGGGCGCTTCGTAATAGCGGTTCTCGGCGTCGGCCGCGGCCTGCGACGCGACGCTGATGGCGACCTTCTGGTTGGCGTCCACCACGTCGATGCGGTAAATGCTCTTGTCCGACTGGACCAGGCCATTGATGGTCAGGCGCAGGTCGGCCAGGTTGCCCGAGATGACGTTGTACTCGCTCGTTTCGGCCAGCGCCTTGGCCAGGATGCGGCCGCGCTCGGCCAGCTCCTCGGCCACCTGGGCGCGGTGCGAATACCAGGAATAGCCCATGAAGGACGTGAACAGGAAGGCCACCGGCAGCATGGTGATGAACGCCATGCGGGTCCCGATGCTCCAGCTTTGCCAGAACCGTCTTTTCATGGGCGTTTTCCCGCAGGTTGGCGTCCGAATTTGCGGACAGTGTCGTCGACCGCCACTTGCAGCGAGCGGGCCACGCCTTCGTTGACGATGGTGCTGAAATAGCGCGGGAACTGGGGCGGCGCCAGTTCGCCGGTGGCGATGTATTCGGCCGCCACGTCGGCCACGTGGGCGTTGATGTGGCCGATGTCGGAATAAGTGGACGCCAGCGCGCCGGCCTTGACCATGTCGGCCGAAAAGCCGATCACGCCCTGGTTGTGGCGGTAGGTCGAGAGCAGGATGTTGCGGAAATTTTCAGTGTTGTAGACGGTGCTGTCGGGCATGGCCAGCAGCACTTGCGACTGTCCCACGCGGTTGAGCACATGGTTGATGTCGTCGCCGGCGCCGTATTCGGCCACTTCCACCGAGCCGGGGCTGAGCGAGGGGCGCAGGAACACGGTGTCGCCACTGACGATGGCGGCCACGCGCACCGGGCGCTTGTACAGCAGCGCCACCAGGCGCAGCTGGTCGGACGGCGCCGGTTCGGCGTAGATGGCCGTCATCGCCAGCGCGCGCGCGCTCGGCAGGCTGGCGGTGATGGCGCGCCACACCTGGCTCGAGGTATAGGCCGCAATGATGACGCAGTCGCACTTGCGCGAGGCGACGTTGCGCAGCGCGACCGGGCCGATGGCGATGTACACCATGGGCCGCTTCTGGGCCAGTTCGGTGCGAAAGCTGCCGAAGATGGGCACCAGGCGCTTGGACAGGTCTTCGGCGATGCGGCGCGTGAGGCCGGTGTCGTCGCCCGTGACGATCTGGAAACGGAAGCCCGTGACGTCGCCGGCGGCGACGCAGGGGATGACAGTTGCGGCCAGGGCCAGAGCAAGCAGGCTTTTCAGCATCCTGCGCTGCGCGTTCACTAAGGCTCGATCAGGCCGTGCTTGACGGCCAGCTTGGTGATGTAAGCCTGGCGGTGGACACCGAGCTTTTCCTTGACCGACTGGCTGATGTTGCTGATGGTCTTGGTCGACAGGTTCAGCTTTTCGGCGATTTCGGCATTGGTCAGGCCTTCGGCCATCAGCTTGAAGATTTCCAGGCCGCGCTGGTCCAGCTGCGACTGCGGCGAGGCGTCGCCGCGCACCGACAGGTTGGCCAGGCGTTCGGCGATCTGCGGCAGGAAGTACAGCTTGCCCTCGGCCGCATGGTGCACGGCGGTGGCCAGGTCGGCCGGGTCGCAATCCTTGGTGACGAAGGCGCGCGCGCCCAGGCGGTAGGTTTCCTTGATCAGGCTGTCCTGGTCGAACTGGCTCAGGAAGACAATTTTTGCGCTAGGAAATTTCTTGAGGATTTCCTCGGCGGCGTCGAGGCCGGTGAGCTCGGTGCCGAAACGGATATCCATGACCAGCACGTCGGGCATCAGTTCGGCATACATGGCGGCCGCTTCGTCCGGCGTCTTGGCCTGGCCGACCACGTCCATCCCTACCCCCGCCAGCGACATGGCAAAGCCGGTCATCACAATCGGATGGTCGTCCGCCAGCATCACCCGAATCGATTTTTGCTCAGTCACTTTTTGCCTCTCCTTATGGTACGCCAGCGCTCGCTTACATCTGCTTACCACTCAATGGCAGCAATGTGTGCGACCGAACGGAAAGCCCGCGGCGCAAATGAGATTATTTCACACATCGGAGCGCGATGCGAGCGCCCCTAATAAACGCCCCACACCAGCCGCTGGCACCCTTGGTCACACAATTAGCAACACTTTTGCTACGAAAAAGCTTTTCAATTGCTAGTACATAGCATATATTGAATCCAGCGCTTAGCAAAATGTGACCCAGCCACCTTCTACTAGTGCCAATGAGCAATATAACAACAGGAGAACGCTATGCATTTCTCGGACACAGCCAAGAACACCGGTAGCAAATTCACGAAAATCGCCATCGTCGGTGCGCTTCACGTCGCAGTTGGCGCTGCTCTTATCCACAATATGAACTCGAAGTCGTTCACGATGCCGAAACTGCCGGCCGAACTGGTCATGTTCACGCCGGAAGCGCCGCCGCCACCGCCGCCGCCTGAACCGCCGCAGGAAGTGAAGAAAACCGTGGCCCCGACCAAGGTGATCGTGCCCGAAGTCGAAGTCGCCGTCACGCCGCCGCCGGAATCGCCCGTGGTGGCCGCCGTGGAAGCCGAACCGGCACCGGCCGATCCTGGTCCTGCCACGCCGGAAGCGCCGCCTTCGGCGCCGTCGTCCAACACCGGCGTCATGCGCACCGCCGCCCTGGCTGACGCCAACGGCTGCGCCAAGCCGGACTACCCGGCCCGCGCCGCCCGCAATGGCGATGTCGGCACCGTGGCCCTGGCCCTGCTGATCGGCGTCGATGGCAAGGTAACCGATGCCCGTGTGCAAAAGTCGAGCGGTTCGAAAGAGCTCGACAGCGCCGCCAAGGCCGCGCTCAGCCTGTGCCAGTTCAAGCCGGCCATGGCCAATGGCGTCGCCGAACCGGCCTGGGGCAAGATCGCTTACGTCTGGACCCTGAACTAAGCCATCCGCTTCACCCCGCCCCGCCCGGCTCGCGCCCGGCGGGGCGTTTTTCCGTGTGCCTTGGGTTACTATGTAAGCACTCTATTTCCCCCGGACCCATCCCTTGCCAAGCATGTTGCGTTTCTGTTATTTGTTCGCCGCAGCGCTGATCCTGTCCGCCGCGGCGCAGGCGGCCCCCCTGCGCATCGTGCTGCCCGCCATGCATCGGAGTGCCATGGGGCACGCGATGTACTTCCCCAAACTGCTGCGCCTGGCGCTGGAAAAAACCGAAGCCGCCGATGGCCCTTTCGAGATCGTCCATATCGATCATTTCCTGACCAGTCCGCGGCAATCCACCGAGATCAAGAACAACGGCATCATCAATGTCATGTGGGATGGCAGCAACACACAGCGCGAGATGGAATTGTGGCCGGTGCGCATTTCGCTGCTACGCCACCTGAACGATTACCGCCTGTTCCTGATCCGCGAAGAAGACCAGGCCCGCTTTTCCCGGGTGACCACGCTGGAACAGTTGCGCACCCTGAAGGCCGGCGCCGGGGTGAACTGGCCGTCGACCGACATCCTGCGCCACAACGGCTTGCCGGTGGTGACCTCGATCGCCTACGAATACCTGTTCCCCATGCTGCGCGCAAAGCGCTTCGACTACATGCCGCGCGGCGCATCCGAAATCTGGCACGAGGTCGATGCCAACGCCGGCGAGAAACTGGCGGTCGAGCAAACCATTTTCCTGCACTATCCGGTCCCCTTCTATTTCTTCGTCAGCCGCGCCAATGCCCCGCTGGGCAAGCGCATCGAGCGCGGCCTGAAGCTGGCGCAAAAAGACGGCAGCTTCGACAAGCTGTTCAACAGCATCCCCGCATTCAAGCGCGGCGAAGCCGAAATCAATGCCGGCAAGCGGCGCGTGTTCGCGCTGAAAACGCTTTGAAACAGGCTGGTGCAATCGCATACAATGTTCAACGCGCATGACCAATGCCCGGTATTTACCCTCTCATCGACCTGATTTAGGAACCCATGCACAAGATGCTTTCCTCGCTCGCGCGCTCCGCCATCGCTACCAGCCTGGCCCTCGCCTTCTCCGTCCACGCCGCCCCTGCGGCCAAGCTGCCCATCGTCAAGGAAGCGCCCCTGCGCGGCCACCTGGCTTTCCTGTCCAGCGACCTGCTGGAAGGGCGCGGCACCGGCCAGCGCGGCGGCGACCTGACCGTGGCCTACCTCGAAGCCCAGGCCATGTCGGTGGGCTTGAAACCGGCCAACGGCAACAGCTTCCGCCAGGCCGTGAAGATCGCCGGCGTGAAAGCGGCGCCGGAAAGCAGCAGCGTCGCCATCGAAGCGGGCGGCAAGGCGCTGCCCCTGGCCTTCGGCAAGGATTGGGTATGGGGCCCGGGCGACGCCAAACCGGCACGCAGCATGGATGCCGAGATGGTGTTCGTGGGCTACGGCATTTCCGCACCGGAAGAAGGCTGGGACGATTTCAAGGGCCTCGACGCCAAGGGCAAGGTCCTGGTCATGATGGTCAACGACCCGATGCCGACCGCGGCCGAACCGAACCGCTTCAACGGCAAGGGCCTGACCTACTACGGCCGCTGGACCTACAAGCTGGAGCAAGCGGCGCGCCTGGGCGCGGCCGGCGTGCTGATGATCCACACCGACGCGTCGGCCTCGTATGGCTGGAGCGTGGTGCAGAACAGCTGGATGGCCGAGCAGTTCCAGCTGGCCGAAGGCAAGATCGGCGCCGGCATGCAGGGCTGGATGACGGACGCGACCGCGCGTACCGTGTTCGCCGCCAGCGGCTTTGACCTGGACCTGCTGCGCGCGGCGGCCGAAGACAAGGGCTTCAAGCCGGTCATGCTGAACACGCGCGTCAAGGGCGAGATGAAATCGACCATCCGAAGCATCGAACAGTTCAACGTGGCGGGCGTGGTGCCGGGCACCGATCCGAAGCTCAAGGATGAGGTCGTCATCTACACCGGCCACTGGGATCACCTGGGCAAGCAAGGCACGGGCGCCGACAATATCTACAACGGCGCGGTGGACAATGCGTCGGGCATCGCCGGCCTGCTGGCCATGGCGCAGGAAGCGGTCAAGGCGCCGGCCAAACGCAGCCAGATGTTCCTGTTCGTGGCCGCGGAAGAACAGGGCTTGCTGGGCAGCGCCGCGTATGCGGTGAGCCCGCTGTGGCCGCTGGACAAGACGGCCGCCAACCTGAACCTGGACAGCCTCAATTTCGTGGGCGCCACCAAGGATATCGACACCTCGGGCAGCGACCGCACGGAACTGGGCATGATGGCGGCGGCGACCGCGAAAGCCATGGGCATGGGCATCAGCCCGGCGGCGCCTGACCTTGCCGGCGGCTATTTCCGCAGCGACCATTTCAGTTTCGCCAAGGCGGGCGTGCCGGCTTTCTCCATCAAGGGCGGCAAGGATTACGTCAAGGATCCGGAAGGCGCCAAGGCCAAGAACGCCACCTATCGCGCCAAGTACCACCAGGTGGGCGATGAGTACGATCCGAGCTGGGACTTGTCGGGCATGGTGCAGCAGGCCCAGTTCACCCTGAACCTGGGCCGCATGATTGCGGACGCGCCGAAGATGCCGGCATGGAAGGCCGGCGATGCCTTCGGCAAGGTGCGCGCCGCCAAGTAATTGCAGCGCACGACAGGAAATGCCGCCCGGCTTCGCGCCCGGCGGCATTTTTTGTGTGGGAAGCGAAGCGGATCGTCGACATGTCGGTGCGCTACTCGTTCACCAAGAAGCTGCACCTGTCGTTCGGCGCGAACAAGCTGTTCGACACTTACCCGACCGAATGGGACAAAACCCGCGCCTTCCCATTCCCGCAGCTGGGCTTCACCCACTCCTGGGGAACCTGCCCGACCGGCGTCAACGGTCGCCAGATGTATGCGCGCGTAGACTACGCTTTCTAAAGCCAGTCGTCGCATAGCAAAGGCCTCGCCGGAAACGGCGTGGCCTTTTTTCATGCATCAGCGGATCTTCAACGCCGTCGTCCCCGCGCAGGCGGGGACCCATAGCACCGCTGAACATAAGTGGTATGGGTCCCCGCCTGCGCGAGGACGATGGTTGTGCAACAGCGCTGCGTGTCAGGTGCTGATTGCAGTGGTAAATGTCAGGCGATTGCCGAACGGGTCTTTCACCGACATGTCGCGCGTATTCCATGGAGTATCGTCCAAGGTGGGCCGCGCATACCTGAACTGCTTTGCGGTCAGTTCTGCATGCAGCTCGTCGATCCCGTCCACTGCGATCCGCATGGCCGATCCGGGGCAGCAATCGCCATGATGTTCAGACAGGTGAAGGATGCATCCCGCGCGCGAGACTTGCAGGTAGAGCGGCAGTCCTGGCTCGAAACGGTGCTCCCAGTCGACCTTGAAACCCAGGAAATCCACGTAGAATTCTTTGGCTTTCGCTTCATCGAAGATGCGGAGGATTGGAGTGATGCTATGAATTTTCATGCGTCTGCCCTTTCTTAGCTCGATTGATTGTATAGCAATTCAATCTAACGCCCGCATGGCGGCTCTCCAAATTTGCTGCACATTTCGTGGTCATCATGACCTCACCCCCATCACCGAGGAATGACCATGAAGTCCATCATCAGCATCGCACTCCTGCTTGCATCGGCCTTCGTCCTGGCCGCGCCAGGCCCCAGGGAACACCGCCGCGGCCCGCCACCTGAAGCACTCGAAGCCTGCAAGGACAAGGCGGCCGGCAGCAAAGTCGAGATGAAAACCCCGCGCGGCGACACCGTCCAAGGCACCTGCCGCATGGTCATGATTCCAGACCGCGACTAGCTATTTGTTGCACCGGGACCACTTGGTCTTGACGCCATCCTTGAACACATCGCGCGCGCCAACCAGGCTGTTCGACTCCATGACGGCGCAGTTGTTGCCCACCCTGGTCATGCGCCGCCCATCGGGGAGGATGGTCTCGACCTGTTCCAGCGGGCCGCGCGGATGCATGGCGGCGGCGATCAGGCGTTCGCGCTTGGTGGGTCCGAACTGGGTATTGCGCTGGCCGGGATCGAGGCGCTGCTTGCGCAATTCCTTGTCGATCTTTCCGACATCCAGTTTCGCCTGGTCCATGATGTCATGCATGCCGCGTTCAACGGGCGCGATGGTTTCGACCGGAGCCGGAGGCTGCACTGCCGGCACGATGGTCATGGCCACGGGTTCCGGCACTGCGACCTTGGCAGGAAGCCGACGCGCAGGCGCGGCACGCACGGCGATGGGCTGCGCCGGCGCGACAGCCGGCTCCTTTGGCGCAAGATCGACGAAGGTGATGGCGAGTTCTTTTCGATCAGCATGGGCATTGCCCGGCGCCCGGCCAGGCCAGAAATACACCGCCACGATATGCACAACAGCAATGGCCGCCAGGGCCATCAACCGACTGCTGCGCCTTGGCTGCGAAAGGTAATTCGTCATGGCGCGATCATGCCATACGGACCTTTTTTCGCAGCCAAGTATTTTTGACTTTAAGGCAAGATTAAGTCAGCAGATTTCAGTTGATGACGCCGCACACCATGCGTGCGCCGCCACCACCGAGCATGGCCGGATGGTCAGCGTGATTGTCGCCGCCGGCATGGATCATGAGCGCGCGGCCCTTCAGTTCGGCAAGCTTCAGGCGTGGCGCCAGCACCGGCTGGTTGGCCGCGCCGGACCCGTCGACCAGCAGCGCGGGTAAATCGCCGCGATGGCCGGTGCCCCATGGCGTGCCATGCTTCTTGCTGTTATCGGGATCGTAGTGGCTGCCGGCTGCCTCGCCAGCGGACGGCTTGCCATCCTTGGGCGCTGCGGCGCAGCTGCCGTTTGTGTGCACGTGGAAACCGTGCACGCCGGGTTCCAGTCCCGTCAGCGACGGCGTGAAGACCACGCCGTGTGCGGTCTCTTCAATGACGACCGTTCCGCGCACAGCGCCGTCGCCGCTGGCCGAAATGGCATTCATGGTAACGCTCAATTTCGTTGCCGCTTCCGGGGCCGCGATGGCCACGCCGGCTGCCAGCAACAAGCATGCGCTGGTGTAAGTCAGAGTACTTTTCATAGTCCGCTCCTGATGATAGGTGAATGACAATTGTACTCTTTCGTTAACTTGCTTGAATGCCGGCACCCGCCAACACCACTCACACAGATCGATCGTCTCAGCGCGGCACACAATTACAAGTGCTAGTATTCCATGTAACGCACGGAGCTCATTGTGAAGACGACGCTTATCCTGGACGACGATCTGCTCGAAAGAGCACACGAAATCACCGGTACAAAAAAGCGGGCCGACTTGGTCAACGAAGCCTTGCGGGCCTTGATCGAAAGAGAAGCCGCACGCTACCTCGCAAACTTGGCAGGAAGCATGCCCGAACTTGCCGATATCCCTAGACGCCGTCCCAAGTAGCGTGATACTTGTCGATACGTCGGTCTGGATTGACCATATACGAGGAACCGGCAAACTCACTGAATTATTGAGTCAGCGCCAAGTTGTCGCACACCCATTTATCATCGGGGAACTCGCATGTGGAACACTACCGAATCGGCGCCTGACTTTGCATCATTTGCGATCGATGCCGTCCATTGCCCCTGTCACAGATGCCACACTACTGGGTTTCATTGAATTGCATAATTTGATGGGGTGCGGCGTCGGATATGTTGACATGCATTTATTGGCGGCAGCAGCGACGTGCCAGCTAAAACTCCATACCCGGGATAAGCGATTGCTGAGAGTCGCGACCGACCTGAGTCTGGATTATCATTAAAATTGAGTACCAGGCGACTCAGTTGTCTCTTTATTCGAATTTACGGTTCAAGGTGACATGACCATCGATAACGTCTCTACATCTAGGGAACTCGAATTCTGGTTCGAGTTCGGCAGCAACTACAGCTACCTGAGCGTCATGCGCATCGAATCCATGGCGCACGCGGCAGGCGTCTCCGTCGCATGGAAGCCGTTCCTGCTTGGACCGGTTTTCCGCGAGCTGGGCATGGACAATTCCCCATTCGTGCTCAATCCCGTCAAGGGCCGCTATGTGTGGCGCGACATGGAGCGCCAGGCCAG
The DNA here is from genome assembly GCA_040388805.1 of Pseudomonadota bacterium. Taxonomy (GTDB): domain Bacteria; phylum Pseudomonadota; class Gammaproteobacteria; order Burkholderiales; family Burkholderiaceae_D; genus Telluria_A. Next base: position 14,069 of record JAZKBE010000094.1, read on the forward strand.
AAAGTACGCGCTGGAATTCCGGAAACCGACCCAGTTCCCCCGGGTCGCCTTGCTGCCCATGCGCGTCGCCCTGCTGGGTGCGAAAGAATCCTGGATCAGTGCCTTCTGCGTGCGCGTGATGCTGCAGAATTTCGCGGACGATCTCGACATCAATGACATCACCAATGTCAGGCAAGCGCTGACCGGTCTGGTACCCGATCCCGAAGCGATCCTGCGCGCGGCGCAAGGCGACGACAACAAGCAAAGGCTGCGCACGCAAACCGAGGAAGCCATGCGCAGGGGCCTGTTCGGCGCGCCCACCTTCATGGTCGGGAATGAGATGTTTTGGGGGAATGACCGCATGGAAGATGCGATTACGTTTGCCGCTGAAAGCAAGTGTCGCTAAGGTGTCAACGCTGCCCTGACCCGCAACAACATGCAGGCGAACACTGACGATCTTGCAAAAGCGACTTCCAGCACGGGCGTCGTTTGCAAGGCATCGTCCAGTTCCAGCATGCCCACATGGCCGCGCACGAGGCGCCGTTCAGGCTTGACACCAAACTCAGGGCACTCGGTCGATACCAGGTCCTTGCCTTCGCCCAGTTCCGACCTGCCCAGGCTCGAACGACCTGAACCGCACATGTGTGAGCTGTAGGCGGTCTGCACAAAGGCCCCTGGCGCTATGTCGAACTCGGCCAATTCGCGCCCGAAAAACTGCTGGGACGTAAACGCCATCAACAAGTGCCGGTAGGCGCGGCGCTGCTCTGGCACCACATAGTTGAGGCGCTGGACGATCCTGGCGCGCTCGGCGCTGCACATGCCACCGGAAGCCATGGTCAGCGTCTCGCCGCTAGGCGTCCCCTGGGGTAGCAGCGCGATCCGGTTGTCGCCACGCGTGCGCGGGAGCGGCGGGCCGACGCTGACGTTGGCCATGCCCCCAATGGAACGCGGCTCGAAGATCACGAATGAATACGTGTGGCCTTCGACGAATCCGCCGGCGGGACTGACGCGAAACAGCCCCTTGGCCAAGCGCACCTCGACGCTGACGTCGCGGTCCTTGCCGCCCCCTTCCTTGCGCAGGAAGTAGGAGCGCGGATTTCCAAGTTGAGCGTCCAGATTGAGCGGCGTCAGCACCGCCTTCAGCCGGCGCTTCGCCGTCAGGTCTTCGATCATGAATTGCTCGGGCTCCAGGCGCTGCGGCAGTGTGCCCAGTATTTCATTGCCTTGATGATCGCTATCAATCACGTCGAGATCCAGGCGCCGCTGAAATAGCACGCCAAGCGCATTGGCAGGAAGGCTGATCCGGTCACCCTCCCCCAGATGGAGAAATTCGCTACCTTGCGAAAAAGGATTGGAGCAGCTGCAGGCCGACGCAGAGGGCGCCAGCGCGAGTGCGGCAAACATCACGGACAGCATGGCGGCAAAATACATCCCGCTCCTTTGTCCAGCCACTTCCGGAATCATCATCTATACCAGGACAATTAGAAGTGCTTCTTGCCGAACCGTGGCACGCCCTGGTTGTGCCCGGGCGGGTCAAGCACGGTCACGTCGAGGGGAATCGGCTCGCCTATCCATTCTGCCAGCGTGGTGTGGTCCGCGAGGTCGTCGTCGGTCAGCGGATGAAGCAGGCAGGTCAATCCACTTGCCCTGAGCAAGGCCTCGACGTCGGGCAAGGCAGACGCGAGGAAATGCAGCTCGAACTGCGGCACGGGATGCGGGCCTACCGGCGTTTCGAACAGCTTCCCGACGAGAACGAGGTTCGGCAATGATCCGGTCGCCAGCATGCTGCTGAATTCTTCGTGCAGGCGGCGCGCCGCAGCCAGGGTGCCTGCGTCGAAATAAACGTGGGCGTGATATTGATCGGTGGGATTTATCATGGGTGTGCTTTGCCGGGTTTCAGTTTGCCACCCACGATTGCCATTGGCAGGAGCAGCGCTGTGTAGATCAGGTGATACCAAATGGGAACGTACTGCCAGGACATGACGGCTTTCAAAACGCCCAGGGCCAGCAGCAGCATGCCGAGGGCAAGTGGGGCGCGCTTGTTTTCGCCGGCAACCAGCGCGGCCAGGAATCCGGCCAGCAGCGAGACGATCAGGCCAAGAACGATATGCGAGAGCAACAGGGTCGTGTCCGCGGTGAACTGGCCGCCATTGACCAGGACCGCTTCGAAGGCACGTTGAGGAGCGCCGAACCACGTCGGTCCGATAGCCGAAAGGATCTTCTCGCCGCCGAACCATGCCAGCAACCAGGAAGCAAATCCAGCTATCACTCCCAATACGGTACGCACCATCGAGCTCTCCTGTTTTGTATGTTGAAAAGTCGTCGCCATTCCGCGCCTTGTGATCTTATCATTGCGTGGCGCAATGCCGTCTAGCGGCCGGCGACTTTCTGCGGCACCAGCATACGCCGCAGCATGAAGGTCCCCGCGATGCCAAACACCAGCGCAGAGGCCAGGAAAGCGTCCGAAAAGCCCGCCGCGCTATCGGCCTGCGCAATGGTCATCAGGGTCGTGTTGTAGGCGGCATGGAGCGCGATGCATGGCAGCAGCGACCGGGTACGTTCGTACAGCCAGCCCAGATACAGGCCCAGGACTATCCCGACGCCGAATTGGTAGATATTCATGTGCGCAACGCCGAACAGCACCGCCGTTCCCATGATCGCTGGCCAGCGCGCGTACTGCTGCAGGAAGCTGCGCAGGATCACCCCGCGAAACAACATTTCCTCCAACACCGGGGAAAGAATACATGCCAACACCAGCGATACAAAGTTACCCGATCCCATTTCGTTGAACATCGCCTCGTCGGCCGCCGATAGGGGGAAGAGCCGCGCCACGACGGTGACGAGCATTGAAACGATGAAAATCAGCGCGGGCACCGTCATGGCGATGGCCGGCGCCAGGACCAGCAGCGTCGCCTTCGCCGACGCGCTTCCGGAATGGAACAGCTGGCGAAACGTCAGACCCTTGTGGTGCATCACCGCCGTGAGAATGGCGCCGTTCGCCAGCAAGGTGACGATGCCCGAGAGCGCCAGCTCTTCCATGTCCAGCACGGTGTTCGCGGCATCCAGCAGCATGCCGAGCATGTACTCCAGCAAGAACAGCGCGACGAGCAGCAGGACTGCATCGCGCCCGTTCGGGAACGTTGAGTTTTTCTCAGTCATGGCTACCTGCTTTAGATCCATGGCGCGCACACCATATTTTTCCGTGCATCACGTGCGGCTTTCCTGAAGCATGTTGCAGAAAAGGATGCCCTGCTCGATGGCATCCTCCAGCGCGATGTGCGAGTGCTGCCCTGGCGGGTACCAGTGGCGCGGCATGTCCCGCTTCGTGCTTTTGCGATAGTCCTTTTTCAATACGGCCATCGCGAATGACTTGATGTCCAAGGCGGAATGACTAAACGGACTGTCTCCCGTGAAGCGGATGAGGTACCAGTACACGAAAAGAAAATCGAAGCCGGCAGGGTAAGCCACGAAGACAGGCTTCCCTGGAAGACTTTTGATCCACTCGACGTAGCGGAGCATCGCTTGCGCTGGCGCCTCCAGGTCTGATCTGCAAGCCGCCCAGGCCGCCGGTTGCGTTGCCCACCAGGCTTCCGTGCGGGGATCAGCCTTGGCGCCTTCCAGCGTTTCCAGATTCGCGGAAAACGTCGATATCAGTTCCTTCTCACTGGTGAACGCTGCCGAGCCGATGCTGAGCATTGAATTTGGACCAGGTATCGGACCGTCGGTTTCAATGTCCGTGCTGATGTAGATTTCTCTCATGTTTGAATACCCTGTTTGCGTCCAGCAAGTGATGCTGCGGTTTCCTCGACAGTCAAACCATACGCAGAAAATCAGAGATTAAGCGGCACAAAAAAACGGCACCGGGATCGCTCCTCGGTGCCGTTCTTGTGTGGATCAGAAGCCGATTACGCTTCGTCGCCGCCCATTTGCTGGGCCACATTGTCTTCCAGCGATTGCAGGTCCGCCGACATCGATGCTTTTTCCGCATCCAGCAGCGCCTTGCGCTCTTCGACTTCCCACGCTTCTTTTTCCTTGCGGGCGCGATGGAAGGCCAGGCCGGTACCGCCAGGAATCAGGCGGCCGACGATGACGTTTTCCTTCAGGCCGCGCAGACCATCGCGCTTGCCCATGATCGCCGCTTCGGTCAGCACGCGGGTGGTTTCCTGGAACGATGCAGCCGAGATGAACGAATCGGTCGACAGCGATGCCTTGGTAATACCCAGCAGTACGTTTTCGTAGGTTGCAGGGATCTTGCCGGCAGCGATCACGCGGTCGTTTTCGTCCAGCAGCTCCGAACGCTCGACCTGTTCGCCGACGATGTAATTCGCATCGCCTGCTTCCACGATCTGCACGCGGCGCAGCATCTGGCGCACGATCACTTCGATGTGCTTGTCGTTAATCTTCACGCCTTGCAGACGGTACACGTCCTGCACTTCGTCAACGATGTAACGCGCCAGCGCTTCGATACCCAGCAGGCGCAGGATGTCTTGCGGATCGGCCGGGCCGTCCACGATCATCTCGCCCTTGTTCACTACCTGGCCGTCGTGTACCAGCACTTGCTTGTCCTTGGTGATCAGGAACTCGTGCTTGTTGCCGTCCATGTCCGTGATTTCCAGACGCTGCTTGCCCTTGGTTTCTTTACCGAATGCAACCGTACCGGTCACTTCAGCCAGCATACCGGCATCCTTCGGCGAACGCGCTTCGAACAGCTCGGCAACCCGTGGCAGACCACCGGTAATGTCGCGCGTTTTCTGCGATTCCGTCGGAATACGTGCCAGCACTTCGCCGACCGATACCGCCTGGCCGTCCTTGACCATGATCAGCGCGCCGACCTGGAAGCCGATCGCTACGCTGTGCTCGGTACCGGCGATCTTGACTTCTTCGCCAGCTTCGTTCAGCAGCTTGACCTGCGGACGCAGGGTCTTGGTCAGCGAACCGCGACGCTTGGCATCGATCGCCACCAGGGTCGACAGGCCGGTCACTTCATCGACCTGGCGCGCTACGGTCACGCCTTCTTCGACGTTCTCGAAGCGGACAGTACCAGCGTACTCGGTGATGATCGGACGGGTCAGCGGATCCCAGGTTGCCAGGGCCGTACCGGCCTTGATGACCATGCCATCCTTGACGATCAGGGTCGCGCCGTACGGCACTTTGTGACGCTCGCGCTCACGGCCATGGTCGTCGGTGATCAGCACTTCGCCGGAACGGGAAATGACGATCTGCGAACCCTTGCCATTGGTAACGTAACGCATGGTCGCGGTGAAACGGATGGTACCGTTCGACTTCGCTTCCACCGACGATGCCACTGCTGCACGCGATGCCGCACCACCAATGTGGAAGGTACGCATGGTCAGCTGGGTACCAGGCTCACCAATCGACTGCGCTGCCACCACACCGACCGCTTCGCCGGCGTTGACCAGCATGCCGCGGCCCAGGTCGCGGCCATAGCACTTGGCGCACAGGCCGAAGCGCGTGTCGCAAGTCAGTGGCGTGCGGACCTTCACTTCGTCGATCGACAGGCGTTCGATTTCTTCGACCATGTCTTCGTCGAGCAGGGTGCCTGCTTCGTACAGCGTTTCCTGCGATTCCGGATTGACGATGTCGTGCACGTTCACACGGCCCAGGATACGGTCGCGCAATGGCTCGATCACTTCACCGCCTTCGACCATCGCCTTCATCAGCGCGCCGTTGGTGGTGCCGCAGTCGTCTTCGATGACAACCAGATCCTGGGTCACGTCGACCAGGCGACGCGTCAGGTAACCCGAGTTTGCCGTTTTCAGTGCCGTATCTGCCAGACCTTTACGAGCGCCGTGGGTCGAGATGAAGTACTGCAATACGTTCAAACCTTCGCGGAAGTTCGCGGTAATCGGCGTTTCGATAATCGAACCGTCCGGCTTGGCCATCAGACCTCGCATACCAGCCAACTGGCGAATCTGGGCTGCCGAACCGCGGGCGCCCGAGTCGGCCATCATGTAAATCGCGTTGAACGATTCCTGCGTCGACTTGGTGCCGTCGCGCTTGATGACGTCTTCTACCTTCAGCTGGTCCATCATGGCCTTGCCGACTTCGTCCGAGGTCTTGCCCCAGATGTCGACGACCTTGTTGTAACGCTCGCCGGCGGTGACCAGACCCGATGCGTACTGCTGCTCGATCTGCTTGACTTCCGATTCCGCTGCCGAAATCAGGGTCACTTTTTGTGGTGGTACCAGCATGTCGTCGACGCAGATCGAGATACCGGCGCGCGTCGCGAGACGGAAACCGGACTGCATCAGCTTGTCGGCGAACACGACGGTGGCACGCAGGCCGCACTTGCGGAACGACGTGTTGATCAGCTTCGAAATTTCTTTCTTCTTCAGGGCGCGGTTCAGTACGCTGAACGGCAGGCCCTTCGGCAGAATTTCCGACAGGATGGCGCGGCCGACGGTCGTTTCGTAGCGCGTGACGGTGCGCACGAATTCGCCGGTTTCGGCATCCTTCGGGTTCTCGACGATACGCACGGTGATGCGGGTCGTCAGTTCGACTTCCTTGTTGTCGTAGGCACGGATGACTTCCGACACGTCAGGGAACAGCATGCCTTCGTTCTTGGCGTTGATCGCTTCGCGGGTCGCGTAGTACAGACCCAACACGATATCCTGGGAAGGAACGATCGACGGTTCGCCGTTCGACGGGAACAGGATGTTGTTCGACGCCAGCATCAGCGTGCGCGCTTCCATCTGTGCTTCGATCGACAGCGGGACGTGGACAGCCATCTGGTCACCGTCGAAGTCGGCGTTGAATGCCGCGCAGACGAGTGGGTGCAGCTGGATGGCCTTGCCTTCAATCAGGACCGGCTCGAAAGCCTGGATACCCAGGCGGTGCAGCGTAGGCGCACGGTTGAGCATGACCGGATGTTCACGGATCACGTCTTCCAGGATGTCCCACACGACCGGCTCCTGGATCTCGACCAGCTTCTTGGCGGCCTTGATCGTGGTTGCCAGACCCATAAGTTCGAGCTTGTTGAAAATGAATGGCTTGAACAGTTCCAAAGCCATCAGTTTCGGCAAGCCGCACTGGTGCAGTTTGAGCTGAGGACCGACCACGATGACCGAACGGCCCGAGTAGTCGACGCGCTTGCCCAGCAAGTTCTGACGGAAACGGCCGCCCTTGCCCTTGATCATTTCGGCCAGCGACTTCAGCGGACGCTTGTTGGCGCCGGTCATCGCTTTGCCGCGACGGCCGTTGTCCAGCAGCGAATCGACCGCTTCTTGCAGCATGCGCTTTTCGTTACGCGTAATAATTTCCGGCGCGCGCAGTTCCATCAGGCGCTTCAGGCGGTTATTACGGTTGATGACGCGGCGATACAGGTCGTTCAGGTCGGAGGTCGCAAAGCGGCCGCCGTCCAGCGGTACCAGCGGACGCAGTTCCGGCGGCAGCACTGGCAGCACTTCCATGATCATCCAGTCCGGCTTGATGCCCGAACGCTGGAATGCCTCGAGCACTTTCAGGCGCTTGGCGTATTTCTTGATCTTCGCTTCGGACTTCGATTCCTTCAGTTCCACGCGCAGCGCTTCGGCATCGCGGTGGATGTCGATCGAACGCAGCAGTTCACGGATACCTTCGGCGCCCATGAAGGCGGTGAAGTCGTCGCCGTACTCTTCGTACTTGGCGGCGTAGTCGTCTTCCGACATGATCTGGCACTTCTTGAGCGGGGTCATGCCTGGATCGGTGACCACATATGCTTCGAAGTACAGCACGCGTTCGATGTCCCGCAGCGTCATGTCCAGGACCATACCCAGGCGCGACGGCAGCGATTTCAGGAACCAGATGTGCGCGGTAGGCGACGCCAGTTCGATGTGGCCCATGCGCTCGCGACGCACTTTGGCCAGAGTAACTTCAACGCCGCACTTTTCGCAGATGACACCGCGGTGCTTGAGGCGCTTGTACTTGCCGCACAGGCACTCGTAGTCCTTGATCGGGCCAAAAATCTTGGCGCAGAACAGGCCGTCGCGTTCCGGCTTGAAGGTGCGGTAGTTGATGGTTTCAGGCTTCTTCACTTCGCCGAAAGACCACGAACGGATCTTTTCGGGCGAAGCCATGCCGATCTTGATGGCATCGAAATGCTCATCCGGCGTGAATTGC
>JAZKBE010000094.1:22318-22922 GCA_040388805.1 Pseudomonadota bacterium
CTTGACGATGCTTTCGTAGACCTTGGTACGGCCCTGCACGTCGTCGGACTTCACGGTCAGCATTTCCTGCAGGACGTAGGCAGCGCCGTACGCTTCGAGCGCCCACACTTCCATTTCCCCGAAACGCTGGCCGCCGAATTGCGCCTTGCCGCCCAGCGGCTGCTGCGTGACCAGCGAGTACGGGCCGGTCGAGCGGGCGTGCATCTTGTCGTCCACCAGGTGATGCAGCTTCAGGAAGTGCATGTAGCCGACGGTGACGGGACGCTCGAACTGGTCGCCGGTGCGGCCGTCGAACAGGTAGGCCTGCGTGCGCGTCTCGGTCAGGCCCTTGGCCTTCGCGATGTCGTCCGGGTAGGCCAGCTTCAGCATGCCGCGGATTTCCTCTTCCGAGGCGCCGTCGAACACGGGCGTCGCGAAGGTAGCGCCGTTTTGCAGGTTCGATGCCATCTCGAGCACTTCGCCGTCGCTCAGCGAGGCGATGTTCTCTTCGCGGCCCGAGCCGTTGTACAGCTGCTCCATGAACTTGCGCAGCTCGGCCGCCTTGGCCTCCTGCTGCAGCAGGTCGCCGATGCGCTGGCCGATGCCCTTGCCGGCCCAGCCCAGA
>JAZKBE010000095.1:0-28175 GCA_040388805.1 Pseudomonadota bacterium
TCCTCGCAAGCATCGAACGATTTTGTCTGCGAATTTCTAACTCACCACACTAGGTACATTGCATCGTTGTTCGTAATAGAAACCACAACAAGTGCTTTTCCTTTAAGCTTGCTTGCAGTAAGTGCATAATCAGCCTGTGGAAAAGAGGCGCAGCCTGTCAGAAAAAAACTTAAAAGTGCAACTTTGAACCAGCTATTCATGATCTCCTCTGATATCGACGCTGAGTCTTGCAGCGAATTTTTATTTTGCCGAGTACTGAAAAATCCTGGCTCAGCTTAAGCCAAGCATTTGCGTGTGTCATGTCTTAATTCTAGACCGCGTGAATGCGGCTTTCGGTTGGTCAAGCACTATACTAGAGGCTAAGATGTCTTGCTGCGATTTAAAAAAACAGAAAAATGTGCCAACTTCTCGGAATGAACTGCAACGTCCCCACGGACATTGTCTTTAGCTTTACCGGCTTCGCCATGCGCGGCGGGCGCACCGACACCCATCACGACGGCTGGGGCATCGCGTTTTTCGAAGGTGCGGGCGTGCGCCATTTCGTCGACCACCAGGCCGCGGTCGAATCCCCCGTCGCCGAACTCATCAAGCGTTTCCCCATCAAGTCCAAGAACGTCATTGCGCATATCCGCAAGGCGACCCAGGGCCAGGTGGCGCTGGAAAACTGCCATCCCTTCGTGCGCGAACTGTGGGGCCGCTACTGGGTATTTGCCCACAATGGCGACCTCAAGGAATTCGCGCCCACCCTGAACGGTCCCTACCGGCCGGTGGGCAATACCGACAGCGAACAGGCGTTCTGCTTCCTGCTGCAGGAATTGCGCAACCGCTTCGGCGACGAACAGCCGGCCCTGCCGGTGCTGCGCGCCGCCCTGGCCGAACTGGTGCGCGCCATCGCCGCCCATGGCACCTTCAACCTGATGCTGTCGGATGGCGCCGCCCTGTACGTGCATTGCTCGACCAGCCTGCATTACGTGGTGCGCCAGTATCCCTTTGTGACCGCCAAGCTGTCCGATGAAGACGTGACGGTCGATTTCTCGCAGGTAACAACGCCCCAGGACCGGGTGGCCATCATCGTCACCGAACCGCTGACCACCAACGAGGAATGGACCAGCTTCGCGCCCGGTGAATTGAAAGTGTTTATAGACGGCATGCCTGTCTAGCCCCTAATTGGGGTACATTAGAGATTCTGTCCAGAAATTAACAAAGAGCCGTCCAATGAGCGCCAGTTCCCCGCACGCTGCCCCATCCGCCCCGGTACGCGATTTCTTCCTGGGACGCCAGCCCATCCTCGACCGCAACTGTGCCCTGTTCGGCTATGAGATGCTGTTCCGGAATGCTGCGTCGGGCCCGGCCGTCATCGATACCGACATGTCGGCCACCGCCTCGGTGATCGCGCATGCGGCCCAGCTGGGGCTGGAAAAAGTCATCGGCGATGCGCTCGGCTTCATCAATGTCGACGACAGCGTGCTCATGAGCGACATCTTCGTGTTCCTGCCGCGCGAACGCATGGTGCTGGAAATCGTCGAGACCATGAAGGCCAGCGACGCCGTGCTGGAACGGATCGCCGAACTGAAAGGCCACGGTTTCCGCTTCGCGCTCGACGACGTCACCAGCGCCACGTCCGACGTGCAGCGCCTGATGCCGCTGGTCGACTACATCAAGATGGACTTGCGCGACCTGCCGCTGTCGGCCCTGACGGCCATGGCGCCCGCGCTGAAAGCCGGCAAGAAAAAACTGGTCGCCGAAAAAGTGGAGTCGCGCGAAGAATTCCAGACCTGCCTCGACCTCGGTTTCGATTATTTCCAGGGCTATTATTTCGCCAGGCCGGCCGTGATGAGCGGGCGCAAGCTGTCGCCATCGCAACTGGCGATCATGGAGCTGATGACCCTGGTCACCTCCGATGTCGACAATATCGAGATCGAACGCGCGGTGAAAAAAGATGTGACGCTGGCGCTCAACCTGCTGCGCCTGGTCAACACGCCGGGCGTGGGCGCGCGCCGCAAGATCGATTCCCTGAGCCAGGCCGTGATCGTGCTGGGCCGCCGCCAGTTGCAGCGCTGGCTGCAGATCATGCTGTACGCCGAACCGGGCAAGCGCGGGCAGGGCATGACGCCGCTGCTGATGCTGGCCACCACGCGCGGGCGCATGCTCGAACTGCTGGCGCAACGCCTGCAGCCGAGCCAGCGCGGCATTGCCGACGTGGCCTTCACGGTGGGTATCATGTCGCTGATGGATGCGCTGTTCGGCATTCCGATGGAAGAAATCCTGGAACAGATTCCCGTGATCGATGAAGTGTCGAATGCGCTGCTCAAGCGCACGGGATTCTTTGGCGATTTGCTGAACCTGGCCGAATGCCTGGAACAGATGGAAGAAGCCGACGACAAGGTCATGCCGGCCTTGCGCACACTGTCGCTGTCGACCGATGAACTGGTGGAGATGGAAATGGCCGCCTTCGAGTGGAGCGACACGGTCGTCCGCTACGCCATCTAGACTTTCGCACTGCATACCTTCGGTACGCCTGCCTGGCTGAACAGCCAGCGCCGCGGCGAGCCTGAACACGTCCGTTTTTTCCCCGCGCGGACGCACCATGCCCGGCCTGACCGGGTTAATTTTCTCACAAAATTATCTATTTGCAAAATAAAACGGCGAATTGTTTTTAAGTTAACGTCCGGGTGACAATCATGCCTCACTTCACCCACCTGGATAGAGAAAACACCATGTCGAACGCACTGGAAACCAAATTAGTTGAATTCATGAAGACGCTGCTCAAGCTCGAGGACGACGTGGTCTTGACGCCGGAAACGAACCTGATCGACGAAGTCGGCCTCGATTCGATCGAAGCGTTCGAGGCGGTGGCCACGCTGCACGACATCATGGACGTGACGATCCCCGAAGACTTCAACGCCAAGTCGGTATCGTCCCTGCGCCAGCTGGCCCTGTTTGTCGAAAGCCACTATTCGACCGAGGCGATCGCCCGTTTCCTCAATGCGGACATGGTGGAACTGGCTTCCGGCTGGAGCATGAGTGAGTGAAGGTGGCGCCCCGCCGCGCCGCGACATCGGGCGGGCAGCCATCCTGGCCTCGCTGCCGCACCGCGGCGCTGCGCTGTTTCCCGAGCGCTGCTGGCTCGACAGCGTGGAGCAGGGCGTCATCGAAGGTGGCGGCACGGCCCAGTGGTCGGCCGAGCATCCTGTGCTGCTCGGACATTTCCCGGGCTTCGCGATCGTGCCGGGCGTGTTCCTGATCGAAGCGGCGGCCCAGATCACGGGCGTGCTGATCCGGGCCGTGCGTGACGAGGACGCGGGCATCGAGCGGATCGGCGTGCTGTCCTCTGTCAAGAAGGCGCTGATCCATGCGCCGGTGCTGCCGGGCCAGAGCGTCGACTACCAGCTCAGGCTGCGGCCGGCCGGCGCCTTCTTCTACCAGGTCAGCGGCCTGGCCACGGCCAATGGCGACAAAGCGATTTCCCTCGAACTCACCATCGGTGTCTTCGACCGAACCCAACTATCTAAATCGAATCATGGAAGCTGATATGAGCCAAAGCCGGCGTGTTGTTGTGACAGGAATCGGGGCCGTGTCCCCATTCGGCATCGGGGCCGAACTGTTCTGGAATTCCCTGCTCGGCGGCCTGTCCGCGATTCGCCCGGTCGAATCGTTCGACGCCTCGGCCTATCGCGGCAAGGTGGCGGCCGAAGTGCCAAGTTCCGTTTCCCAGGATGCCAGCCTGGCCGCGCGCTACGGCAATCCGCAGGAAAAGGCGACCCTGTACGCCACCATCGCGGCCCAGGAAGCGCTGCAAGACGCCGGCCTGCCGCTGGTGTTCGCGTCCGAAGCGCGCGCCGGCTGCGCCATCGGCACGCTCTGTTCCGGTGCCCACAACCTGGAAAAATACGGCCGCGCCTTCGTCTATGACGATGGCGCCCTGCCAGAAGGAGGCGGCCCGCCGGACTCCATCGTGGTGTCTTACCAGCTCAACCACCTGACCGGCCACTTCAACCTGACCGGTCCCTCGACCCTCATTTCCACGGCCTGCGCCTCGTCCACCGACGCCATCGGCTTCGCCTTCGACGCGATCCGCAACGGCGACTGCGACACCATGCTGGCCGGCGGCGGCGACATCATTGGCGAAGTGGTGCACGGCGGCTTCAATGCGGTGTTTTCGATTACCACCAGCAAGGCCAGGCCCTTCGACCGCGAACGCGACGGCTTTGCCATCGGCGAAGGCGGCGCCTTCATCGTCATGGAAAGCCTGGACAGCGCCGTGGCGCGCAATGCCAGGATCTACGGCGAAGTGCTGGGCTACGGCCTGAGCAATTCGGCCTACCACCTGACCTCGACCTCGAAAACCGGCGAAGGCGAAGGCCTGGCCATCCGCCGCGCGCTGGCCGAAGCGCAGCTCGAACCGTCCCAGATTGCCTACATCAATGCCCACGGCACGGCCACCAGCGCCAACGATTCGACCGAAACCAATTCGATCCACGCCATTTTCGGCGACCACGCGGAAAACCTGTACGTCAGTTCCATCAAGCCGATGATCGGCCATTGCATGGGCGCGGCCGGCATCTTCGAAGCGATTTCCACGATCCTGACGGTGCACCACGACCAGGTGCCGCCGACCATCAATACCGCCGGCAACGAAGCGGGCATGCGCTTCAAGCTGGTCAAGGACAAGGCGGTCAAGGCGCCGGTCCAGTACGCTTTGTCGGAATCCTTCGGCTTCGCCGGCGCATGTTCCTGCGTCGTCATCGGCAAATATCAGCACTCTCAGGTGGGCAACTAATATGACAAACTCAGACGTATACATCACAGGGATGGGCCTGATTGCGCCGTCCGGCTTCGGCGGTTCCGACTATATCGCCAGCCTGGCCGAACGCGACCCCAATTTCACCCATTGGCCGGAAGACCAGCATCCGCCGCGCGCCAGCGCCATGCTCGGCGTATCGAGCGTTTATCCGGTGGAAAAATACTTCACCGACCGCCAGCTGCGCCTGGCCGACCGCGCCATGGCCATGGCCATGTGCGCCGTCGGCAGCGCGCTCGAGGATGCGGGCATCGGCGAGATCGATTGCGCCGACGAAGTGGCCACCATTTTCGGCTCCATGCGCTCCGAGCATTCGTCGACCCAGCGCTTTTCCCTGCCTTTCCTGATGGGCAAGCCGAAGTCCCTGAATGCGGCGCAATTCCCCATGATCGCCCGCAATGTCGCCTGTGGCCAGGTGGCCATGAACCTGGGTTTACGCGGCATGAGCTCGATGGAATGCTCCGGTCCGCTGGCCTCGCTGGGCGCGATCGCGCGCGGCTACGACCTGGTGCGCCGCGGCCGCGCGCCCATGGCCATCGTGGGCGGCGTGGAAACGCTGTCCAAGTTCAGTGTCAACCAGAGCCGCCACCTGTACCAGCAATACCTGCAGGGCGAGCGGCCCGACTTTTTCGCCGGCGCCGGCGGCACCCTGGTGCCGTCCGAGGGTTGCAGCATGCTGATCCTGGAATCGGCCGAACATGCCGAGCGGCGCGGCGCCACGCCGTATGCGCGCATCGTGGGCAGCACGGCCGGACGCCTGGGCCGCGACCAGGACGGCGCCAGCGCCGCCGGTTTCCTGACCCGCCTGCTCGATACCAATAGCGACGCCCGCCAGGCCTGGAAGGACGTCGCCTTCATCAGCGCGTCCAACTCCGGCTGCGCCACCACCGCGTCGCTGCTGGAACTGGAAATGCTCCGCAGCATCTACGACCAGTACGACGTGGCGCCGCCCGTCACCGCCGCCCGTTCATGGATCGGCGAAGCCGAGTCGGTGGCGTCGTCGCTGCAGGTGCAAGTGGCCGCCAATGCGTTTCGCACCGGCAGCGTGCCGGCCACCCGTTCGACGGCCGCGCAAGCCGCGGTCGGCATCAATGTCGTACGCCAGGCGCTGGCCGTCAAGCCGTCCAGCGCCCTGGTCACCGGTTTCGATGAAGCACGCAACTACGTTTTCCTGCGGCTCGCCCAGGTCGCCAAATAAGGTCTCACCATGAAGAATGCAGTACTCGTAACGGGCGGCAGCCGGGGCATCGGCAAGGCCATCTGCCAGGTCCTGGCCAGGCGCGGCTGGATCGTGCTGGTCAACTACCAGAAGAATGAACAGGCCGCGCTGGCCGTGCGCGACGCCATCCGCGAAGGCGGCGGCGAATCGGAAATTTTCCAGGCCGACGTGGCCGACCGCGAGCAGGTCAAGGCCATGCTGGCCCAGATCAAGGAGCGCGGCTACTGGGTCAATGCGCTGGTCAACAATGCCGGCATCACGCGCGACAAGCTGCTGCCGATGATGTCGGGCGAAGAATGGGAATCGGTGATCGCCACCAACTTGAATAGCGCCTTCTATTGCATCAAGGAAGTGATCCAGAAGATGATCGTGCGCAAGAACGGCTGCATCGTCAACGTGGCCTCGGTCAGCGGCATACGCGGCCAGGCCGGCCAGTCGAACTATGGCGCGGCCAAGGCCGGCATGCTGGCGCTGACGCGCTCGCTGGCGCGCGAAGTAGGACGCTACAACATCCGCGTCAATGCGGTCGCGCCCGGCTTCATCGATACCGACATGCTCACCGCGATGAGCCAGGACGAGTCGATCAAGGCCATGCTGGAAGAAACCAGGAACAACCACGTTCCGCTCAAGCGTTTCGGCAAGGCCGAGGAAGTGGCCAACGTGGTGTCCTTCCTGCTGTCGGCCGAAGCAAGCTACATGACCGGCCAGGCCATCGTGGTCGATGGAGGGTTGACGCTGTGACGTCCATGCCCCTGCAGGCGATGCCGCCCATCGCGTCCCCGGAAACGCCGCTGCTCTCGAACCTGTTCCGGCCCATCCTGATCAACAAGATGGCCTTGCCGAACCGCGTCCTGATGGGCTCGATTCACCTGAACATGGATGAATTCGCCGACCAGTACGAACGCAAGGCGCATTTCTATGCCACGCGCTCGCGCGGCGGCGCGGCCCTGATCGTCACCGCCGGCTGCAGCCCGAATGCGGCCGGCAATACCGGTCCCCATGGCTTTTCGCTCGACAGCGATGCGCTCATCGACAAGCACGCCCTGCTGACCGCAGCCGTGCACCGCGAAGGCGGCAAGATCGCGCTGCAACTGCTGCACTTCGGCCGCGAAGCCTTTCACGGCAACCTGGTATCGGCCTCGCCGCTGCGGCTGGACGCGAATATTTTCACGCCGCGCGAACTGAGCGAGCAGGACATCCTGCAGACCATCGACGACTTCGCCTCTGCTGCCGTGCGCGCGGTGGCGGCAGGCTACGACGCGATCGAACTGATCTATTCGCAAGGCTTCCTGGTGCACCAGTTCCTGGCCCTGCATACCAACCACCGCACCGACCGCTGGGGTGGTTCGCTGGAAAACCGCATGCGCTTCGCGCTCGAGATCACGCGCCGCGTGCGTGCGGCCGTCGGTCCCGACTTCCCGCTGCTTTTCCGCATTCCCTGCCTGGACTTGCTGCCCGACGGCTTGCCGCACGAAGACACCATCGCCCTGATCACGGCCTTGCAGCCCTACGGCATCGACTTGCTGAACGTGAGCATCGGCTGGCACGAGTCCGCTGTGCCGACCATTGCCATGGTGGTCCCGCGCGCCGGTTTCAGCGCCGTGGCCGCCTGCATCAAGGCGCGCTTCCCGGCGCTGACGGTATGCGTCAGCAACCGCATCAATGAGCCGCGCCTGGCCGAGCAATTGCTGCAGGACGGCGTGGCCGACATGGTATCGATGGCCCGTCCTTTCCTGGCCGATCCGGACATCATGCGCAAGGCGCGCGCCAACCAGTTTGACCTGATCAACACCTGCATCGCCTGCAACCAGTCCTGCCTGGACTATGTGTTCACCGGCCATCCGGTGGGCTGCAGCGTCAATCCGGAATGCGGCGACGTCAATGAAGGCCAGCTCACGCCGTTCGCCCGGCCGCGCAAAATCGCGGTGGTCGGCGGCGGCCTGGCGGGCATGGCCGCGGCCTTATATGCGGCCAACCGCGGCGCCGACGTGGAACTGTTCGAGCAATCGCTGGCGCTGGGCGGCCAATTGAACATGGCGCGCAGCATTCCCCGGAAAGACGAGTTCGGCGAAACCGTGCGTTACTTTGAAAAATCGCTGATGGCCAAGGGCGTGACGGTGCGCTACGGCAGGACGGTTGACGCGGACGTACTCGCCAAGGGCGGCTGGGACCATGTGTTCATCGCCACCGGCACCACGCCGGCCATCCCGGCCAACCTGCCCGGCGCCGATGGCGCCCATGTGCTGACCTTCGACCAGGTCTTGCGCGACAAGATTCCCGTGCAATTTCCGGCGGTGGTCATCGGCGGCGGCGGCGTCGCCTGCGACCTGGCCAAATACCTGGCCTATGAATATGCGCAGCGACACCAGGAAAGCACGCACTTGCGCGAAGTCGCCACCAGCTTCGATGCGAAGTTTGTGGCCGACGCGTATTTCGAAGCAGGCACCCCGCCGGCAGCGCCGGTCACGGTGCTGCAGCGTTCCTCGAAGAAATTCGCCTACAAGCTGGGCCGCACCACGCGCTGGATTGTGATGAAAGCGCTGGAAGACGCCAGCGTGCGCATGCTGAAAGGGCAGGACATCCTGGGCATCACGGCCGACGGCGTCCAGGTCCTCGACCGCAAGACAAAGACCGGCGAACTGGTCGCGGCCAGGACCGTCATCCTGGCGGCGGGCCAGACCCCCTTGCGTGCGCTGGAAGCCCTGTGCGACGCGGCGGGCATGCCATGCACCATCGTCGGGGCCGCGCGCGAGCAGGATGCCGCCGCCAATATCACGTCGGCCACCATGAGCGCCTTCCGCGCCGTGCAGGCATTGCCCTGACCACCTTATTTTTGGAATAACCATGAACAGTCATTTGCAGGATTTCACGCCATTATTGTCACTATCGCAGTTGTCGCCGGAGCAGCCCGTGCTGTTCATTACCGGCTCCACCGGCGGCCTGGGCGCCGGCCTGCTGCCGCGCCTGCTGGTCCAGCAGCCGAACGCGCAGTTTGTCATGCTCATCCGCGGCGCCGACCAGCGCGAGTCGGAAAGCAAGCTCGATGCCTTGCTCGATTTCTGCGGCATCGCCAGCACCGAGCGCGCCCGCATGGTGGTCCTGCGCGGCGATGTCAGCGCCGACCTGTTCGGCCTGTCGCCGGCCGACCATGCCTTGCTGGCGGCGCTGGTGAGCGACGTCTTCCACCTGGCTGCCGACCTGCGCTTCGACCTGCCGATCGAACAGTCGCGCATGCTCAATGTCGACAGCACGCGGCGCGCCATCGCGCTGGTGCGCGAGGCAGGGCAGTCGGGGCGCTTGCGCCGTTTCAACTATGTATCGACAGCTTATATTTCCGGCAGCCAGCGCAATGCCTTCCATGAATCGGATATCAATATCGGGCAGGAATTCTTCAACGCCTATGAACAATCCAAGATGGAAGCCGAGCAACTGGTCGACGCCTTTAAGGCCGAGGCGCCGGTCACCATCTACCGGCCCAGCATGATCATCGGCGAAGCGGCGACAGGGAAAATCCGCAACTTCTTCGGCATCTACGAATTCCTGAAGCTGGCCAATATGGGCAAGATTTCCGTGGTGCCGGCCGAGCCGAGCGCCCGGCCCGACCTGGTGCCACTGGACTACGTGGCCGATGGCCTGGCCTTCCTCGCGCAATACCCGGCGGCGGTGGGCCAGACCTACCACCTGGCGGCCGGCATCGCGCGCAGCATGGCGATCCGCGACATCGTGGACATCGTCGGCAAGACCGGCCATTTCGACCACCTGAAAAAGCTGCCGGAAATCGTGGCGCCCGATGCTTTTTCGAGCGTCGTGGTCGGCCTGCGCATGCGGGCGTTCAAGAACAGCGCGCTTTCCATCCTGCTGAAAAGCTATATGCACTACCTGACCTTCGAACGCAATTTCGTGGTGGACGACACCGCCCGCCTGCTGGAAGAAAACGGCATCGTCATGCAGCCCATCGGGCCGCTGCTGCCGGCGATGTGCCGCTACGCGCTCGAACACAATTTTGGCATGAAGGTGCATCCGAAAGCGGCGTAGTCATCCTCATGAATCGTGCAGTTTAGCCATGGAATCAACAGCATGCATTGCTTATTAATTGATAATTACGACTCGTTCACATGGAACCTCGCCCACTACGTCGCCGAGGTGTTCGGGCAATTCCCGACCGTGGTGCGCAACGATGAATACAGCTGGGAAGCGCTGACCAGCAAGTTCACCTTCGACTGCATCATCATTTCGCCCGGCCCCGGCACGGTGGCCAACGCGGGCGACTTCGGCGTCTCGCGCGACGCCCTGCTACAGGACACGATTCCCGTGCTGGGCGTGTGCCTGGGCTTCCAGGGACTGGCGCATATCTACGGCGGCACGGTCAGCCGGGCCACGGTTCCTTTCCATGGCCGTTCCTCGGCCATCCTGCATCAGGGCGATTCCCTGTTTTCCGGATTGCCGTCGCCGTTTTCGGCGGTGCGCTACCACTCCCTGATGGTGTCGCCAGCCTTGCCCGAGGAATTGATGGCGATCGCCGCCACCGACGACGGCATCCTGATGGGATTGCGCCACAAGACGCTGCCGAAATGGGGCGTCCAGTTCCATCCGGAATCGATCCTGACCGAACATGGCCACCGCCTGATCCGCAACTTCCGCAGCCTGGCCCAGCAGGCGATCGACCGTCCGCGCCTGGCCGCCCCCGCGTCGGCCGCGCACTTCCGCCTGCTGGCGCGCGAAGTGCAGGCCCCGGTCAATGCCGAAGATGCCTTCATGGACCTGTACGCCGCCGAAGAGCATGTGTTCTGGCTCGACAGCGCGATGGTCAAGGAAGGCTTGTCCCGCTTTTCCTTCTTGGGCGCAGCGGCGCCGGACGAGGTGCGCTCGTATCGCCGCAGCGACGATACGCCGGACGGCGCCGCCGGCCGCGCCTTCATCGCAGGCATGGAACAGGAATTGGAAAAAACGGTCGAGGGCGACGGTTTGCCTTTCGCCTTCCGTGGCGGCTGGGTCGGCTATTTCTCCTACGAAATGAAGGAGGTGTTCGGTGACAGCAAGACCTGCGCCGAGGTGGGCGCCGCGCCCGATGCGCTGTGGCTGTATGCCAGGCGCTTCCTGGCCTTCGATCACTTGCAGCACAAAACCTGGGTCGTGGCCGTCGCCGGACCCGACGAAATGGCCGATGCCGAGGAATGGATCGCGGCCACCAGCGAGTACCTGCGCACCCTGCCAGTGGCCCCCGCGCCGCTGGCCCCGGTCCACACCGCGAAGCTGCAGGTCACCCTGGACCAGGGTTACGACGATTACCTGGCCAGCATCGATGCCTGCCAGCAAGCGATCCTGAGCGGCGACTCTTACGAAGTCTGCCTGACCAACCATTTCCGCCTGGACGCCAGGCTCGATCCGGTCGCCCTGTACCGCGTGATCCGCAAGCGCAATGCGGCGCCGTTCTGCGCGCTGATCAGGAGCGGGCCCGTCCACGTGCTGAGCAGCTCGCCCGAGCGCTTCCTCGAAGTCATCGATTCCGGCCGCATCGAGGCCAAGCCGATCAAGGGCACTATCGCGCGCGCCAGCGATCCGGTGCAGGACCAGCGTGCGGCAGAGAGCCTGCGCAATTCGGAAAAGGATGCGGCGGAAAACCTGATGATCGTCGACCTGATGCGCAATGACCTGAGCCGCGTGTCGGACGTGGGCAGCGTGGTCGTGGACAAGCTGATGGATATCGAAACCTATGCCACCGTGCATCACATGGTCAGCACCATCGTCGGCCAGCTGGGCGCCGGGCGCACCTTGATGGACTTGCTGCGCTCGACCTTCCCGGGCGGCTCGATCACCGGCGCGCCCAAGATCCGCACCATGGAAATCATCGACGAGCTGGAACACTCGGCGCGCGGCGTGTATTGCGGCACCATCGGCTACCTGGGCTTCAATCGGATCGCCGACCTGAATATCGCGATCCGCACCCTGACCTACGACGGGGCGCAAATCCGCTTCGGCGCGGGCGGCGCGATCACCTATCTGTCGAACTCGGACCAGGAGTTCAATGAAATCATGCTCAAGGCCAGGGCCTTGCTGCTGCCGATCTGGAGCTACCTGTCCGGCGAGGGCGAGGCTTTCGCCAGCACCCTGTCCGGACGCCAGCTGGACATCTATTCGGCAAGCGAAGAGACGCAATGTATTGCTCACTGAACGGCGCGCTGGTCCCGCAGGCCACGGCCACGATTCCGGTTTCCGACCGCGGTTTCCTGTACGGCGAAACGCTGTTCGAGACCATGCGGGCGGAGTGCGCCGCTATTGCTCTGTGGGATGCGCACATGGCCAGGCTGCGCACCTCGGCGGACCGGCTGGGCTTCGTGGTCCCGTATGCCGATGAGGAACTGCTGGCGCAGTGCCTGGGCGTGGTCGACGCCAATGCGCTGCCGGCGGCCGTGGTGCGCCTGACCCTGACGCGCGGCGCGCCACCGGTGCTGCTGGTGACCGCGCAGGCGCCGTCGCCGGATGTCGCGCGCAAGGCGGCCGAGGGCTACCGGATCGCCACCTCGGCCTGGGAGCGGCCCAGCCACCGGGCCTGGCCCCTGTATGCCAAGACCGGCAACTACCTGAACAGCGTGCTGGCCTTGCGCAGCGTTGGCGGGGAGTGCGACGAAGCGATCCTGTTCGATGATGAAGGCTTTCTCACCGAAGGCAGTTTCAGCAATATCTTCCTGGTGCGCGATGGCGCGCTGTGGACGCCCGCGTTGCCGCGCTGCCTGCCCGGCGTCGGGCGCGCGCGCGTCATCGCCTGTGCGCGCGAAGCGGGCCTGGACGTGATCGAGAAGGATATCGACCGCGCCGAACTCGCACTTGCCGAGGAACTGTTCCTGACCAATGCGGTGCGCGGCATCATGCCGGTGCGCGTCTTCGATGGCGCCGTCCTGCCCTGTCCCGGAGCGGTCACGGCGGCGCTCGCCGCGCGGGCTGGCGCGGCATGAAGAACGTTCCTGCTTCCGAATGGATGGCGCTGCTCATCGAGCGCCATGTGCACGCGGACAAGTCCGCCCTGATCGAGGCCGATACCGGCCTGGCCATCAGCTACGCCGGCCTGCATGCCAGGGTGCTGGCCATCGCGGATGCTTTCACGGACCAGGGCGTGCTGCCGGGCGACCTGATTTTCGTGGTGTCCTACGAACGCATCGACCTGGTCGCGCTGCTGCTGGCCGCCCTGAACGTACGCGCGGTGGTGGCCAATGTGAACGTCCAGCTCGGCAGCGCCGACTACAGCCGCCTGCTGGCGCAGATGCGGCCCCAATGGCTGGTGCTCGACCCGTCGGTGGCCCGGTTCGCCGAGGCTTGCCAGGATGCTGGATGGAATGCGGCCCGGCCCTTGGCCGGCACCGGCTTCGAGCAGCGTCAGGCCTGGGCGCGCCAGCCGCGCGAAGGCGAGGCCGCGATCTGCCTGTTCACGTCCGGCTCCACCGGCATGCCCAAGCCGGTGCTGCACAGCGTATCGGACCTGCTGCAGACGAACCGGCACTACGCGGCCGAGGTGCTGGGCCTGGGCCCGCACGACGTGCTGTTTTCCGCATCCAAGATGTCCTTCGCCTATGGCTTGAACAGCGTGCATTTCGCGCTGTTCCACGGCGCCACCGCCGTGCTCGCCCCCAAGCAGCCGGTGCCCGAAGCGCTGTGCGACAGCATCACCGCCCATGGCGTGAGCGTGTTCTTTTCGGTGCCGACCGTGTTTCGACTGCTGCTCAAGAAGACGCCGGAACGGCTGGGTGGGCTGACCTCGGTGCGCAGCTGGGTGTCGGCCGGCGAAACCATGCCGCGCCAGCTGTGCGACATGTGGGCGGCCGCCACCGGCCGCGAAGCGATCGACGGCATCGGCACGACGGAAACGCTGAGCACCTTCATTTCAAACCGCAAGGGCGCCGTGGTGCGCGGCAGCGCCGGGCGCGAAGTATCGGGCTTCGAATTCGCCTTGCGCACGGAGCAGGGCGCGCTTGCCGCACCCGGCCAGTGGGGCACGCTGCATGTGCGCGGCGCAACGATCGCGCGCGGCTACTGGAACGATGCCGAGACCACGGCAAGGTATTTCAACGATGGCTGGTTCCGGACCAACGATGTCTTTTACCAGGACGGGGACGGCAACTATTTCTTCGTCGGGCGCGCCAATGACGTTTTCAAATCGGGCGCCAACTGGATCTCTCCGGTGCGCATCGAACTGGTGCTGCAGCAGCATCCGGAAGTGCTCGACTGCGCCATTGCGCCGGTCATCGAAATGGACGGGCTCAATCGCATCAAGGCTTTCATCGTGGTGCGCAAGGAGCGCAGCGACGACGGCTGGAAGAAGACGCTGGCCGACGAACTGTCCCAGTTTTCGCGCGAACGGCTGGCGCGCTACGAGTATCCCCACTTTATCGAATTCATCGCCGAGCTCCCGCGCGGCGTGAATGGAAAACTGCAACGCGCCCAGTTGCGCACCTGACCGGAGATAGACAGCTATGGGTATCCTGCAATACGGCCGCTTCATCTTTGATAAAGAACTGACGGTCTGCAACCTGATCGACAAGGCGGCGGCACTCTACGGGCGCCGACCCTTGCTGCATTTTTCGCCGGAACTTCCCTATGCCGGCATCGGCCAGGGCATGTCCAGCGGCGAGGCGCGCGACTTCATGAACCGCGCCAGCAATGTGCTGGCCAGGGACGCGGGCCTGGAACGCTTCGACCGGGTGGCGATCTACAAGGAAAACGCGGCCGACTATTTCCTGTTCGGGCTGGCCGCGATACGGGCCGGCGGCATTGCCGTGCCGATCAACGGCGGCATGGGGAAGACCGAACTGCTGCGCTACCTGGAATACACCGGCGCCGCCTTCCTGATCACCGACCGCCAGCGCTACCAGCAACTGCGCGAAGACCTGGACCGGCTGCCGGCGCTCAGGCACGTGCTGCTGACCGACGGCCTGGAAGGCAACACGGCCGTGCTCGACTTCAGGCGCCTGATCGCGGGCGCCTCGACCCGCTTCGAGGCCGTTGTCCCGGCCGCCGACGAGGACGTGCTGCTGGTGCATACCTCGGGCACCACGGGTTTTCCGAAAGGCGTGATCCACACCTCCGGTTCGCTGGTGGCCGGGGTCAAAGGGCAGCTCAAGTTCCGCCACTGGTTCAGCGACAAGGACGTGGCTGTCAACGCCGCGCCGGCCAACCACTTCGTCTATTTCCTGGGCATGCTGTCGGCCATCGCCAGCAACAGCGAAGTCTGGCTGGCGGGCGACAATTCGGCGCGCAATGTGCTGGCGCTGGTTGCGCGCGAACGCCTGGCCATCGTGTTCTGCTTTCCGCATACCTTCATCAGCATGCAGGAACTGGGGCTGGACCGGTACGCCCTCGATTCGGTGCGCATGTGGATGTCGGCGGCCGACTCCAGCCATGAAGCGCATATCCGCGAATTTACCCGCCATGGCGCGCTGCTGCGCCTGTTCGGGAAAAAGGTGGTCGGCTCCATGTATGTCGATTCGATGGGGTCTTCCGAAGTGGGCTTCGGCGCCATCAATCGCTTCTCCTTCAGTTTTTCGCGCAAGTTCAACCGCTATATCGGCCAGTCCAGTTCGGTCGGTCCGCAAGTGAAGATCGCCGATGAACAGGGCCATCCGGTGAAGCCGGGCACGATCGGCTACTTCATGGTCAAGGGGCCGACCCTGTTCAAGGGCTACTGGAACGCCCACGACAAGCTGCACGGCGTGGTCAAGGATGGCTGGTGGCGCACCGGCGACATCGGCTATGCCAAGGGCCGCAATGCCTACTTCCACCTTGACCGCTCGACCGACCTGATCCGCACGCCGCACGGCGATGTGTACAGCCTGCTGGTCGAGGAGCACGTGCTCAAGTTCCCAGGCGTGCTGGAAGCGGTGGTCGTGGCGCGCGATGCCGGCAATGGTTACCAGGAACCGGTGGCCTTCGTCCAGCCCGGCGCCAGCGCGGCCGTGTGCGCGGCCGACGTCCTGGCCTGGACCAATGCCCGCCTCACGGCCAAGGACCAGCTGGCAGGGCTGACCATCGTCGGGCGGGAAGGCATCCCGCGCGGCCTGACGGGAAAAGTACTCAAGCGCACCATGCGCGCCCCTCTTTATGCAACGCTACCAATGGAAATGACACCATGAACGACACCACAGTCCTTGAATCCGACGCCCTCGCACCCGAATCGGTGGAGGTGGAACAGCTGGCCGATTGCAGCGCCGAATACCAGCATCACCTGAAGCGCCTGCTGTCCATGCAAGCCTACGCCGAACGCAACGGCGCCACCGAATTGTCGCTGTGGATTCCCAAGGCGCCCGATTTTCGCGTACGCAGGCTGCTGGCGCGCATCATGGCCGACGAGGCCGATCACAGCTTCCGCCTGTACGCCGTGCTGCATGACATGGGCGTCAGCGAAGACGACGCGATCGCGATCGCGCAAGGCCGCAGCGGCGGCGGTCCGACCAAGGCCGCCCTCGAAGGGCCTGTCGAAGTGGGCAATCCGGACAACAGCTGGGACGACATCGTTCTCTCGACCATGTTCCTCGACCGCGCCGGCCGCTTCATGGTCGAGAATTTTTCCATGTCCAGCTATGCGCCCTGGGCCAAGGCGTGCAAGCGCATCCTGAAAGACGAGTACTTCCACCAGGGTTTCGGCCTGAAGCAATTCCAGATCCGCCTGGGCAGCGAACCGGACCGCGATGCCTGGCGCAGCAAGGTCACCAAGTGGTATGCCCACGGCTTGAATTTCTTCGGGCCGCCAGGTTCGTCGAAAACGGAACTGCTGCGCAGCATGGGCCTGAAGCGCAAGTCGAATGAAGAATTGCGTGAAGGCTATCGCCAGGAAGTCGAGGAACTGATGGCCTCGATCGGCGCGAGCGACCTGATCGCATTGAGCGACAACGCCTATCCCTATGCCTGAGAAGATCGCGCTCTCGCCGTTGAACATGGTGTTCGTCAACCTGTCGCATGTGACGTGCACGAATTCCTGCGATTCGCTGGAACTGGAGGGGGAGCCCGACCGTGGCTTGCTGCGCCAGGCGCTCAATGCCTGCGCCAGCCGCCGGCTGGCCATGCGCAGCCGGGTAAAGCGCTTTTTCCTGCGGTTCATGTTGGTCGAAACCGACGCGGCGCCGGAAGTGCCTTTGCAGGTCATCGCGCGGCCCGGCGAAGGGACGCTGGATGCGCTGCTGCCGGACATGCTGGCCCAGGTCTGGTCGCGTCCCCTGGACCTGGCGCACGCTCCCCCGCTGCGCGCAGTGCTGTGGGTGTGCGCCGGGCGCAGTTTCCTGCAACTGATCTGTTCCCACGTCTGGTCGGACGCCCAGGCCGGCTACCAGCTCACGCGCGACCTGGCCGACACCTACCAGGCGCTGGCGGCGGCGCGCACCTGTCCGCCGGGACCTGAACTGGGCGTGGCCGCGGCGCCACCGTCCGCGGGGCTGCGCTGGTGGCAGCGCTTGCGCTACCTGGCCAGCGCCGCCTGCGAGATCGCCGGCGACATGCTGCACCAGGACCTGCTGTGGCCGGTCAAGCCGGTGCCGCGCGGGCCGACCGGCATGGACAAGCGCGCGATGCCGGACGCCTGGCTGCAGCGCCTGAAACTGGCGGCGAAAGCGCAAGGGGCCAGCGTGCACGCCTTGCTGCTGACGGCGCTGGTGCGCGCCAGTGCCGACGCCGCAGGCCGCGCCGGCGTGTTCCGGTATACCGATTCGTATTCGCTGCGCCCGGCGTACGGGGCCGGCAGCGAGCGGCTGTACGACGCCCTGATGGTCCCCTACAACCTGCGGCTCGACAGCCGGCGCTCGGACCGGCAATTGCTGGCCGACATAGCCGACCGGATCAGCGGCCTGCGCGCCGGGGGCGTGATGGTCGACTATTATCGCCAGGTGATCTTCGACGTCTGTTCGCGTTTCCTGCCGCGCCGCCTGGCGACGCTGTGGGCCGGCCGCGCCATCGCCAAGTCGAACATCCTGATCAGCAATCCCGGCCCCATTCCGTTTGCGCTCGATTCCTTCGGCCCGCACCGGGTGGCCGACTATTTCAGCTATCCGCAACTGTTCCCGCCTGGCCGCGCCTTGCTGTTGTTCAGCACCTTCCGCAATGTGCCGCGCCTGATCGTGATGTTCGACACCCATGCCTTTCCGGAGGGGATAGAGCAAGGCTTGATCGCGCCCTACCTGCGTCAGCTTGACCGCCTGCTCGACCGCCTGGGCAGCCACGCGCTGCCGACGATGAGGTCGGGCGCGATGGCGATGGATGCTGTGTGAGGCTGGGGAATAATCCGCCGTGCCTGGTGGGCAGGGGCCTTATTCCCGGGTTCGCTTGCCGGGATGGGGCAGGCGAATGGAATGGGGGAGTGCGCTTAGCCGAGTATGCCGGCTGCTTCGGCCTTCATGATGGCCTGGTTCAACTTGTCGACGTTGAACTTTTCCTTGATCGTATTGAGCTTGCTGTAGACAACGGACGGACGCAAATCGAGAATCGCCGCGATTTCATTGGAACGCTTGCCATCCTTTGAAAACTGCAGCAACTGGATTTCTTCTTCCAGCAAGCTGTGCTTGCGCATGGCTTGCTGCTTCATCCGCGCATTTTGCCAATGCAGCAATTCGAATCCAAGCGCGCTGTAGGACACGCGGTTTTCCAGCAAGATGGGCTCGCCGACGGGCGCTGGCAGGTCCGATCCGATATACAAGAGTCCCAGGCGCTTGCTGGCATCCATGCTGGTATGGGTGGGCACCATCAGCCCGCTGCGAAAGCCGTGGCGCGAGCCGGCCCGTATCATGTCGACTTGCCCCCGCGTGCGCGGTTTGACCATGGACCCGACCACGGGCGAGCCATTGCTGCGGGCATATTCGAGGTAGGGATCGTTCATGATCCACATGCGCTTTTCGTACAGATTGCACCATTCCTGGTCGCAGCCGATCAGGAACGATGCATTTTCGGCGGAGCCGCCGAAATCAGGCGGGAACAGGGAAGTGTAGACAAAGGACGCGGCGCCCAGGGTGGACACAATGGACTTGGTGACGGCGATGACTTCATTTTCGGTGGCGCACCCCGAAATGCGGCTGATCGCCGCCATCGCATCGTTTTGTCGAGATATGGAGAGCATGATTCATCCTGATCGGCAAAGTGAACGTTGATTAATTGAAAAGGTTGCTAACTTGGCTATCGTAACGTGCGGCGTTTATTCTCGCTAGTGCATGGGCAAGATAAAGTCGTATAGAGGAGTATTTACGCGACAATCAGAAATAAATGATGGCCATCGCTTGCACATTGCGCGCCTGCGGCAGGGCGCCGAATTCGCTGCCGGCGGCGCCGCCATTGAGCTGCCACTGGATGGCCAGGTCCAGGCGGTCGCGGTGGTAGCGCGCTTCCAGCCACGACATGCGGCTGCGGTCGGCCAGGTTGTGGCGCACGATCGCGCGCAGGTCCAGGTGATGGAACAGGGCGTCCTGCCATTTGGCGTGAAAAAAGATGGATTGTTTTGTGACCGGATCCTGGCGCAGCAGCGCCACATGGCGGTAGCGGACATAGTCGGCGGGCGGACCTGCCTGCAGCGCCTTCCAGCCGCGCCGGTCCAGGGCCGCGCCGTTGTAGTCGTATTCCAGCAGCAGCGACAGCTTGTACGGGGTCGTGTAGATGAAGCCGGCCGCCAGGCGCGAGCGGAAGGCGCCCGCCTCGCGTCCGCCCGACCATTCGCCGTAGTACACCGTCGCGTCATTGACGACGCCGTTCAGGTTCAGGCCCAGCTGGCGGCGCCCGTGGCCGGCGCCGAACAGCAGCACTTGCGCATCGAGCGTGTCCGCCACTTTCTGGCTGAGCGCGAGCAGCCAGCGCTGTTCGCCATTGGTGGCGTCGGTACGGGGCGCAAGCAGGGACGCGCTGTCCCTCGCGGCCAGCCTGGGCGAATACACGGCGCTGAACGCGCCATCCTTCCACAGCTGCTGGCCGCGCAGCATGGCGCTGCCGAGCCGGTTTTCCCTGAGGCTGACCATGTCCACCGAGGAAACCGAGCGCAGCGCGCTGTCGCGGAAATAGTCGGTCGGGTTGTAGCCCGATGCCGCGCCATTGTGCAGGTTGATCCAGCCGGCGTCGAACAGGCGGCTGTCCGACGCCTGCCAGCTGAGATAGCCTTCGCGCGGCGTGTTCACGCCCGTGTGATGGGCAAACTTGTCCTGGGAGCGCAGGTCGAAGCGGTCCGACAGGACCAGGCGCACGCCGGGCGCGAGCGCCTTGTCGTACTTCATGTCGAGCGACCAGCGTTGCCCGTGGATGGCAGGCAGGCCGTAGCGCTGCTCGGTAAGGCCCGCGGCGAACTCGGTGAACACGCGCCAGTCGGCGGCCGCCACGGCGCTCGTTTGCGCCTGGTCGGCCAGCAGCAAGGCATCGTCGTCGCCGGCGCGGGCCGGCGCCGCACTGGCCAGCAACAAGGCCCACAGGAGCAGGCGCCTCATTCCGGTTTGAAGCGAACCAGGTAGTCGCGCTGCAGCCAGGCTTCGGGCACCTCGCGTTTCACCCAGTCCGAATAGCGCATCAGCGTGACCCAGCTCGGATCGAGGCCGTCGATGATGACGGTCTCGGTGGGCCGCTCGCGACCCAGCTGCTTGCTGTAGTGGCGGTAGTAGGCGGTCTTGAGCAGCTTGCCGCTTTCGCTGAAAAAGCGCGCCTTCACGCTCTGGCTGTTGGCAACGTCGATCCACAGTTCGATGCGGTGGTAGCTGGCGTCGGGCGTCTGCGCGGCCAGGTCGAGCTTGTAGCAGCGGCGCGCGCGCCGTTCGCCATCCTGGATCTCTTCCTCGGTGGCCGCGGTGGCCTTGTAATCCTTGGCCAGGTTGACCGTGGCGACATCGCCGTTCGAGGCCTGGCCCAGCAAGCGTTCCTGCGGCGCGAGCCGGATCGTGGCCTTGTTGGCAGGATCGTGGAACCACATGTCCTTGCCGTTGTACAGGATCAGCTTGTTGGCGTCGCGCGCCGGCGCCGCATACCGGATCAGGCTGCGGAACTGGCCGCTGGCCTTGTCCGCATTCGAATACACGGTCAGGGTACTGGCGTCGGTCTGCTTGCCCTTGCGGTACTCGACCAGCGAGTTGGTCAGGCTGAAGGACGTGTCCGGATTGCGCACCGCGTCGCTGGCGACCAGCAGCGCTTGCGGATCGGCCGCCGCCCGGGCGCCGAGCGTGAATGCCAGCAGGGCAAGGGCGAGATAGTTCATGGCAGTCCTCATACGTGGCGCAGGGAGTCGACGATCAGCGCTTGCGAAGCGCGTTTCGCTGGCCACCAGCCGGAAAACACGGTCAGCAGCATCAGGCCGATGGCGCTGCCGAACAGCAGCGGCAGTTCGCCCCAGATGCGCACGATCACCGGATAGGCGTCGACGTAGCCGGGCGGGACCCAGCTCATGCCGCTATGGTTGATCAGGAAGGCGATGGCCAGCGCCGCCAGCACGCCCAGTGCCGTGCCCAGCACGCCGAGCAGCACGCCTTCGCACATGAACAGCTGGCGTATCTTGCTGCGGCGCAGGCCCATGGCGCGCAAGGTGCCGATCTCGATGGTCCGTTCGACCACCGCCATGCTCATCGTATTGCCGATCGTGAACAGCACGATCACGCCGATCAGGGCCGCGATGAAATTGAAGACCGAGCCGAAGAAGCCGATGGTCTGGCCGTAGATCGGATTGAGGGTTTCGTAATCCTGGATTTCCAGCGGCAGGTCCTTGAATTCGGTGGCCAGCAACTGGTTCAGGCGCGCGCTGGCGGCAGGCATCTGGCTGGTGTGGCGCAGCTGGATCATGATGGCCGTCACCTGCGGCGGCCCGTTGCCGTAGATCAGGCGCTGGGCTTGCGGCAAATGCATGGCGACGAAGACATCGTCGAATTCCTTCAAGCCCTGGTTCTCGGCCTTGACCACGTTCAGGCTGGCGACGTTGGGCGCGCCGTGGGTATTGGCGACCAGCATTTCGACACGGGTTTCGCCGACCGCGGCCGCCGCCGGTTTTTCCGACGCCGACAGTGCCGCTATATCGTCCGGCAATTGCGTGCCGGGCGCGGGCGCTGCGGCCGTGCTGGCTTCGCAGCCGGTGACCTTGAGCTGCTCGCACAGCTGCAGCACGCGCGCCACGCCGGTGCCGATCACGACGGCATCGCCGGCCGTGCCCATCAGGGCCAGCGGGTGGGCGCTGCTGTTGCCGTAGTCGTTCCACAGCAGCATCTTGTTCTGGTCTTCGATCAGCATGCCGGTGGCAATCACATTGCGCGACACGCCGGCCGAAAAATTGCCGGCAATGCCGGTCAGCTGCAGTTTGGGCGTGACCACGCTGAGCATCGGTTGCAGTTCCGGGTCGCGCTTGATGCGCTCGACGATGCGCTGGTAGTCGGGGATGCCGAAGGCGGCCGGGTCGCCGCTGCCGTACAGAAAGTAATTCTTGTGCTGGACTTGCAGGTGGCCGTGGTATTGCACCTTGGCAGTCTGCATGGACAGGATGACGTTGCGGCTGTAGCCGCCGAAGATCAGGATCGCGGACAGGCCGATGCCCATGGCCAGCAGGGTGGCGCTGGAACGGCGGCGGTTGCGCATCAGGTTGCGCAGGGCGAGTGGCAGGGTATTCATGCGGTCGCTTCCAGCGCGACTTCGAGCCGCTTGATATTGGTGATTTTCCCGTCGCGGATCTGGACCGCATCGTCGGCTTCGGCCATCACTTGCGGATCATGCGAGGAGAACACGAAGGCCACCTGCAGCTCGCGCTGCATCTTGCGCATCAGGCTGATAATGGCCGCGCCGGTCTGGCTGTCCAGGTTGGCGGTAGGTTCGTCCGCCAGCACCAGTTTCGGTCCGTGCACCAGCGCGCGCGCGATGGCCACGCGCTGGCGCTGGCCGCCGGAAAGCTGGCCGGGACGGTTTTGCGCGCGCGCCGACAAACCTACCGCGTCCAGCATGGCCAGCACTCTTTTCCGGCGTTCCTGCGGCGCGACGCCGTTCAGCAGCAAGGGATATTCGACGTTTTCGTAGGCGCTCAGCACCGGCAGCAGGTTGAAGTTTTGAAAAATGAAGCCGAGATGGCGTGCGCGGAAGTCGGACAGGGCGTCGTCCGACATGGTGTGCACCGGCTGGCCGGCGACCAGGATTTCGCCGCGGTCGGGGCGGTCGATGCAACCGATCATATTGAGCAGGGTGGTCTTGCCGCTGCCCGAGGCGCCGGAAATGACGGTAAAGCGGTCAGGACGAATTTCCAGACTTACATCGTTCAGGGCCGGCACGTCGACGGCGTCGAGCCGGTACGTCTTGCCGACGTGTTTCAGGATGACAGGGTTCATTGCGCGTTCGACTCCATGGATGATTGGGGCTCACATGCCCGCATAATTCGGTCCGCCTCCGCCTTCCGGCGTAACCCAGACAATGTTCTGGGAAGGATCCTTGATGTCGCAGGTCTTGCAATGCACACAGTTTTGGGCATTGATCTGCAAGCGCTCGACCTGCTGTGCATCTTTCACGAATTCGTAGACGCCGGCCGGGCAATAGCGCGCTTCGAGTCCCGCATAGCGCGCCAGGTTGAGCGTCACCGGCACCGTGCCATCGTTCAGGGTCAGGTGGGCCGGCTGGTGTTCGTTGTGGTTGGTGTTGGACATGAACACGGAGCTGAGGCGGTCGAAGGTCAGCTTGCCATCGGGCCTGGGGTAGGTGATGGACGTGCACTCGGCCGCCGGCCGGATGAAGGTGTGGTCGGCCGCGCGCGGCGCCAGCGTCCATGGCGGCGCCTTGAAGCCCAGGCGCGGCAGCAGCCAGTATTCGATGCCGGTCATGAGCATGCCCACCGTGCGCCCGTACTTGAACCAGGGCTTGAAATTGTTCGCGCCCTTGAGCTCGGCCCGCAGCCAGCTGGCCTGGAAGGCGGCCGGGTAGGCGGCCAGCTCGTCGCCCTGGCGGCCTGCGGCCAGCGCATCGAAGGCCGCCTGTGCGCACAGCATGCCGGACTTGATGGCGGCGTGGCTGCCCTTGATGCGCGAGGCGTTCATGAAGCCCGCATCGCAGCCGACCAGGGCGCCGCCTGGAAACACGGTCTTCGGCAAGCTGGTCAGCCCGCCATTGTTGATGGCGCGCGCGCCGTAGCTGAGGCGCTTGCCGCCTTCAAGGCAGGCCTTGATGACGGGATGGGTTTTCCAGCGCTGCATTTCCTCGAAAGGGCTCATCCATGGATTCTGGTAATCCAGGCCGATCACCAGGCCCAGCGTGACCTTGTTGTCCTCGAGGTGGTACAGGAAGCCGCCACCGAAGGACTTGCTATCCATCGGCCAGCCCGCGGTGTGGATCACATGGCCCGTGCGCGCCAGGGCAGGGTCGATCTCCCACAATTCCTTGATGCCAATGGCGTAGGTCTGGGGCGCGGCGTCCTGGTCCAGCTTGAACTTGCCGATCAATTGCTTGCCCAGGTGGCCGCGCGCGCCTTCGGCGAAGATGGTGTACTTGCCGAGCAATTCCATGCCCAGCTGAAAATCCGCACCCGGCTGGCCCGATTTATCCAGGCCCATATTGCCGGTCGCCACGCCGCGCACGGCACCGTTGTCGCTGTACAGGATCTCGGCGGCGGGAAAGCCGGGGAAGATTTCCACGCCCAGGCTTTCGGCCTGCTGCGCCAGCCAGCGCGTGACATTGCCCAGGCTGACGACGTAATTGCCCTGGTTGTGAAAATTGTCGGGCACCAGGAAGGCCGGCGTCTTCACGCCCTTGCTGGCGCTGCGCAGGTACCAGACTTCGTCGGACGTGACCGCCTGGTGCAGGGGTGCGCCCATCGCTTTCCAGTCGGGAAACAGCTCTGTGATGGCGCGCGGGTCCATGACGGCGCCCGACAGGATATGCGCGCCCGGTTCCGATCCTTTTTCCAGCACGCACACCGATACCTCGCGCTGCGCTTGCGTGGCCAGCTGCTTGAGGTGGATGGCGGCGGACAAGCCTGCGGGGCCGGCCCCGACGATGACGACATCGTATGCCATGGCTTCGCGGGGACCGAACTGAACAAGTAATTCGTGGGACGTCATAAGAGAATAGAAGGAGCTCCGGGTTGCACGGCCCATATTATTCGGTACATCATGCAGAAAAAACAACGCCCCCCTTTTCTTGCATTTTTGCACGCGATGTGCATGCGCAGCCCGCTGCGGACGGCGCTTATATCCCGAATGGCAGAATTTTCCAAGTAAATTGCAACCTTGTTTTTCTATTACGTTTTTTTCGATAATCCGGGGTGCCGCCGTTTTGGCGCGCGAAAGACCCACGGAAAACCTATGAACCGCTCTATCCCGGTACGGAAATTACAAGTCGACTTATCCCGCGGTTTCGACCGGCACTGGCATGGCGGCGACCCCTACAAGAGCAGCCTGTTCAATACGTTCTCGATGCTGTTCCCCGTGATCGAGGACCATTTTTCGGACATCATGCGCAGCTTCATCCCGGAACTGAAGACGGCCGGCAACACGCCGCTGCTGCGCGACGTGCAAGCCTTCCTGGGGCAGGAAGCGACCCATCGCAATGTGCATCAGCAGTACAACAGGCAACTGGAAGACCAGGGTTTCTTCAACTGGATAGAAAAGTCGCTGCTGTGGCGCATCAAGACCTTCCGCAAGATTTCGCGGCTGTCCAAGCTGGCGATCGTGATCGGCACCGAGCATTTCATCGGCATCATCGGCGACGGTTTGCTGCGCACCAATCAATGGCTGGACGGCGCCGATGAAGACATGAGCAAGGTCTGGCGCTGGCATGCCGCCGAAGAAACGGAGCACAAGGCGGTCGCCTTCGACTTGTATGCCTTTGCCGGGGGCGGCTACTGGTGCCGCGTATTCTGGTACCTGGTCATCAGCATCGCCTTGATGGTCGACCTGAACATCCAGACCACGGTGTCGCTGGTCAATGACGGCACGCTGTTTCGCCGCAAGACCTGGGCCAATGCGGGACGCTTCTGGTTCACGCGGCCAGGCGTGGTGTGGCAAGTGATACCGTTATGGCTCAGCTATTTTTCACCGAGATTTCACCCATGGAACCATGACAATTCCGAGGTGCTGGAAGCCTGGCGCGTGGAGTCAGAAGGCGATGTGCGTATCATCAAGGCCGCGCGCCAGGAAGCGGGCTCTTAAGCACCAGCCCACTGCTTGTGCAGCTCCGGATCGGTGCGCAGTTCCCACAGGGCCAGCACCACCACCGCGATGCCCACGATGATATTGCTGATCATCATGGACGAGCGGTCGGCCAGCAGAGCGACCCAGGGTGACACCGCCACCCACACGCCGATCAGCAGGTTCAGCACCACTGCCCATGCATAGGTTTTGTACAGGTCGAAAGCGGCCAGTAGCGCCACGGCCGCGCCTGCGATGTAAGCGTTGATGGCGATAGGTGTATCGCTGACATACCCCAGCACCCACGGTGACACGAACAGCCACACGCCCAGCACCAGAATCGCCATGTCTTGCCAGCGTTTGGTCGAAAGTTGAATAGCCATATTCCCTCCTGAAAAAAACGTCGGCGCGGGGCCGACGTTGTTTAGAGCGGGGGAATTCAGGAAAGGTTCGGCGCGAGCCAGCGTTCCATATCTTCGCGCGGCACGCCGCGCCGCTTGACCATGTCGGCCAGTTGGTCCTCGCCGATTTTCCCGACCACGAAATACTTCGCTTCCGGATGGGCGAAGTAGAAGCCCGACACGGCCGCGCCCGGATACATGGCGAAGGACTCGGTCAGTTCCATGCCGATTTCCTGCGCCTGCAGCACCTTGAACATGTCGGCCTTGACCGTGTGTTCCGGGCAGGCCGGGTAGCCCGGGGCCGGGCGGATGCCGGCGTAGCGTTCGGCGATCATGTCCTCGTTGGACAGGTTTTCACCTTGCGCATAGCCCCACAGGTCGGTACGCACGCGCTCGTGCATGTATTCGGCGAAGGCTTCGGCCAGGCGGTCGGCCAGCGACTTGAGCATGATCGACGAGTAGTCGTCGTGCGCATCCTCGAAACGCTTTTCGTATTTTTCGATGCCCAGTCCGGCGGTGACGGCGAACATGCCGATGTAGTCGGTCACGCCCGACGCCTTCGGTGCGATGAAGTCGGCCAGGCACTGGTTGGGACGCTGCACGCCGTCGACCAGCGGCTTGACGCCTTGCTGGCGCAGGCCGTGGTAAGTGAAGGCCACCTGCGTGCGGCTTTCGTCGGTATAGATTTCGATGTCGTCGTCGTTCACGCTGTTGGCCGGCAGCAGCGAGATGACGCCATTGGCCGACAGCCAGCGGCCTTCGATGACTTTCTTGAGCAGGGCCTGGCCTTCGGCGAATACCTTGCTCGCTTCGACGCCCACCACCGGGTCGGTCAGGATGGCAGGGAAGGGGCCGGCCAGGTCCCAGGTCTGGAAGAACGGGCCCCAGTCGATGTATTTGGCCAGCAGGGCCAGGTCGACGTTCTTGAATTCGCGGCGGCCGATGAATTTCGGGCGCACCGGTGCGAAGTCCAGGCGGGTCTTGTTGGCGCGGGCCGCCGCCAGCGACAGGATGGGCAGCGCCTTCTTGTTGGCGTGCTGTTCGCGGATGCGCACGTAATCCTGCTCGATGTCGTCGATGTACTTGTCGCGGCTTTCCGGCGTGAGCAGCGACTGCGCCACCGACACCGAACGCGATGCGTCGGGCACGTACACCACCGGGCCTTCGTAGTTGTGCGCGATTTTCACCGCGGTGTGGGCGCGGCTGGTGGTGGCGCCGCCGATCAGCAGCGGGATCTTCATCATGCGGAAGTGCGGGTCGCGCTGCATTTCCTTGGCCACGTGGGCCATCTCTTCGAGCGACGGCGTGATCAGGCCGGACAGGCCGATGATGTCGGCGTTTTCCAGCTTGGCGCGCGCCAGGATTTCGGAGCAGGGCACCATGACGCCCATGTTCACGACTTCGAAGTTGTTACACTGCAGGACCACCGAGACGATGTTCTTGCCGATGTCGTGCACGTCGCCCTTGACGGTGGCGATGACGATCTTGCCCTTCGGCTTGGCGACGATGCCGGTGCGTTTTTCTTCCAGCAGTTTTTCTTCTTCGATGAAGGGAATCAGGTGGGCCACGGCCTGCTTCATCACGCGCGCCGACTTGACCACCTGCGGCAGGAACATCTTGCCCTGGCCGAACAGGTCGCCGACCACGTTCATGCCGTCCATCAGCGGGCCTTCGATCAC
>JAZKBE010000096.1:0-26566 GCA_040388805.1 Pseudomonadota bacterium
CGCAGTACTTCTGCATCGTGGCGCGGATGTCGTTGGCGACGCCCTGCACTTTTTCCGAACCGGTGGACGTTTCCAGGCGGTTCATGCGGCCCAGCGCGAAGTCGGCGGCATCCTTCGGCAAAGGCTTGTTCTCCTTTTGCTTCAGGTTGGACGCGACCACGTGGTTGCCGGCAGCGCGGCCGAACACGATCAGGTCGAGCAGCGAATTGGTGCCCAGGCGGTTGGCGCCGTGCACCGAAACGCAGGCGCATTCGCCGATCGCGTACAAGCCATTGACCACGGCAACCGGATTGCCATCCTTGGGCGCCACAACCTGGCCATGGATGTTGGTCGGCACGCCGCCCATCTGGTAGTGAATGGTCGGGACCACAGGAATCGGTTCCTTGGTCGCATCGACGTTGGCGAACTTGTGGCCGATTTCAAGAATCGACGGCAGGCGCTTGGCGATGGTGTCGGCGCCGATATGGCGCAGGTCCAGCAGCACGTGGTCCTTGTTCGGACCGCAGCCGCGGCCTTCCTTGATTTCCTGGTCCATCGAGCGCGACACGAAGTCGCGCGGCGCCAGGTCTTTCAGGGTAGGCGCATAGCGCTCCATGAAGCGTTCGCCATTGCTGTTGATGAGGATACCGCCCTCGCCGCGTACGCCTTCGGTGATCAAGACGCCCGCGCCGGCCACGCCGGTCGGGTGGAACTGCCAGAATTCCATGTCCTGCAGCGGCAGGCCGGCGCGTGCCGCCATGCCCATGCCGTCGCCGGTGTTGATGAAGGCATTGGTCGACGCGGCAAAGATGCGGCCTGCACCGCCGGTGGCGAGGACGGTGGTCTTCGCTTCGAGGATCATGCATTCGCCGGTTTCCATTTCGAGCGCAACCACGCCAACCACGTCGCCTTCGGCGTCACGGATCAGGTCAATGGCCATCCATTCCACATAGAAGTGGGTACGGGCGCGCACATTGCGCTGGTACAGGGTGTGCAGCAGCGCGTGGCCGGTACGGTCGGCCGCGGCGCAGGCGCGCTGGACCGGCTTTTCGCCGAAGTTGGCGGTGTGTCCGCCAAACGGGCGCTGGTAAATGGTGCCGTCCGGATTACGGTCGAAAGGCATGCCGAAGTGTTCCAGCTCGTAGACCACTTTTGGCGCTTCGCGGCACATGAATTCGATCGCATCCTGGTCGCCCAGGTAGTCGCCACCCTTGACGGTGTCGAACATATGCCAGTACCAGTCGTCCTCGCTCATGTTGCCGAGCGACGCGCCGATGCCGCCCTGGGCCGCCACCGTGTGCGAGCGGGTCGGGAAGACTTTCGACAGCACGGCCACGTTCAGGCCGGCTTCCGCCAGTTGCAGGGAGGCGCGCATGCCGGAACCGCCGGCGCCGATGATGACCGCGTCAAAGCGGCGCGTTGGTAGTGCTTTTTTGATTGCCGCCACGACTAGCTCCAGAGAATTTGAATGGTGTAGAAAGCGCAGGCCACCAGCCACAGGATGGTGATCATCTGCAGGGCCAGGCGGATGCCGACCGGTTTCACATAGTCCATCCAGATGTCGCGCATGCCGACCCAGGCGTGGTAGTACAGCGCCATGAAGGTCACCAGGCTGAACAGCTTGAACCACTGTTGGGCGAACAAGCCGGCCCAGCCTTCATACGTGAAGTTGCTGCCGCACAGGAAAGCGCCCAGCAGGACAAAGGTGTAGACCGCCATGACGATGGCCGTGATGCGTTGCGCCAGCCAGTCTTTCAGCCCGTAATGGGCGCCGACGACGAGGCGGTTGGGTCCGACGTTATTTTTAGCCATCAGAATGCTCCGAACAGTTTGAGACCGGCCAGTGCCGTCAGCACCAGGCTGACCACCAGGACCGTGACCGCGCTCTGGCGCGAGGAATCTTTTTCGATGCCGACGTGGACATCCATGAACAGGTGGCGCACACCGGCGCAGAAGTGCTGCATGTAAGCCCAGATCAGGCCCAGCAGGACCAGCTTGACCAGCGGCTTCTCCAGGATGCCCTGGAAGTAGGCGAAGGTGATTTCGGACTTCACGCTCAGCTCGAACAGGTACAGCAGGAAAGGCAGCAGCAGGAACAGGCCGAAGCCGCTGATGCGATGCAGGATGGATACCCAGCCGGCTGGCGGCAGGCGGTAATTCGGCAACTCCGTGATGTGGATGTTACGGAACTGCGGCCGTTCTTTTTTTGGAACTTCTTTCACGGCTTCGGACATAAAGACCTCCCCTTAAAACTATCTTTTAAATGACATAACTCGCAATTATCGCCAATTTTGCTGCCATGCACCAATATCTAATTGGTGATCGGGGCAAAAAACGGAGCTATCGCACAAAATTTCGGTTTCCGCAAACCAAGCTATTTTAATCCCTATGCATATTTCATGCAGGGGGAAGCTGTCCTTACGACAGATCGTTCTGGTAGTGGTGATGCGAGGTCAGGTACAGCCCCCGGCGCAGCTCGACCGCCTTGTCGCCATAGGTGAACGACACGCGTTCGGCGCACAGCAGCGGCGCTCCCTCGGGTACATCGAGGAACAGCGCGGCGCCCGCATCGGCGCTCACGGCGCGGATTTTTTCGCTGGCGCGTATCATGCGCGTGCCAAACTCCGACTCGAACAGCCCGTACATGGGCCCCTTGTATTCGACCAGCCGTTCAGCCGTAAGTCCCTTGAACAGCAAACCCGGCAGCCACATTTCTTCCAGGATGGTGGGCGCGCCGTCGAACGACATCACGCGCTTGATGTACACCACCGCGTCGCCCGACTTCAGGTCGAGCAGGCGCGCCACCTCGGCCGGCGCGCGCATGCGCTTGACTTCGATGATCTTGTTGTCGGGCGGATGCGGCACGCCCTCGTCCGGCATCAGCCGCAGGAAACGGAAATGGGCGCGCGCCTCGTGGTGGGTGGACACGAAGGTGCCCTTGCCCTGGCGCCGCATGACCAGGTTCTCGGCCGCGAGCTCGTCGATGGCCTTGCGCACCGTGCCCTGGCTGACCTTGAAGCGCCCGGCCAGCTCCACTTCGCTGGGGATCAGTTCGCCCGGCTTCCATTCGCCCGACTGCAGGCTTTGCGTGATCAGCGCCTTGATTTGCTGGTAAAGGGGGCTGAAGGTCGGCGAACTGCCGGCGCCGCTACCCGCGGTGCTTGCGGGGGGTGTACCATTGCTGTTCTGGTTGGTGGGCTGATTCATAGACATAGATTTCACCACAAACAGGCATTCCAGTCTAGTAATAATCATTCTAGCTTATGTGTCTTATATAAGACATAAGATATGAATTGACAGAAGTGGCCCGCGCGCCTACACTCGCACGTTTTCGGGTTCTCGTTTTGGTATCATTATGGTTTTCCCGAACAGCTTTCACAGCTTCGACCGTTTTTTTCCCACTTTGGAGATTCATCATGGCTAAAACCCCACTGCGCGTTGCCGTCACCGGCGCGGCCGGCCAAATCGGCTATTCCCTGCTGTTCCGCATCGCCAACGGCGACATGCTGGGCAAAGACCAGCCGGTCATTCTGCAATTGCTGGAAATCGCTGACGAAAAAGCGCAAAAGGCCCTCAAGGGCGTCATGATGGAAATCGACGACTGCGCATTCCCGCTGCTGGCCGGCATGACCGCCCACAGCGACCCGCTGACCGCCTTCAAGGATGCCGACTACGCGCTGCTGGTCGGCGCCCGTCCACGCGGCCCTGGCATGGAACGCAAGGACCTGCTCGAAGCGAACGCCCAGATCTTCACCGTGCAGGGCCGTGCGCTCGACGCCGTCGCTTCGCGCAATGTGCGCGTGCTGGTGGTCGGCAATCCAGCCAACACCAATGCCTATATCGCCATGAAATCGGCGCCATCGCTGCCATCGAAAAACTTCACCGCCATGCTGCGCCTGGACCACAACCGCGCCCTGTCGCAAGTGGCAGCCAAGACCGGCAAACCGGTCGCGTCCATCGAAAAAATGTGTGTCTGGGGCAACCACTCGCCAACCATGTACGCCGACTACCGCTTCGCGACCGTCGACGGCGCATCGGTCAAGGACATGATCGGCGACGACGCATGGAACCGCGACACCTTCCTGCCAACCGTGGGCAAGCGCGGCGGCGCCATCATCGAAGCACGCGGCCTGTCGTCGGCAGCGTCGGCGGCCAATGCGGCCATCGACCACATGCACGACTGGCACGTCGGCACCAACGGCAAATGGACCACCATGGGCATTCCTTCGGACGGCTCCTACGGCATCCCTGAAGGCACCATGTTCGGCTTCCCGGTCACGGTCGAGGGCGGCGAGTACACCATCGTCCAGGGCCTGGCCATCGACGCCTTCTCGCAAGAACGCATCAACCTCACGCTCAAGGAACTGACCGAAGAGCGCGAGGGCGTTGCCCACCTGCTGGCCTAAGCAATACCGCGGCATTCGTGGAGCCAGTCAAGCCCCCGATTCGCCGCACGCGCCGTGCCGCCCCGAGCGGCACGAGCGCAGCTTTACCTGAAAA
Source organism: Pseudomonadota bacterium (assembly GCA_040388805.1). Classification (GTDB taxonomy): domain Bacteria; phylum Pseudomonadota; class Gammaproteobacteria; order Burkholderiales; family Burkholderiaceae_D; genus Telluria_A. The sequence continues at coordinate 4,480 of JAZKBE010000096.1, forward strand.
AACAAGCATGCATCCATCCGAGGTCTTATTCCAGGGCACACGCCAGCCGTTGCTGCTGCCTGCCTGCGATCACTACGCCGGCTCCGAAAAGCTGATGCGCAAGTCGATGGCCCTGCAACAAGAGCTTGGCACCCTGTTCGACATCACTTTCGACTGCGAAGACGGCGCTGCCGCCGGCGCCGAGCCCGAGCACGCCCAGCTGGTGGTGCGCCTGCTGCTCGATCCGACGCACAGCGGCCGCATCGGCGTGCGCGTGCACGAAGTGTCCTCGCCTTTCTTTGAAGGCGACATCGCCGTCATCGTCGGCGGCGCCGCGCCGCGCATCGCCTATATTGTGTTGCCGAAAGTAGACAGCGTGGGCGATGTCGCCCGTGCAATTGAGTTGATCAACAAGCACGCTTTGAAGGCGGGCCGCACCGCGCCCCTGCCGGTGCACGTCTTGATCGAAACCCATGGCGCCCTGCGCGACGCCGATGCCATTGCCGCCCTGCCCCAGGTCGAATGCCTGTCCTTCGGCATCATGGATTTTGTGTCGGCCCATTACGGCGCCATTCCCGGCAGCGCCATGCGCACGCCGGGCCAGTTTACCCATCCGCTCATAGTGCGCGCCAAGCTGGAAATGGTTGCCGCCTGCCATGCGCACGGCAAGGTTCCTTCACACAATGTGACAACCGAAATCAAGGACACGGCCATCGTCGCCAACGATGCGCAGCGCGCCGCGGCAGAATTCGGCTTCACGCGGATGTGGAGCATCCACCCCGACCAGATCAAACCAATCATTAAAGCTTTTACACCTCGGTTGTCAGAAGTGAACGAAGCGACCCATGTGCTGACCGACGCCATCAAGGCCAGCTGGGGTCCCATCGCCCAAAACGGGCGCTTGCACGACCGCGCCAGCTATCGCTATTATTGGACAGTTCTCCAGCGCGCCAAGCTGGCAGGACTGGCACTGCCCGATGCTGCTGCCGCAATCGTCAATCACGACACTCAACCGGAATCTACCTGATGGCTACCCTGATCTCGAAAACCCTGCTCGCCCTCGGCTTTGCCACGGCTGCATGCTCCCTCGTCGCCGTTCCCGCAATGGCCGCCGAACCGAAAAAAACCACGGCAAAGAAGGCGGAAGCACCCGCCCCGGCCAAGCCGAAAAAGCGCTATCCGGGCAAGATCCCGCTGGTCAAGGCCGCGCCGGAATTCACCATCCCGGCGGTGCCGGAAGACGAGCCGGACGTCACCCGCGACCTGACCACCGAATACCATTGTGAACTCGGTAACAAGATCACGATCTATCACAACGAGGCCGATGACAAATACATCGCCCTGCGCTGGAAAAAACGCCTGCACCGCCTGTCGCGCGTGGGCACCACCACCGGCGCCCAGCGGTTCGAGAACACCAGTTTCGGCCTGATCTGGATCGGCATTCCTGCCAAGGGCATGCTGCTCGATTCCAAGCAAAACCGCCAGCTGGCCAATGAATGCAAGAACGCAGAACAAATGAAGCCTGTCGCCGTCGAGGCAGATCCCAAAAAAACCTAGCAACAAAAAAACCCCACTGAAGGAGAGGTCATGTCCCGCAACACACTGAACACGCTCAAGGATTTCAAACTGTCGGCCGGCCAGAAAGGCAAGTTCTACTCGCTGCCCGCACTCGAGAAAAGCCTGGGCGTGAACGTCTCGCGCCTGCCGGTGTCGATCCGTATTGTTCTCGAATCCGTGCTGCGCAATTGCGACGGCAAGAAGGTGACCGAAGAACACGTCAAGCAATTGGCGAACTGGAGCCCGAACGCCGACCGCACCGACGAAATTCCTTTCGTCGTCGCGCGCGTGGTGTTGCAGGACTTTACCGGCGTGCCGCTGCTGGCCGACCTGGCCGCGATGCGCAACGTCGCCAAAAAAATGGGCATGAACCCGAAAAACATCGAGCCTTTGGTGCCGGTCGACCTGGTGGTCGACCACTCGGTCACCATCGATCACTACCGCGACAAAAACGCGCTGGACCTGAACATGAAACTGGAATTCTCGCGCAACAACGAGCGCTACCAGTTCATGAAGTGGGGCATGCAGGCATTCGACACCTTCGGCGTGGTGCCACCGGGCTTCGGCATCGTTCACCAGGTCAACCTGGAATACCTGGCGCGCGGCGTGCACAAGGCCGGCGACACCTACTACCCTGACACCCTGGTCGGCACCGACTCGCACACCACCATGATCAACGGCATTGGCGTCGTTGGCTGGGGCGTGGGCGGCATCGAAGCCGAAGCGGGCATGCTGGGCCAGCCGGTCTACTTCCTGACCCCGGACGTCATCGGCGTCAACCTCACCGGCGCGCTGCGCGAAGGCTGCACCGCCACCGACCTGGTGCTCACCATCACCGAAATGCTGCGCAAGGAAAAAGTCGTCGGCAAGTTCGTCGAATTCTTCGGCGCCGGCACCGAAACGCTGTCGCTGACCGACCGCGCGACCATCGCCAACATGGCCCCGGAATACGGCGCGACCATGGGCTTCTTCCCGGTTGACGATGCCACCATCGACTACTTCGAAGGCACCGGCCGCACCAAGGACGAAATCACCGCCTTCAAGAACTACTTCAAGGCCCAGGGCATGTACGGCGTGCCGCAGGAAGGCGACATCGACTACACCCGCGTGGTATCGCTCGACCTGTCGACCGTCACGCCGTCGCTGGCGGGCCCGAAGCGCCCGCAGGACCGTATCGAAATCGGCAATGTGCGCAACAACTTCATCGAACTGTTCTCGAAGCCGACCACCGAAAACGGCTTCAACAAGAACGCCGACGACCTGACCAACACCTACACCACCACCAATGGCGTGAACGTGAAGAACGGCGACGTCCTGATCGCGGCCATCACGTCCTGCACCAACACGTCGAATCCGAGCGTGCTGCTGGCGGCCGGCCTGCTGGCCAAGAAGGCTGTTGAAGCGGGCCTGGAGGTGGCGCCCCACATCAAGACCAGCCTGGCCCCTGGCTCGCGCGTGGTCACCGAGTACCTGACCGCCGCCGGCCTGCTGCCTTACCTGGAAAAACTGGGCTTCGGCGTGACGGCCTACGGCTGCACCACCTGCATCGGCAATGCCGGCGACCTGACCCCGGAACTGAACGCGGCCATCGCCACCAACGACATCGTGGCTTCGGCCGTCCTGTCGGGCAACCGCAACTTCGAAGCACGGATCCACCCGAACATCCGTTCGAACTTCCTGGCTTCGCCGCCGCTGGTGGTGGCCTACGCCATCGCCGGCAACATGACCGTCGACCTGATGACCCAGCCGGTTGGCAAGGGCAAGAACGGCAAGGACGTCTACCTGGGCGACATCTGGCCGACCTCGAAGGAAATCGGCAAGCTGATGAAGTTCGCCATGAATTCGAAGGTCTTCAAGTCGAACTACGCCGACGTCAAGGGCGCACCGGGCAAGCTGTGGGAAAAAGTCACAACCACCGAAGGCCAGGTCTACAACTGGCCGGCATCGACCTACATCGCCGAGCCGCCATTCTTTGACGGCTTCGAAATGACGCCGAAAGCTGCCGCCACCGGCATCAGCAACGCGCGCGCACTGGGCGTGTTTGGCGACTCGATCACCACCGACCACATTTCGCCGGCCGGTTCGATCCAGGAAAGCGGCCCGGCTGGCAAATGGCTGCTGGCCAACGGCGTGCTGAAAGCCGACTTCAATTCCTACGGTTCGCGCCGCGGCAATCACGAAATCATGATGCGCGGTACCTTCGCCAACGTGCGTATCAAGAACCGCATGATCCCGGCCAAGGCCGACGGCTCGGCGGTCGAAGGCGGCATCACGGTGCACCAGCCTAGCGGCGAAACCATGTCGATCTACGACGCGGCCATGAAATACGTCGCCGACGGCGTACCGACCATGGTGTTCGGCGGCGAAGAATACGGCACCGGCTCGTCGCGCGACTGGGCGGCCAAGGGCACCCAGCTGCTGGGCGTGAAAGCGGTCATCACCCGCTCGTTCGAACGTATCCACCGCTCGAACCTGGTGGGCATGGGCGTACTGCCGCTACAATTCATCGGCGACGACAGCGTGCAGACCCTGAACATCACCGGCAACGAAACCTTCGACCTGAAAGGCCTCGAAGGCGAGATCAAGCCGCAGCAACTGGCGACCCTGGTCATCAAGCGCGCCAACGGCGACGTCCAGGAAGTCAAGGTCCTGCTGCGTATCGACACCCCGATCGAAGTGGACTACTACAAGCATGGCGGCATCCTGCCATTCGTGCTGCGCCAGCTGCTGGCCGCATAAGAAGCTGCTTGCGCTGCCTCAAGAAACGCCGGATTCGTCCGGCGTTTTTTTTCGTCAATCCGGGAATGCACTACAATAGGGTGTCTAAGGGTTTATCATTGAATTAAATTCACTGATCCGTTCAATCATTTAAAAAGATCCTTATTCGCTATGCGTCGTCCATCCAAAGATTCATCCCCTAAACTGTCGGCAGAGAGCCAGCGGCTGGTCAGTATCAGCCAGGCCATCGTGCAGGCGGCAAGCCGTATCGAGGAGCGAGCCTGGGAACGCCACCTGGATACGCATCTTCAAAAACTGCTCAAGACCGGGCACCAGGAAACCATCGACAACACGCTCAACGTGCTGTTCAAGGACGACCTGAACGCTTACGACATGCTGATGGAAGGCGTGGAAGCGGTCAGCGAATCGTCGCTCATGGTCGACCTGCACGACGGCGTGGAAACCACCTACCAGACCCTGCTGGTGGCCGCGCCCATCCTGGCCTGGACCCGTTTTTCCATCGCCTCGGGCACCATTCCGGCGGACGAGCTGGTTACCCTGTCGGCCCATTTTTCGGCGCACCTGCTGGCCGACGGCGTCAAGATGTCGATGGCCCCTACCCTGTTCGCGATCGACCAGCTGCCGCGCACGCACGCCGAAACGTATTCGGCCACGCACAAGCTGGCGCAGGCCGCCTACAAGGGCACGTCCACCAAGCCGATCGCCAAGCCGCCCGAAACGGCGCCCTTCCTGGCCGATACGCGCTACCTGCTGGTGGCCGTCGTGGCGCCGCTGAACGCACCGCTGTTCCGCTGGCAGGAGCCGCAGCACCAGGTCAATTTCATCACCGAGCGCGCCAACGCGCTGGAGCAGTGGCAAAAACAGGCGGCCGATACGGTGTCGCGCCTGCTGCCGGGCTGCGGCATTGAACTGCTGCTGCCGGAAGCGTATTACGTGGCCTGCCGCGAAGCCGACAAGCTCATACGCCCTGTGTCCATCCGCGCCGCCGTGCACTACCTGACCAACACCCTGGCGGTGGAAGCGTCCGACCTGCGCGCCGTGATCGCCGGTTTCGGCGAAGAGTCGCCCGACGGCCAGATCGACGAATACCGGGTCGCCTTCACGCTGCGCCAGACCACCGAAGTCATTTATGGCATCGTGTGGCCGCTGTATGGCCAGGAAGACGAAGACGGCACGCCGGTCGAAGGCCTGTCCAGCGCCGACATGGAAGGCATGTCGGTCCAGAAGGCGCCTATCGAGGAAATCCAGGCGCACCTGAACGACGCCGGCATCACGCATATCAAGCGCCACAGCGAACGTTTCGTGGCCGAGTATTGCGACGACTGCGGCGCACCGTACTTTGCCGATCCAACCGGGGAACTGGTGCACGCCGAAATGCCGGACGATGCGCCGGCGGGGAACGAACACTTTCACTGATCCGGTAACGTGCTGTCAAAAAAATGCCCGGTTTTATCCGGGCATTTTGTCGTTCAGGCCAGTAGCCGCGAATGCTTCGGCAGTTTCGCCGACAGGTAGTCGTGCTGGTCGGCCAGCACATGCCGTCCGCTCAGGATGAAGTGCTCGTAGCGGCACGGCGCATACGGCACGTAGAGCAAGGGCCGGAAATCATGCACGAAGCGCGCGCCCTTGGCCTGGTTGCAAGCCTTGCAAGCCGTGACGCAATTCATCCAGCTATCGCGCCCGCCGTGGGTACGCGCCAGGATGTGGTCGCGCGACAGATACTGCTTCGCGAACACGCTGCCGCAATAGGCGCAGGTATGGCGGTCGCGCGCGAACAGCAGGCTGTTGTCGTCACCCAAGGGGAGTTCGGCGCGCAGCATGCGCGCCATGCGCTGGCTGCCGGAAATGGCGATGATGGGCTTGACCGTCAGGGTGGACATGATGCCCGCGTTCGACATCCCGCCGCGAAACAGGAACTCGCGATCACCAAGCTCCCATGCCACCTTGTCGGTTGCATAGTAGTGGGTCGCGTCCTGGGCGGAAATCCAGTCGAAGGGATTTCCAGCGATGTCGAGTGCCAGAATTTGAGGAATCATAAAATTCACCTGTACTGCATCATATTCCAATTTGGAAGAATGTGGATAAACAGCCTTAACGGGAAAGCGCGGATGAGACAATCCAGGCAGGTTGTTGAAACGTGGACCCACCGGCAGGATTCGAACCTGCGGCCTCCTGGTTCGTAGCCAGGCGCTCTTCCAGCTGAGCTACGGTGGGGTTGAAACTGGAGTGGAATGCAGGATTCGAACCTGCGATACGACGGTTTTGCAGACCGCGCCCTTGGACCGCTCGGGCAATCCCACGTGAAAAACTGGGGTCGCGTACGGGAATCGAACCCGTCCCCCTGGACTCACAATCCAGAGCTCTTCCGACTGAGCTAACGCCACCATGGAAATCGATGAAACAAATTCATCAGCGCAACCAGGCGCCGGTAAGGCGTGGCGTCCCGCACAAAGGGTCCACGCGGTACGGTTTGACTGCACGGGGGCCGCAACGCCCTGGCCCGTGCCGTCCTGCGCGCGTTGTCGATCGAGGTTGCGGCTCGATCCAAAGCGGCGCCTGGCGGTGATGAACTGGCAGTGGATGCAGGATTCGAACCTGCGACATTCCGAGTCAAAGTCGGATGCTCTACCTGAGCCAATCCACATCTGGTAAACCTGGTGGGTGGCCAGGGAGTCGAACCCCGTATGTCAGAGACGCCGGATTTACATTCCGGTGCAGTCACCAATGCTGCTCGCCACCCTCTTCCATTCCACAAACACTCTCGGCGTGACTCGCCCCTGGCGACGCCATGCACTTCTTGAAAGCGCTTGTGGAATGGTGCAGAAAGGAAGATTCGAACTTCCACCTCAATCCCGAAGGATCGCGCTCTTGCCAATTGAGCTATTCCTGCCTGTTCCATCCATACTGGTATCGCACGTGAGGGTGCGATACCGATACAGGCGGAACGTATTAAACCTGCCTAAATTGTGAAAGAACCTGCGTCTGGTCCGGGTTCTCCGGGGACGGCCTCAAACTGAAAGGGCTTGACTGCGGTGCTGCGAAAAACAAAAAGGGCCCGGAGTCCTTGCGGAACATCCGAGCCCTTGAGCTTGACCTTGCGGCCAGTCGGTGGGGAGTTATCCTTCCCGACTAGGGGTTCCCCCCTCGGATGTGGTGCACATGATTCCTGGACTGATAGGAAGCGCAATGGCGGATGGGCGAAGCCTGATAGCAGTCGCCACAGAACGAGGCCCGACGCGACGCCGACAGCGATGCCGCAAGCAGCGACAGGCCGGGCGCGTTGCGCTCGATCGTCATCTGTTTGAAGGTTGCTGTGTTCACGATAGATCCTGTTATTGGTTGATTGTGGCCACCCGTTTTCGGGCGACTGAATGCATTCTCACACGCTGAAATTCAAAAAGCAAGAAATTATTTGCGCCATATGCAAATAAAACCCTCCAGTAGGCATATTTTGCGACACATGCAAACCTTTCCGGTATGATGGCGCCTGTCGTAGTGAGGTACGACGGACCCATGCAAACATCGAAAACACCTATACCGACCGCGCCCGAAGCGCCCCAGAGAAAAGCCATCCTGCGCGTCCAGGTGCTGATGGCTGAACACGACATCCGTTTTGTGACGGAACTGTGGAAGCGGCTCAATGCCATGGGCGTGGATATCTCGCACTCCCAGCTGACGAGGGTGGTCAACAACAGCACCAAATCACTGAGCATCGATTTGCTGGAAGGACTGGCCACGCTGTTCGACTGCCCCGTCTCCAGTTTATTCAAAGACAACTAGTGCAGCACCAGCTGCGGCGCAGCGCTCGTTTCATAGGTCGCCAACTCGGCCTGCTCAGCCTCGCTGAACATGTCATCGCGCAGCCGCTTGCGCCCTGCTTCATCGAGGTCCGCGCTCGCCTTGCGCCACGCGTCCACCCGTTCCAGCCACGCCTTCTCCGCCTGCTCGCGTTCACCCAGCATGGCGATGTCCTGCGCCGTCAAACTTGACGCGCGCAAGCGGTAGACTTCGCCCTCATCGGCACCGCGTGCGCGCGCATCCCTGACGGCGGCCTCGACCTTGTTGATCGACACCGCAGCCGCTCTTTTTTCCGGCACATGAACGGGAGCGATGGGGATCGTTACGGCAGCCTGCTGCGTCAACCAGACGGCCGGCAAGCGCACCGGCGCCGGCTGCTCTTGCGAAAACACCACTACCAGCAGCACGCCGCAGCAGGCCGCCACACCCATCGCCATTTTCATGATTGCTCCTGTTCAGTTTCCGGGAACTACAGGCTGTACACGATGCGGCTGATGTTGTCGTAGATCGGGTAAACCCCGCTGGTGGGCTTGAGCCAGCCGATCACGTCAAAGTGGTCGTACTGGGAATAGTAGCCCAGGTGCTGCCAGGTTCCCTTCACGTTCACATTGTCGTAATTGCGCACCGGCTGGCCCGACGGCGACTTCATGCTGTTGGTGTTGACCACGCCATCGTTCGGGAACCAGCTGGAATTGACGGCGACCCGGCCGGCGGCGCTCTGTGTGTAGGAACCCATGCCGCGCATCAGGATCGATGGCACCACCCACTCGCCCGCCGTATTCTTCAGGAAGAAGATCATGTCGTCGCGCGCGTACTGGTAGGAACTGCTCTGGAACGGGGCGATGATGCGGTCGGTGCTGTTGCAGCAAAAGCTGCCCTGCTCGGTCGCCACGTTGGCGATGCTGTGATAGTAGACATTGGGCGAGGTCTTGACCCAGTTGTTCAGGTCGCGCGCGCCGTCCGGACCCAGGTCCCATTGCGCCGAGTTCTTGTGGTTGAGCGACCAGAACGCCGCGCCCTTGACCCGATTCAGGAAGTCGCGGAAATTTTCCGCCGGGCCCTGTGCCAGGCCGTACTGTTCCAGCTTGAAGTTGAAGCCCGGGTTGGCGCTGCCGCCCAGGCCCGCCACTTCGACCACCTTGCCGGCCAGCTCGGAAATTTTCGGCACGTAGTCGACGATGACGTCGCGCAGCGTGGTGCCGTTGTGCGGCGTGGAAATGGTGGTGGCGCTCTTGACCCAGCCAACTTTGCCGCCGGTGAAGATGGCGCCGCCGCCCTCGTCGCCGTCGGGCGAACCGTTTTCGAGCAGCTGGATCAGGACCCTGACGGTCTGCCCGCCCTGGCTGTGCGATACCAGGTGGATCGGATGGGCCGCGTCCCAGCTTGGGTAGAGCGCGAGCGGATAATTATTCGGATTGCTGGAGGCGCTGGCGGCCCAGCATTTGCGCGCCGGCTGGCGAATTGCCCCGTAGGTCGCGAACTTGGCCGTGTGCTTCACGCCGTAGTCCACGCAGCCGCCCTTGATCTGGTAAAACAGTTCCACAGCGCGGTCCCAGTTGGAACTGACCGGGCCGACCGCGGCGGCCATGATATTGCGCGAGGTGCCGTTGTAGTTGCGCATGTGCGCCGCCACGTCGTTGAAGCCGCCCCAATACTTGAATCCCGTGCCCTGCAGCTCATTCGGCCCGAAGCCGAGAAAGCCATGGACCAGGACGATCGGGTCGTTGTTGGCCGCCAGGACTGGCTGCGCCACGCTGCCCATTGCGGCTGCGATTGCCACGGTGCGGAAAATCCTGCTCACTTGCTGAATTGCGAATGCCATTGTGCTCATGCTGTCTCCAATAATTTTATATTTATGAATGTGCGAATGAAGCGACTTGCGTGGTGATGGATCCGGGGTGCGGATCGTCGCGCTGGGGTGGCTGAACGCGCCGTTTAGGCAAGCAGCAATTTAGAGCGAGCGCTCGATTTAATCACAGAGCTTGGAAAATGTCGATTAGAGGCATTCGCCTAAAAACAACATTGCGCAAAAATTAACGTTGTTATGGCGCTACCACTTGGAGAATGGCAGGCGGATCAGGCTGGAGTTGTAATAGCGGCGGTCGTCGGTGACTTCGGCGCCGATCCAGTGGGGCTTGTCGAACTGCTGGTCTTCGGACGCCAGTTCGATTTCGGCGAACATCAATCCCTGGTTTTCGCCCAGGAACTCATCGACTTCCCAGGTATTGCCTGCGAAATCGATGCGGCGCCGGTATTTTTCGATGATGGGTTGCTGGCACAGGCGGTCGAGCAATTCATTGGCGTCGGCCAGCGGGATTTCGTATTCCCACTCGCCGCGCGTGGCGCCCGTGCTGCGCCCCTTGATGGTCATGCTGCCCTTGCCGCCTTCGGTACGCACGCGCACCACCCGGTCCGGGTCGGATGACAGATAGCCCTGGCGCAGGAGCACCGGGGTGCCCAGCGCGCGCCAGGCGTCGCCTTCGAGCAGGAACTTGCGCTCGATTTCGACGCCCATGCTTACTCCAGCGCCTGCAGGACGGGTTGCAGCATGGCCGCGCCCAGGGCGCTGCTGCGGGCGCCGTTCCAGCCGGTGTAGGCGTCGGGCAGGTTGGCGTTGTCCTTGAACGGCATTTCCAGCGTCAGCGACAGGCACTTGAAGGTGTGGCCGATGTACTTCGAGGCGAGCGTGAGCATGTCTTCGTTGTACTTGCTGGCGGCGTAGCCGTAGACGTTCTGGAAGTCCGGGCTGGCCGCCATGTACTGCGCCACGAAGGCATTTTGCTTGGCAGCCCGCTCGGGCGTGAAGTCGGCCAGCATTTCATTGCCGGCCACGAAGTTGTACGGCAGCGCTTCATCGCCATGGATGTCGAAGAACATGTCGCAGCCGGTTTCGTGGATCTTGTTTTTCACGCACAGCACTTCCGGGCTGCGCTCGGCCGACGGGTTCATCCATTCGCGGTTCAGGTTGGCGCCGCTGGCATTGGTGCGCAGGTTGCCGCGCACCGAGCCGTCCGGATTCATGTTGGGAACGATGTAGAACACCGCGCGCTGCAGCAGCTTGCGCGAGACCGGATTGGCATTGTCGAGCAACGCATCCATCATGCCTTCGACAAACCATTCGGCCATGGTTTCGCCGGGGTGCTGGCGCGCGATGACCCAGATTTTCCTTTCGGCGGCAGGGTTGCCGATGACGACCAGGTTCATGTCGCGCCCATCGACCGTGGTGCCGATGTCGTGCACGCGGGCGATCGGGTTTTCGGCCACTTCGCCCAGCAGGCGCAGGTGGCGTTCCCAGGAATAGGGTTCGAAATAGGCGTAGTAGACGCTGTCGAGTTCCGGCGTGTGGCTGACCGTCATCACCTGGCCGTCGAAGGTGGTCGGCACGCGGAACCAGTTTTCGGTGTCGTAGCTGGCGGCAACCTGGTAATCCTCGAAGCCCTTGGCGTAGGTAGCCTGGCCGGCATTGAGGAAGCGGATCGTGCAGGCCTGGCCACGCGCACCTTGCAGGCGGAAGTGGAACCACTGGTGGATGTCCGCGTGCGAATCGCTGCGCAGGTTCAGGTCGATCTGGCTGGCCTTGTCGGCCTGCACGATGTCGATGGCGCCTGAGTCGAAATGCTGGCTGATTTTGATCGGCATGGCTGGTCCCTTGTGTTTAGAAAACGCCCAGGTCCATCAGGCTCGGACGGTAGTTTTCCATAATCTGGCGCATCAGTTCCACGTTGCTGCGGTTCATCAGCAAGGTTTCTGCGGAACCGTCTTCGAGTTCCAGCGTCATGCGAATGGCGTCGTGAAATTGCTTGCACTGCACCGTGATCACGCGTGGCGAATAACGCTCGTCCCAGTCTTCGGCGAAGATTTGCGGCAGCACCGGCGGCGGCTGCAAGGCCGGATCCTGGTTGACCGGGAAATGCTGCAACAGCCAGAACACGATGTGCGCCGGGAGGATGACGCAAGCGTGTTTGTTGTTAGCAAACAGAAACTTTGTCAGCAAAGCATTACCGACTGGATCGCATGACATCATCATGCTTTTTACTTCACGGATTACCGCTTGTTTGGCCACGACATTCCTCTGGGGGGGTTAAAAAGGCGCAACGATTTTACCGCATCCGTGAGGCGGTTTGGCTGAAAAAGCAAATAAAACGGGGGGCATTGCGCCCCCCGTGAAATACAAGGCTAGCGGGACTTGCTGCCGCCGCCCGACGTACCCCGGGTGCGGCTGTCTTCGTCATTGTCCATGTCCTGGTCGGACTGCTTGTCGTCCCTGCCGCCCTGCTTGCTGCCACCGGACTTGGAAGCAGTGCTGCTGGCCTGTTCGGACTGGCGGTTGCCGTGGCTCATGCTGCCGGCCCGGCGTGCTTCTTCCGGGGTGAATTCATGGGCTGTGCCCTTTTCGTGGGCGGCCTTGCCCCCTTCGCTGGCAATCTCGCGCTGGCGATCCGGATCCATGGATGCGAATCCCCGGTTGCTGGTGCCGCTGCCTTGTCCACCACCACTGCCAGATTGCTTGTTGTCGTCTTTACCTGTTGCCATGGTTATCTCCTCTGTTGCGCCGATGAGCGCTCGGACTATCCATGTTAGGCACAGCCTTCGCCAGAGGCTATAGGACAGTGGCAGTCCGCGTTGTAGGACAGGAGGCGATAAGAGTTCCAAGATGGCAAGAACCGGGCGAGGGTCCCGATCCTACAAGACGACGCTCCGCGCTCCGACACTGTCGGCCTGGCGGGGCGCGCATCATCGAGTCAATACGGGAGAAAACAACATGAGTGAACATCAGGAACCGACCCAGCCCGCAGGAAGCAAGCTGCCGGCCGACGACAAGATGGACGACGATACCGGATTGTCGAACCGCGCCAACAAGCCGCCCCCTGTGGATGAGGGCACCAGGCAGGAACAACAGAGCAATGTGGGGCGCCGCAGCGACGGTACGCCGGACTAAGCCGGCGGATCGACTGCCGCGAGCGTGGCCGCACTGACGGGAAATACGGGCGGCCGCGCGCCTGCCGCGTCCCATCCGTACAGGAAACTGCAGGCGGCGCCGCACACGCGGCCCTGGCAGGCGCCCATGCCGGCGCGCGTTTGCAGCTTGGCCGAACGCCATTCGGCGTGCGGCGCAAGCTCACGGGCGCGTACGTCTTCGCAGCGGCAAACGATGGTATCGGGCTTGCACGCCGCCTTCAGGCTGGCGTGCGGGGCGAAACTGCGCGCCAGCAGGCTGGCGAAATCAAGCGCCTTGCTACGGGCGCGTTCGTCGGCGCGCGATGCCGCTTTTCCGCTTGCGGCCAGTCCCGCGATCCGGCCTTCGGCCAGCGCCTTGTCGACGCCGCCAATGCCGGTCGATTCGCCGGCAGCCCATACCCCGGCCACGCTGGTTTTCTGCTGCGCGTCCACCAATACTTTTCCATCGCCGTTGGCGCAGCCCAGCAGGTGGGCGCTTTCCAGCGCCGGCAGCAAGCCAAAGCCGCAGGCCAGGAAGTCGCACGCAAGCTCGCGTTCGTCGATGACCACGCTGGCCAGGCGGCCGTCGCCGCGCGCTTCGCTGAGCGTGGCGCCAGCCAGGTAGGGCACGCCGCGCAGCCCCGCAAGCAGATGCGCGGCCTGCCACAGCTTGGCGCGATGCCGCAGCGCCAGCTGGCCTGCAAACCTGGCCAGTTCTGCCCTGGCGCGATGTTCTGCAATCGCGACGACCTGGCCGCCCTGCTTCGTCACGGTGTCGGCCACGGCCAGCAGCAGCGGCCCGGTCCCGGCCACCACGACCCGCTTGCCTGCGATCGGCACCCCGCCCTTGATCAGCGCCTGCAGGCCGCCGGCGCCGGTCACGCCCGGCAGCGTCCAGCCGGGGAAAGGCAGCAGCAATTCGCGCGCGCCGCTGCACAGGACCAGGCGTTCCCAGGGCTGCACGCGCGCACCTTCCTTCGTATCGAGCAGCAGTGCGCCAGGACCCGCCGTGCCAACCAGGCGCGCGCCCATCAGCAGGCGCACGTGGGGGCGTTCGCGCAGCGCCTTTTCCGTCGCATGGGCGGCGGCCCCGCGCCAGATCTGGCCACCGGGCGCGTGGTTTTCGTCGACCAGCAGCACCGGCTGGCCGTCGCGCGACGCTGCTTCGGCAGCAGCCAGGCCGGCAGGTCCGGCGCCCAGCACCAGCAGCGCGGGCTTCATGGCGCCACCTTCGGACGCGTGTGGATCAGCATGCCGGAGGAGCACTGCGCCTGGCATGCCAGGCGATGCGGCACGCCGTCGATGGTGACGCGGCATTCCTGGCACTGGCCCATGCCGCACAGCGCAAAGCGCGGCTCGCCGCTGACCGAGATGCGGGTGCATAGCTGATCGGCCAGCACCAGCGCCGCCACCACGCTGGCGCCCGCGGGCACGCGCACCGGGCGGCCGTCGACAAATACCAGCACATCGCTACCTGCCATGGGAAGCACTCCTGATCAAATCAAAACGCGCGGGCGCGTACGGGCTGGCGTCGATGCTGCACGGGCGGCCCATGACCTGGTCGGCCAGCAGCCGTGCGGTGCCGAAGGCCGTGGTCACGCCCAGGCCTTCATGGCCGCAGGCCAGCCACACGCCGGGCCGCGCGGGATGGGCGCCGATCAGCGGCAGGCCGTCCGGCGTTGCGGGGCGCATGCCGGCCCAGGCGCGCAGGATCGTCATCTGCGCCAGGCAAGGCAGCAAGGCGATGGCCGAACGCAGCACGGCGCCCAGCACCGCGGGGTCGATACTGTTGTCCTGCTGGCGGTCCTGGCGGCAGGAGCCCACCAGCCACTGGCCCGTGGTGCGTGGCTGCACATTGGCTGCCACGGCCAGGGCATCGGCGCCGCCCGAAGGCTGGCCGTAATTCATGCTGACCACCTGGTGCGTGAGCGTGCCGGGATAGCGGTCGGTAATGGCAAGGTGGCCTTTGCGACCGAACACCGGCACGCCCGGCACCAGCGCGGCCACGCCCGGCCCGGCCGCGGCCACGATGCCGCCGGCGCGCATGCGCTGCCCGTTGGTCAGGGTGATTTCGCGCTCGCCGATGGCCGTCACGCGCTGGCCGATGTACAGCGCGCCGCCGGCGTCGGCCAGCTGGCTGGCCAGGAAGCTGGCCACCGCGGGCGGATAGACCACGCTGTCGCCGCGTACCAGCACGCCACCGGCCAGGCCGGGGCGCAATGCCGGTTCGAGCTGGCGCAGGCGGTCGCCGCTGACCATGTCGGCCGCAAGGCGCTGGGCGCGCTGTTGCGCTTCGTGCAGCTGGTGTTCGTCTTCCGCTACCCACAAGGTGCCGCAGCGGCTTGGTTCGCCGATGCCGGGATGGTCTTCGTAAAACCTGTTCCACAGCTGCTGCGACAGCTGGCACAAGGCCAGTTCGGCCGCGTTTTCGTCCAGCGCCACCACGTGGCCCATGCCGACGGCGGTGATGCCGGAACCGGGCGGCGCGGCGTCGACCAGGCCCACGTCCAGCCCTTCACGGCGCAGCGCGAGCGCGCACGCGGCCCCGACAATGCCGGCGCCGATGACGATGATGTCGTGCGCGCGCGTCACCGCGTCAGGCAAGGTTGGGCAGCTGCGGTCGCGTGGCAATGGCTGCATGGATGATGCGTTCGGCGCGGGCGCGCTGTTCGCCTTCGAGCGGCATGCGCGGCGCGCGCACGCGTTCGTTGGAACCGATGGCCAGGGCTTCGGCCAGCTTGATGTTCTGGACCAGGTAGGTCGATACGTCCAGGTCCAGCAGCGGGCGGAACCAGCGGTAGATGGCCAGCGCCTCGGCCTGGCGGCCGGCGCGCATGAGACGGAAGATGGCCACCGTCTCGCGCGGGAATGCCAGCACCAGCCCTGCCACCCAGCCCACCGCGCCCACGGCCAGCGCTTCGAAGGCCAGGTTGTCGACACCGGTGAACAGCGCGTAGCGCGAACCGAAGCGGTTGATGATTTCGGTGCTGCGGCGGATATCGTCGGACGACTCCTTGATGGCGACGAAGCGCGCGTCGTCGGCCAGGTCTTCCAGCATGTCGTTGCTGACGTCGACCCGGTAGGCCAGGCGGTTCGAATAGATCATGATGGGCAGGTCGGCCGCCTGTGCAATGGCGCGCAGCGTGGCCACCGTTTCGCGGTGGTTGCTGTGGTAGATGGTGCTGGGGACGACCATGAGGCCGTCGGCGCCGGCGCGGGCGGCTTTTTCGGCCAGGGCGCAGGCTTCGCGCGTGGCCGCTTCGGCGATGGTCAGCAGGGCCGGCTTGCCGGCGGCGACCTGCTTGGCCACGCGCAGCACGTCAAGCCGTTCGGCGTGCGACAGCATGGGGCCTTCGCCCAGCGAGCCGCAGGCGATCAGGCCATCGCAGCCGGCCGCCATCTGCAGCGCGAAGCAGCGCTCCATTTCGGCAAAATCGAGTTTGTCGTCTTCGGTGAATTTGGTGCTGACTGCGGGGATAACGCCTTGCCACATGATGGGACCTTTGAAAGGGGTGCTGGAAGATGACAGTGTGCGCCCGGCGCGGGCCCGGGTCTTGATGCCTGGCCAAGCTCCTGGTTCCGAAATCGGCACAATTGGCAATTCCCGATCTATACTAAAGCATTGTCACTGCCGGAGAACCGACCATGGAATTGAGCACAATGCCGTCGCTGCGCGCGGTGGACCTGCCGACGCTGGAAAGCCTGTTCGATGCGCTGAACGACGTGGCTTTTTTCGTCAAGGACCGCGACGGCCGCTACCTGAGCGTGAACAATACGCTGGTGCGGCGCTGCGGCCTGCGCAGCAAGGATGAACTGATCGGCAAGACCGCGCTGGAAGTCCATCCCAGGGCGCTGGCGCAAAGCTACATGGCGCAGGACCAGCAGGTGATCGACAGCGGCATCCAGTTGTCCAAGCACCTGGAACTGCACCTCTACCCTACCCGTTCGCGCGGCTGGTGCCTGACCAACAAGACCGCGCTGCGCGACGAATCGGGCGCCATCGTGGGCGTGGCCGGCACGTCGCAGGACCTGGGCCTGGCCGATGAACTGCATCCGGTGTACCGCAAGATTGCCGACATCGCCGCCCACATCCGCGAAAATTATCACGGCAATGTGTGCATGGAAGACCTGGCCACCCAGGCCGGGCTGTCGCTGTCGCGCGTGGAGCGCTTGTTCCAGCGCGTGTTCCACTATTCGCCGCGCCAGTTGCTGCTGCAGTCGCGCCTGGCCGGCGCCATGACCATGATCGAATCGCGGACCGACCAGAGCATTGCCGACGTGGCCTACGCCTGCGGCTATACCGACCACAGCGCCTTCAGCCGCCAGTTCAAGGCGCACACCGGCATGAGCCCGGTGCAGTACCGGATTCACTGCCGCAGCAAATAGCTGCTGCCGCCGAGGAACCAGTCGGCGGCAGCACCGCCGCGGCGCCGTCAGGCGCTGTGGCAGTCGCCTCTGCCAACATACGCGGCCGCAGGCGCAAATCAAGCGTGCACAGCACAGGCATTGATCCAGCTTCAGCCAGCGTGACAGCGCAGGAACCAGGACGCGCGATGGGAATCCAACCATTCTCATCATCGCGGGGACTTCCTCATGAGCGTCAAGGCTATCTTCTTCGACAAGGACGGCACCCTGGTCGAACACCATCCGCGCGACGCCGATCCGCTGGGCATGCATTTGTGCAGCGGGGCCGGCGCAGCATTGCGGCTACTGGCCAGGCTGGATTACCGTATCTTCATTGTCGGCAACGAAGCGGCGGACGCCGTGCGCGACCGCCTGGCCGACCTGCTGTTCCGTGAAGCCCTGTCGCTCGATGGCTATTGCGGCGCCGACAAGTTGCAATCGGTGGCGCGCGAACATGACCTGGACCTGACAGCGTCGTGGGTGGTCGGTGACGTGCTCAACGACGTTGAAGCCGGCAACCGGGCGGGCTGCAAGACCATGCTGATCGACAACGGCCATGAAACCGTGTGGCGCCTGGGCCCGCACCGGATACCGACCTGGGTGGCGCCCGACGTGTACAGCGCCGCAGTCGTGATCGCCAACGAGGAAGGTTCGGTACGGTGAACGACCTTACTTGCCCGGGGTTTGTCTTAATTTTGCGAAGGCAAAGTCGCTGAACAGGCTCAGCGGAATGGCATTGGCCATGGCTTGCATGCCCGCATCGTTGGGATGCAAATGGTCGCCGCTGTCGAACACAGGCAGGATGCGCGCCGGGTTGCCCGGATCGCGAATGGCGAGGTCGAAATCGATCACGGCGTCAAACTCGTTGCTGGTGCGGATCCAGGCATTGACCGCTTGCCGCACTGCCTCCTTGTCGGCCGTATAGAAACCCGGAACCCCGGTCCCTTCAAATGGCGTCAGCGTTCCGCCGAACACGACAATGCCTTTCGCATGCGCACGGGCGATCAGTTGGCGGTAGCCTGCAATCAAGTCTTCCGCCTTCACGGCTTCACTGGCCGGCGTGAAGGCCCCGGCGAAACCGATGTCATTTATCCCGAGTAAAACGATCAGATATTCCACGCCCGCGGCCGCCAGGACGTCGCGATCGAATCGGACCAGGCCGGCAGGGCCGACGGTCGATGAAGGCAAAGTACGCAAGAGCCTGTTGCCGCCGATGCCGCGGTTGGCCACGCCCAGCGCACGCTGAGCCAGCAGCGAATTCTGTTCGGCGGTGGCAGCACTGAGCGAATTTTGCTGCGCGTGCAAGCGCCGGAAAAGAAAGTCGGGCCAGCGATGGTTGGCGTCGTAGATGGTCGAGGCGCCGTCGGTGATCGAGTCCCCGAAGGCAACAATGGACGCGTCCAGGAAGGAGGACTGCACATCAATCTCCGTGAGGAAAGGCCAGGAAGTCATGGCCTGCTGGACTGGCATGCTGGTGGCGCCGGCGTAGTTTCCCGCAACCGAAATGTAGCTGGTCTGGTAGGACAGGCCATGCACCGTGGTGCCGAACGCGGCGCCGGGGAAATACAGGCTGACAGCCAGGTCCGACATGGGCGGGACCAGGAGCGTGACAGGATCGCTGAGCACGGGCGCGCGCGGTGGAATGACGACGGTCGGGGAGCCGCTGAACGTCAGCACCCGGTCCGATCCGGGCACGATAACGGCCCCGGCGATGCGCAAGGCAACATGCGCGGCGCCTATGCGCAGCGGCGAATTGCCGTGCTCGTTCGACAGGCGAACCCGTACCTGGCTGCCGCCTATGCTGGTGTGCACGATCAGGCGCACAGTTTGCTGATTGAATCGCAGCAACTGGCTATTCGATGGCGGGCCGGCAGGGCCGGTGGCCCAGGTGGCGACCCAGTTTTCCCCGGTCCACGGGCGTGCTTCCTGGGCATCCCCCAGGGTGGGGACGAGCGCCAGCGCTGCCGCGAGCAGCAGGCGAAGCGCGCTTTGAGTGACGTTGAACATGTTGATCTCTCCAGGCTGGAAGTTCGCTGATGGCCCAGAGTGAAGCGACTGCGGTGTTCGTCCATTGCGCCATCTCTAACAAGGCGCGGGAAGACCGGTAGCGCGGAAAGTGTCTCCCACGTCGTAGAAAGATGGTTTATCATGCGGTGGTACCGCTACCTTTTGAGCGGATTGACCAAGGAAACTGATGATTCGCTCCCTTTTGCTCTTGCTCGCGCTAGCGGCCTTGCCGATTGCTTCGACCGCGGCGTCGAACAGCGTATTGATCAAGGGAGCGGACGGCAAGGAACTGAGGATTACGCCGTATGGCGAGCATATTGTGCGGCTGCAGGCGCGTCGCGCCAACGAAGCTTACCTGCCCGACGACGCCTACGACATGGTCGAATCACATCGCCACGGAGGACGCCTCGCCGTCACGCAGGAAGGTGGCAAAGTCAGCCTGCACAACAGCGTGCTGCGCATGCAGGTCGACCGCGCAAGCCTGGCTGTCACCTTCTGGCAGAAGCATGGCCAGGCGCCGGTTCTGCAGGAAAATGGCGCCACCGATTGGCGTGGCGCCAGCATCACCCGTGGCTTTGTGCACGATCCGGGGGAACATTTCACGGCGCTGGGACACGGCTATTTTGGCCGCGCCGACACGGTCGACCTCAAGGGACAGCGCATCGCGCGCAATTACGGGGCGAACCAGATTGACCAGGCGCCGCTGCTGGTGCCCTTCTACATATCGAGCAAGGGCTACGGTGTCTTCCTGAACAGCACCTTCCCGAATACCTTCCAGTTTGGCGTGGACGGGCGCTACGACATGGCCATCGATACCTGGGATGGCCGCGGGCGCATGGACTATTTCTTCATTGCCGGGCCGCAGCCGAAGGACGTGTTGCAGCATTACGTGGCGCTGACCGGCAAGCCGCGCCTGCCGCCGAAGTCCATGTTTGGCCTGGCCTTGTCCGACAAGGGCCACGACCACACGTCCCCTACCCCGTCCGACGCCGCCTGGTGGGTGCGCAAAGTGGACGAGCACCGCGCTGCGGGCTTTCCGCTGGACCACCTGGTCAACGACAACCGCTGGCGCGCGGCCGGTGGCGAGCGCTGCCGTTCGAAAGTCGAATGGGACCGCACGCGCTTCCCCGATCCAGCCGCGTTCAAGAACTGGATGGACAAGCAAGGGCTGGTGAGTACGCTTGATTTCAACCGCTGCATTGCGCAGTTCAGCGAAGGATGGCGGCCGGCATACAACCTGCCCGAGCCGGGCAAAATCGACTTCAGCGACAGCGCGCCCGACCTGAGCAACGCAGGATTCCGGACCTGGTTCTGGAAGCTGCTGTACGAAAAATCGCTGCGCCCGCAATTGCAATTCCCGGGCGATGCCTTGTGGATCGACGAGTTCGACGAGATGGGCGTTGCGCCCGCGCACACGACATTGGCGAACGGCCACAGCTATGCGGAAATGCGCAATTACTGGTTCTTCCTGATCAGCCAGAGCCTGGTCAAGGACGGCTGGGACCAGTCCGACATCAAGAAGCGCCCGTTCGTGTGGGTGCGCGGCATGGGGTCGGGCGCGCAGCGCTACGCCACCCTTTGGAGCGGTGACATCAAGCCCAGCTTTGAAGAAATGAAACTGCAGATTCGCGGCATGCAACTGGCGGGACTGTCGGGCTTTCCGTACTGGGGGCATGATGCCGGCGGCTTTTTTGACTGGGATAGCAAGACGGGGCCGGATGCGGAGCTGTACAAGAAATGGTCGATGGCGATGGGCAGCTTTTCGCCCATCTGGAAGCCGCACGGCATGGGCCCGTCGCGCTGGCCGCTGGACCGGTCGGCAGGTGAGCAGGCGGTGGCTCACAAGTTCGCGAAGTTGCGCTATGAACTGATGCCTTACATCTATTCTGCCGCGCATGAAACGCAGGCGACCGGCATGCCGATGGTGCGTGCGATGCTGCTGGACTATCCCGCCCAAGAAGCTGCATGGAAGCACGACCTGCAATACATGTGGGGACCGGACCTGCTGGTGGCGCCATTTACCAGCGGCGCGGATGCGCAGTCGTTCTGGCTTCCGCCTGGAAAATGGTGGAATTATTTGCGGCCGGAACGGGTGATCGATGGCGGTGGCGTCAACAGCGCAGCGGCGGGTGGTGACGAGATCACGGTCATGGTCAAGGCGGGAGCACTGATCCCACGCTACGGCTTTGCCAAGAGCACGGCCTTCATCGACAAAGCGCACCTGGTCGTCGATGTGTTCACAGGCGCGGACGGAAAAGCGATGCTGGTCGAAGATGATGATGTCACCGAAGAATTCCGGACCAAAGGCCGCGCCAGCCGTACTGCCCTGCACTTCGGCCAGGGCGCGATGCGCATCGACATCGGCCCGGCACGCGGCAGCTATGCCAAGGCGCCGCAACGCCGCAGTTACCTGATCAGACTTCACGGCGCCGGTGATGCCGCCTGTTTTGCCGCGAACGGCAAGCGGGTGGCCAGCAGCGCAGCATCGGATGGCGCGATCGAGATCGTGGTTTCGGCTGCCAGCGTAGCAAAAAAAGTCAGCGTGGAGCGATGCCGCAATTTTTGATCCCACAAGATGCGAATGCTCGGCTATAATTCTGCTCGCCGGACGGGGGGGTATAGCTCAGCTGGGAGAGCGCTTGCATGGCATGCAAGAGGTCAGCGG
>JAZKBE010000097.1:0-37584 GCA_040388805.1 Pseudomonadota bacterium
TCGCAAGCATCGAACGATTTTGTCTGCGAATTTCTAACTCACCACACTAGGGAAGCACTGATTAATTCATGAGGGCGGACTTGGCCGTGAAAAAGTCTGTTTGCGAAGAAAAAATATAAGGATTCGGCGGCAGGTGCGACCAACGTAGATTCTGCTGTAGGCCTGCTCCAGCGCAACCGGCAGCTACGCTCTCACCGCGCGAGCCCACGCCAAACAAGACTGTAAGTGCATGGCCAAAGGTGGTCGCCAGAAGTCAGGCGACAAAAGCTTGCCAATAATAAAGAACTGAGCCAGCATGGACGCTGCACTTGCCTCCCTGATTGATTGACGCGCTATCGCTGAAGGCATCCTCCTGTCGATGTTTTTTCTGGCCGGCAGCGCACATACGGCGGGCCGATATTGCACCCACCCGACTTGGCCCGCTGTTGGCCGGGTATTTTCAAACTGATGGATTCCCTGGGTCGATCATGACAGCCACTTCCAACCCCGCCCACCGTGTGTGTCACTTCATCGTCGGCAGCACGGCGCTAAGGCCTGGCTGGTTTCTTGCCCTTTGCTCGCTTTGGCTCGTCTACCTTCCGGCGGCAAGCGCTGTGGAGCTGAGCGGCCAGGTTGATGTACGGGCACTGCGCGAGGTGGGAGAGCGCAGCTGGATCCGGGAAGGCATGGGAAAGACCCGCTACGGTGGTGGATCCCAGGTTCGTCTGGGCCAAGCGATCCTTGCAGCGGAACTGGAGCTAGGCGACGCGGTAACGGCTGTTGCTGTAATCAATGCGTATGAGGACAGGGACCAATTGCTCGATGTGCAGGAAGCCTGGCTTGGCTGGAATCCCGTGCCAGTGAGCCAGTGGAAAGTCCGTGTCAAGGCAGGCTTGTTTTTCCCGCCGCTGAACCAGGAGCAAGATTACGATCAACGCACGTGGCTTCCGGCCCGAACCATTTCTGCCTCTGCCGTCAACAGCTGGGTTGGCGAAGAGCTGCGGTCAAAAGGAATCGAAGCCAATCTCGCTTACCGGGGACGTGCGTCTGGGTCACCGCATGATCTTGGCGCAACAGCCGCCGCCTTCAACGGTAACGATCCCGCCGGCACCTTGCTGGCGTGGCGCGGATGGGGCGTGGGTGACCGTATTACCGGCGTGAGCGAGTCGATTCGACTGGCTGATCTTCCGGTCTACCGCGCGGACGGACCCATCAATCTGCAAACGCGTGATACTCAACTATTCCGCGAACTTGACGGACGCGCCGGCTACTATGTGGGCGTGAACTATTCGTATGCCGGGATAGTCGAGGTCTCCGCGATGCATTACGATAACCGCGGCGACCCTTTGATTGTCAAAGCGGGCCAATATAGCTGGGGGACCCGATTCAACCATGCCGGGATGCGCCTGCGGACCGGGCAGTGGGAGTGGATGTTCCAGTACCTCACCGGCGCTACCGCAATGGGACCGCGCGCTGCAGCCCTCGACTTTCGTGCGTGGTACGCGCTGGCCAGCCGGCGCGTGGGCGCCGGCACGCTGACAGTGCGTCATGACCGATTCCGCGCCATCGAAGATGACGTGATCGCGACCGATCCGAATGGGGAGCGTGGCAGCGCGCTGGCGATTGCCTACAAACTGGACCTCAGTGATGCGCTCAGCGTTGTAAGCGAAGTGTTGTTGCTGCGGAGCGAACGCCCTGCTCGCGCATTGATCGGTGAGACTCCCGATCAAGCGAGCCGCAGCATCACCACTTCCCTTCGTTGGCGGTTTTAACTTACCTGTACTTGGTAGCAATTGAGCGCTAGTGTGGTGAGTTGGCCAGTGAAAAGGCGTCCAGCAAGCGCAAATTTGCAGCAATAAGCGGGCTATTGCGAGAATTTGAAGCGCCGGAGGGCGTCTTTCTTCACGGCCAAGTCCGCCCTCATGAATTCATCAGTACTTCCTTAGGCGGGCATACCTTGTTTTGGTGCGGGGGTTTCTGACGACGTGATGAGCATTAATCTCATGGTTACCAAGGGCCGCTTCGGGGCGGCTGGCGCCGCCCGAAGCCTATGCGTCCGTTTGCTCAGCCATCTCCAGCGCGTCGTCGACTTCGATCCCTAAGTATCGGACTGTGCTCTCGAGACGAGTATGACCAAGCAACAGCTGAACCGCCCTGAGATTCTTGGTGCGGCGATAAATCAGCGTCGGCTTCGTCCGGCGCATTGTATGCGTGCCATAAGCGGCGGGGTCTAAGCCAATTGCCGCGAACCAGCGGTGTGCGATTCGGGCGTATTGCCTAGTCGAAAGGTGTGGAGAATCGTGGATGCGACTCGGGAAAAGGAAGTCGCCGGCTTTCAGTTCGGCGCGCGCGATCCAGTCGGTCAAGCTCTGTCGCGTTCCTTTCGTGAGCTCGAACTGTACGGGCTGCTTAGTTTTCTGTTGCATGACGATGGCTCGGGCACTGACCCGGCCGCCATTAGCGACGTCGCGCAACCGAAGCTGGACCAGGTCACAGCCCCTGAGCTTGCTGTCGATAGCAAGATTGAATAGCGCTAGATCGCGGACGCGTTCGTAAATTTCTAGTCACACTCTGATTGCCCAGATCTCGCTGAGCCTGAGCGGCGACTTCTGGCCAACAAGTTTGGCTTTGTTCCAAACGGGTCGGTTGGATGGGTTCGATGCTGTTTGCGTGTTCATGATCACCTCCATATTAGGAGCTTAACTATGCGCTGATGACAGGCTGGGCATCGGGCAGCAGCTGGGCCTTGCGGATTTGTTCTGAGGCGACCGGAGATGTAGAATGTATGACATCTTCGGCAGGGACCGGCCAGCAGCGGACTTTCTTTTGATGGTTAAGGCTATCAACACTTGCACGGGAAGGGCTTGTCCGCGACAGGACCTCGACGAATTGCTAGGGGAAAATTCAAGTGTCAGAATCTGCGCGATTTTTCGCCGTCAATCCTGAAATTTCGCTCGCCGCGCTGCACGACCGCATGGTCGTGTTCGCGCAGGATGAGCTCGGGAAGCTAATCCACGTCGACAGCGCGCGGCGCGGCAAAGCATGCCGCTGCCGCTGCCTAGCCTGCGATGAAACGCTGATCGCCCGGCATGGCGACTTCAAGGCCCATTCATTCGCGCACGCTTCGGGCACCGAATGCCAATACGCGATCGACGCGGTGCTCAATCGTCTGGCGCAGGAGCTGATTGGTGAGCGGGGTGTCTTCACCACGCCGCCCTTGACCGTGACCGCGTCGCTCAACGGCCCGTTCGGTCCGATCAGGCGCGAGGAAAACATATCAAGTAGAACTTTGCGAGTGGAGGCGGCCGGCATCGACCGGCGCGTACACCCGCGTCGCCCCAGTGTCGTGATGCAAGTGAAGGGCCGGGAGCTGCTGCTGGAAGTGACTTATGCCCATCATCTTGATGCCCACAAGCGCGCGGCGATTGAAAAATTTGGATTGCCCGCCATCGAAATGCATATTCCTGAGGGCAAGTTGGAGACCGTCGAACAATTTGAACGGTTGCTGGTTCAGGATGCGCGCTTTAAACATTGGATTTTCAACCCGAAGGCGGCCGCAATTCAAATCCGGCTCGAGCACGAGGCAGCGGCCCAGTTGGCCGAGGAAAACGCTCGCCATGTTTGTCTGCTCGAACGGCGGCGGCGCGACCAGGAGGTGCTGGAGGCCGCCAACCTGCTGCGCGAGAATGAGGCGCGCGCGGCCCTGGAACATCAATTCCAAATGCAGGCGGAGCGGGACCATTTGATGCGGGAGGCGCAGGCCTTGGCACGCAGCTTGGCGCAGCCGGTCAGTAAGGATGCCATCAAGGGGCACGCCTCGACGTTCCACTATCGCCTGCCTGATGGCGGTTTGTTAATACGGCACGAGCCAGGTGGCTGCGTGTTCATCGTGCCGGATACCGGAAGTGAATCGGTGCTCGGCATCCTCGTAGAGCGAGGCCTGGAATTTAACGTGGAACGGGACGCCTATCAGACGACGGAGGCCGAACTGCAAGAGGTCTATTTACCGCTTGTCCGGCCCCATCAGCTAGGAGTCAAGAGCGTTTGACGGTCTTCCCTCCGCCAATTACGGGATCTGACCATCTGCTTCGGGGCGGCTGCGGCCGAGATCGGACTGCACCGCAATCGTCGAGTACAATCGGCGGGAGCCGGCCAGGTGCGGACGCTCGGGAATCAGGCAAATCTTCTGAAGCATAAACAAAGAGGCAATGCATGGCACAAGGGCTCGGCCCGGAGGATCGGCAATTGCATCGAGCGATCAGCGAGGTCCTTCATTACTTGTGGGATCCCATCGGTGTGGCCGGCGTTCCCGAAGCAAGGGATGAATACGAAGGTTACGTGGCCCGTGTCTTATCGCTTCTCCGGTCCGCTGCAACGGAATCCGAGATCGTTGATTTTCTCGTGGACATTGAAACTAACGGGATGGGGCTTGACCTACCGAGGGAGAACTCTGCTGGAGCCGTCACGACGTTGCTGCGTTGGCGTACCCTCATATCGCGCTAGCAATCACGAGGCTGCGGCAAAGTGAGCGATTCAACGGCTCGGAACCTATGTTGCCAGCTCCCGGCCAGAAGCATAACGAAACAAGAAAATGCGTAAAACAGTCCTATTTTGTCTACTACTTCTAACCGGGATGGCTGCCGTTTACGCCGACACGCTCCCAGTCACTACGCATGTATATGTCATTGATGGCGAACTTGCCTATGTGGGCGCGCTCGACATGAAGGCAAACCAGCGCCTATTCAAGCTATATGGAAGTCTGAAAGAGAAACCGAGAGTGCTTTCTATTCGGAGCGTAGGAGGCAGCGTACTCACCGGAATTTCACTGGGAAGTTGGGTGCGCGCGAACAATCTTGACGTGAAGGTGCTGGAATACTGTCTTTCTTCGTGCGCGAACTATGTCTTCCCAGCAGGAGGGCGCAAAATCGTCAGCAACTTTGCCCTAATCGGTTATCACGGTGGCGCAAACAGCTTATACCTGCGCGTTTCCGAAGCGTCGAAAAAATTGCTGGCCGAGCAGTCGCGATCCAAAGAATTTAGGAAAATGGCCGACAGCATGCTAAAAGACGTTCGAAACCAGGCGCAACAGGAACTGGCATTCCTGAAAACCCTTGGCGTCGAGGCTGATCTCGTTTCGCGAGGTCAAGCAGATCGTCACCAAGGACTTTTTAAGGAATATCCAGAGATGACCGGCTGGACCTATTCTTTAGCTGACTTCGACCACATGGGCGTTCATCGCATCGATGTGATTAACCCTCCCTGGCTTCCGATCCTGCAACTGGGCAAGGCAAAGTTCCTGGTTCTTCCGTTGCAGTGAACCGTCACGCGGCGCCCGGGCGGCCAGTAAGCGCCTGTTGCCGCCAAGTCTTTGAAGCACAACTGCCGTCGAGCACAATCGGCAGTGTCCGGCCAGTAACAGACAATCGAAGCTGCAATTCGGAGACATCTTCAAATGGAGCAATCATGAACAAAGCTGCTCTTATGAGCGGCATCGAAGCTTGGTACAAGGGACGGTGTGACGGCGATTGGGAACACAGCTATGGAGTATCAATCACGACGCTCGACAATCCTGGCTGGCTTGTAGAAATCGATTTGGTCGAAACGCCTTGGGGCCATGTGACCACGCGTTTTTTGCGTAGCGAACGCACCGATTCAGATTGGGTTCAGTCTGAGGTAAAGAACGGTAGGTTCGTGGGAAGCGGCGGCGTTGCCAACCTAGGCGAAATATTGCAGATTTTCCTTCAGATTGTTGAGCCTGCCGACTAGTATGAGGGGCGCAGTGACATGCGCGCAAGCCAACCGCTGCAAACGGCCAGGAGCGGCCGGTCATTGCGGCCAGATTGGCCACTCGAACGGAGCAGAAACAGATGAATTTTGATGAAGTCGAATACTCGTTCTTGGTCGCTAGTGAAGTTCACCTGCGGGATGGCCTCGGCTTTGAAGTTTATCGACATGGTGCCGAGAAGGAAATCGTGCTTGAGGTATTCCGCGACGATCGCAAACTTCAGTACGTTGTCTCGCAGTTCGTACCGAACCTTCCGCTATCGCTCATCGAGCACGTTGCCAAGGTGGCGCGCAACGAGCTTGGCGGATTTGTGGCTTAAGTCGGCCAGGAGCCGTCGTTCCTCATATATGTAGTTTGATGGAGTTCGGAAATGTACACGCCGATTGGCAAATGCGTTCTATTTATCTCGCTGCTCGGACTCGTAATTGCAGATTTCGCGATGCTGTTTAGCTCGTGCGAAGCAACGCCCTCACCAAGCCATGGAGGAGTGGCCGTGGGCTTACTATTGCAACTTTGCGCAATCGCAGCGGTCGCCTTTAGTGCGCAGTATTTCAGGTCAACTTATCGACCTCCTAGACCGGCTACCGATATGAATCGCATGAAGGTCATAGCGCTCCCGGTCTTTTTTTGCTTCATTTCGGTTGGTCTTTTTCGACAATCCATCTTGTTTTCGGACACGCTGAATAAACCACGCGGAACAATTTCAGCGGGTGAAAAATGCTTTCGATAGAAAATAGTTGCGATGAGCGTCCGGCCAGCAGCTGTCGCTCTGCCGTCGAGTACAATCGGCAGAGGTCGGCCAGGTGCGGACGGCAACACTATCCTAAAGGACCGTAAGAATGACAGGGTTTTCGATTCCCGAGGATTTTCCGCTAGAAGAACTGGTGACCCAAGAGTTGATAAGCGTCTCGATAGGAAGGCACCATCTTCGTCTGGCATTTTCACGCGAAGAGGGAGCTACTCCAGGGCAACCAAAACAAAAAGATGGCGCCGCAATCGACATTGAAGCAGGTTTTCAACTTGATGACGGGTCAGGACTAGTGGTCGTTGCTGAAAATTCGGACATTGCGACGGGAGGGAAAAGTTTGGTGGACTTACTCGGGGAAAAAATCGTCTCCGTTAGCAGGCAGCCTAACAATAGGCTCCGCCTGGTGTTTTCCAATAACGCAGTTCTGTGTCTTGAGGTCGATAGCCAAGGTTTCGAATCGTATCACCTATACGTTGCGGGTCAATCCGTTGACGTGACCAAAGAATGGTAAGCATCCGCTACCCGTGAGCGGCTGCAATGTTGCGCCAGCGGCGGGTCCTGATGGCGGAGACGTGCCGTCGAGTACAATCGGCAAGGATCGGCCAGGAGCCGTCGTTCGAGCGAGGCAGGGATTGACTTTTTCCGACTGGATATCGATTGTGATTCTCAAACCCATCTTATGAGCTGCACACCACACGAGTATGTTTTCTCCGCTGCGATTGCAGTCTTCATTCTCATGGCGGGGTTTGCAACCTGGTGGTCAAGTTCCTTGATGGCGATTCTAGAAATCCGTTTCCCCGCCATTTTCAACAGACTGGGACGGCCATATTCCGTGAAGGCTGCCGAGTCAGATTCAAAAAACGCAGGTTTCTTGCTCTTCTTGCTTTCGAACGAACACAAGTCGGTGGCCGATGCACAGCTTACAAGAGCGATTTACAGGATACGTGTTTGCTGCGTGGTGGAACTCATCGCAGTCGCGGCGCTTGTGTGGTGCTTCGCGCTTGCTTCGAATGCGAAAGATGTTCTGGAATTGGGATGCTGGCTCAGTTAACAGGCTAAACATGAAGGCACTTGCGATTGGCTCGGGCGTGTTCCTCCGTTTGCACGACAACCGACGGCTTTGGGGCGCGAGCGGTGAAGCCGGCCAACGCCAGTTCGCGGTCGAGTACAATCGGCGGGAGCCGGCCAGGAGGACTAAACCGCTCCCGCGGTAGGACTTCGATTAAGCGCAACTTGTAGTTGACTCCATAGCTCCGGTTTCTATCGTGAATCAGAGGCGATCCGCCTCGTTTCCGACAGGAGCCAGCCATGAAAGCGCCATTAAATCCCCCCAGCCCGCTGCGTCAGCGGATGATTGACGACATGCGCATGCGCAAGCTCGCGCCCAAGACACAGCAGCATTATGTCCGAGCAGTACGCCGATTCTCAGAGTTTCTCAAGCGCTCACCGGACACGGCCAGCAGGGAAGATCTGCGGCGCTATCAGCTGTACCTGGTTGACCAGGGTACCTCGCCGATGTCGCTCAATGCTGCTATCACGGGTCTGAAGTTCTTCTTTGACGTAACGGCCGATCATCCGGAATTGATGGCCAAAATGCGCCCGGTGCGCGTACCACACACCCTTCCCGTGATACTCAGCCGTGAAGAAGTCAGTCGCCTGATTATTTCCACTGGTAACCTCAAGCATCAAACGGCGCTTGCGCTGGCCTATGCCACGGGGCTGCGTGCCAGCGAGGTTGTCGCCCTCAAGGTCGCTGATATCGATAGCGAACGTATGACACTGCGCGTAGAACAAGGCAAGGGCCAGAAGGATCGTTACGCCATGCTCGCGCCGGTGCTACTCGAACGCCTGCGCGTGTGGTGGCGGGTTGCACGCGCTCAAGGCAAGATGCCAGATGGCGGATGGCTTTTCCCTGGTCTCAACCCCATCAATCAGCTCAGCGCCCGACAGCTCAACCGTGCCATCCATGCGGCCGCCCACGAGGCTGGAATCGGCAAAAGTGTTTCGATGCATACGCTGCGCCATAGCTTCGCCACCCATCTGCTGGAACAGAAGGTCGACATCCGTGTCATCCAGGTGCTGCTGGGTCACAAGAAGCTCGACACCACAGCCCTCTATGCCCAGGTCGCGACAGAACTCCTGCGAGAGGTGGTGAGTCCGTTGGAGGCGGTGCGATAGGCAACAGCAGTGGGCGCGATTCGGCCTGTCCTGGAAGTTGCCGACATCTTCCGTCGCCACGGTCCAGTCTGGCGGCAGACGGAACGATTGAGCCTGGGCCAACTCAAGGTGATGTCGGCCATAGAACAGTGCCGCAGCGCGGCGCTGGGAGGACACGCGCTCCATTGCGACGGCTGTGGTCACGCTGAAATTGCCTACAACTCCTGCCGCAATCGCCATTGCCCGAAGTGTCAGGCCAAGGCGGCCAAACGCTGGTTGGAAGCACGCCAGGCCGATCTGCTGCCGGTCGAGTACTACCACGTAGTGTTCACGCTGCCGGCCCCGATCGCGGCCATCGCCTGGTACAACAAGGCCGTGGTATATGGCCTGCTGTTCGATATCGCAGCTGAGACTATGCGCACCATCGCCGCTGACCCCAAACACCTGGGCGCGCAGATCGGCATGACGATGGTCTTGCACACATGGGGATCGGCGCTGACCCACCATCCGCATGTGCACGGCATCGTCCCCGGCGGTGGTCTGTCGCCTGATGGCGAGCGCTGGATAGCGTGCAGGCACGGCTTCTTCTTGCCGGTACGTGTGCTCTCGCACCTGTTCCGGCGGCGCTTTCTTGAAGCTCTTGCGCAGGCCCACGCCAGCGGACGACTGCAGTTCTTTGGCGACTATGCAGGGCTGGCAGAAGTGCGCGCCTTCACCGACTGGTTGGCGCCGCTGCGCAAATGCGAATGGGTGGTGTATGCCAAGCGGCCGTTTGCTGGCCCAGAGGCCGTGCTGGCCTATCTATCCCGCTATACCCACCGGGTGGCGATCTCGAACCAGCGCTTGATTGCGTTAGATGAACGGGGCGTTACGTTCCGCTGGAAAGACTATCGTGCCAAAGGGAGAGCGCCGGTCAAGGCCATGACGCTTGCAGCGTCTGAATTCATGCGCCGCTTTCTGCTGCATGTTCTGCCAAGCGGCTTTCATCGCATTCGCCATTACGGACTGCTGGCCAATGCTGGGCGCAAAGGAAATCTCGCACACGTACGCCAATTGCTGCGGGTTCCCGTCGAGGCCGGCCCATCCGTGGATCTGAAGACCGAGGAGGCCCGACCGACCTTCGTTTGTCCTCACTGCGGTGCCGGCATGGTTATTACCGCGACTTTGCCACGGCACTACTCAATCAGGGCGCCACCAGTTTCGCGAGGTGCGATATGACGCGGTGTAATCCAATGCGTACAACTGATCCACCATCACCGGCGCCACAACACGCCGCAGGGGGACGGCTACGTCATGGCCAAGGATTTCGCCTCAAAGCGACTGGCGCATCAGCCAAAGGCAGTGAGGGTGGTCCTGCCGGAGAAGCAAACCTGGTTCCCATGACGATATTGGCAGGGCTACTGGAGCATTTCGTAGTCATCCAACCAGTCAAATCCCCATAGGCCTGTAGAACATCTGGCCGCAACACACATCCCGCGGTTTCCTCCCTTGATGCTTGTACGACGCCTGCCCGCATGGGCCAGTGACCCTATTGCATTCTCGACAAAGGGCAGGCATCCTACAACCCTAAACAGGAACGGACATTACCACCTATACGAGACATCGGTCATGCAAACAGCAGCTTTTCCAACCGAATCCGAGGTGCGTCTCGCGGCGCAGCGCGCCTTACTGGATGAAGTTCCGCCACGCCTGCGATCCGTGTCGTTCGATATCGCCGACGATGGGCAACTACTGGTGCGGTTCGAGTTCGATGGCGATACGACGGATGAGGAACGGGAATGCGCCGGCGTTGTTATGACAAACATCCTTGCGGCGCTCAGCCCCACTATTTCGTTCTCAGAAGATTTCTTGTCCAACCCCTTCCCACAGCGCCGCAATTTCTTGCCCATTCCTGTCTATGCGCGAAACGAAGATGCATGGAATAGCTGGACCGCCGGCTATGGGAGCGAATAATCGGACGACCGCTTCGGGGGGCAAGTGCCGATGACGCCGCCGTCGTGACCGCGTAGAATCGGCCATGAGCGGACGGTCATGATTTTATATTTGGCCATTTGTATGGTTCCAAATTGGCGACGCATTTCTTGCTGGCGTGCCCGAACACTTAAAATATATGATGCATAAGAACCGCCGGCTTTTTGACCTAGCGACGCGCAACTCGCAGCGACAAATCCTAAATTCCTTTAGTGCGCGCCACCCTGAGTTTCAGGAATTTCTCGCGTTGGCCGAACCGATTTTTCATCCCGAGCTATCCGACCTTATGACGCCCGTGATGCATCGTGCAATCTCTTTGCATGATGGCGTTTCGGCCTTGGTATCGGGGGAAGAAACCCTCAAAACCAGCTCCGTGGAAAAGGCGGAGTCAGAGCTAACAAAGTGGATCACCGGCCTTCTACCAGGGCGGTACCTCATTGTGATCGGTGATGGCAACGGGGTCGTTTTTGACGGTCAATCATCTTGGGTGTCCGAGATGCCTGGCTTATGCGTATCTTTGCCTGCACAGCTAACATACTTACTCAGAATGGCGGCGCTTAGCCATGCACGGTGCTCCATCGTGGCGCTGGAGCGCGACGCTGCGGTAATCGTCGAAGCCGTTTCTGGCTCACTTCATGACGAGCCATCTCCGTATGAAATCGTTTATGAAATGGCGTGTTGGAGCTAAGAATTCATCGAGGAAGCGAATGGCGGCTACGGGGCGAGAGGCACCGATGGCAGTCGTTCCGCAAACGTCCGCTCCGACAACTTGGCTTTCAATCAACGCAGCGTGTATGATCGTCGTGGTCCGGGCGCCAGGCGCTGAAGACTGCAGGACCATGACCGCGCACAATCGGCCATGACCGGACACACGGCATTATTAACTAGACCAGCAGGCACTTGACCGTGCTGCCGGCCGGTCACATTAGGATTCAATGAGCGACCTCGATCTACTGATCCAATTTGCGCATGAGGCATATTCTGCAACAGGAGGAATTCCTCCGTTGCCACACGATGCCTTTGAGGCGACTCGACGTGCCTTCGGCATGACAGTGAGCGACTTCTTGGATCACTTTGCTCGTCAAGTCGCACACCAATATTTTGAGGATGCTCTGAGCTTTGAAGTCGCTGACTGCGCGCTGAATTCTCTCAGCTCGTATTGTCTTTCACAGCACGAGGTAATGCTGCCCAGTTACGCCAACGATGTCTATCACGCTTTTGATCAAGGAGAATTTATTCATGCTGGCGACGAGGTCGGCAGTGATCCTGAAGTCAAGTACACGAAGTCGCAAATACGCGCAATCGTGGTGCGAGATCGGATACTGGGAGCCTTCGTTGAAACAGCATAGTGTCAGCGTCCGCACTTGGAGGTCGATCGCCGGCCAGCAGCAGACCATGGCATTTGGCGAGGAATAGGTATGCGACCAGAAATTCGGAGGCTCGTCGAGCTAGGTAAGCTGCCCAGCGAGGACGACGGCGATGTCGAGACGCTTCGCAAATATGAAATCGAGTATCGAGGAATCACTCGGCCAATCACCGACGAAGAGGCAATTGCGCTTCTCGGACTCTTTGGGGAAGATGGATGCTTCGGGCTCGCTTCATCGCTCATGCACCTTGTAGAAACCGCACCTGGTTGGCCGATAGAATCCGGCCTCACTGATACCGGCAACCCTTGGATTCTCGAATTGAAGAATCGGGCTATTCGGGGTGGTGTTCTTCAAGGGTGATGCATTGGTCGTGTCTCGGGCCAGCAGCCGCCATACGAACTTATCGAGCCAATGAAAACTTATAAACTGCGATTCTTTTTCGACCCAGGCTCTGGCATTTGCCTTTGGTCTGAAAATGACTTGGCTAGAGACAGATTCGGATATCCTGTTGAGCTGGACAGTCTTGAACTTGCATCGTCGGTGATGATGCAGGCAGAAGAGTTGATAGAACGGTTCGATACATCCATTGACTGGAGCTATCCACCCGCACCTTCACCATGGTCGGATGTGGAGCGTGAACGTTTTCAGGTCGAGGCAGCAGGTCTATTTCACTCGCTTCAGGAATGCTTGGGCGATGGCTTTGAAATTCGGGATTGCACTCGCTGACTTCGACCGATTAAAAGCTGTCTTCAAAAATAAATTTTTTGGGCAATGCATGACAAGAAATCTGCTGATTTTCGACCTCGATGAGACGCTTGTGCATGCGACTACCGAAAGACTTTCACGGAAGGCGGATTTCGAATATCCGCCATATTTGGTATACAAGCGCCCATTTCTTTCCGAGCTGCTTTCCGCGACAAAACCGCTCTACGATTTCGCTGTTTGGTCATCTTCGTCGAAGGAATATGTTGACGCGGTTGTGGGTGAGATTTTTGCTGAATTTGACGTGAAATTTTCTTGGGCGGTAGAGCGGTGCGTTCAGCGCGTGGATACTCAGTCTAACGGCTACGTGTATATCAAAGACCTTCGGCGTGTGCAGAGCCATGGGTATCCGGTGGAACGCATCACCATCCTTGACGATTCTCCGGAGAAAATAGCCCGCCAACCTCGAAATCATCTCAGGGTAAAACCCTATTATGGGCTGGAGGATGACCGGGAGTTGCTGGCAATTGCTGAGGAATTGGTTAGTCGGGCAGAAAGGTAGCCAGCGGCGCGACTGGCGGCTTTGGGGCGAGGCTGTGTGAAAACGCAAAAACACAAAATTTTCATGGGTAGGGTGACCATTCCCTGCATCGAGAAAATCGCGTAGCGGCCGTTCTGATCGGGCGATTTTTTCTTACGCCAAATTTTTCTGCGTTCTTACACAGCCTCGGGCGGAAGCGGACTGATAAGATCCGCATGCGCGTCTTCGAGACCCGGGCAGTATCTGACACGGAGCTCGAGCCGGACTGGCCGCACGGACGGGTCCCTTTACTCCCCGGCTGGCCAGCCGCTCAGCAAGAAATTGAATACTGTCCTCCTTGCAGATTGAACACTTCTAGACAAATCGCGTTCAAACCAGGCGAAAAAAGGCACCAAACAAGACAGCTCATTTTTGAGGCCACGGGCCTGCACCCCCACACCTGCCGGCACGATGTCAGCGGCCATTTCCGTGCATCAAAATGCACCACGACAAACACTACATCAGCAGCACCGACAAGTCCGCGCTCGCGTCATCCCTGGTGGGCGCCTTGCGCGGCATCTTGATCGTGACGCTGGTTCCGTGCTCGGGCGACGATTCGATCGTGATCGCGCCGCCCAGCATGCCGGTGACGATGTTGTAGACGATGTTCATCCCCAGCCCCGAACCGCCCTGCCCCATCTTGGTGGTGAAGAAGGGATCGAACACCTGGTGCAGGATCTTGGGCGGCATGCCGACGCCGTCGTCGCTGAAGATCAGCAGGATTTCTTCGGCGCCCATGTCGCGCGCCGTGATCGAGATGGTGCCGCTCTCGCGGCCGTCGAAGGCATGCAGCAGGGCGTTGTTGATCAGGTTCGACAGCACCTGGCCCACGCTGCCGGGATAGGAATCGAGCATCAGCGCGGCCGGGCAATCGACCCTGGTTTCACAGCCGACCCGGCGCAGCTGGGCCGCGAACGTGGCCAGCGTGTCGCGCAGCACGTCGTCCAGGTCGAAGCGGCGCCGCTGGTCGCTGGTCTGGTCCACCGCCACCTGCTTGAACGAGGTAATCAGGTCGGCCGCGCGCCGCAGCGAACTGGCCATGATTTCGCAGGCCAGGCGCGTATCGGCCATGTGCGCTTCCAGCGCCGAGCGCTTGATGCCGCCCTCGGCGTAGCGCTTGTCGAACTCGGCCACCATGTCGGCCAGCGCGGTCGCCGTCAGCAGGCTGTTGCCGATCGGGGTATTGAGTTCGTGCGCGATGCCCGCCACCAGCGACCCGAGCGAGGCCATTTTCTCGGACGTGATCAGGTTCGTCTGCGCCTGCTTGAGCGTGGCCAGCACCGACGACAGGTCGCTGTGCGCCGATTCCACACTGACTTTCTGCTTTTTCAGCTCCGCCAGGCTGTGCTCCAGGCCGTAGCGCGCATCGACCAGCGCCGCCTCGGCATGCTTGCGGTCGCTGATATCCTGGATCACCCACACGCCGCCCTTGGACAGGTCGTTCGCGTCCACCGCCTTGCCGTTGACCAGGCAGCAGATGGTCGTGCCATCCTTGCGCACCAGGTCCTGTTCGTTCTGCCGGCGGCGGGTCAGGGGATCGACCGCGAACAGCTCCGGCGCGCTGCCATCGCCGCCCGGCACCAGGATGCCGGCCGACTGCCCGATCAGGGCCCCGGGCGCATAGCCCATCAACTCTTCCATGCCGCGGTTGCAGCGCGTGATCACGCCGCGCGAGAACAGGGCGATCCCCACGCTGGCGCTGTCCTGGAAGGCGCGCTGCTCGTCGAGCGCCAGTTTCACCTGGGCGGCCAGCGAACGGCTGCGGTCGAGCGAAATGAGCAAGGCGCCGATCAGGGCGCTGATCAGGATGCCGCCTATGCCGATCAGGACCACCGTGCCCGGATCCCAGCTGTAGCGGCTGCCCGGCAAGGCGTTCATTTCAATTTCCCACTGCCGCTGCGCCACGTTCAGGCGCTTGCGCGCGCCCAGTCCCGCCAGGCCCGGCCGCTCCGGCGCCGAGGTGTCGAACATGATGTTGTCCTTGCTGGCCAGCTGGCTCGCGCCCTGGGCCAGGTTGCCGGCATCGTGGATGCGGAAATTCAGGTGGCCGAGCAGCGCGGGATCGATCACTTCGCGCATCAGGTTGTTGACCCGGAACACGATGGCCACCATGCCGAACAGCGCGCGGCGCCGCTCCTCGACCGTCCCCAGCGGCATGTTCTGGCGGTACACCGGCGCCCGTGCCACGAAACCGGGCTGGCCGGTCTTGTCCTGGACCAGGATGATGCGCTCGGTGGCGATGATCTGCCCGCTGTCGCGCCCCGCTTCGATCGCGGCCCGGTGCGGCGGCAGCGCCGCCAGGTCGAGGCC
This sequence comes from Pseudomonadota bacterium, assembly GCA_040388805.1. Classification (GTDB taxonomy): domain Bacteria; phylum Pseudomonadota; class Gammaproteobacteria; order Burkholderiales; family Burkholderiaceae_D; genus Telluria_A. The sequence goes on from JAZKBE010000097.1 coordinate 15,600, forward strand.
GAAGGCATTTTCATTGCCCTTCATCGGCTCGGTGTATTCGATAATGAAGTGATCCTGGCGCTTGGCGACCGGATGGATATTGAACTTCGGGTAGCCGGCCACATCGAGCGAGGTATCGTGCATGACCCGGTAGGCGAATGCCGGCAGCTCGTCTTCCTTGAGGTAGCGGACGAACTGGATCGCCTGGAATCCGGGGTAGCGCTGCGTCAGGTTCAACTCGCGCACGAAACGGGCGAATTGCTCGCGGTTGATCTCTTCATTGATGGCGAAGGTGCCCTTGATGCTGAGCAGCATGTCGAAATAGATCTGCAAGCGCACATTGGTGTCGCTGGCAACCTTTTCGGTATCGCGCTGGAAATTGTTGCGCAGCCGGTTTTGCTGCGCGTCAGCGACCAGCAGGCAGCTCCAGACTGTCAGGCAAATACCGACAACAAAAGCTAAGAATCCCTGCGTCCGCATCACTCGGGCTCCACATCATCGGCAGTTGGATTGACTATATCATATTGATTTGTACAAATGCTCGGGCTTACCACTACTGCAACACAGCGTCGGGAGAAGCCTGGAATTTCTGGGCAATCGCCTTGAATTTTTCCTCGACCACCAGCATGGCGTCGACCACGTCCGGATCGAAGTGCTCGCCGCGGCCCTGGCGGATCAGCTCGACCGCCGTTTCATGGGTGAAGGCCGGCCGGTACGGACGCGCCGAAATCAGGGCGTCGTAGACATCGGCCACCGCCATCAGGCGCGCGGACAGGGGAATGGCTTCGCCCGCCAAGCCTTCGGGGTAGCCCGAACCATCCCATTTTTCCTGGTGCGAATAGGTGATTTCCTTGGCGTAGCGCAGGAACTGGTTGCTGCCGCCGATGGTCCGCTCCACGCCGCCGATGGCGTCGCGGCCATACACGGTGTGCAGTTTCATTTGCGCGAATTCATCGTTGCTCAGCTTGCCGGTATTGAGCAGGATATGGTCGGGCACGCCGACCTTGCCGATATCGTGCAGCGGCGCCGCCTTGTACAGCAGCAGGATGTTTTCATCGGTCAGCTCGGCCGTGTGGCGCGGGTTGAAGCGCAGCTCTCGCGCCAGCGCGGCCACGTAATGCTGGGTGCGCCGGATATGGTTGCCGGTATCGTCGCCGCGCGACTCGGCCAGCGACGCCATCGCCAGGATGGTCGCATCCTGCATGTGCACCACCTCGCGCGTGCGCTGGACCAGCAATTGCTCGAAATGGGTGTGCTGGTCCTTGAGCAAGGCACGTGCGCGCATCAGCTGCAAATGCGTGTTCACGCGCGCGCGCAGTATTTCGGGCGGAAACGGCTTGCCGATGACGTCGGCGGCGCCTTCGCCGAGCGCGCGCCGCTCTTCGTCCACGGCGCCGGGCGTTGTCAGGAAGATCACGGGAATGTCGGCGGTCAGGAAATTGCTCTTGATGTCGTGATGGACCGAAAAACCGTCCGTGTCGGGCAAGGTCGTGTCCAGCAGGATCAGATCGGGCGCGGGCGACTGCTGCGCCAGGCGCACGGCGTCGGCGCCGGTGCGCGCCACCATCACCAGGTAGCGTTCCTGCAGCAGCTCTTCCATCAGGACCAGGTTATCGGCGGAACTGTCGACAATCAAAATGCTTGCCTTGAAATTAATATCCATCCCTGCCCTTTCCGGTGACCCGCAACGTTGCCAATAATCATAACTCGCCGGCTGTGCGATGTTTCAAGTTTTTTACAAATCACAAGGAGAATTGCCTATTAGATACGTTTAAAATGCCTCATCCCACACCCCCGCAAACCAGGTTCCACATGATGCGTTTCAGCGCCGCCTTCGCGGCAGTATGTTTTGCCATCCCCGCCATCGCCGCCGACCCGTTCGACGACAAATTCCGCCAGCTCGACGAAGTCCTGCCGACACCGAACACGATCCGCGCCGCTTCCGGCGCACCCGGCCACGCCTATTGGCAGCAGCGCGCCGACTATGTCATCCGCGCCCGCCTCGACGAAGCGCGGCGCGCCATCAGCGCCACCGAAACGATCACCTATCACAACAACTCGCCGGACACCCTGACTTACCTGTGGCTGCAGCTGGACCAGAATGTCTACCGCGCTGACTCCGACGACCGCAGCACCGAAACCGTCGCTTCGCGCGAGGCCTGGTCCAGGGCCCGCACCGAAGAAGAAGGCGTGCGCTTCGAAGCCATGCGCGCCATGCTGGAAAACCCCCTGTTCGAGGGCGGCTTCACCATCGGCGCCGTGCGCGGCGCCGACGGCAAGCCGCTGCGCCACACCATCAACAAGACCATGATGCGGATCGACCTGCCGCAGCCCATGGCGCCCGGCGCGCGCCTGTCGTTCAGCGTGGACTTCAGCTTCAATATCAACAACGCCAAGGTCCAGGGTGGCCGTGGCGGCTACGAACAATTCGACGACAAGAACGACCTGTTCGAAATCGCGCACTGGTTCCCGCGCATGGCCGCCTATTACGACGTGGTGGGCTGGCAGCACAAGCAGTTCCTGGGCAGCGGCGAATTCACGCTCGAATTCGGCGACTACGATGTCCAGATCACGGTGCCGGGCGACCATATCGTCGCTGCCACCGGCCAGCTGCACAATCCCGACGCGGTGCTGAGCGCCCTCCAGCGCGAACGCCTGCGCCAGGCCAAGACCAGCAGCAAGCCGATTATCATCGTCACCCAGCAGGAAGCCGAAGCGGCCGAAAAACGGCGCGCCGACGGCAGCAAGACCTGGCACTTCAAGGCCGGGAATGTGCGCGACTTCGCGTTTGCCACCAGCCGCAAGTTCATCTGGGATGCCCAGGGCTACAAGCAGGGCGGCACCGGCATGATGGCCATGTCCTACTACCCGAAGGAAGGCAATCCGCTGTGGGAAAGGTATTCGACCCAGGCCATCATCCACACCGTCGAGCAGTACAACAAGTATTCCTTTGACTATCCCTACCCGGTCGCCATCTCGGTCAACGGCCCGGTGGGCGGCATGGAGTATCCCATGATCTCGTTCAACGGCCCGCGCCCGACCAGGGACAAGAAAACCGGCGAACTGACCTGGTCCAAGCGCACCAAGTATGGTCTGATCGGCGTGATCATCCATGAAGTGGGCCACAACTACTTCCCGATGATCGTCAACTCCGACGAGCGCCAGTGGACCTGGATGGACGAAGGCTTGAACAGCTTCGTCCAGAGCCTGGCCCAGCACGCGTGGGAAGAAAATTATCCTGTCACGCGGGGCGAGCCGCGCGCCATCGTCGACTACATGCGCAGCAAGAACCAGGTGCCGATCATGACCAATTCCGATTCGGTCACCCAGCGCGGCAGCAACGCCTACGCCAAGCCGGCCGCCGCCCTGACGATCCTGCGCGAGACCGTGCTCGGTCGCGAACTGTTCGACTTCGCCTTCCGCGAATACGCGCGCCGCTGGAAGTTCAAGCGTCCCACGCCGTCCGACTTTTTCCGCACCATGGAAGACGCCTCCGGCACGGACCTCGACTGGTTCTGGCGCGGCTGGTTCTACACCACCGACGCGGTCGACGTGAGCGTGGACGGCATCACCGAATATGGCGTGAGCACCAAGGATCCCGAAATCGAGAAGGCCTGGAAGAAGGCACAGAAGGCCGCCGAACCGGAATCCGTGTCGGCCCGGCGCAACAAGGGCATGGAACGGCGCCTGGACCGGCATCCGCAGCTCAGGGATTTCTACAACGAGCATGACGAATTCACGGTCACCAACAAGGACCGCAACAAGTACAGGGAAACCCTGGACGGCCTGGAAGACTGGGAAAAGGCGCTGCTCAAACAGGGCAAACACCTGTACCTGGTGGACTTGAGCAACGTGGGCGGGCTGGTGACGCCGCTGGTGCTGGAGATCGAACTGAAGTCGGGCAAGAAGATCATCGAGCGCATCCCGGCCGAGATCTGGCGCTACTCGCCGAAAAAAATCACCAAACTGCTGGTGCTTGACGAAGCGCTGGTGGGCCTGGTCCAGGATCCCTACTGGGAAACCGCCGACACCGATACCAGCAACAACGCCTGGCCGCGCAGGATCACGCCGTCGCGCCTGGAGCTGTTCAAGACCGAAAAAGGCAAGGACGACCTGATGAAGGACTTCGCCACGCCGCTCAAGGATGCAAAGAAATGAAACGCCTGTTGTTAATTGCGCTGGCCTGCATCGGCACTTGCGCCGGCGCTGCCGAAACTTTCGACGACAAGTTCCGTCAGCTTGAAGAACTGCTGCCCACGCCGGGCGAAACCCGCACCGCGTCCGGCGCGCCCGGCCACCGTTACTGGCAGCAGCGCGCCGACTACACGATCCGCGCGACGCTCGACGAAGCGACCCGCAGCATCAAGGGCGCAGGCACCGTCACCTACCACAACAATTCTCCCGACACGCTGTCCTATCTGTGGGTGCAGCTGGACCAGAACATCGTGCGGCCCGATGCGGACAACCGCAGCGTGGCCAACCTGCCGTCGCGCGAAGCATGGGCCAAGGGTACCCAGGCCGACGGCGTCAGGTTCGAAGCGATGCGCTTCATTGCCGAGAGCCGCGCTTTCGACGGCGGCATCAATATCACCAGCCTGAAGGATGCGTCCGGGCGGGCGCTCGGGCACACCATCAACAAGACCATGATGCGGATCGACCTGCCGCAGCCCATGCAGCCGGGATCGCGTTTTTCCTTCAACGTCGAATGGCACTTCAATGTGCCCGAGATGCAGGTGCTGGCACGCCGCAACGGCTTCGAACGTTTCGACGACGCCGACAAGAACGACATTTTCGAGATCGCGCAGTTCTTCCCGCGCATGGCGGCCTACTACGACATGGCGGGCTGGCAGAACAAGCAGTACATCGGCGACGGCGAGTTCGCCCTCGAATTCGGCAACTACGACGTGCGCATCACCGTCCCGGCCGACCACGTCGTGGCCAGCACCGGCGTCCTGCAGAACCCCGACGCGGTACTGACCAGCGCCCAGCGCGAACGCCTGCGCCAGGCCAGGACCAGCAGCAAGCCGGTCATCATCATCTCGCAGCAGGAAGCCGAAGCGGCCGAAAAGCAGCGCGCCAGCGCCACCAAAACCTGGCACTACACAGCCGCCAATGTGCGCGACTTCGCCTTTGCCAGCAGCCGCAAGTTCATCTGGGATGCGCAGGGCTACAAGAGCGGCGGCACCGACGCGATGGCCATGTCCTACTACCCGAAGGAAGCCAATCCGCTGTGGGAAAAGTATTCGACCCAGGCCGTCATCCACACGCTGGAACAGTACAACAAGTACTCCTTCGACTACCCTTACCCGGTCGCCATCTCGGTCAACGGACCGGTGGGCGGCATGGAGTATCCGATGATTTCGTTCAACGGCCAGCGTCCCACGAAAGACAAGAAGACCGGCGAAGTCAGCTATTCGCGGGCCGCCAAGTATGGCCTGATCGGCGTGATCATCCATGAAGTGGGCCACAATTATTTCCCGATGATCGTCAATTCCGACGAGCGCCAGTGGACCTGGATGGACGAAGGCTTGAACAGCTTCGTGCAGGGCATCGCGCAGCACGCATGGGACCGCGAGTATCCGACCGTGCGCGGCGAACCGCGCGCCATCGTCGACTACATGCGCAGCAAGAACCAGGTGCCGATCATGACCAATTCCGATTCGGTCACCCAGCGCGGCAGCAACGCCTACGCCAAGCCGGCCGCCGCCCTGACGATCCTGCGCGAGACCGTGCTCGGTCGCGAACTGTTCGACTTCGCCTTCCGCGAATACGCGCGCCGCTGGAAGTTCAAGCGTCCCACGCCGTCCGACTTTTTCCGCACCATGGAAGACGCCTCCGGCACGGACCTCGACTGGTTCTGGCGCGGCTGGTTCTACACCACCGACGCGGTCGACGTGAGCGTGGACGGCATCACCGAATATGGCGTGAGCACCAAGGATCCCGAAATCGAGAAGGCCTGGAAGAAGGCACAGAAGGCCGCCGAACCGGAATCCGTGTCGGCCCGGCGCAACAAGGGCATGGAACGGCGCCTGGACCGGCATCCGCAGCTCAGGGATTTCTACAACGAGCATGACGAATTCACGGTCACCAACAAGGACCGCAACAAGTACAGGGAAACCCTGGACGGCCTGGAAGACTGGGAAAAGGCGCTGCTCAAACAGGGCAAACACCTGTACCTGGTGGACTTGAGCAACGTGGGCGGGCTGGTGACGCCGCTGGTGCTGGAGATCGAACTGAAGTCGGGCAAGAAGATCATCGAGCGCATCCCGGCCGAGATCTGGCGCTACTCGCCGAAAAAAATCACCAAACTGCTGGTGCTTGACGAAGCGCTGGTGGGCCTGGTCCAGGATCCCTACTGGGAAACCGCCGACACCGATACCAGCAACAACGCCTGGCCGCGCAGGATCACGCCGTCGCGCCTGGAGCTGTTCAAGACCGAAAAAGGCAAGGACGACCTGATGAAGGACTTCGCCACGCCGCTCAAGGATGCAAAGAAATGAAGCGCCTGATCCTGGCAGCGCTGCTGCTGTGCGCCAGCGCGGCGTCCATCGCACACCGCTTCCATGCGGGCATGACCGACATCACCTTCAATGCCCGTACCGGCAGCGTGGAAGTGGTGCACACCTACATGGCGCACGATATCGACGCGCGCCTGGCCGCCCTGCACAAGCGCCCGCTCGACCTGGCCGACGGGGCCGACGAAGCGCTGCTGCGCCAGTACATCGAGCAGCAATTCTACCTGACGGGGTCCGGCAAGCGCCGCATCGCCCTCAAGTGGGTGGGCATCTCGGTCAACGTGGACAGCGTGACGATTTACCAGGAAGCCGGCGCCACGCGCCTGGCCGACGTGAGCGCCGTGCACCATGCGGTGCTGGCCGACTTCCTGCCGGACCAGGCCAACACAGTCAACGTCAAGCAGGACGGCGACATCCGCACCCTGGCCTTCGACAGCAAGCACCCCGAACGCATGCTGAAGCAGGCGCCTACGCCCGGGAGCGTGCAAAAAATGCTACGCTAACGGGATGACAACACACGCACCGCCTTTTACCCCCCTGGACCGCCTGGCGCAGGCCCTGCGCGAGGGCGGCTATGCGCTGCTGGCGCCGGCCGACGTTTGCCGCCTTGCCAACTGCACGCTGGCCGACCTGGACTCCCTGGCCGCCAGCTGGAACGACCTGGCCCTGGACAACTACCTCAAGGACGGTGGCCGCTACCGGCGCCGGCGCCATTCCTGCTTCACCCAGGACGGCGCCACGCTGGCGCAAACGGCGCACCGCGCCCACTGGCAGCCGGTCGAATACAACGCCCTGCACGGCGGCATGCACCGCCTGTTCGAACCGGTGGCCCCGGCCACCGTGGCCAACGGCGCCTGGAGCGGCCTGCTCGGCGCGCTTGGCAATGTCTGTTCGGACGTAGCTGGCCAGCAGCGCTGGTACCTGGAAGCGCACCAGTTCCGCATCGATACCGAGGGCGGCATCGGCCGCCCCACGCCGGAAGGCGCGCACCGCGACGGTGTCGATTTCGTGGCCGTGCTGCTGGTCGGGCGCCACCATATCAAGGGCGGCGAAACCCGCGTTTTCGACGCCGCCGGCCCGGACGGCAAGCGTTTCACCATGCTCGAACCCTGGACCCTGCTGCTGCTCGACGACGCGCGCGTGATCCATGAATCGACGCCGATCCAGCCGGCCGGCGACAACGGCAGCCGCGACACCCTGGTCCTGACCTGGCGCGCGGGCGCTTTCCAGGGCGAAGACGGGCCCTGAAAACGTGACACCGCGGGGTGCGAAAATTTACTGTGGCGGGGTCAAATCCGCTATAGTCGTCATTACCTCAGCCGCCGTCCAAGGAGCAGTTCGTGGATTCCACGTATCAGATTGAGCCGGAAGAATTCGAAATACTGATCGTCGAGGATAGCCCAACCCAGGCCGAGCGCCTGCGCCGCCTGATCCAGTCGAAATCGTACCGGGTGCGCGTGGCGGCCAACGGCAAGCTGGCGCTGATGCTGCTGCAGGAACACCGTCCCGACCTGATCCTGTCGGACATCATCATGCCGGAAATGAACGGCTACGACCTGTGCCGCGCCGTCAAGACCGACGACACCCTGCGCGAGATTCCCGTGATCCTGGTGACGGCCCTGAACGACGTCAAGGACATCATCCGCGGCATCGAATGCGGCGCCGACAATTTTATCCGCAAGCCCTATTCCGAAGACTACCTGCTCAGCCGCATCAGCCATATGCTGGTCAACCAGAAGCTGCGCGCCGGCCCGTATTCCGGCGGCATCGCGGTCTTCCTGGGCGATCAGAAGCACTTCATCCACGCCGGCCGCCAGCAAATCCTCGACCTGCTCATCTCCACCTACGAGCAAGCGGTCCAGGTCAACGGCGAACTGCAGGCGCGCGAACGCCAGGTGATCGAACTGAACATGCGCCTGGCCCACCATGCCGCCGAACTCGAATCGACCAACCGCGAAATCGCGCTCAGGAACCTGGAACTGGCCGAAGCGAGCCGCATGAAGTCCGACTTCATCGCCAATATGTCGCACGAGCTGCGCACGCCGCTCAACGCCATCATCGGCTTTACCGGCGCGCTGCTGATGAAGCTTCCCGGACCGCTCACGCCCGACCAGGACAAGCAGCTCAACACCATCCGCTCGAGCGCGCGCCACCTGCTGTCGCTGATCAACGATATCCTCGACGTGGCCAAGATCGAAGCGGGCAAGGTCACGCTCGCCCTCGAACGGGTGCAGTGCCAGGACCTGCTGCACGAAACGCTCGACAGCATGCGGCCGCTGGCCGCGCAAAAGGGGCTGGAACTGATCACCGACCTGCCGGCCGAACCGGTGGTCATCGATTCGGACCGGCGCGCCCTGACCCAGATCGTCATCAACCTGGTCAGCAACGCCATCAAGTTCACCGAATCGGGCACGGTGCGCCTCGCGCTCACCCAGAAAATGGTTGACGGTTTCCTGGCCACCGAATTGCTCGTCATCGACAGCGGCGCCGGCATCCGGGCCGAAGACCAGGCCAAGCTGTTCCGGGCCTTTTCCCAGCTCGACTCGACCTCGACCCGGCATGCGGAAGGCGCCGGCCTGGGCCTGTACCTGTGCCAGAACCTGGCCAAGCTGCTGGGCGGGAAGCTGAGCTTCCACAGCACCTTCGGCAGCGGCAGCACCTTCGTATTGACGCTGCGCGAAACGCGCTGATAGCGGCTCTCCTCTCAAGAAATGGATGGCTGGGCCGTCAAAATAGCGTATCAGCGCTATCAGGCTTGCCGCGGATGTCCGGGGCGGGAGCCTCGTCGAGTCGCCTGGACGGCGCTGCCAACCTGGCGATGGGCGCGGAAAACCTGTCGGCGGCGCGCGGCCGGATCCTGCGGCTGCCGCGCTAAAAAAAACGCCCGCGAACCTTGCGGTGGGCGGGCGGCAATCCAAACTTCGAAGAAGTATTGGAGGAGACAGCTTCAATATAGTCCCTTTTATGTTGCAGTGCAATACCGTACAACTACTGTATTTACCACGCAGGCAATGCCGGGCAGGCCCGCGCTTATCGCACCGCAATATATTTCCTGGCATCCATGGGCATTTAATTAAAGCAAGCGATTAAGTTATATCAATCGTTTGATTTTTGTGTTTTAATCAAGCCCATGGAAAAAATCCCCCCCCCTCCCGACGATGGCCGCAAGTCCCGTTCGGACGGCGTGCAGTCGCGCGAGCGGCTGCTGCTGTCGGCCATGCGCCTGTTCGCGGAACAGGGCTTCGCCAAGACCTCGACCCGGGAAATCGCTCTCGCGGCGGGCACCAACATCGCCTCGATCAGCTACTACTTCGGCGACAAGGCCGGCCTGTACCGCGCCGCCTTCACCGAACCCTGTCCCCACTCGCGCGACGAGGACTTGGCCGCCTTCACCGACCCCGCGCTCACGCTGCGCGACGCCCTGCGCCAGTTCTACGGCCAGTTCCTGGGCCCCTTGAAACAGGGCGACCTGGCGCGCCTGGCCATGCGCTTGTGGTACCGCGAAATGCTCGAACCCACCGGCCTGTGGAGCGATGAAATCAACAACGACATCAAGCCGGCCCACAAGGGACTGATGACGCTCCTGGGCCGCCACGTGGGCGTAGCCGAAGCGGACGACGACCTGTCCCGGCTCGCCTTCGCCGTCGTCGGCCTGGTGCTGCAGCTGATGGTCGCGCGCGACGTGATCGAACAGATCAGCCCCCAGCTGATCGACACCGGCGACGCGATCGATGCCTGGCGCGAGCGCCTGATCGATTACGCCGAAGCCATCGTGGCCGCCGAACAGACACGCCGCACTCCGAAAAAATCACCGCCAAGGAAGAAAACCGCATGAAGATAGCCAGACCCATCAGCATCGCCCTGCTGCCCCTGGCGCTGTCGGCCTGCGCGCTGGCGCCGCCGGCCAAAGTCGACGCGCCCGTGCCCGCCCAATGGCACGCGAGCCTGCCGCACAACGGCGAGCTGACCGACCTGGCCACCTGGTGGCGCCAGCAGGGCGACCCGCTGCTGCCGGAGCTGATCGCCGCCGCGCAGGCGGCCAGCCCTACCATCGCCAGCGCCGGATCGCGCCTGGCGCAGTCGCGCGCCGAACGCGCGGCCGCCACCGCCGCCCTGCTGCCATCGCTCGACGCCGCCGTATCGGTAACGCGCGCCAACCAGCAAAGCACCCTGCCCGGCGGCACCACCAGCGCCGGCGCGCTGCAGTCGGCCTGGGAAATCGACCTGTTCGGCGGCCGCCGCGCCGACCGCAACGCGGCACTGGCGCGCCAGGCCGGCGCCAGCGCCCTGTGGCATGACGCCCGCGTGGCAGTGGCCGCCGAAGTGGCCAACCAGTATTACGCCTTGCGCAGCTGCGAGCTGCTGCTGGCGGTGGCCAGGCAGGACGCGCTCTCGCGCGCCGACACCGCGCGCCTGACCGGGCTGACCGCCAGCGCGGGCTTCCAGGCGCCGGCAACCGCCGCCCTGGCGCGCGCCTCTGCCGCGGAAGGCAAGAGCCGCGCCACGCTGCAGCAAGCCCTGTGCGACATCGACGTGAAGACGCTGGTGGCCTTGACCGCCATCGACGAACCGGCGCTGCGCGCGAAGCTGGCCGCCAGCACGGCCGCGCCGCCGCCGGCCTTCGCCATCGCGGCCCTGCCGGCCCAGGTGCTGGCCCAGCGTCCAGACGTGTTCAACGCCGAACATGAAGTGGCGGCCGCCAGCGCCGACGTGGGCAGCGCCCGCGCCGCGCGCTATCCGCGCCTGTCGCTGCAAGGCTCGATCGGCGCGGCCAACTTCCGCACCGGCGGCGAGAACATCCAGACCGATACCTGGAGCATCGGCCCGCTGGCGCTGACACTGCCGCTGTTCGACGCCGGCCGGCGCAGCGCCAACGTCGATGCCGCCAAGGCCCGCTACGACGCGGCCGTCATCGGCTACCGAGCCAGCGCGCGCAATGCCGTGCGCGAAGTGGAACAGGCCCTGGTCAACCTGGACAGCAGCAACGCGCGCAGCAGCGACGCCCAGGTGGCGATGGAAGGCTACCGCACCGCCTTCGTCGCCGCCGAAGACCGCTACAAGAATGGCATGGGCAGCCTGCTCGAACTGGAAGACGCGCGCCGCACCCGCCTGGCCGCGGAAAACGCCGTCATTGCGCTGCAGCGCGAACGCAGCGCCGCATGGGTCGCGCTGTACCGCGCCGCCGGCGGCGGCTGGACGCCTTCCGCAAACTGAATCTACATCGAACCGAACCCGGATAAATAATGAAAAACTTTTTGCTGAAACCCGTTCCCGCCCTCGTCCTTGGCAGCGTGGCCGCCCTCTCGGCCGCCATGTTCGTCGCCTCCACGTCGAACGCCGCCGACGACAAGAAGGCCGTGGCGCCCGTGAAGCCGGCGCTGACGATCACGTCCACCCGCGCGGTCGCCGCCAAGCTGCCCATCAAGCTGGCCGCCAACGGCAACGTGGCCGCCTGGCAGGAAGCGCTGATCGGCAGCGAATCGGGCGGCCTGCGCCTGACCGAGGTGCTCGTCAACGTGGGCGACGTCGTCAGGAAAGGCGAAGTGCTGGCCGTGTTCTCGGCCGACACGGTGAACGCCGACGTGGCCCAGGCCCGGGCCGCCCTGATGGAAGCGGAAGCGAATGCCGGCGAAGCGGTGGCCAATGCCGCGCGCGCGCGCACGCTGCAGACATCGGGCGCCCTGTCGGCCCAGCAGATCAGCCAGTACATGACCGCCGAAACGACGGCGCGCGCGCGCATCGCGTCGGCCACGGCCGCCCTGTCGTCGCAACAGCTGCGCCTGAAGTACACCCGGGTGGTGGCGCCCGACAGCGGCGTCATTTCCGCACGCAGCGCCACGGTGGGGTCGGTGGTCGGCGTGGGCGCGGAACTGTTCCGCATGATCCGCCAGGGCCGCCTGGAATGGCGCGCCGAAGTCACGGCCAGCGAACTGTCTTCCATCAGGACCGGCGCGTCCGCCGTGGTGAAGGCCGCCAATGGCAGCGAACTGACCGGGAAGGTGCGCATGATCGCGCCGACCATCGACGCCCAGACCCGTTCGGCGCTGGTGTATGTCGACCTGCCCGCCAGCCCGGCCGGCAATTCCCCGTTCAAGCCTGGCATGTTCGCCAGCGGCCAGTTCGAGCTGGGCACCTCGGACGCGATGACCGTCCCGCAGCAGTCCGTGGTGGTGCGCGATGGCTTTTCCTATGTGTTCCGTCTGAACCCGGACCAGCGCGTGAGCCAGGTCAAGGTCAAGTCCGGGCGCCGCCTGGGCGACCGTATTGAAATCGTCAGCGGCCTCGTGCCCGATGCCGTGGTGGCCGTTTCCGGCGCCGGCTTCCTCAACGACGGCGACGTGGTGCGGGTCGTGACGTCCGTCGCGGCCAAATAAGGAGCCGGGCATGAACTTTTCCGCACTCTCCATCAAGAACCCGATACCGGCGATCATGCTGTTCATCCTGCTGACGCTGGCGGGCCTGCTGGCCTACAAGGCGAACGCGGTGCAGGATTTCCCGGACATCGAACTGCCGATCGTGGTCGTCACGGCGGCGCTCGACGGCGCCGCGCCGGCCCAGCTGGAAACCGAAGTGGCGCGCAAGATCGAAGACTCGGTCGCCACCCTGCAGGGCGTCAAGAACATCTACACCAAGGTGCTCGACGGCGTGGCCACCATCACGGTGGAATTCATCCTCGAAAAGCCCATCGCCGAAGGCGTGAACGACGTGCGCGACGCGGTGGCCCGGGTCAAGGCCGACCTGCCTGCCGAAATGCGCGACCCCACAGTCACCAAGGCCACCACCGCGGGCCGCGTGATCATGACCTTCACCGCGACCGCCAAGCCGGCGCCGGGCAGCGTGGCGCTGGACGACCAGGAATTGAGCTGGTTCGTCGACAATTCGGTCGCCAAGCGCCTGCTCAGCGTTCCCGGCGTGGGTTCGGTCAAGCGCATGGGCGGCGTGACGCGCGAAATCCGCGTGGAACTCGACGACGCCCGCATGGCTGCGCTCAAGGTCACCGCCGCCGACGTATCGCACCAGCTGCGCAATGTGCAGCGCGAATCGCCGGGCGGCCGCGGCGACGTCAGCGGCGCCGAGCAATCGGTGCGCACCATCGCCACCGTCAAGACGGCCGATGAACTGGCGCAGTTGGACATTCCCCTGCCGGACGGTCGCCGCGTGCGCCTGGACCAGATTGCCACCGTCAGCGATACCGTCACCGAACCGCGCTCGCTGGCCGAGCAGGACGGCAAGCGCGTGGTTGGCTTTGAAGTATTTCGCACCAAGGGCGCCAGCGAGATCGACGTGGCCAGGGGCGCGCGCGCCGCGGTCGCAGAACTGCGTGCGGCCCACGCCAATATCGAACTGAAGGAAGTGATCGACAATGCGGCGCCGGTCGAGGAAAACTTCGTCGGTTCGATGGAGCTGCTGTACGAAGGCGCCATCCTGGCCGTGATCGTGGTGTTTTTCTTCCTGCGCGACTGGCGCGCCACGCTGGTGGCCGCGGCCGCCCTGCCGCTGTCGGTGATTCCCGCCTTCCTTGGCCAGTATTGGTTCGGCTACACGCTCAACACGGTGACGCTGCTGTCGCTGGCCCTGGTGGTGGGCGTGCTGGTGGACGACGCGATCGTCGAGATCGAAAATATTTCGCGCCACCTGCGCATGGGTAAATCGCCGATGCAGGCGGCCATGGAAGCTGCCGACGAAATTGGCATGGCGGTCATTGCCACCACCTTTGCGCTGGTGGCGGTGTTCCTGCCGACCGCCTTCATGGGCGGCGTGCCCGGCCTGTTCTTCAAGCAGTTCGGCTGGACCGCGGTGATCGCGATCCTGGCCTCGCTGGTGGTGGCACGCCTGCTCACTCCGATGATGGCGGCCTACATCCTGAAACCGCTGCCGCACGGCGAAGAAAAAGATGGCTGGATCATGCTGCGCTATATGGCCGCCATGAAGTGGTGCCTGAAGCACCGCCTTTTCACCGCCATTGCGTCGGCCCTGTTCTTCGCCGGCTCGGTGGCCCTGGTAGGGCTGCTGCCGACCGGCTTCGTGCCGCCGTCCGACCGCGGCCAGACCCTGATTTCGCTGGAACTGCCGCCTGGCTCCACCCTGGCTGAAACACGCGTGGTGGCCGAGCGCGCGCGCCGCGAAGCGATGCAGGTGCCGGGCGTGATCAGCATCTTCAGTTCGATCGGCGGCGGCTCGGCCGGCGACGCTTTCGCTCCCGGCGCTGCGGCCGAAGCGCGGCGCGCCATCCTGACCTTGACCACCGAACACCGCGACGTGCGCAAGCATACGCTCGACGAAGTGGAGCGCCGGATCCGCACCCGCCTGGACCAGATCCCCGGCGCCAAGTTCGCGGTCGGTCCGCAGGATACAGGCGTCAAGATGCTGCTGGTACTGCGCAGCGAAGACCCGGTGGCGCTGACCACTGCCGCACAGGCCGTGGAACGCGACCTGCGCACGCTCAAGGGCATCGGCAATGTCAGTTCGAGCGCATCGCTGGTACGTCCCGAAATCATCGTGCGCCCGGATTTCGCGAAGGCCGCCGACCTGGGCGTGACCGCCGCCATGATCGGTGAAACGGTACGCGTGGCCACCGCCGGCGACTACGATATGGCGCTGACCAAGATGAACCTGTCCGAACGCCAGGTGCCGATCCGCGTCAAGCTGCCGGACGCCGTGCGCGCCGACCTGTCGGCCATCGGCCGCCTGACCGTGCCGGGCAAGCATGGCCCGGTCATGCTGGACAATGTGGCCAGCATCACGATGGAAAGCGGACCGGCCCAGATCGACCGCCTGAACCGCAGCCGCAATGTGACGCTGGAAGTGGAACTGTCGGGCCGCTCGCTGGGCGAAGTCGATGCGGAAGCGAAAGCGCTGCCGTCGATGAAGGTGCTGCCGGCCTCGGTGAAGGTCGCCGAACTGGGCGACGCGCAGGAGATGGCCGCGCTGTTCAACAGCTTCGGCATCGCCATGCTGATCGGCGTGCTGTGCATCTACGGCGTGCTGGTGTTGCTGTTCAAGGACTTCATGCAGCCGATGACCATTCTGGCCGCGCTTCCGCTGTCGATCGGCGGCGCCTTCGTGGCCCTGCTCATTACCGGGCGGGCGCTGTCGATGCCGTCGATGATCGGCCTGATCATGCTGATGGGGATCGTGACGAAAAATTCCATCCTGCTGGTCGACTACGCGATCCTGGCAAGGCAGGAAGGCATGAACCGCTTCGATGCCCTGGTCGACGCCTGCCACAAGCGCAGCCGCCCGATCATCATGACCACCATCGCCATGGGCGCGGGCATGATGCCGCTGGCGCTGGGCTGGGGCGCCGATCCGAGCTTCCGCTCGCCGATGGCCATTGCCGTGATCGGCGGGCTGATCACGTCGACCTTGCTCAGTTTGCTGGTGGTGCCGGCCGTGTTCACCTATATCGACGATCTCGAGCATTTTATCAAGCGCATGACGGGCAAGGTGCGCAAGCACCCTCCCGTGCAAGCTGCCATGGCGCGGCCGGTTGAACTGAGCAAGTAGAGCGCGCTACACCGCTGGCGGATCGGTTTCGCGCGCGAATGTGCGATGCCCCGCCAGCGCTTCCTTGAATGCATCGAGCGCATGCGCCACGTCGTCCGCTTCGGCGCCCACCAGCCCCGGATCGGGAGTCCCATCGGGCAGCGCGGGCGGCACCTTCGCCTCCCTGAGCAAGCCAGCGCCAGCACCGAGCACCATGATCGGCTTGCAGTGGCGGTACTGTTCCTGGACGAAGCCGATCGCATGCGCATCGCGCGCCAGCGCCGCAATGGCGTGGGCGCCATCGGGCACGACCACGGCGTCGTACAGCACCGACGGACCCGCCTCGAGGGTGATTTCGACGTACAGCACACTGCCGTCATTGGCCGCCACCTTGCCCAGCTTGCTGCCCACCAGGCGCGGTACCGCGCCGTCGGCCAGCAGCGACTTGTACACGGTGCGCACCATGGCGCCGTCGATGCCATTGCCGACCAGGACCGCCACCTTGCGCGTCCGGATACCCGTCCCGCCCGGCCGCGTCAGCAGCGACAGCGCGGGCGAGGCCGGGTATGCCGGCAATGGCAGCGTCGTGGCCATGGGCTGCGGCTTGGGCACTTCCATGCCCAGCCCGTCGGCCACATGCGCCACCAGGTCGGCGTCGACATTGGCCAGCAGCGACAGCACCCGTTCGCGCACGGCGGGGGTTTGCACGCGGGTCAGCTCGAAACGGAAGGCCGCCGCGATATGGCCTTTTTCGGCCGGCGACTGGCTCGCGAAAAACAGGCGGGCCTGCGAATAGTGGTCGGCAAACAGTTCGGGATTGCCGCGCACCTTGTCGTCGGCCACCGCTTCGGGGAAGCTGGTGAAACCGCGCATGCCGGCCTGGAACGGACAGCCGCCGCCCAGCGAATTGGGCTCGTAGCTGACGCGTCCGCGATGGATGGCCTGGCGGTGCATGCCGTCGCGCTGGTTGTTGTGCACCTGGGCGATCGGCGAATTGATCGCAATTTCGTGGAAATTGGCGCCGCCCAGGCGGCTGATCTGGGTATCCAGGTAGGAATGGATACGCCCTTGCAGCAGCGGGTCGTTGCTGAAATCGATGCCGGGAATGATGTGCGCGGTGCAAAAGGCGACCTGCTCGGTCTCGGCGAAAAAATTGTCCGGATTGCGGTCCAGGACCATTTTCCCGAGTGGTGTCAGGGGCACCAGTTCTTCCGGCACGATCTTGGTCGGATCGAGCACGTCGAAGGGGAAGGAGGCGGCCTCGTCTTCGGTGAACAGCTGCACCGCCAGCTCCCATTCGGGAAAGGCGCCCGCTTCGATGGCTTCCCACAGGTCGCGCCGGTGAAAGTCCGGGTCGGCGCCGACCAGCTTTGCCGCTTCGTCCCACACCAGCGAATGGGTCCCCTGGAGCGGCGTCCAGTGAAACTTGCAAAAGCGCGATTCGCCTGCCTCGTTGACCAGGCGGAAGGTATGCACGCCGAAGCCCTGCATGGTGCGGTAGCTGCGCGGTATGGCGCGGTCCGACATTTGCCACATCAGCATGTGGGTCGATTCCGGCATCAGCGACACGAAATCCCAGAAGGTATCGTGGGCGCTCGACGCCTGCGGCATGCCGTGATGCGGTTCGGGCTTGACCGCATGCACCAGGTCGGGAAACTTCATCGCATCCTGGATGAAGAACACGGGGATATTGTTGCCGACCAGGTCCCAGTTGCCTTCGTCGCTGTAGAACTTGACGGCGAAGCCACGCACGTCGCGCACGGTGTCGGACGAACCGCGTTCGCCGGCCACGGTGGAAAAGCGGACGAAGACCGGCGTGCGCTTGCCCTTGTCGGCAAACGGCGCCGCGCGCGTGAGCTTGCCATGCCTGGCATAGCTTTCGAAATAGCCGTGGGCGGCCGAGCCGCGCGCATGCACCACGCGCTCGGGAATGCGTTCATGGTCGAAATGGGTGATTTTTTCGCGCAGGATGAAGTCTTCCAGCGCGGTCGGCCCGCGCAGGCCGATCTTGAGCGAATGCTGGTTGTCCGCGACCGGCACGCCCTGGTTGGTGGTCAGGCGCTGGCCGCCACTGTCGACCCGCACCCGGTCGAGCGGCCCCGCGGCGGGATTGACGCCGTCCGGCGGCACCCCGCTGCCCGCCTTGGGCGAGGCGACGGTTTCGGTGCTGGTGCTGCCGGTGGCGGCGGGGTCCGACGGCTTGGCCGTTGCGCCCGGCAGCGGCGTGCGCGCGGCAGCGCCGTATTCCCCCGCCTTGTTCGGATTGAAGGACATGGCCGCCGCCAGCTTCTGCCCGGCCACCGTCTTTTTCAGCAGTTGTTCTGCGACCGGATCGGCGCTGCCCAGCGTGGACGGCGGCGAGCCCTGCGATGGCCCTGATACGGTGCTGAAGATGGAACCGGCACCTTCGTTGGATTCCCCGGATTTTTTGCGTGTAGCCATGTCATACCTCGGACAAATGGAACTTCGGTCAGGCGCACGTTTCCCGCGCCATCGGGAGAACCGGATGGCAGAGGGCTGGACGTGCGGGTACAGCCGGTCGACCGTGGTCGACCGGACTTACAAGTGGGAAACTGCCGGTTTAGTGCCGGCGGCTGAGCAGCTTGGACAGCAAGTAGCCGGCACCGACGGCCACCAGGACCGACGTGGCGGGACTGCTGCGCACATAGTCGCGGCCGGTATCGGCGAAATGCCTGTAGGCGTCGGCCAGTTGCTTGCTCTTTTCTTCCATGCGGCTGCCGGCGGTGGTCAGGGCGCCGGACACCTTGTCGACGCCGGCGTGCGCGCTCGACGCCAGGCGTTCGGCCACGGGGGCCGCCGCGTCGGCAGCCTTGTCGATGGTTTTATGCAGCTCGCCGGTGGCCTTGGCCATGTCGGCGCTGCCCATACCCTTGCCCATGCTGCTGCCCGAGCCTTCGCTTCCGAGATTGCGGCCACTACCTTCGTTCGACTTTTGATTGTCCATGATCCATTCCTCTATAAGTTATATTCGAGCACGGGTGTTGCACCTGCATCGGTGCAGCGAATACAAAAAATACAAGATTTACGAAGTACGCACAGTGCGCTGATTAACACAGCCATCGCCCGTGCGAGGACACAACAGGTCCGGCAAGCGCGGTTTCGGGGCACTGTCGGGTCCCTGTCGGGGACAATTCGTCACCGCCACGCCACAATCGGGCAAATACTCATGGTTCACCGTGTCAGGATATTTACATGATTCTCAAGCAACTACGTCTCAGCCGCCACCTGTCCCAGGAACAGCTCGCCCACATGTCCGGCCTGAATGTGCGGACCATCCAAAGAATAGAAAGCGGCCACAAGGCCAGTGTGGAATCATTGAAATGCCTCGCCGCGGTTCTTGAAGTGGATATTCCTACCTTGAACCAGGAGAAATTTATGATCGATAAAACAACAGACAATTGGCAGCGCCTTCCCTTCTATCTGAAAGGCTGGTTCTTCCTCAATTTCCTGGATGTGCTGCCCGGCCGCGACACGGCGCGCCGGATTGAAATCATGTCGCATGTCACCGGTTTCCTGTTTTGCCTGCTGGGCTATATCAACGAAGCCTCGCTGGTAGGCGGCCTGATCATGCTGGCGAACGCCTACTGGTTTTACTTCCTCCGCTGGCAGGGCGATAAATACGGCATCTGGTACGAAGCGCCAGAAGCGGGCGCAACACAATGATCGATTGCTCTTATAATGAGGCGCTCGCTACCATCTGAATGGGTTCCTCGAATGCACAAGTTCATCACCGTCGTCGCCTTGCTCGCTGTCATGAATGTCGCCAGCGCCGGCCCCGGCGACGACGCTGTCAAGCGCTGCCGCCAGATCGGCGACGCGGCCCAGCGACTGGCTTGCTACGACGGCATCGCGATCGCCGCGACGCCAGCCGCCGCAGCGCCTGCGCCGGTAGCGGCGGCGCCGGCCGCAGCAGCGGCCGTTGCGGCCAAGGCGCCGTCCAGAGTGGAAGAATTCGGACTGGTGAAAAAGGCGCCGGCGGCGGAAACCGACGTCATCGACAGCCAGACCGGCGCCGCCTTTGACGGCTGGAGCGCGCACCAGGTCATTACTTTAAGCAATGGCCAGAAGTGGCAGATCACGGACGGCAGCAGCGCCTACCTGGGCAAGCCCAGCGCGCGCAACGTCAAGGTACGGCGCGGGCGCTTCGGCACCTTTTTCATGGAGTTCGAAGGCTTGAACCAGACGCCGCGCGTCAAACGCATCGAATAGTTGCCGTATGCACGACTTTGAACCGCGGCGTGACCGCTACGAGCACTTCCAGAAAATGGCAAGTCCGTCCGTCACGCTGTGCTTTCCTTTGAATTTGCCGGACTTCCGGCCCTGGTGCAAGGCGCAAGGACTGGGGCCTTTTCACGTGCTGCTGTACGCGGTGCTGCATGCGGTCGCGAAGCTGGAGAATTTCCGCTACCGGGTGTTCGACGGCGAAGTGATTCGTATTGACAAGCTCAAGCCGGCATACACGGTCGTCAACCAGCACAATGACCTCAATTTCGCCCAGTTCGACTGGTCGGACGACCTGCGGGAATTCGTCGCGCGCAGCGTGCAGGCGCGCGATGAAGCAAGCCAGATGACAGGCTTGAATCCGGCATACCAGGCCATGTCGCCGCGCGAGTGCAAGGACCAGGTCTTTATTACCTGCATCCCGTGGCTGGACTTCACCTCCATCGAGCATCCCGTGCCCGCGAATGCCGGGCACGACATTCCTGCGCTGGCCTGGGGCAAGTTCAGGTATGCGGGCGGCGGACGGCTGCACCTGCCCTTCTCGGTCCAGGCCCACCATGGCTTTGTCGACGGTTTCCACATCCACCAGCTGGCACAGCAGATCGAGCAGGAACTGACGGACCTGATGCGCTAGTCGGAAGCCGCCACCAGTGCGGCGAAATATTCCGGCCGGCGCGTGGAAAACAGGCCGTACCAGGCATCGAGCACGGCAGGCTCGTACAAATCGAGGCGGGCGAAGATGGCACGCGCAAAGTCGAGCGGCGCCATGCTGGACGCCGTGATCAGGTTTCCATCGCTAACGACCGCATCTTCCCGGTACAGCGCGGCGCCCTTGTATCCGGTGGCCGACAGGTACTGCGGCGCATTGCTGGTGTGCTTGCGCGTGTCGAGCAGCCCATTGCGTGCGAGACCGGCGGTGGCCCCGCAGATCGCGGCCACGGGTTTTCCTTGCGCCAGGAACCGCGCGGCCAGGTCGGCCGCATCGCCATGCTTGCCGTCGTCCCAGCCGGCGCCGCCCGCCAGGATCAGCAGCGCGCTATCGTCCGGCCGCAAATCGGACAGGGCCAGGTCGGGCTGGATGCGCAAGCCGCCGGTGGACGTGATGACCTTGCCGTGCGGCGACACCGTGCGGACCACGTAGCGTCCCGGTTCGCGCTGGTGGGAGGGATCGTTGATGCCGGCGATCGCGAAGCCGGGCTCCCAGTCCGCCAGTCCGTCGAAAATGAAGAGATGTACTGTTTCGGCCATCGGAGCCTCCGTGTGAGCAGTTTGACCACAGAAGGATAGCCGTTTCCGACCGATCGAGGCGGACGCTTCCCGGACGCAAGCCAGGAGGCGGGGAAAATCGCAGGAACAAATGGTTCAGGGAGATGAACGCGGCGACGCAAAGACCCCATGCACCAAACAAAAAACCCGCGCTCTGGTAAAAGAGGCGGGTTTCACGATACTGCTTGTACTTGGTGCGCTTGCCGGAATCGCATTAGCCCAGTAAATTCAATGTTTTCTGCAAAAGTACCGTCAAACGTACCGTCAAATCGGCGATCCCTCTCGCTATGATCGAGCCGCAGGCAGCGGCACTAAGGCAGCCAGCAGCGCCTGCGCGCCGGCCGACACGCGGCCAGCAGCAGGAGCAGGGGTTTTAGGCGCAACAAAACGACCAACCGGGTTAAGCGGGATCACTGACCGGGTAACGGTCACCGTCTGCTCCCGCCCCAATTCGGACGGTCACATGAATTTGTTGAACGTCCGCAAAGGAGAAGACA
>JAZKBE010000098.1:0-1305 GCA_040388805.1 Pseudomonadota bacterium
TGTCGAGGCGATCCGCCGTGCAGGCGTGGGCCAGCTGTACGAAGCCTTTCTGCGCCTGAAGGAAAAGCTCAACGCCCAGGGCTGGTTTGCCGCCGAACGCAAGCGCGCCATTCCCATGTTCGCCAAGCGCATCGGCATTGTGACGAGCCTGCAGGCGGCAGCCCTGCGCGACGTTTTGACCGCATTGCAGCGGCGCGCCCCCCACGTCCACATCGTGCTCTACCCTGCCCCGGTGCAGGGCCAGGGCGCGGGCGAGAAGATTGCCGAAGCCATCAACATGGCTTCCCAGCGCGCCGAAGTCGATGTGCTGATCGTCTGCCGCGGCGGCGGCTCGATCGAAGATTTGTGGTCCTTCAATGAAGAAGTGGTGGCCCTGGCCATCGCCCAGGCGGCCATGCCCGTCATCTCCGGCGTGGGCCACGAAACCGACTTCACCATTGCCGACTTTGCCGCCGACCTGCGCGCCGCCACGCCCACTGCCGCCGCCGAACTGGCCGCCACTGCGCACGCCGACTGGTACGCCTCGCTGGAAGCGGACGCCAATGATTTGACGCGCGCCATGCAGCGCAAGCTGGCCGAATCCAACCAGGGCCTCGACAACCTCACGCGGCGCCTGCAAAACCCAGCGAGCCAGCTGGAACAACAGCGCCTGCGCCTGGCTGGCGCCGCGCAAAGCCTGGGCCGCGCCATGCGTGTGCCCCTGCATCGTGGGCAGCTGGGCCTGGCCCAATGGCGCGCGCGCTGGAGCGCCCAGCGCCCCAAGCTCGACACGGTGCGCGGCCAACTCGCCAGCACCCACGCCCGGGCCCGCGCCTGTCTCGACAAGCAACTGCAAGCGCGCCGCGCCCTGCTCGGCTCGCTCTCGGCCCAGCTTGAACTGCTCAATCCCCAGCGCACGCTCGAACGCGGCTATGCCATCGTGCGCGACGCCAAAGGCCAGGTCCTGCGCTCGCCCGCCCAGATCCAGCCGCAAGACCGCCTGCAGCTGCGCCTGGCCGAAGGCAGTGCCGAACTGGGCGTCGCGACTGTCCAGCCCAGGCTTGAATAGGGCCGCACAGGTCGATGATGCAAGGACCCGGTAACCGAATTACAATAGACCCCGTTTCGCAAAAACCAACAACCAAGGAACCACTATGGAACATACTCTGCCGGCCCTGCCCTACGCGATGGACGCCCTCGCACCGCATATCTCCAAGGAAACGCTGGAGTACCATTACTCCAAGCACCATCAGACCTATGTCACCAATCTGAACAATCTGATCAAGGGCACCGAGCACGAAGAGAGCTCCCTGGTCGATATCATCA
>JAZKBE010000099.1:0-17007 GCA_040388805.1 Pseudomonadota bacterium
TCTGATTTCATCGCTATCTCGGCACTGGGCGGGAGGCGTCCATTTCATTCTCCTGGATGGCGATAGCGGAAGCGTACCGCAAAATGGCCGCGCAGCATCGCACGGCTCGGCATAGACTTTGCGCAAGGCTGATCGCGGGCGGATGGCTAAGCTGGATTGGAATGATGTCCAACCAGGAGAAAGCCATGTTCCGAAGTAGCCTCAAGAAAATCATCACGGCAGGCATCGTTTTTGGCGCCGCGAGCGTGAACGCCAGCGCGCAATCGACCTGCGGCGCGGCGGTGGCCCAGCTCCAGCAATATGTCGCGAGCGTCAACCATTTCGCCAACAAGGAGTACTACCAGGACATTCCCGGCCGCTGCGGCGGCAATCCCATGTGCATGCAGTCGTGGCTGCAGCAATTGAACGGCTGGTATATGAGCCAGTCGGCGATGGTGAACGGCTGGTACGGCCAGATCCTGGCCAACTGTTCGTCCAAGCGCCAGGGCAGGCCCATCGGCGGCAACGGCGGCGGGAACGATGCGCCGCCCGAACTGGACGAGGACGACGTCGCCGACATCGACGTCGACGACGAAGACAAGACCGTGCGCATTCGCATTCCCGACACGGCCATGGGCTACAGGCAGCGGCGATAATGGCCACCATCGCCCACAGGCAAGCGGCGGCAAGGTGCACGATGCTTGCCTGCCTGTTTGCCATGGTCCTGCACCCGTCCCTTGCCCTTGCCAAACCACGCCCCTTTTGCGGCTACTCCCTTTCCAAGGGATGGTTCGGCAAGCCGGGCAGCAGCTATGTCACGCGCCAGGCCGGGCCGTCCGACGAGTCCGGCATTCCGCAAGTCATCGCACGCATCTACAAGGTGCTCGATATCGCCCCCGATATCGATGTCTACCTGGCCGAGAAAGAAGACAATGCCTTCGCGACCGTCGCCGGCGGCAAGAAAATCATCGTCGTGGACGTCGGTTTCGTCGAAGAAGTCAATCGCCGCGCCAAAACGAAATGGGGCGCCATCCACGTGATTGCCCACGAACTGGGCCACCATATCGCCGGCTTTTCCAGCGACCGGCACCGTGGCGAACTCAATGCCGACTACTGGAGCGGACAAGCGCTGCAGCGGCTCGGCGCCGCGCGCCAGGCCGCCACCTTGGGCATCCTGGCCGTGGGCACGAATGCCGATACCAGCACGCATCCTGGCAAGCACAAGCGCGCAACGATCATTGAGCAAGGGTGGGACGATGCCAAGGCCGGAAAAATCGATTACAGCTTCTGTGATGGCTGCAAATAAGCTGCGGCTGTGCATGCTTGGCGCCATGTTCTGCTGCCTGCATGCACAGGGCGCCCGATCGCGCGTTCGCAGATGGGCCAGGGATATTCCCGGTCGGCGTCGTTTTCGCGCGATCTCGACTTCGGCAAGGCCTACCGGCTGCGCGCCAGGCAAGCCCCCCCTGACCATGTGCGTCAGCGCCACCATGGAAGTGATCGTCACGGCGCTCGACATCTATGCCAGGGAAACGGGCGATTATGCGCCGTTTTCCTACCTGCCACCAGCAGCTGGGAGCGGCTGCGGCCGGTGGACTTGCGCGCCCAGATCTGGATCGTGAAACATTCCACCAGCCAGGGCACCGCGCATGCGCTGCAAAAATTTGGCATGGGAACGGTGCGCGATTTCCGCGACATCACACCCGGCGCCTTCGTCAATCTCAATCGCAACAACCGGACCGGCCATGCCGTCATTTTCCTCGGCTATCTCGACGCCAGGGGCAAGCCGGTCGCGCGCTACGACGACGCCGTGGCCGGCTTCCGGTATTTTTCGTCGCAGGGCAATGAAACCAGCGGCGGCTTCGGCTACCGGCATGCCTTCTTTTCCGACGTGCCCTGCCCGGCGCCATCGGCGCACTTCAAGCGCGATTGCGGCGTCATTCGTTCCTTCGACCCGCTGTTCCTCAATGCCGGCATCATGTGGCACCCGGCGGACTGGATCGCGGAAAAAGCGCTGGACCAGCTGTCCAAGGAAGCCTATCACTTGAAGCACAGCAAAACCGACATGCTCAAGGAAGGCGAATTCGATTCCACCTTCTTTTCCGGCGAAACCACCGACAATCAAGGCGGCGCCAGCGCGCGGTCGGGTCGGCCCGTTCCTCGGCCAGGTCGCCAATGCCCTTTCATCCCGTTGCCATGCCATGCTAATCTTGCACCACACCATTATCGAGGGGACAATATGATCAAAAAAATCGGCATCGGTTTGCTCGCCATCATCGCCATCATCTGCGGCCTGGCGATGACAAAACCGGACAGCTACACCGTCACGCGCAGCATCACCATCAAGGCGCCGCCCGAGAAAATCATCGGCCTGGTCAGCGACTTCCACCAGTGGCCCACCTGGTCGCCATGGGAAAAACTCGACCCGAACATGGTGCGCACCCATAGCGGCGCCGCCAGCGGCAAGGGCGCCGTCTACCACTGGAAAGGCAACGACGACGTCGGCGAGGGCCGCATGGAAATCACCGACGTGGCCATGCCCGGCAAGGTGCTGATCAAGCTCGACTTCATCGATCCCTTCGAATCGAACAACACCACCGAATTCACCTTCGTGCCGCAGGGCGAGACCACCACCGTCACCTGGACCATGACCGGTCCGATGCAATTCATGACCAAGCTGATGAGCGTTTTCTCGAGCATGGACGCCATGATCGGCAAGGACTTCGAGAAGGGCCTGGCCCAGATGAAAACGGCTGCCGAGAAATAAGCGATAATTCCTCACCTGATACACGCAAACGTGAGGAACCACCGTGCTCAATTTCGACTTTTACAATCCAACCCAGATCCTGTTTGGCCAGGGGCAGATCGCCTCGCTGGCCAAACAGGTACCCGCCGGGGCCCGTGTGCTGCTCGTCTACGGCGGCGGCAGCATCAAGCGCAATGGCGTATTCGACGAAGTGATGGCCGCCCTGGCCGGCCACACGGTCACGCAATTCTCCGGCATCGAACCCAATCCCAGCTACGAAACCCTGATGCGCGCGATCGCCCATGTAAGGGAAGAGAAGATCGACTTCCTGCTCGCCGTGGGTGGCGGCTCGGTCATCGACGGCACCAAGTTCATCGCCGCCGGCGCCCTGCTCGACGAAGACCCGTGGACCATCCTGGAAAAACACGGCGCCAACATCGTCGCCGCCCTGCCCTTCGGCGCGGTGCTGACGCTGCCCGCCACCGGTTCGGAAATGAACAGCGCCAGCGTCGTCACGCGCCGTGCAACGCATGAAAAATTTGCCTTCATGAGCCGCAAGGTGTATCCGCGATTCGCCATCCTGGACCCGAGCAAGACCTATTCGCTGCCGGTACGCCAGGTGGGCAACGGCGTGGTCGACGCCTTCGCGCACGTGATGGAGCAGTACATGACCTACCCGGTGAACGCCAAGGTGCAGGACCGCTTTGCCGAAGGCCTGCTGCTCACCCTGATCGAGGAAGGCCCGAAAGCGCTGTCCGATCCCGACGACTACGACGTGCGCGCCAATATCATGTGGACCGCCGCCCTGGCCCTGAATGGTCTGATCGGCGCCGGCGTGCCGCAGGACTGGGCCACGCATATGATCGGCCATGAACTGACGGCGCTGTACAACCTCGATCACGCGCAGACGCTGGCCGTGGTCATGCCGAGCATGCTGCGCGTGCGCAAGGAAGGCAAGCGCGCCAAGCTGCTGCAGTTCGCCGAACGCGTGTGGAACCTGAAAGGCGGCGACGAAGACACCCGCATCGAGGCTGCCATCACCCGCATGGAAGAATTTTTCGAGCAGATGGGCGTGAAGACCCGGCTTGGCGACTATGGCCTGAAGGCGGCCGATATCGACGCCGTGCTGGTGGTGCTCGAAAAGCACCGCATGCTCAAGATGGGCGAAAACCGCGACGTGACCCTGGCTGTCAGCCGCAAAGTCCTGGAAATGAGCCTGTAAATAAGCAAATTATGCGTATGTGATAAAATCGCCGTTCGCTAGGGGTCCTGGAACGCAAGTTCCGGGTGAGATATACCCTCCGTACCTGATCTGGATAATGCCAGCGAAGGAAAGCGCAAAGTACCTCCCTCCTTTGTTTGCTCCCCACGTTGGCTCCGGCTTTTCATACCAAGCATGAGCACACTATGTCACCGCACAACCTGAAGCAAACCGTCATCGCCCTGTCCATCGTCCAGGCGTTCGCGCTGTCCGCGCACGCGCAGTCGACCCAGCAATTGTCCGAAGTCGTCGTGACCGCCAGCCGCGACGGCGTCACCGAGCGCGCCCGCGTGGGCGGCTTTACGGACACGCCACTCCTGATAACGCCGGCCTCGGTCGTGTCGATCGGCCGCGCGCAGATGCAGGACCTGGGCATCCGCAACACCACCGACGCCATGAAGCTTGACGCCAGCGTCAGCGATTCGTACAACGCGGTCGGCTACGCCGAGATGTTCTCGATCCGCGGCTTCATGCTGGACAATGCGTCGAGCTACCGCAAGGACGGCCTGGCCATTTCGGGCGACACCCAGATCCCGCTGGAGAACAAGGAACGCATCGAAATCCTCAAGGGCCTGGCCGGCTTGCAGGCCGGCGTTACCACCCCGGCAGGCATCGTCAACTACGTGCTCAAGCGCCCTACCGCTACCCCGCTGATGTCGGCCACCGTCGAAGTGCGCGACCGCGGCACCGTGTACGGCAGCGTGGACCTGGGCGGCCGTTCCGGCGACAAGCGCTTCGGCTACCGCGTCAATGCGGCCGGCGAGCGCCTGCGTTCCTATGTCAAGGGTGCCGACGGCGAACGCAGTTTCGTGTCGGCCGCCTTCGACTGGCAAGTCAGTTTGCAGCTGCTGCTGCAGCTCGACATGGATTACCAGAGCAAGTCGCAAATCACCGCGCCTGGATACCAGCTCATTCGCGGTGTGGCGCTGCCGACCGGCGTGTCGGCGAAAATGCTGCTCAACGACCAGCCGTGGACCAAGCCGGTCGACACCAGGACCAGCAACATCGGCCTGCGCGCCGAGTACCAGATCAATAGCGACTGGAGCGCCAGCTTCGGCGCCAACCAGCACAATTTCAAGCGCGACGACTTTACCGCCTTCCCTTACGGTTGCAGCAACGAAGGCGCAGGCTTCTACCCTGGCTACTGCTCGAACGGCGACTACGACGTCTATGACTACCAGAGCGAAAACGAACGCAAGAACCCGTTCGCGACCCAGGCTTTCCTGCAAGGCAAATTCGCCACCGGCGCCATACGCCATGAGCTGACCCTGGGCGTAACGACACTCGAACGCAGCGACTATTTCGGCGCCTACGTCTACAACTATGCGGGATCGAGCAATATCTACAACAACGTCATCGTGCCGCCGGCGCCGGATAATCCGACCACGGGCGACATTCTGGAGCAGCGCCGCGACCGGGAACGCGCCTTTGTCGTACAGGACATCCTGGCGCTGTCGCCGCAGTTCAAGCTGCATGCCGGCGCACGCTACGTCCAGGTCAAGCGCGACCAGATCACCGAAGTCAGTTCAGGACTGGTACGCACCACGGACGGCAATTTCACGCTGCCGAACGTGGCGCTGGTGTACAACCCGAACAGTGACTGGACCGTGTACGGCTCCTTGTCGCACGGTCTGGAACATGGCGGCGTGCCCGGCATGGGCACCGCCAACGAAGGCATCGGCCTGGCGCCAAGCCGCTCGAAGCAGCTGGAATTCGGCGTCAAGGGCATCGTCGGCGATGGACTGACCGTGTCGGGCGCGCTGTTCGAAGTCAAGCGCGGCCTCGAATTCGAAGACAGTGCCGGCTACCTGGTCAACCGCGGCCAGCAGACCCACCGTGGCATCGAACTGGGCGCGCAGGGCAATGCCACGCGCGACCTGAAGTTCAGCGTGTCGATGTTCGCCATGCACATGCAGCAGCAAGCCACCGGCGACGCCACGCTCGATGGCAAGCGTTCACCCAACGTACCGGCGTTCAAATCGAACGTGGGACTGGACTACAGCGTTCCCGTCGTGGCGGGCCTGAAGGTGAACGGCACGTGGCAGTACTCCGGCAAGAAAGCGTTCGACAATGAAAACGCCACCTTCGTGCCGGCTTACCATGTGTTCGGGCTTGGCGCTGCCTACGCAAGGCGCGCCGTCACGCTGCGCTTCAATGTCGACAACGTGACCGACAAGTTCTACTGGCGCGATGTGTCGCCGCTGCTGGGCGGCTACCTGCTGCCAGGCGCGCCGCGCACCGCACGCCTTTCGGCGCAGTTCGACTTTTAAGCGGGATTGAGCAGGCGGTCTGCCTGCAGCATGCGCTGCGCCAGGCTGCCTGTGACGAGCAGGTAGGAGATGCCACGTTCGTCCAGCATCTGCAGTACCTGCTGGTGGATGGTCTGGCGCACGGCTTCCGATTCGCGCTGCAGGCCGTCGGCTTCCCACGGGCTGTCGGGCGCCGTCACCAGCGTGTAGGCGTAGTCATGGCGGCGTTCCAGCAGCGACAACTGCGCGTCGACCCGGTTCCAGTACCAGCGGCTGTACAGGGCCGTCATCATCGGCGTGGTATCGCAAAATACAAAGCGCGTGGCAACCGCCGCAGCCGCATCCTCGTGCGCCATCTGCGTACGCGCGATCGGATACTGATCGTTCTCTTCAGGCACCCGTTCATTGGCTTCAACGAATTCGCGCAGGTATTCGGGCACCCACACGGTGCCATAGCGGGCGGCCAGCGCGGCGGCCAGCGTCGACTTGCCCGACGACTCAGCACCCAGGATGGCAACGCGCGCCACTGGCGTCATGCCGGCGTTCCTTCGGCGCGGGTACGTCCCCACGAGTACAGGCCGATTGCCGCCAGGACGACGAATACCGCGTACAGGATGGCCGTCAGCATCAGTCCCTTGTACAGGTACAGACCGACGTACAGGATGTCGACCACGATCCAGACGATCCAGTTTTCCACTTTTTTGCGCGACAGCAGAAGCTGCCCCAGCAGGCTGCCTGCGGTCAGAAAACCGTCGATATTGGGGACGTCGGTATTGGTAAAGCGGCCCAGGAAGAAGGCCAGCAGCACGAAGAGCGCGAGCCAGCCGATGATTCCGTAGCGCCAGCCGGCGGCAGACGAGCGCGTAACCACCAGCGGCTCGTGGCGCGCGCCGCCGTACAGCCACTGGTACCAGCCCCAGGCCGAGACGATGATGAACACCACCTGCAAGCTCATGTCGCCATACAGGCGCGCACCGAAGAACACAATGCCGTAAGTGGCCGACGAGGCGATCGAAAACAGCCAGGCCCAGTGGTTCTGGCGGATATTCAGGAGCACCGTGATGACGGCCAGGACGAAGGAAATGAGTTCGAGCGGGTTGGTGGTGATGCCGAGCAGGTCGAGAGGATCGTTCATGGCCGGTATTGTACCTTGCCGCGCCATCCCCGCGAACGCAGGGATGGCGCCATTGCCTACTTCTTGCGGGGATACTTGATGGTCATTTCCTTGAGCAGGATGTCGGCATGGTCGACTTCCTTCATCACCCACAGCATGTAGCGGATGTCGACATGGATGGCGCGCGTGATGGCGCTGTCGAAGTACCAGTCCTTGGTGACCGATTCATAGGTTGAATCGAAATTGAGGCCAACCAGTTCGCCGCGCTTGTTCATGACGGCCGAACCGGAATTGCCGCCGGTGGTGTCGGCGCTGGACAGGAAGTTGACCGGCACCGTACCGAGCGCCGCGTCCGCGAACACGCCATAGCGTTTTTCGCGAACCGCGTCCAGCAAGGGCTTGGGCGCATCGAACGGGCGCGCCGCGGTGTGCTTTTCGACGATGCCGTCGACGGTGCTGAACGGGCCCTTGACCAGGCCATCGCGCGGCGAATACGGCGCCACCGTGCCGAAGGTCACGCGCAGGGTCGAATTGGCATCCGGGTAGACCGGCTTGCCCTGCGACTTCTTGAAGGCGATCAGCGACGTCATGTACTGCGGGATCACGCGTTCGAGATTGCCGTCGATTTCCTTGCGCCGGTCTTCAAGCGATTTGGCCACCGGGTACAGGCGCACCGCCAGGGCGATGAAGGGATCGTCCGACCTGGCAAAGTCGCCGGCATCCTTGCCTATCCATGCCAGGCGATTGGCGGTGACAGCCAGGCCGGTCTTGCGATACAGGGCGCTGACCGCGTCAGGCGCAGGCAGCAAGGCGTCGAGGCCTTGCGAATGCGCCGGCAGCTTCGCGTAGCGCTGCAAGGCGGCGGCGAAGCGCGCTTCGTCCACGCTCGCGACCAGCGACTGTTCAAGGCGCGTCAGCGTGGCCTTGATGAAGGACAGGTCGCGTTCCTGGTAGCCGCTTTCGCGGTCGGCGTTCGGCTTCTGCGATTCGAGCGCCAGGCGGTACAGGCTTGCAGCGCTCTTGTACAGCTCACTGCTCGACGCCTGCGACCACGCATACTCTTCCTGCTGCAGCGCCATGTCGGCGGCGATCAGCGCATCGAGGTCGGCCAGCATCGTGGGCGACGCGCCCTGCTTGCCGTACCAGGCGCGGAACCCGGCATCCTGCACGTCCTTGACGGCGGCGATATCCTTGCGCGCAAAGCCGTCGAGCAGGCCCTTGGTTTTCTTGAGCACGTTGTTGATTTTCTTGACCACGCTGGCGTAGCGGACTTCATGGTCGCTATTACCCTTGGTGGCGGCCGCGATGACGGCCAGGTCGGCTTCCATGCCCGCAACGCGCACCGGGAAATTGGTATCGCGCGCAAAGCGGATTTCGGCCGGCAGCTTGTAGCGGCTGGTGGTACCGGGGTAGCCGGCCAGCAGGATGGGATCGCCGTTCTTCAAGCCTTCGGCCGACACCACCAGGAAGTCCTTCGACTTGTAGGGCACATTGTCGGGCGACGGATCGGCCGGGCGGCCATCCTTGCCGACGTAGGCGCGAATGAAGGAAAAGTCGCCGGTCTGGCGCGGCCACTCGAAGTTGTCGACCTCGCCGCCGAATTCGCCGATCATGTCGGCCGGCGCGTACACCAGGCGCACGTCGCGGATCATCAGCTGGCGGATGCGGTAGTACTCCAGGCCGCGGTGGAAGCTGGGCACCGAGCAGCGGTAAGCCTTGTCGGACTCGCATTCGGCGATGATGGCCTTGACGCGCGCCTGGACCTGCTCCTTGCGTTGTTTTCCCGTCAGGGTGGCCGGTAAATCTTTCAACACGCGTTCGCTGACGTTGTCGACCTTTGCGGTCACATAAATACGCAGGTTCGGTCCGCCCGGCAGCTCCTCGGAGCGCTGTTTGGCCAGGAAACCATTGGTGATGTAATTCCTGTCCGCGGTCGAATTGCGCTGGATGGCATCGTAGGCGCAATGGTGGTTGGTGACGACCAGCCCGTCCGGCGACACGAAGGACGCCGAGCAGCCGCCCGTGGAGACGATGGCGCTCATGGGATGCTTCGACAGCTCGCTCAGCTTGGCGGCGGGAATGGTAATCCCGATCCGTTTCAATTCAGCTTTCAATTGTGGCAACTGATGTGGCTGCCACTGTCCTTCATCGGCGTTCGCGGTAGCGACAATGCCGAGCAAGGCGATGGGTAAGGCGATGGATTTCAACAAGATATACCCCGGTTAAAAAATGCAAGCCGGAAGTATATCCCAGCCGCCGTCGAAACTTGTTGCACAACCGGGGTCAGACCTCCGCAGTGCAACAGGTGTTGCACTGCGGAGGTCTGACCCCGGTTGTGCACCGGTTGTGCCGGTTGTGCAAAGTGCCCGGAATCGGACACCCGTATCCGCAGGCGGGCAATGCGCGCGCTCTTTACGCCGGTTTTCCGGGCAAATGCGTCTGGCACGATGCTTGCTGTATGCCTGGCATGGATACTGAAATCAGCCCCCTCACCCAGCAGCGCCGCCGCCGCGTCACCTACGCCGTCGCCGCCGCCATTCTCGCCGCCCTGTGCGCCAGCGCCTGGGGCATCAACCGCGTGCTGCGCCCCAGCGTGGCCGCCGCCGATATCCGCGTGGTCGAGGTGCGCCGCGGCGACGTGGCCAATGCCATCAATGCCTCCGGCGTGGTCGTTCCCGTCCACGAAGAACTGGTCTCGAGCCCGATCCAGAGCCGCGTGGCCAAGCTCCATGCCAAGCTCGGCGCGACCGTGACGGCCGGCCAGTTGCTGCTCGAACTGGACGACCACACCATTCGCCTGGCGCAGGACAGTCTCAAGGAGCAACTGGCGCAGCAGGAAAACCGGATCGCCGGCCTGGCGCTGGAACTGGAACAGAAACGCAAGCAGCTCGTCAGCAGCATCGAACTGCTGGAACTGGACCTGCAAAGCGCCCGCGTCAAGCGCGAACGCTACGCCACGCTGCGCAAGGCGGGCGGCGTGTCCGGCGAAGACATGCTGACGGCCGAGCTGAACGTCACCCGCATCGAGATCCAGCTGCGCCAGCAGCGCGAGCTGATCGAAGACAGCAAGCGCGCCACCGGCACCGGCATCGAAGGGGCCCGCCTGCAAAAGAGCATCCTGCAAAAGCAGCTGGCCCAGCAGCAGGACTTGCTCTCGCGCAGCCAGGTGCGCGCGCCCTTCGACGGCATGCTGACCATGATCATCGCCGAAGAAGGCGCCAGCGTGGCCATGGGCCAGCTGGTGGCGCGCGTGTCCGAACCGCGCAACTACCAGGTCGAAGCCTCGCTGTCCGATTTCCACGCCAATATGCTGGGTGCCGGCCAGGCCGTGACCATCGAACAGGGCCAGGAACGCCTGACCGGCAAGGTCCACACGGTGCTGCCGGAAATCCAGAACGGCACCATCAAGCTGCTGGTCGCGCTCGACAAACCGAACCACCCCGCCCTGCGCAACAAGATGCGGGTGGACGTGAATATCGTGACCGACCGCAAAACGGGCGTGCTGGTGGCCGACGCCGGCCCCGCCTTCAACGGCAAGGGCCGCCAGCAAATTTACGTGGTCAAGGACGGCGTGGCCCGCAAGACCACGCTCGAGGTCGGCGCCGGCGACGGCAAGGCCGTCGAAATCATCGCCGGCGCGCGCCTGGGCGAGCGCCTCATCGTCTCCGACAACAGCACGTACAAAGAACACGACAGCATCCGCGTCGCCGACTAAACCCCACCAAGAGAAACCATCGTGATCAAACTCGACAAAGTCAGCAAAACCTACCAGACCGACAAAGTGGAAACCCTGGCCGTGAAAGACATCGACCTGCATATCCAGAAAGGCGAATTCGTGTGCATGATGGGCCCCAGCGGCTGCGGCAAGAGCACGCTATTGAACCTGATCGGCCTGCTCGACCGCCCCGGCACCGGCCTGGTGCATGTCGATGGCGTGCCCGTCAAGACCTACCGCGACAAGCAGGTGGCCCACCTGCGCAATTCCACCTTCGGCTTCATCTTCCAGAGTTTCCACCTGATTAACGACCTGCGCGTGATCGACAATGTGGAACTGCCCCTGCTGTACCGCAATCTGTCGGGCAGCGAACGGCATGCCATGGCACGCGAGGCGCTGGAAAAAGTGGGCCTGGGCGCGCGCATGGAACATTACCCCAACCAGCTCTCGGGCGGCCAGCAGCAGCGCGTGGCCATCGCGCGCGCCATCGTGGGCCGGCCGCAGATCCTGCTGGCCGATGAACCGACCGGCAACCTGGACAGCAAGATGGGCGGCGAAATCATGGATATCCTGCTGCGCCTGAACGCCGAAGGCACCACCATCGTGATGGTCAGCCACGACGAGCGGGAAGCGAAGCGCTGCGGGCGCATCGTGCGCGTGTTCGACGGCCAGCTGGTCGCGTAAGGGGACGCCATGTTCAAGAATTATTTGCTCACCGCCTACAAGGTGCTGATGCGGCGCAAGCTGTTCACTTTCATCAACCTGCTCTGCATCGTGCTGACCCTGGTGGTGCTGATGGTGGTGACCGCCCTGCTCGAGACCAGTTTTTTCCCGGGCGGCGCCGAAGCCAAGAGCAGCCGTTACCTGCAGATCGTGATGCTGCGCTCCGAGTCGCCCAAGGGCAACGCCGTGCGCCACACGCCGCTGGGCTTCAAGCTGATCGACAAATACCTGAAGCCGATGCAATCGATCGAAAGCCTGTCGGCCTTCACCACGACCAACGGGGTGTCGGTCTACCAGGATGGCCGCGTGAGCGAACTGCGGATGCGGCGCACCGACGCCCAGTACTGGAAGATCCTCGAATTTACCGTGCTCGAGGGCCGCGTACCCACCCTGGAAGACGAGCAGCTGGGCCGCAACGTGGCCGTGATCAACAAGACCACGGCGCGCAAGTTGTTCGGCGCCGGCCCGGCCGTGGGCAGGACCATCAGCCCCGGCGGCCAGGCGCTGCAGGTGATCGGCGTGGTGGACGACGTGGACGAGCTGCACACGAATGCCTTTTCCGAAATCTGGGCCCCCGTCACGACCTTCCCGTCCACCGATTACCGCCGGCAGATGGCGGGCGACTTCCAGGTGATCTTGCTGGCGCGTAGCAAGGCCGACCTGCGCCAGGTGCGCGAGGAAGTGAAAATGATCGCGGCCAGCGTCGAATTCGACGATCCCAAGGCCTGGAGCCGCGCCGTGTTCTGGGCCGACGGCAAGCTCGACGCTTTTGCGCGCCAGACCATCGGCGACGCCCATACCGAGGACTCGGGCGCCACCCTGCTGATGACCATCATCGTGGTCATGATGCTGCTGTTCATGCTGCTGCCGGCCCTGAACCTGGTGAACCTGAACACCGGCCGCATCCTGGAGCGTGCGTCGGAAATTGGCGTGCGCAAAGCCTTCGGCGCGACCAGCAGCCAGCTGGTGGCCCAGCTCGTCATCGAAAACGTGCTGCTGTGCCTGGCGGGCGGCGTGGTCGGCTTGCTGTGCACCAACGTGGCGCTGATGTGGCTGGAAAGCCTGGAACTGATCCCCTACCTGAATGTCAGCGTCAATTACGCGGTCATGGCCTGGGGCTTGCTCATCACACTCGTGTTCGGCCTGCTGTCGGGCGTGCTGCCCGCCTGGAAAATGTCCCGCCTCGATCCTGTCCATGCCCTGAAGGGAGCCATCTGATGTTGCGCCATTTGTTCAAACTGATCTGGAAACGCAAGGGTCGCAACCTGATGCTGACCCTGGAAATCCTGCTGGCCTTCGTGATCGTGTTCGCGATTACCGCCTTCGCCGTCCGCAATGCCGAACTGTACCGCCTGCCGACCGGCTTCGACGCCAGCGACACCTGGTCGGTATTCATCCAGGACCCGTCGGACGCGAACGACAAGTTCACGCCCGAACTGTACGACCGCTACAAGCGTGGTCTGGAATCGCTGCCCGGCGTGCGCCAGGTGGCCTTCGGCAGCGCCTCCCCGTATTCGAACCACACCATGATCAACGACTTCGTGGCGCCCGCCGGCGGCAAGCGCATCCGCACCGAACAGCTGGAAGTGAGCGACGATTACATGGCCTTGCTGGGCGTAAAGGTGCTCGAAGGGCGCGGCTTCGACCGCAGCGACGACGGGTCCGCCGCCACGCCGGTGGTGATCAACCGGCGCATGGCCACCACCCTGTTTGGCACGGCGCCGGCCGTGGGCAAGGTGTTCGACACCAGCGAACCGGAAAACAAGGGGCGCGACATGATGAAGGTGGTCGGCGTCATCGACACCTTCCGCAAGAAAGGCGAGCTCGATTCGCCCGACAACTTCATGTTCGTGCGCTACACCCCGACGCTCAACGTCGGCAATGTGCGCTTCATGGTCGTCAAGCTGGCGCCCGGCACCGAGCGCAGCTTCGAGGAAACGCTGCAGCGCCAGCTCAAGCTGATCCGCAACGACCTGAGCTACGATGTCACGCCGCTGTCGTCGCAGCGCAAGGAAGTCATGAGCGAAAAGATCACGCCCATGATCGTGCTGGCCGTGGTGGCCGCCTTCATGCTGGTGATGGTCGGCTTCGGGCTGTTCGGCGTGCTGTGGCAAAACACCACGCGCCGCATCCCGGAAATCGGCTTGCGGCGGGCGCTGGGCGCGAGCGCCGCGAACATCTACCGCCAGATCATCGCCGAACAGTTCCTGCTCAGCTCCATGGCGATGGCGGCCGGCATGCTGCTGCTGGTCCAGTTGCCGGTCACCGGTGTCATGGGCGAGAGCCTGAATTGGCGCGTGTTCGCGGTGGCGTCGTTCCTGTCGATGGCCGTGATCTATCTGCTATCCTTGCTGTGCTCGGTGTATCCGGGCTGGCGCGCAAGCCGCCTCAGTCCGACTGAAGCATTGCATTACGAATAGTCATCAACAGAAAAGCAGATGGAATCAGGCAAGCAACGTATTCTCATCGTCGACGACGATGCCGCGGTCCAGGTGTCGCTGGCCTTGCTGCTCAAGCAGTCCGGCTACGACACCCTGTGCTGCGACGACCCGAAACAGGCGCTCGCGCTGCTGGCGCGCGAACCGGTCGACCTGGTGCTGCAGGACATGAACTTTTCCCTGCAAACCAGCGGCGAAGAAGGCATGGACTTGCTCGCTCGCATCAAGGAAGCGCACCCGGCCCTGCCGGTGCTCCTGATGACGGCCTGGGGCTCGATCGGCCTGGCCGTGCGTGGCGTCAAGGCTGGCGCGGCCGATTTCTTTACCAAACCCTGGAGCAATGCGCAGCTGGCCGAGCTGGTGGCCAGCACGCTGTCGCTGGCCGACACCCTGTCGCCGCAGCGCCTGTCGCGCCAGGCGCTGGACCGCCAGTTCGACTTTACCGGCATCGTCGGCGAGCATCCCAA
Source organism: Pseudomonadota bacterium (assembly GCA_040388805.1). Classification (GTDB taxonomy): domain Bacteria; phylum Pseudomonadota; class Gammaproteobacteria; order Burkholderiales; family Burkholderiaceae_D; genus Telluria_A. The sequence goes on from JAZKBE010000099.1 coordinate 14,693, forward strand.
GCTGCTGCGCGTGCTGGCCACGCTGGGCCAGGTGGCACGCACCAAGGCGCCGGTGCTGATCCTGGGCGAAAGCGGCACCGGCAAGGAACTCATCGCCGACGCCATCCACCGCAACAGCCCGCGCGCGGCGCGGCCCGCGGTGAAGATCAATATGGGCGCGATCACGCCGTCGCTGTTTGAAAGCGAAATGTTCGGCCATGTGCGCGGCGCCTTTACCGACGCCAAGGCCGATCGCAAGGGCCACATTGCCTGTGCCCACGACAGCACCCTGTTCATGGACGAGATTGGCGAACTGAACCGGGGCGACCAGGTCAAGCTGCTGCGCGTGCTGCAAGACCAGAGTTTCCAGCCGGTGGGCGCCAGCAAGCCGGAACAGGCCGACATCCGCGTGGTGTCGGCCACCAACCAGGAACTGGCCGAACTGGTGGCCGCGGGCGAATTCCGCGAAGACCTGTTCTACCGCCTGAACCTGATCACGATCCGCCTGCCGCCCCTGCGCGAACGGCGCAGCGACATTCCCCTGCTGGCGGCCCACATCGCCACCACGGTCGCGGACAAATACGGGCTGCCGCCGGTGCAGCTGGCGCCGCAAGCCATGGAATGGCTGAGCGCCCAGCCATGGCCCGGCAATATCCGCCAGCTCAAGCAGGCGCTGGAACGCACGGTTCTGCTGATGGGCAAGAGCCAGCTGACGCAGGCCGACTTCATTGCCGCTGAACAGCGCGACGATGGCGGCGGCCAGCACAAGCTGGGCGTGGACGGCATGACGCTCGAGCAAGTGGAGCGGCACATGATCGAACAAGCCATGGAGCAGCATCGCGGCAATATTTCGCGCGTGGCGCAGGCGCTGGGCCTGTCGCGCACCGCCCTGTACCGCCGGCTCGAGCGGCACGGCCTGGGCAGTGCCGGCGAGGATACGCAATGACCTTGCGGCGGCGCCTGCACGTCTACCTGGTCGCGGTCCATGTGCTGCTGGCCGGCCTGGCCGTGCTGCTGATGCGCGAGAACACGGTGCTGTTCCTGGTGCTGGAAGTGCTGCTCATCGTCAGCCTGATGCTGGGGATGCGGCTGGTGGCGCTGGCCATGCAGCCGCTCGAATACACCGAACGCTTTCGCGACCTGATCCAGAATGAAGATTATTCCGCGCGCCTGACCGATAGCAAGGTGCCGGAACTGGACGAACTGGTCGGCCTGTTCAACACCATGCTCGGCACCCTGTACCGCGAACGCCTGGCCCTGGGCGAACAGCGCGGCTTCCTGGACAGCCTGCTCGAAGCCACGCCGGCCGCCGTCATCGTGTTCGACTACGAAAACAAGATCAGCCTGATGAATGCCAGCGCGCACGCCCTGCTTCGGCTGGAGGCGCCGCAGGGCAAGGCCCTGGCCGACTGCCCTGAAGGCAGCCTGGCCGCGCAGCTGGACGCACTGCCGCTGCACCACAGCAGCCTGCTGACCGACGCCGACGGCCGGCGCTACCGCGGCCAGCGCGGCCAGTTTTTCGACCGCGGTTTCGCGCGCCATTTCCTGCTGGTGGACGAGCTGACGGTGGAACTGGAAACGTCGGAACGCGCCACCTATGAAAAGCTGATCCGGGTGCTGGCGCACGAAGTCAACAATACGGTGGCCGCCACCGGCTCCGTGCTCGATTCGCTGCTGTACTACCGCGGCCAGCTGGCCGAGCGCGACGGCGACGATTTTTCGACCGCCATCGTGGCCGTCAAGCGCCGCAACACCAGCCTGGGCGAATTCATCGAACGCTTCACGCGCGTGATCAAGATGCCGGAACCGGTGCTCAAACCGAACGCCATCGATGCCATGATGGACGACATCCTGTGGCTCAACCGCGAGCAATGCAAGAAGAGCGGCATCGAGATCGGCTGGACCCGGCGCGACACGGTGGCGCCGCAGCGTATGGACAGCCACCTGATGGAGCAAGCCTTGCTGAACATCGTCAAGAATGCGGTGGAAGCGGTGGAAGCGACCGGGACCGAGACCGGCGCGCCCGGGCATGTGCGTTTCGCGCTGGCCGATGAGGGTGATCGCATTGTGCTGTCGATTACCGATTCGGGCAATCGCCTGGGCGAGCTGCCGGCGCGCCAGCTGTTCACGCCCTTTGTCAGCACGAAAAAAGGCGGCCAGGGCATCGGTTTGATGTTCGTGCGCGAAGTGCTGACACGGCATGGTTTCCCGTATCGCCTGGCGCCGACCGGTAGTGGAGAAACCCGCTTCGAAATCGAGTTCCCTCCTGCCACTTAGCTGCGATTTCGCCGGGGGCCAGGCCTGACATCTGGACACGGGCTCAGCTGATAGCAGCT
>JAZKBE010000100.1:0-9892 GCA_040388805.1 Pseudomonadota bacterium
GTGATCGCCTGGCGGATCCACCAGGTGGCATAGGTCGAGAACTTGTAGCCGCGGCGGTACTCGAACTTGTCGACCGCTTTCAGCAGGCCGATATTGCCTTCCTGGATCAGGTCCAGGAATTGCAGGCCGCGGTTGATGTATTTCTTGGCGATCGAAATCACCAGGCGCAAGTTAGCGACCGTCATTTCGCGCTTGGCGTGGCGCGCGCGCTTTTCGCCAGCGGCCATCTGCTTGTTGATCTTGCGCAGGTCCGCCAGCGGCAGCGCCACGCGCGCCTGCAGGTCGATCATGCGCTGCTGCAGTTCCTTGATGGCCGGCACATTGCGGCCCAGCACGGTGCTGTACGGATAGGCGCAATCGACTTCGCGGTCCACCCATGCCAGGTCGGTCTCATTGCCCGGGAAGACCTTGATGAAGTGGGCGCGCGGCATGCCGCAGCGGTCCACGCAGATTGCCAGCACGGCTTTTTCGATGTGGCGCACTTCATCCATCTGGCCGCGCAGGGTGTCGCACAGCTTTTCAACGACCTTGGCCGTGAAGCGGATGCCCAGCAGTTCATTCGAAATGACTTCCTGCGCCTTGACGTACTTGGCCGAGCCGTAGCCTTCCTTGGTGAAGGCGGCCGCCATCTTGTCGAATTCGGCTTCGATGATGGCAAACTTTTCCAGCGCGCCGCGGCGCAGCTGGTTCAGCTGTTCGGCCGAAAAACCGGCCGCGCCGCCATTGGCGTCGCCGTCTTCTTCTTCGTGCTCTTCTTCGTCTTCTTCATCGTCGTCCGACGCGGCCACGTGCGGCGCCGGGGCGGCCGGCGCGTTCGATTCGTTCAGGTCGACAAAGCCGTCGACCACTTCGTCGACCTTGATGTCGTCGTTGGCGATCTTGTGCGACAGCGCGATGATTTCGGCGATCGTGGTCGGGCAGGCCGAAATGGCCTGGACCATGTCCTTCAGGCCGCCTTCGATGCGCTTGGCGATTTCGATCTCGCCTTCGCGCGTCAGCAGCGCCACGGCGCCCATTTCGCGCATGTACATGCGCACCGGGTCGGTGGTGCGGCCGAAGTCGGAATCGACCGTCGACAGGGCCGTGGCCGCTGCCGCTTCGACTTCGTCGTCGCTGGTGGCGGTGGCGACCGTGTCGGTCAGCAGCATCATTTCGGCGTCAGGGGCGCGCTCGTAGACGGCGATGCCCATGTCGTTGAAGGTGGCGATGATGCCTTCGACCGCTTCCGGGTCGATGATGTTCTCGGGCAGCTGGTCGTTGATCTCGGCGTAGGTCAGGTAGCCGCGTTCCTTGCCCATATTGATCAGGTTCTTGATCTGGGTACGGCGGCGTTCCATGTCCGCTTCGGTCGCTTTCGGATCGGCGGCCAGCACCACGCCGCCCTTGGCCTTGCGTTCCTTGGCTTTCGAGACCGCTTTCAGTTCGGCGCGTTCGACCGCGTTCAACGCGGCGACTTCGTCGTTTTCCGGGGTGAATTCGCTCGGCTTGCGGCCGCGGCGGCCTGGCACCTTGACCGACGGCAGCAAATAACCGGAGGTATCGATGGCGGCCAGGGCGGCGGCGTCGGTGGTCTGGCTGACCGACTGGCCGGCCGTCTGGATGACCAGCGGTTCGGCTTCGACCACTTTTTTCGCCACGCGCGGCTTGGCCACGGTCTTGACGACCGGCTCGGACTGGGCTTCGTCGGCCGCCATGTCTTCACGGGCGGCGAGCTTGGAACGCTTGCGCACCACGACCGGGGCGGCGACCGCTTCATTGGCCGCTTCGACGGCATCGACTGGTTCTACCGAAGCGTCCACCGCCGCCAGGCGCGAGCCCTTTTTGACCACCGTCACCGTGGCCGCCGCTTCATTTTCGATGAAGTAGGAGGTCGCCGTTTTCGGCACAGCCAGCTGCGCACTGCTCTTGCGAGGTGCTTTGGTGGCGGTCAGGGTCAAGGTCTTGGCGCTGTTCTTCATTAAAACTCCAGTCAATAATCCACCCGAACCCAAAGCGGGCCCGATGGAAGGTGTTCAGGATGGTGCTCGCTATGGCGGCAGCGGGATATGGCAGAACGAAAAAAAGCCCGTTAATGAAAACGGGCTTGAATCTATCAGTCAGAGCAGAGACAGATAGAGGAGACAAACCCATTATGCACTAACGCAAGTTATCGCGATAATTGATATATTAAATACCAGATATAACGAAAGCGTATACTGCAGGACGCTGGGCTGCCCTCTTTCATCTAGCTGTCACATCTGCGCTGCCTCAATCCGTGCGCAGGGCAAGAGGCGGATCATACACGATTTCGGGCCTCGCTGCTCATCACTTGTATGTACAAATACGAATAAAATCCGCGCACGCCCCAATGTGCCCATGCTATCCTTCCGGTTCCAGCTCTTACAATGAAGTCAATGAATACACCTAGTCTTGTCGCCGAGTCGGCCGACGCAACCGCTGCAGCCACCCCGGCACCGGCGAGCGCCCAGACCGCGCGATCCCTGCTCAAGCAGTTCCAGCAACAATTTCCTGCCTTCCGCGATTGCCTTCCCCTCGCAATCGGCATCGACAAACAGATCCTCGCGCGCATGCCCGAGCTGGACCGCAAAACCATGCGTACGGCGCTCGGCATCCATACCGGCTCGCTGCGTTACCTGCGCGCCATGGAAAAAGCCACGCTGCGCTACGACCTCGACGGTGCCCCGGGCGCCGAAGTGACCGATACCCACCGTTCCCACGCCAAGGAAACGCTGCAGCAGCGTTTCAAGAAGGAAGCCGAACGCAAGAAAGCCGAGCGCGACGCCGCCCAGGCCGAAGAAGCGAACAAGCTGCGCCAAGAAAAGCTGCTCCAGCTGGCCTCCAAATTTTCCGGCAAGCGCTGATTCGCCATCCATGATTGACGATCAGGAAGAGTTGCTGCCGCCTTATGACGGCATCAAGCTGGCCGACGTGCGCATGGTCAAGTCCGAGCGCGACGCCGCCGAGGCGCTGGCCGCCCTGTCTGCCATGGACGTGATCGGCTTCGATACCGAATCGAAGCCCACTTTCCTCAAGGGTGAATTGTCGACCGGCCCGCACCTGGTACAGCTGGCCACGGACGATGCCGCCTACCTGTTCCAGATCGGCGCCGCGCCGGCGGTGGAGGTGCTCAAGGCCATCCTCGAATCGACCACCATCCTGAAAGTGGGTTTCGGACTGCAGGATGACGTCAAGCGCCTGCGCGCCAAGCTCAATATCGACGCGATCAACGTGCTCGACCTGTCGACCGCGCTGCGCAAGGGCGAACGCAATACCCTGGGCGCCAAGACCGCCGTGGCGCGCTTTTTCGGGCAGAAGCTGCAAAAGTCGAAGAAGATCACCACCACCAACTGGGCGCTGCCGCGCCTGTCGGAAAAGCAGATCCTGTATGCGGCCGACGATGCGCACGTGGCGCTGAAGATCTACCGGCGCTGGCGCGCGAACGCCTGACGTCATCCCCGCCGAGGGGAATGACGGGTTTATTTTTCTTCCAGCATGGCCGAATAGCAGGCGTCCGCAAAACCGATGCGGTCGGTGGTCGCATTGCGCGCATCCTCCATCCCGATCTTCTTCTCGCGCAGCAAATGCACCAGCGCCGCATTCATCGAATGGCAGCCCGCATTGAACTTGCCCGTGCCCCCATCCATCAGCGTACGCACTTCGGCCAGCCGTCCCGACTCGATGATGCGCTCGACTTCCGGATTCGAGGTCAGGCATTCGGTGGCCAGGTAATAGCGTTCGCCCTCGGTCGACGGCAGCAGCGCCTGGCACAGCACGCCGCGCAGCGCATGCGCCAGCGCCTGCGACTGCGCTTCGGAATTGCCCAGCAAGCGCAGCATTTTCTGCAGCCCCAGTTCGGTCGAGCGCGCATGCAGCGAAGCGAGCACCAGCGGGCCCGATTCGGCCAGCGCCAGCGCTTCCTGCGCCGTTTCGGCATCGCGGATTTCACCGATCACGATCACGTCCGGGCGCTCGCGCAGCGCGTCCAGCGCGCCCAGGTAATAGCTGCCCACGTCGCCGTCGATGCCCACTTCGCGCTGGGTGATGATGCACTTGCGCTGGGGGATCAGGGTTTCGACGGGGTCTTCAATCGTGATGATATGGCCGGAACGGGTCTTGTTGATCTGGTCCAGCATCGACGCGATGGTGGTCGACTTGCCCTGGCAAGTGTCGCCGATGATCAGCACCAGGCCGCTGGTGAGCTTGGCGAAATCCTGTTCGGCCGCGCGCAAGCCCAGTTTGTTCAGTTCGAGCGGTTCCTTGGGGAAGCGGCGCACCACGCAGCCGAGCCGCTTCTGGCCCTGGAAGCTGAAGCAGTTGGCGCGGATGCGCGCCGTGTGCAGGTCGATCGAGCGGTCGAAGGCCCGTTTCAGGATCCGTTCCGACCAGTTCGGTTCGATGACTTCGAAAAACTCTTCCAGCTCCTCTTTCGTGATCGGCGAATCGGTGACCGCGACCAGGCCTTTCGGCTGGCGCAGCATCAGCGGACTGTTCTGGTGAATGATGATGTCGCTGAAGATCAGGCGCGAGTTCAGCAGGTGCAAAATCTGCTCGACCAGGGTGCCGAACACCGGATGGTCTTCATTTTCAACGTAACTTAAGGTACGGATTTGCGAGGACTGGTGGTTTTCCATCGTGGGACACTCTCGAGACTAGGTGCGTGCAATTATAAGACCAGTTTAGCAATGCCGAGTGGAAAGATTTGAGGGCCTTGCCGATGGCGAGTTCCGCTTGACGCACGCTATGAAACTGGCGATTAGCGAGCGCTCCCCTTACCCGGGAAGAACGCCATGAAGATCAGCGAAATGAAGGTCGGCACCCGGCTTGGCGGCGGTTTCTCCATCCTGATCGTGCTGGCCCTGGCGATCGCGGCCATCGGCACCTGGCGCCTGCGCGATATCGACCGCGCCGTGGCGACCATGGTGGGCGACGTGATCCGCAAGGAGCGTCTGTTCTCGGAATGGGCGGCCACTACCAATATCAATGGCGCGCGCACCATTTCCGCGGCCGAATCGGCCGACCCCGAACGCCAGAAACAGTTGCAGGCCCGGATCAAGGAAACCAGTGCCCGCATTTCCGAGATCCAGAAAACCCTTACCGAGCTCGACAAGTCGCCCGAGGAAAAAGCCATGCTCGACAAGATCGGCGCGCGGCGCACGGTGTACGTGGCGGCGCGCGAGGAAGTGTTCACGGAAAAGTCGGTCGACGAAACGAATGCCAGGGCCATGGTGCAGAACAAGCTGGAACCGGCGCTGGACGCCTACGTGGCCAGCATCGGCGAGCTGTCGGCCTACCAGGCCAAGGCCATCGTCAGCCTGGCCGACGCCACCACCGCCCTGTCGCGCGCCTCCGGCCTGCTGCTGATGCTGCTGGGCGGCGTGGCCACCCTGCTCGCCATCGGCGTCGCCCTCTTGATCACGCACAGCATCAAGTCGCAACTGGGCGGCGAGCGGAATGACGCGGTTTCCATCGCCAACCAGAGCGCCGAAGGCGACCTGACCGCGTCCATCCATACCGGCGCCGACGACCGCAGCAGCATGCTGTACGCCATCAAGGCCATGCGCGACAGCATCATCAACATCGTCAGCCAGGCGCGCAGCGGCACCGATACCATCGCCACCGCGTCGAGCGAAATCGCGGCCGGCAACCTGGACCTGTCCTCGCGCACCGAGCCCCAGGCCAGCTCGCCCCAGCAGACGGCTTCGTCGATGGAGGAACTGACCAGCACCGTCAAGCAGAATGCCGCCCTGGTCGAACAGGCCGCCGCGGGGGCCGCGTCGATGCAGGAGCAAGCCAGTCACCTGGCCGGCGAGGTCAGCCTGTTCAAGCTGGTGCAGGTGGCCAGGGCGCCGCGCCGGCCGGCCATGCGACCACGACAATCCGGATCGCCGCACAGGTAGACGCCGCGCCCAAATACCTGCCCGGGGATGGCGCCGCCATGCTCGAGGAAAGCAGCAAGTCCACCATGGTCAACTTGCGCAAGCTGGTCATGGGGCGCGGCCGCTTTTTCTACTATCGCCCCCATGACTGGACAGCCAGGTCAGGATCCTGCCGCTGCGCATGGAATCGGTGCAATTTCACCTGGTGTTCGGCACCCACCAGAAGGGGGACCTGCTGTCCCGCGTCGAACCCGCACTGCCGGAACGCGACGCCAACGGCACGCTGGCGCGGATCCGCAAGGAATGGCAGCTCAGGCCGACCGGAACGGACGCTTGAAACCGGTTTTCAGGTCGGTCGACATGCGCACGCCCTGTTCATTGACAAACACTTCGTCTGGCGGCTCGTCGCCCGCCAGCGCGCCCGAGACCACGGGCAACCCTTCCCCCTTGCGTACCAGCGCGTCGGCCCGTTCGTAGACATTCTGGCAGCCGGTTTCGGCGATCAGGCTTTGCACGATGGGCACCTTCCACGCGTCCACGCCGGCGGCCTGGAATTCGCAGATCAGGTAGCCCGACTTGCCGCCGAACTGTTCGACCAGCAAGCCAGGCAAGCCGTCGGCTTCGGCATTGATCAGCTTGACCAGGTCGGTGGCCTTGGCCTTGGCGGCCAGCGGCGCGCTCTTGGCCAGGGCGGCCTTGACGCGGCGCTTGATCATGGCGTGGTCGACCGGTTCGGCTTCGTCGAAGGTCCACACCCGGGCCCGGATCTGCGACTTGGCATTGTAGGCGGCGCGCGCCAGGAATTGCTGCGAGGACGATTGCACGATGGCCGTGCCGCCCGCCTTCATCTTCTCATTCGGCTTGCCGTCCACCTTTTCGACGGCGGACGCGTAAATCCAGGGTTCGCGCGCGAGCAGGCTTTTTTCCTTGCCCTGTTTGATGGTGATGATCAGCATGAGAGTCCAGTGGTAACGATTGCAAGCGCACATTTTACCGCCTCGCCAACGGTTTAGAGTCCCCCCTCTAGTCTGGTACGGTTTTTATTGCAATTAGACCGATCGGTCTATAGCATGAATCCATGAAAACCACCGATGCCCGCCAGCGCCTGATCGCCGCCATGACCGATGCCCTGCAGCGCCGCGGCCTGCACGGCAGCGGCCTGACCGAACTGCTGGCGGCCGCGCAAGCACCCAAGGGCGTGCTGTACCACCATTTCCCGGGCGGCAAGACCGAACTGGCCGTGGCCGCCGTCGAGGCGACCGTGGAACGGCTGTGCACCCTGCTCGACGAACGCATGGGTGCCAGCGGCGACCCGGCCGGCGCGCTGATGCTGTGGATTAACGGCGCCCAGAAGCGGATGGAAGCGAGCGGCTATGAACGGGGCTGCCCGCTGGCCACCATCGCCCTCGAAACGACGGCCGCCGACGTCGAGATCCGCGCCGCGCTGGACAAGGGCTTTGCGGCGGTGCGCCTGCGCATTGCCGGCGCGCTGGAGCAAGCCGGCTACCGCCAACCCGCCGCGATGGCCGCTCTGATCCTGGCCGCCTACGAAGGCGGGCTGCTGCAAGCGCGCGCGGCCGGCAATCCCGAACCGATGACCCTGGTGGGCGACGCCCTGCTCACCATCCTGCAAGGAGCAAGACCATGAGCAATCCAGAGAACCTGACCCTGACGACCGCCGACGGCTACCCGATCGCGGCCACGCGCTACCCCGCGCAGGGCGCCACCCGCGCCCGCCTGGTGATGGCCGGCGCCACCGGCGTGCCGCAAGGCTTCTACCGCCGCTTCGCCGAATTCGCCGCGCGCCAGGGCTATGACGTGATGACGCTCGACTACCGCGGCATCGGCCGTTCCAAGCCGGCCACGCTGAAAGGCTTTCGCATGGATTACCTGGACTGGGGGCGCCAGGACCTGGCCGCCGCGGTCGACGCCATGAGCACGCCCGGCATGCCGCTGTACGTGGTGGGCCATTCCTACGGCGGCCACGCTTACGGCCTGCTGCCGAACCACCACAAGACGGACGGCCTGTACACCTTCGCCACCGGCGCCGGCTGGCATGGCTGGATGCCGCTGGCCGAACGCCTGCGGGTGCTGCTGATGTGGCGCCTGGTGGGGCCGGTGATCGTGCATTTCAAGGGCTACCTGGCGTGGAACTGGATGGGCATGGGCGAGGATTTGCCGATCGACGTGTACCGCCAGTGGAAGCACTGGTGCAATTTCCCGCGCTACTTCTTCCAGGATCCGGCGCAGAAGAAACTGGAGGCCGGTTTCGACAGCGTGCGCAGCCCGATCATGGCCTGCAATGCGCTCGACGACCTGTGGGCGCGGCCGAAGTCGCGCGACGCCTTCATGGCCGGCTACCGCAATGTGGCGTGGCAGGCCACCGATATCGATCCGCGCAAGGCGGGCATGGGGCCGATCGGGCACATGGGCTACTTCAAGGCGAAATGCGAACCGCTGTGGCAAGGCGCGCTGGAATGGCTGGAAAAGAACGGCCGCAGCAAACCCGCTTAGCCTCCACATCGTCCTCGCGCAAGTGCAAACGCATGCGTTTGCCCCATACCGCGTGTGCCGTCCCGTCATGGACTATTTGCAGCGCACAGTTTCATGTCCTTTGGCAGGCCGCGCGCTCGCGGCAAGTCTTCGCCCTCGATTCGCTGGAATGCGGGCCAGTCCGCTTCGCCAATGAGCACGACACGGCCGCTGCCAAGGCATATTGCTTCCGCCGTGCGCGACTGCCTGTCGCAAGCGGCGTAGCCAAATGCGCAGCGTTCCCATGCGTTCACCTGGACCATGGCTGTGGCGCCATTCACGTGCGCGCTGACGGGTCTTGTGGCGATCGCCATCGAACTGAAATCGACATTGGGAATGTCGATCATCCGGGCCGATTTCCAGAATCGATGATGCAACTCGTAGCCATAGACCGCAGCGGCCGGAACCACTGTTGCGAGAAATAGGAGACTCGCGATGATGACTGTCTGCCTGAGTCCTTCTCCAATTTTTTCGAACGCGAATTTCCCTACAATTGGGAAGACCAGCATGAGCGCGAGGCCCCAAAGCGTTCCATTTCCCAGCCGCTGCGCTGCGCAATCGTCCCCGCAGTTTGGAACAAAAGCCGTGTTGGTGAGACCAACTGCTGCTCCGCAGAGAATGCCTGCCATCGCTAGAAAAATGAACGAAATCGAGCGTGTCACTCGATCTCCCAGAACAGTATTTCCGTTGAATTCCTTATATCGGAATACCCCAAGTTCGTTCCCGGCGCAACTGCATTGATTCCGATATATCGACCGTACGTCGACAAGAAACTCATGCCAGTTGCCGTCAGTCTCGATCCATTCCATAAATCTATGTGGTCGCCAGTGGCCCTGCCGCTTACTTTTTCGCTGGCATCCCGAGCCCAATAGTTCGCGAAATAAGTAATGCCTGTGCGGTCGTTGATCTTGTCCTGCCAATCTTTCCCGGTCACGTTGTCCGGCAGCCTGGGAAAGCCGCAGAATGGCTGCAATTTCAGCCAGGCGGCAAGTTGAGCAGCAACGTATGCGGTCTTGCGACCGTTCAGGGTAATGAATGCGCCATTGAATGAGCGCATTTCAATGCCGGCGCCGTGAATCGCCATGATCACCTTGATCGCGCATTGATTTGAAAAACCCTGAGGCGCTTTTCCAGTCTTGGGGTCGACGTACGGATGTCCGCTCGGATAGGACTCCCACATTTGACCGAACGATACTGCATCGACGTTGACACTGCAGACCGAATCCTTTGTGGCGTTCGTTCTTATGCGAGTTTGCTGGACAAGAGAATTACCCATCCTGTTGCTCCTCATTGATCCATGCAAGGGCTTCGTCGCCCCAGAGAAGCGTGTACTCATCTTCTGCTATCGGAAAAGTGAACAAATGTGACCACTCTTCGCTTCCTGCCCCGAACCGTCTTGCTGACCGTATTCGTCTCTGACAGGCGTGACTTTACGTGCGGGCGGCGAGCCCTGCATGTGGCTTCTTGCCAGATGCAGTGCCGGA
>JAZKBE010000101.1:0-19828 GCA_040388805.1 Pseudomonadota bacterium
TCCTCGCAAGCATCGAACGATTTTGTCTGCGAATTTCTAACTCACCACACTAGCCGCTCTTCGACGTGATGCATTTCTTGCCGTAAGTTTTCTTCCACGCGCACCAAGTCACGGGAAAATGCGACATCTACCAGCGCGCGACTGAGCGCGCCGGCATGCACTTCCGCCTGGGCAGGGCTAACGCCGGCCGCCTCAAGCTGCCGGATGTACTCCAGCGGGTCGAATCCTGTTGTCATGAGGGTTAGATATCACGCTGAGCTCACCGTTCAGGCCTGCGCCCGTCTCATTCAGGCTGACGATGTCGCGACGCTCCGCGCTTGGCCCGCACGCGGGGTGAACGCGAGTACCCTGGGCGTTCAGGAGGTGAATCAAGCTGGCTTGACATTTGTATCTAAATGGATACAATGAACTCATGTTCACCGTAAGGCAAACACAAGAATTCCAGGACTGGCTTGATGGGCTTAAGGACATGAAAGCGCAGTTGCGCATCGTTGCCAGACTGAGATTGGCCGAGGCGGGAAATCTTGGTGATTGGAAGCCTGTCGGAGGCGAAGTGTCGGAAATGCGCATCGCCTTTGGCCCAGGCTACCGCTTGTACTTCACGAAACGCCAGAATGTCCTCATCGTCATGTTGGCAGGCGGTGACAAATCAACCCAGGCAAGAGATGTCAAACGGGCACAAAAGATCTTGCATCAGTTGGAGTTCGAACTATGAGTGTTTCTAAAGCCAAGACAAAACTGATTCCATTCGACGCGGCTCGTTATCTCACTGATGACGAGGCAATTGCAGAGTACATGACCGCAGTTCTCGACACTGAAGACACCGAGCTATTTCTGCTTGCGCTCAGCGATGTCGCGCGGGCCAAGGGCATGGCGCAAGTGGCAAAGGATGCCGGCCTCGGGAGAGAAAGTCTTTATAAAGCACTCGCTCCCGGCGCTAAACCACGTCTCGAAACGATACTTAAAGTGGCTCGCGCCCTTGGTGTTAAGTTTTCTGCCCATCCCGCATGAAGCCCCTCGGTAGATCCAGGCGTCCATACTCATGGGAAATATAGCTTGGTCAAAATGGCAATTTGAAATGCTACGAGAGTCCCAAGAATCCAGCGGTGCACCTTTAATTCGTATTCCACTTTTGCAATTCTGAGTTCCTGGCGGGCGGTCGATTCAGCAATCTGGTAGGTGATAGCCAGTTTGAAATCATCGAGTTCATGTGTGATATGGATCTTGAAATCGTTGAACTCATGGGTGATTCGGCTTTCGAAGTTGTCGAGTTCGTTCTTGATTTCTCTTTTGAAGGAATTTACCGACGCTGGCAGGTCCAGGCAGTTCCCAACGACGCCCAGTAGCGCTTTCGCGTGCACTTTCGCCTGGTCGGGCGGAACCCCGGCCGCTTCGAGCTGTTGTGCGTAGTCCAGGGTGTCAAATTTGGCTGTCATGCAAAGTTAGACACCACCATTGCGCCATGGTTCAGCCCATCGCCCCTGCCTCCCGCCCCAAGCCTCCCTCTACCGGTATAATGTCCGGTTCATATTCACTATTGGTCGCATATCACCATGCAAGATAAATATAGTCCCGCCGACGTCGAGCAAGCCGCCCAATCGCACTGGAAGGCCATCGATGCCTACAAAGCGGTCGAACACGACCAGCGTTTCCCAAAAGGCAAGTATTACGCTTGCTCGATGCTGCCTTACCCGTCGGGCAAGCTGCACATGGGTCACGTCCGGAACTATACGATCAATGACGTGATGTACCGCTACCTGCGCATGAACGGCTACAACGTGCTCATGCCGATGGGCTGGGACGCCTTCGGCATGCCGGCCGAAAACGCGGCCATGCAGAACAAGGTGCCGCCGGCGCAATGGACCTATTCGAACATCGCCCACATGAAGGAGCAGATGGAGTCGATGGGCCTGGCCATCGACTGGTCGCGCGAAATGACCGCCTGCACCCCTGAATACTACAAATGGAACCAGTGGATGTTCCTGAAGATGCTCGAAAAGGGCATCATCTACAAGAAAACCGGCACCGTGAACTGGGATCCGATCGACCAGACCGTGCTGGCCAACGAGCAGGTCGTCGACGGCAAGGGCTGGCGTTCCGGCGCGCCGATCGAAAAGCGCGAGATCCCGATGTACTACGCGCGCATTACCGACTACGCCGACGAACTGCTCGACTACGTCGACAACAAGCTGCCGGGCTGGCCCGAGCGCGTGCGCGTGATGCAGGCCAACTGGATCGGCAAGTCGGTCGGCGTGCGCTTCGCCTTCCCGCACACCATCGCCGACGCCGCCGGTGAACTGATCAACGACGGCAAGCTGTACGTCTTCACCACCCGCGCCGACACCATCATGGGCGTGACCTTCTGCGCCGTGGCGCCGGAACACGCGCTGGCGCAGCACGCCGCGCAAGCCAATCCCGCGCTGGCCGCCTTCATCGCCGAGTGCAAGCTTGGCAGCGTGATCGAAGCGGACATGGCCACCATGGAAAAGAAGGGCATGCCGACCGGCCTGTTCGTCACCCACCCGCTGACCGGCGACCAGGTGGAAGTCTGGGTCGGCAACTACGTGCTGATCACCTACGGCGACGGCGCCGTCATGGGCGTACCCGCGCACGACGAACGCGATTTCGAATTCGCGAAAAAATACAATCTGGCGATCAGGCAGGTCGTCGCCGTCAAAGGCAAGGAATTTTCGGTCGATGGCTGGCAGGAGTGGTACGGCGACAAGGAGCAGGGCGCCAGCGTCAACTCCGGCAAGTACGATGGCCTGGACCACGTGGCCGCCGTGCACGCCATCGCCGGCGACCTGGCCGCCATGAACCTGGGCGACAAGAAGGTCACCTTCCGCCTGCGCGACTGGGGTATTTCGCGCCAGCGCTACTGGGGCACCCCGATCCCGATGATCCATTGCTCCGACTGCGGCGTGGTGCCAGTGCCTGAAAAAGACCTGCCGGTGGTGCTGCCGGAAGACTGCGTACCTGACGGCAGCGGCAACCCGCTGAACAAGTACGAAGCCTTCCTGCAGTGCTCCTGCCCGAAGTGCGGCAAGAGCGCGCGCCGCGAAACCGACACCATGGATACCTTCGTCGATTCGTCGTGGTACTACATGCGCTATACCTCGCCGGGCTCGAAAGACGCCATGGTCGACGCGCGCAACGACTACTGGATGCCGATGGACCAGTACATCGGCGGCATCGAACACGCCGTCATGCACCTGCTGTACGCGCGCTTCTGGACCAAGATCATGCGCGACATGGGCCTGGTCAAGTTCGACGAGCCGTTCGTGAACCTGCTCACCCAGGGCATGGTGCTCAACGAGACCTACTTCCGCGAAGACGAGGCCGGCAAGAAGACCTGGTACAACCCGGCCGAAGTGGACCTGACGCTGGACGACAAGGGCCGCCCGCAAGGCGCGGTCCTGCAGGCCGACGGCAATCCGGTCTGCATCGGCGGCACCGAAAAAATGTCGAAGTCGAAGAACAACGGCATCGACCCGCAAGCCCAGATCGGCCAGTACGGCGCCGACACGGCCCGCCTGTTCACCATGTTCGCCTCGCCGCCCGAGCAGACGCTGGAATGGTCGGACACCGGTGTCGAAGGCGCCAGCCGCTTCCTGCGCCGCGTGTGGGCTTACGCGTACGCGCAGTCGCCGCGCATCGCCGCGTCGCTGGCCAGTGGCGAGAAGGCCGAAGGCGGCGAAGCGCACAAGACGCTGCGCCGCGAACTGCACAAAATTTTGCAGCAGGCCGACTACGACCTGAAGCGCATCCAGTACAACACCGTGGTGTCGGCCTGCATGAAGATGCTCAACACGATGGAATCGGCCAAGCTGGAAGATGGCCCGGCCACCGCTGCGGTGATCACCGAAGGCTTGTCGATCTTCCTGCGCGTGCTCAATCCCGTCGCGCCGCACATCACCCACGTGCTGTGGGAAGAACTGGGCTACGGCAAGGTGCATGGCGATATCCTGAACGTGCAGTGGCCGCAGGTGGACCCGGCCGCGCTGGAGCAGGCCGAGATCGACATGATGATCCAGGTGAACGGCAAACTGCGCGGCTCCATCCGCGTGGCCAAGGACGCCGACAAGGCCACCATCGAAGCGCTGGCGCTGGCCTGCGAGGCGGCGCAGAAGTACATCGAGTCGACGCCGAAAAAGGTCATCGTCGTGCCGGGCAAGCTTGTCAACATCGTGGCCTGAGCATGACCACCCTGCGCACCTTCGTGTTGATGCTCGCTGCAGCCAGCCTGCTCGCGTCCTGCGGCTTCAAGCTGCGCGGATCGGGCGGCGACTACAGCATGCCCTTCCACAGCATCTACCTGGCCTTCCCGGAGACGTCGTCGCTGGGCACGGAGCTGCGCCGCAACCTGCGCGGCAGCGACCGCGTGGACGTGGTCAGCGACCCGGCCAAGGCCGAGGCGCGCTTCGACGTCATTTCGGAAAGCCGCGGCAAATCCATCCTGTCGCTCAACAGCCAGGGCCGGGTGCGCGAATACCTGCTCACCTACACGCTGGTGTTCCGCGTGAGCGACACCAAGGGCGCTGTCTTGCTCGGACCGACGGAATTGAATTTGCGCCGGCCACTGACCTTTAACGAAACCCAGGTGCTGGCCAAGGAATCGGAAGAAGCGCTGCTGTACCGCGACATGCAGACCGACCTGGTACAGCAGATCCTGCGCCGCCTGGCCGCGGTCAAGCCGTCCTGACGGCCATGCAGCTGCGCGTCGACGCCCTCGAAGGCCACCTCGCCAAATCGGTGGCGCAGCTGTACGTCATCAGCAGCGACGAACACCTGCTGGCGCTGGAGGCGGCCGACAAGATCCGCCGCGCCGCGCGCGCCAACGGCTATTCGGAACGCGACGTACTCACCGTGGAGCGCAGCTTCAAGTGGGGCGAGCTGCTGGCGGCCAACCAGGCGCTGTCGCTGTTCGGCGACAAGAAACTGATCGAACTGCGCATCCCCACCGGCAAGCCGGGCAAGGATGGCGGCGCCGCGCTGCAGGCTTACACCAAGGACCTCAGTCCCGACAACCTGACCCTGATCACCCTGCCCAAGCTGGATTGGCAGACGGCCAAGGCGGCCTGGGTGGCGAGCCTGCAGCAGGCCGCCGTGTACATCGAGATTCCCAGCATCGAGCGCGCGCAGCTGCCGGGCTGGATCGGCACCCGCCTGGCCGCGCAAGGGCAGAGCGCCGACCGCCAGGGCTTGGACTTCATCGCCGACCGGGTCGAAGGCAATTTGCTGGCGGCGCACCAGGAGATCCAGAAACTGGGCCTGCTGCACGAACCGGGCAAGCTGACCTTCGAGCAGATCCACGATGCCGTGCTCAATGTGGCGCGCTACGACGTGTTCAAGCTGTCCGAAGCCATGCTGGCGGGCGACCCGGCACGGCTGGTGCGGATGCTGGAAGGCCTGAAAGGCGAGGGCGAGGCCCTGCCGCTGGTTTTGTGGGCCGTCGCCGAAGAAATCCGGACACTGTTAAAATTGAAATCCGGGATGGCGCAGGGACGGCCCCTCGGGGTACTGCTCAAGGAATACCGCATCTGGGGTCCGAAGGAACGCATGATGGAGCCCGCGTTGCGGCGCATTTCGCTGCCCACGCTGGAAAAGGCGATGCAGGATGCGGCGCAAGTCGACAAGATGATCAAGGGCTTGCGCGCGAAGGCGTTTGCAGGCGATGCGTGGGATGCAATGCTGCAGCTCGCACTGAAGGTAGCCAAAGGCTAGCCACGCGACGGTGAACGTTCGCGTGCACTTAACGAAACAACAGCGAACATGAATATCACCGAATACATGACCAACGTCGGCCAGCGCGCCCGGGCCGCCTCGCGCGGCATGGCGCGCGCCGACAGCGCCACCCGCAACCGCGCGCTGCTGCTGATCGCCGACGCCATCGTGCGCGACACGGCCCTGCTGCGCGCCGCCAACCAGCTTGACCTCGACGCCGCAAAGGAAGCCGGCCTGACGCCCGCCATGCTCGACCGCCTGGCGCTGTCCGATGCCGCCATCGGCACCATGGTCGAAGGCCTGCGCCAGATCGTGTCGCTGGCCGACCCGATCGGTGAAATCTCGAACATGAAGTTCCGCCCTAGCGGCATCCAGGTGGGCCAGATGCGCGTGCCGCTCGGCGTGATCGGCATCATCTACGAAGCGCGCCCGAACGTGACCGTGGACGCGGCGGGCCTGTGCATCAAGAGCGGCAACGCCACCATCCTGCGCGGCGGCTCGGAAGCGATCAACTGCAACCGTGCGCTGGCGAAAATCGTGGCCGAAGGCCTGGCCGGCGCCGGCCTGCCGCCAGATGCCGTGCAGATCGTCGACACCACCGACCGCGCCGCCGTCGGCGCCATGATCACCATGCCGCAGTACGTGGACGTGATCGTTCCGCGCGGCGGCAAGGGCCTGATCGAACGCCTGATGAAGGAATCGACCGTCCCGATGATCAAGCACCTGGACGGCATCTGCCACGTGTACATCGATGCGAAGGCCGACCTGGCCAAGGCGCTGCCGATCGCCTTCAACGCCAAATGCCACCGCTACGGCACCTGCAATACCATGGAGACGCTGCTGGTCGCGCGCGCGATCGCGCCAACCGTGCTGCCGCAACTGGCCGAACTGTACGCAAGCAAGCAGGTGGAACTGCGCGCCGATCCGGAAGCGCACGCGCTGCTGGCCGGCTACCCGCACCTGGCGGCGGCCACCGAAGAAGACTGGAGCACCGAATACCTGGCGCCCATCCTGGCCGTGAAAATTGTGGCCGGCATGGACGAAGCGATCGACCATATCAATACCTGGTCGTCGAAGCATACCGACGCCATCATCACCGAATACTACAGCGACGCGCTGCGCTTCCTGCGCGAGGTCGATTCGGCTTCCGTGATGGTGAATGCGTCGACCCGTTTCGCCGACGGCTTCGAGTATGGCCTGGGCGCCGAAATCGGCATCTCCAACGACAAGCTGCATGCGCGCGGCCCGGTCGGACTGGAAGGACTAACATCTTTGAAGTATGTCGTTTTTGGACATGGTGAAATTCGTTCCTAGGGGGCATTATGCTGACACGCTTGAGAGTCAAAGGTTTCAAAAGCCTCGAGGATGTGGAGGTTCGCTTTGGCCCTTTCACATGCATAGCTGGCGTTAACGGCGTTGGAAAATCCAACTTGTTCGACGCAATCTTGTTCTTGAAATACTTGGCCGACCTTCCGATTATCGATGCGGCGATGAAAATCAGGAACGACAGCAAGCAAAGGGTCAGTATTTCGTCCCTTTTTACTAAGACTGCCAATCACCATGCGCAAGTCATGGAGTTTGAAGCCGATTTCTTGGTCGAGCAGAAAGTCGTTGATGATTTCGGACGTGAGGCGAAACCAAAGGTTACATTTCTCACCTATGGATTGACGCTCAGATATGTACCAGCGAATGGATCGGTTCCCGAAGGAATTGAACTTGCAGCTGAGTCTTTGAACTTCATTCAGAAAGGAGTGGCGAAGCGCGAACTAGGGTTTGAAGTCTCGAAGGAGTTTTTGGCCTCGGTTTATCATGGCGGCAGCAAAATCGATTTCATGTATATGGATGACGATGCCGCTGGCGTTGTCAAGATCCGGCAAGATCAGACCAATGGTCCGCCAATGAGCGTGCCGATTGCAAAAGCAGGGCGTACCGTTCTAAGTGGAATTAACACGATTGATCGGCCAACGGTATTAGCGGCGCGTCGCGAGATGCAGTCATGGGTTCTATTACAGTTGGAATCGAGTTCGTTGCGAAAGCCGGATGATTTCTTGGCGCCCAGCATTGTGTCCGCAACTGGCGAACATTTGCCAGCTGCGCTCGGAAGGCTCAAGAAGGACGAAGAAGTTGCCAGTAGATTGGCAAATTTGCTTCCTGATGTTGCAAGCGTCTCCGTTGACTTCGACGAGCGGCGCCAACTGAAAACCTTATACTTGGAAACGACGAGCGGGATCAAACACGAGGCAAGATCGCTTTCGGACGGCACATTGCGGTTTCTTGCGCTTTCAATTATTGGCGTCGATACTGAGCACGGGGGAGTGATCTGCCTGGAAGAGCCCGAGAATGGAATTCATCCGGCGCGGATACCTGCAATTGTCGAGCTATTGAATTGGATGGCTGTCGATATTGGTACGTCGGTAGACGATGAAAATCCACTTCGACAAATCATTGTCAATACTCACTCGCCCTTAGTGATTCAACGGCTGCAGACAGAGGACATTATTGTGTCGCAAGCGTATCGTAGGGACGGCGCAACACTCTCGACTTTTAGTCCCGTAATCGGAACCTGGCGCGCCCGCCTGGCGGAGGAATCAAAGAAAACCGAAGTTCGTCCGGTCGCCTTTGGTGCATTGCTTGCCTATCTGGCCGAGGACGACACGATAGACAAAGGGATTGCTGGAAAGCTGAATGTAATGCAAGAGTATCGTCACCAGCTCGGCTTTCCGCTAAATTAGTTGATGACTACGATCAGGTATACTTTGGTGGCCGATGGAAGTTCCGATGCTGCGTTAAAGTCGATTATCGAATGGACAATTCAGGAACATCGCCCGGATCTCGGCGTGATGGGAGAATTCGCTGGCGCTCTTGACGCTCACGGTCGCGCGCTGGATGTGCGAATTCCGTTTGCGCTAAAGTTGTTCCCCTGTGATTTGCTGATAGTTCATAGAGATGCGGAAGGAGAGCCGGTCGCGCGCCGGCTTCGAGAAATACAAACCGCCCTCGAGAATTATGGTGGACCGTGGATTCCTGTTATTCCTGTGAGGATGACCGAGGCCTGGTTGCTCTCGGATGAGGGAGCTATCCGGTCCGCCGCAGAGAACAAATCCGGTCGGATTCCTTTGAACCTTCCGCCACGGCAGCGCTGGGAAAATCTGAATGATCCCAAGGAAGTTCTTTTTGAAGCCCTGCGTACTGCGTCGGAAAAATCGGCGCGGGCCCTGCGAAAGTTTAGTCCCGCGCGGCAACGCGCACTAGTCGCACAGCGTACTGCGAATTTCGCTGGTTTGCGAGGCGTTCCGTCGTTTGACCTCTTTGAGGCGAACTTAATTGAAGCACTGAAAGAACTCTAGTTATGCTCTGGATTAAAGCCCTGCACATCGTCTTCGTCGCTTCGTGGTTCGCCGCGCTGCTGTACTTGCCGCGCATTTTCGTGAACCTGGCGCAGGAAAGCAATCCGGCCGCCACCGCCCGCCTGCTGCTGATGGCGCGCAAGCTGTACCGGTTTTCGATCCTGCTGCAGATACCGGCCGTGCTGCTGGGCGTCGCGCTGTGGCTGGGTTTCGGTTTTTCGGGCGGCTGGCTGCATGCCAAGCTGGCGCTGGTGGTCCTGGCCATCGGCTACAACCACGCCTGCGGTTCGCTGCTGAAGAAGTTCGAGAACAACGCGAACCAGCGCACGCATACCTGGTACCGCTGGTTCAACGAAGTGCCGGCGGTGCTGCTGCTCGCGATTGTCATCCTGGTTGTCGTTAAACCTTTTTGATCGGACAGGCATGGCCAAGTCAGTCACTTATTTCCTGACGCCGCAGTCGCCCTGGGCTTACCTGGGCCACGAGCGCCTGGTCGCGCTGGCGAAGGCGCAGGGCGCGGCCATCGATATCCGGCCCTTCGACCTGGGGCGCGTGTTCAGCGTCTCGGGCGGCTTGCCGCTGTCGAAGCGCGCGCCGCAGCGCCAGTCGTACCGGCTGCTGGAAATGGCGCGCTGGGCCGAACACCTCGGTTTGCCGATGAACGTGCAGCCGAAGTTTTTCCCGGTCTCGCCGGATATGGCGGCGAACCTGATCATCGCCGCGCGCACCAGCCTGGGCGCGGACGTGGCACTGGACCTGGCGGGCGCCATCATGCGCGCGCTGTGGGCCGAAGAAAAGAATATCGCCGACGAAGATACGCTGGCGCAGATAGCAGACCTGATCGGCCTGGACGGCCGCATGCTGCTGCGCTCGGCCGCAACGCCGGGCGTGCAGGAACAGTTTGACCGGAATACGGACGAAGCCATTGCCGCCAATGTATTCGGCGCGCCGTGGTACGTGGTCGATGGCGAGGCCTTCTGGGGCCAGGACCGGCTCGATTTTGTCGAGCGCGCATTAAGCAAGTAGAACCACAGAACGGATAAAGGGTACACCACATGCCATCATATTTTTGCCCATGCCCACGCGGCATGGAAGCGGCTTTGGCCGAAGAACTGGGCGAAATCGCCCTGACCAGCACCACCATGAAGGTGCACAACCAGGTGCCGGGCGGGGTTCACTGCTCGGGCGACCTGACCGACGCCTACCGCGTCAACCTGCATTCGCGGATCGCCTCGCGCGTGCTGATGCGCATGGCGCACCAGAGCTACAACAATGAAAACGACATCTACGACCTGACCCTGGCGCAGCCATGGGAGGACTGGTTCGATGTCGAGCACACCATCCGGGTCGACGTCACCGCGGTCAAGTCGCCGCTGCGCAGCCTGGAATTCACCACCCTGAAAATCAAGGACGCGATCTGCGACCGCTTCCGCGACCAGTTCGACAAGCGCCCGTCGGTCAATACGCGCGAGCCGGACATGCGCATCGTGGGCTTCCTGGATGCGCGCAATTTCACGATCTACCTCGACACCTCGGGCGAAGCCCTGTTCAAGCGCGGCTGGCGCGAAGAGACGGGCGACGCGCCGCTGCGCGAAAACCTGGCCGCCGGCATGCTGCGCGTGGCTGGCTGGAAGCCGGGCACGCCATTGTTCGACCCGATGTGCGGATCGGGCACGATCCTGATCGAGGCCGCGCAAATGCTGCAGGGTATTCCGTCCGGCGCGCGCCGCAAGTTCGCCTTCGAAAAATTCAACGGCTTCCAGGCCGGCCCGTGGCAGGACATGAAGAACGCCATCAAGCCGAACCCCCTGCCGACGGAACCCACCATTTTCGGCAGCGACATCTCGGGCGACATGGTCGCCATGACGCGCCACAACCTGAAAGTGGCGGGCATCATGTTCGACGTGCCGCTCAAGCAGATCGAAGCGCAGGAAGTCAAGGCGCCGACCGAGCAGCCGGGCATCCTGATGACCAATCCACCCTACGGCGAGCGGATCGGCGTGCGCGGCGACAGCACCATGCCGGCCGATGAAATGTCGGTCTCCTTCTATTCGGCGCTGGGCACCACGCTCAAGCAGCGTTTCGCCGGCTGGACCGTGTTCCTGTTCACCGCCGACCTGACCCTGCCCAAGCTGCTGCGCCTGAAGGAAGCACGCAAGACGCCGTTCTTCAACGGCGCGCTCGAATGCCGCCTGTTCAGGTTCGACATGGTGGCCGGCTTCAACCGCCGCGAAGAAGCCAAGCCGAAACAGGTCTGACTTGTTCCCCGCCCCGCCGCCCGACCTGCCGCCGGACCCGGTCACCCCGGTTCCCCTGCCGCCGGTGCGGCGCCGGCCGTTGCCGGGCGCCGCGGCGCTGGCGGTGCTGCTGGCCAGCCTGTCGATGCTCGGCCCCTTTTCCATTGACGCCTACCTGCCGGCCTTCCCGCATATCCAGAAGTCCCTGGGCGCGTCCGCCATCGAGGTACAGCAAACCCTGACCGCCTTCATGCTGGCTTTTTCCGGCATGGTGCTGTGGCACGGCGCCCTGTCCGACGCGTTCGGGCGGCGCAATGTGATCCTGGTGGCGCTGGTGGTGTTCGCGATCGGCACCTTCGGCTGCGCCGCTTCCCACTCGGTGCACTACCTGTGGGTGTTCCGCATCATGCAGGGCGTGTCGGCGGGCGCCGGCGTGGTGATCGGGCGCGCCATCATCCGCGACCTGTATTCGGACGCCGAGGCGGCGCGCCTGCTGTCGCTGGTGACCATGATCTTCACGATCGCGCCGGCCATCGCGCCCATCCTGGGCGGGGCGATCGTGCACTACTCCGACTGGCGCACCATCTTCCTGGCGCTGCTGGCGTACACCGTCGGCCTGTTCCTGTTCTGCTACCGGCGCCTGCCCGAGACGCTCCCGCGGGAAAAGCGCCAGCCCTTCAATCCGCGCTTCCTGTGGCAAAGCTACAGCACCATTTTCGGCTCGCCCCTGTTCCACATGAAGGCCGGCATCGTGGCGCTCAATTTCGCGGGCCTGTTCCTGTATATCGCGGCCGCCCCCGTCATGCTGCCCGAGCACCTGCAGCTCGGGCCCGACCAGTTCGGGTGGCTGTTCATTCCGGCGGTGTCCGGCATTTTCCTGGGCGCGCTGGCGTCGAACCGGATCGCCGGACGCATCACCTTCACGCGCCAGATCGGCATCGGCTTCGGCTTCGTGCTGGTGGCCGTGGCCTGCAATGTGCTGTACCACCTGTTCTTCGCGCCGGCCCTGCCATGGACTGTGGCGCCACTTTTCGTGTTTACTTTCGGTACCTCTCTCATTTCGCCGGGCGCGACCCTGCTGGCGCTCGACCTGTTCCCCCACATCCGCGGCACGGTGGCGTCCTGCCAGTCGTTCGCGGTAACCCTGCTCGGCGCCCTGGTGGCCGGGGTGATCGCGCCCTTCCTGTCGCACTCGGTCCTGTGGCTCGCTTTCGGGCAGATGGCCTTCGCCCTGATGGCCCTCGGATTATGGTTGACGTCGCGCTTTTACAGGCGCATGCTCTTACGCCAAATGGGGCCTTAACGGCCTCGACCGTAGTCGCATTAAGATTTTTTTCACGAATGTTATGTTCCTTACGTCAACTTTCGTGTATATATGCTACGATCACTTTTTTCAAAATCCGGGCCGGCACCTAAACCACGTGCCTGCCGGGCGAAGACAAGAAAAACGTCGTGGCCGCTTTGCCGTTGAGCGCCCACCTCCAAAACCAGAAGAATTGGCGGCAGTGCTTTAGACATGCATCAATCAGACCATGATATTCGCAATCGCTTGCTGATTGCCCGTCTGCCGGCCATGCCGCAGATACTCATCAAGTTGATAGAGCACTTGCAGGCCGACGATCTGGGCATGCAGGAGTTGGCCGCGCTGGTTTCCAAAGACGCCGGCATGACCAGCAAGATCCTCGGGGTCGCCAACAGCTCGGCCTACCACCGCGCCAGCAGCCGCAGCGTGGGCCTCGAACAGTCGCTGGTCGCCCTTGGCACCGACATGATCAAGACGCTGGTGATCAGCGAATCGGTGTTCCAGACCTTCAATAACTTCCCCCATTCCGGCAGCACCGACCTGCGCTCCTTCTGGAAGCATTCGCTGACGGCCGCCGTGATCGCGCGCGACCTGGCCAAGCGCATGGAGTATGCGCACGTCGAGGAAGCCTACCTGGCGGGCCTGCTGCACAATGTCGGACGCCTGGCCCTGCTGGCCACCGCGCCCAAGGAATACGCCTTCAATTTCACCGCGCGCGACGACGAAGACCTGTGCGCCGTCGAACAGCGCACGCTGCAGATCACGCACTCGGAAGCGGGCGCCTGGCTGATCGAACGCTGGCACCTCGACTCCTTCCTGGCCGATTCGGTGCTGTACCATCACGAGCCTAGCAGCCGCCTGGAAAACGCCCACCCCCTGATCCGCATCGTGCGCCTGGCGCACCTGATGTCGACCCATGCGGCGGACGATGCCGTCATCGCGGAATCGATGGCGCTGTGCGGCCTGGTGCAGGACGACGTGGACGCCGTCTATGCGGCTGCGGCCCGGCAGGTCGACAAGGCGGCCGCGCACCTGGGCATCGACCTGGCCGGCGCCGACGACATTCCGACCCCGCCGGCCTACGCGCCGCCGCCGCCCGATCCGGTGCAGCAGCGCCTGTCCGAAGAAGTGCGCAACCTGGTCCTGGTGTCCGAAGTGGGCCAGACTTTCGCGCGCCAGCAGGGGGAAAGCGGCCTGCTCGAATCGATGACGCGCTCGGCGCGCATCCTGTTCGACTTCGACAATACCGTCATCCTGCTGGAAAACCCGACCGGGCATGCACTGGTGGGCGCGCCCACCGGCGACCAGCAGCGCATCGCCGAATTTTCCATTCCCCTCAATGGCGGGGGCATGCTGGCCGACGCCGCGCTGAGCCGCCGCCTGGCCGTCATCGGCCGCAACGGCCAGGACCTGGGCCTGGCCGAAGAACAGCTGCTGCGCATCCTCGGCACCGAGAGCATGATCTGCCTGCCGCTGGTGGCCGGGTCGCGCTGCCTGGGCGTGCTGGTGGGCGGCGTGGCGGCCTGGCAGGTGGCGAACTGCCAGAAGCGCGAACGCTTCATGCAATCGTTCGGCGTGCAGGCGGCCAATGCGCTCGAGACCGCCCTGTCCGAACGGGGCCACGCGCGCCGCCAGCTGGCCCACGTGGCCGAGGAATACCGCGAAGCGTCGCGCCGCGTGGTGCACGAAGTGAACAACCCGCTGTCGATCATCAAGAATTACCTGAGCGTGCTGGACAACAAGCTGTCGCGGCGCGAACCGGTGGTCGGCGAAATGTCGATCCTGAACGAAGAAATCGACCGCGTCGGCCAGCTGATCAACGGCCTGGCCGACCTGCAGCCGAGCGACAGCGTGCGCACCACCGACGTGGCGCGCGTGGTCGACGACGTGCTGCGCCTGTTCCGCGCCAGCGAATTCGTGCCGCCGTCGGTACAGATCTTTTCGAGCATGCAGGCCGAATTCTCGGACGTCGAGGGCGACGCCGACATCCTCAAGCAAATCCTGGTCAACCTGGTCAAGAACGCCGTCGAGGCGCTCACGGCGGGCGGGCGGATCGACATCGTCAACCGCGGCCATGTGAACCGCGAGCGCAAGCTGTATGTGGAACTGATCGTCAGCGACAACGGCCCGGGCCTGTCGGCCGAGGTGCTGGCCAACCTGTTCTCCGCGGTGCGCAGCACCAAGGAAGGGGCGCATCACGGACTGGGACTGTCGATCGTGCACAGCCTGGTCAAGAAGATCGACGGCCTCATTTCCTGCCGCAGCGGCAAGACGGGAACTTCCTTTGAAATTCTGCTGCCGACACGGGGCGGAGCCAGTAGCGCCGCCGGTGTCCAGGCGCGGGTAATGGACTCGGTATAAAGGCACGATGAAAGCGCAAACCGCCATGCCGGCAACGACCACGCACGAAGACCATAGCGCGCCAGTTCCCCACTTCGAATCGGAGATCCTGCCGCGTATCCTGCTGGTGGACGACGAACCGCGCCTGCTCTCGTCCCTGTACGAACTTCTGCGCGACCGCGACTACCACCTGGTGACGGCCACCTGTGGCGCCGAAGCGCTGGCGCACCTGAACAAGGTGCGCTTCGACCTGGTGCTGCTCGACCTGCGCCTGCCCGACATGAGCGGGCACGAGGTGATGGACTTCATCAACGACAGGGGCATCGACGCCGACGTCATCGTCATGAGCGGCGAAGTGGGCATCGACGCGGCCATCGGCGCCCTGAAGCGGGGCGCCTACGATTACCTGCGCAAGCCCTACAGCCGCGAAGAACTGCTCAAGACGGTCGGCAACGCGCTGCAGCAGCGCCGCCTGGAACTGGCCAACCAGCGCATCGCCTCGCAGCTGGAGAACTCGGAAAAACTGTACCGCTACCTGGTCGACAGCTCGCCCGACATCATCTACACCCTGAACCATGAGGGCCGGTTCACCTTCGTGAACGACCGCGCCTACCAGCTGCTGGGTTTCTCGCGCGAAGACCTGATCGGCAAGCACTACTCGATCCTGGTGCACGACGAAGACCTGGAGCGCGCGCGCTACGTCTTCAACGAGCGCCGGGTCGACGAGCGCGCGTCGCGCAATGTCGAACTGCGCCTGAAGTGCCACAACGGCAATGGCGCCGACCGCACCTTCAACAATACCCTGATGACGATCTCGCTCAATTCGATCGGCATGCACGTGCCCGACCACGACGTCAGGAAGCTGGAATTTTTCGGCACTTACGGCGTGGCGCGCGACATCACCGACCGCAAGCGCGCCGAGGAAGTGATCTCCTACCAGGCCTACCACGACATCCTGACCGACCTGCCGAACCGCATGCTGTTCAAGGACCGCCTGGGCCTGGCCGTGATCCAGGCCAAGCGCAAGCTCACCGAGCTGGCCGTGATGTTCATCGACCTGGACCGCTTCAAGCTGGTCAACGACACCCTGGGCCACGTCAAGGGCGACGAACTGCTGCAGCAGGTGGCGGTGCGCCTGAAGGATTGCCTGCGCCGCGGCGACACGCTGGCGCGCCAGGGCGGCGACGAATTCACCATCGTGCTGCCCGAACTGCGCGACCGCGAAGACGCGAAAGCGATCGCCGACAAATTCCTGGAATGCCTGCACCTGCCGTTCGACCTCGATGGCCACGAAGTGCACATCTCGGCCAGTATCGGCATCGCCATCTATCCCGGCGATGGCGAATCGATCGACGAACTGCTGCGCCACGCCGACATCGCCATGTACCAGGTCAAGGCGCTGGGCAAGAATGGCCACAGCTTCTATCACAACTCGATGCTGGACATTTCGCACCAGAAGATCGCGCTCGAACAGAGCCTGCGCAAGGCGCTCGAACAGAACGAACTGGAAATGCATTACCAGCCGCAGATCGACGTCATCACCGGGCGCATCATCGGCGCCGAAGGGCTGATGCGCTGGAACCATCCGCAGCGCGGCCTGCTCACGGCCGGCGAATTTTTGCCCTTCGCCGAAGACAATGGCCTGATGCTGCCGATTTCCGACTGGATGATAGGCGCGCTGTGTCGCGACATGCTGGTCTGGAACGAGGCCGGCGGCCAGAACTGCCGCCTGTCGCTGAACCTGTCGCCGCAATACCTGGACCGCGGCGACTTCTTCGAAAAAATGCGCGGGGCCCTGGTCCGCTACGGCATCTCGCCGGCCCAGATCGAAGTCGAGATCACCGAGAACATCTGCATCCGCAATCCGCAGTACGCCATCGAACAGCTCAACAAACTGTGCCAGCTGGGCGTGTCGGTCGCGATCGACGATTTCGGCACCGGCTACTCGTCGCTGTCCTACCTGCACCGCTTCCCCATCCACACGATCAAGATCGACCAGTCCTTCGTCAAGGAGATCCACGACGAGCAGGGGCACTACCCGGTCATCCTGGCGATCATCTCGATCGCGCGCGGCCTGGGCCTGCACCTGATCGCCGAAGGCGTGGAAACCGACGTCCAGGCCCGCTACCTGAAGGCGAACGGCTGCCTGACCATGCAGGGTTACCTGTTCCACCGGCCGATTTCGCTGCCCGGCTTTATCAGCGTGCTGCAGGAGCAGAGCGCGACGCTTGCCACCGGCAAGGCCTAGGCGACCATGCAGATGCCTGCCGCGACCGACGTATTCCAGGCCGCCCACCACACCGCGGAATACCTGCGCCTGAAAGGGCTGGCCGACAGCGGCAATGCCAATGCCCAGCACAGCCTGGGCTTCATGTACGTCAACGGCAAGGGCGTGCCGCAGGACTTCGCACAAGCCGTCGCCTGGTACCGCAAGGCCGCCATCGCCGGACTGCCGCATGCGCAGTACAACCTGGGCGTCATGTGCCAGAAGGGGCAGGGCGTGGCCCGCGACTTCGAACAGGCCGCGCGCTGGTACAAGCTGGCCGCCGAACAGGGCTACGCCGCCGCCCAGTACAACCTGGGCTGGCTGTATGCCAAGGGCCAGGGCGTGCCGCTCGACGCGCACAGCGCCATGAACTGGTTCAGCAGGGCCGCGGGGCAGGGCGACGCCGGCGCGCAAAACAACCTGGGCATGATGTACGAAAGCGGCAAGGGCGTGCCGCAGGATTACCACCAGGCCGTCACCTGGTACCGCAAGGCCGCCGAACAAGGCTATGCGCGCGCCCAGTTCAACCTGGCGCTGCGCTACGACTACGGCCAGGGCGTGCAGCAGGACGCGCACCAGGCCATACGCTGGTTCCGCAAGGCCGCCGGGCAGGGCTACGCGCCGGCCCAGTTCAACCTGGCGCTGCGCTACGACAAGGGGCAGGACATCGCGCAGGACAGCGAGCAGGCGATCGCCTGGTACCGGCGCGCCGGCGAACAGGGGCATGCCAGTTCGCAGTTCAACCTGGGCCTGATCTACGACAGCGGGCACGGCGTGCCGCCCGACGCGGCGTGCGCGCTGGCCTGGTACCGCAAGGCCGCCGACCTGGGCCACGCCGCGGCCCAGGACACGCTGGGCCTGCGCTATGAAAACGGCATCGGCACCGACATCGACTACGCGCAGGCGCAAGCCTGGTACCAGAAGGCGGCCGCGCAGGGATTCGCCGGCGCCCAGTACCACCTGGCGCTGCTGTTCGACAGCGGGCACGGTGTCGAACACGACCCGGCGGCGGCGGCGGCCTGGTTCCGCAAGGCCGCCGAGCAGGGCCATGTGCGGGCCCAGTTCGACCTGGGCCTGCGCTGCGAAAGCGGCGTGGGCGTGGCGCGCGACCTGGACGCGGCCATGGCCTGGTACCGGCGCGCG
This sequence comes from Pseudomonadota bacterium, assembly GCA_040388805.1. Lineage (GTDB taxonomy): Bacteria > Pseudomonadota > Gammaproteobacteria > Burkholderiales > Burkholderiaceae_D > Telluria_A. The sequence goes on from JAZKBE010000101.1 coordinate 18,361, forward strand.
GCCGACCAGGACTATGCGCCGGCCCAGTTCATGGTCGGCGCGCTGCACGACGACGACGATTACAGCGGCGCCGACCGTGCGCAGGCGCTGGCCTGGTACCTCAAGGCCGCCGAGCAGGGCCATGCGCGGGCCCAGTTCACGCTGGCGCTGCGCCACGACAGCGAACGCCGGTATGGCGCCGCCTACGGCTGGTACCTCGCCGCCGCGCGCCAGGGCCATGCGCGCGCGCAGTTGAACCTGGGCCTGATGCACGCCAGCGGCCAGGGCGCCGCGCGCGACCTGGTGGCGGCCTGGGTATGGCTGCAGCATGCCGACAAGGGCGGCGCCAGCGCCGCCCAGAAATACCTCCAGCGCACCGCCGACGGCATGAACCCCCAGCAGCGCGCCCAGGTGGAACGCCTGCAGCTCGAACTGAGCCAATAGCAACACCAGGGTCAGACCTCGGTGGAGAAACATTGTACGTCGGAGGTCTGACCCTGGTTTGCCCGAAATACCTCCAGCGCACGTTCGATACCATGAACCCCCAGCAGCGCGGCCAGGTGGAACGCCTGCAGCTCGAACTGAGCCAATAGCAGCACCAGGGTCAGACCTCGGTGGAGAAATATTGCACGTCGGAGGTCTGACCCTGGTTTGCGGTAGGGCTACGGCGCGGCATTCCCGGTCTCCTTGGCATATACTGTGTATATGTACAGTGATGAGGGGTGGATCATGGCTGGCCGCATGCGGGGGGCCGCCGCCTGTGCGCGCGCCGGGCGGCCGCTGCTGGTGCATTCGTTCGCGCAATGGCGCGCCGCCGCGCGCGATCTGCTCGCGCACCAGGTCGCGCCGCACACAGTGCTTTGGATCGCCCTGCGCGACGAGGGCGCGCCGTTGTCCCGGGCCGCCGACCCGGCCACCGTCCCGGCCGCGCCCCTGCGCATTCCCCGTACCCTGATGCACTTGCTGCAGGCCGCCGCCTGCTGCCGCGTGCCCGGCCGCTGGGCTTTCCTGTACCTGGTGCTGTGGCGCTGGCAGCGGGGAGAACGCGCCGTGCTGTCGCTGGCCGACCCGGACGGCGCCCGCCTGCACGGCATGGCCGCCACCGTGCGGCGCGAGGAGCTGGCCATGCTCGCCGCCATCCGCTTTCGCGAACGCCGCGCGGACACCGGGCCGCCGCGCTTCGTGGCCTGGTGCGAGCCGCGCCACGCGGTGCTGGCGCGCCTGGCGCGCCACTTCGCCAGCCGCATGGGCCGCGTCAGCTTCATGATCGCCACGCCCGATGCCTCGGTCCTGTGGGACGGCGCCAGGCTGCACAGCACCGGCGCGCTGCTGCGCGGCCCCGGCGACATTGACGCCGGCGGCGATGCCGCATGGCCGGTCCACTACCGCGGCCTGTTCCATCCGCCGCGCCTGCATGCCGACCTGATGAAAAACCTTCCCTAGTGTGGTGAGTTAGAAATTCGCAGACAAAATCGTTCGATGCTTGCGA
>JAZKBE010000102.1:0-41648 GCA_040388805.1 Pseudomonadota bacterium
ACTTCCTTAATTAGAGTGATGAAGTTGTCTCACAACAGTTTGACACAGGGGGCAGGACGACTATTTCAAGCTGTACAGCTACGCCGCGCGCGCCGTCAAGGGCGTCAATCCGGCGTACAAAGTGGGTGGTCCGGCAACTGCCGGCGCCGCGTGGATTCCGGAATTGATCGCCTACTGCGACAAGAACAAGGTGCCGCTCGACTTCGTCAGCACCCATACATACGGCGTCGGCGAAGGCTTCCTCGACGAGTACGGCGGCAAGGGCACCGTCCTTTTGAAGGACGAGGCGGCGATCAGCGGCGACGTGCTGAGAAACCGCAAGGAGATCGCGGAATCGGCCATGCCCAAGCTGGAGCTGCACTACACCGAATGGAGTTCATCGTATACGCCGGCCGACCCGAGCCACGACAGCTACCATCAGGCAGCCTACATCCTGCAAAAGCTCAAGCAGGTCGGGAGCGCCGCGCAATCGATGTCCTACTGGGTGTTCACCGATATCTTTGAAGAACCCGGTCCGCGCTTCGAAGCCTTCCACGGCGGTTTCGGCCTGATGAACACGCAGGGTATCAAGAAGCCCGCGTACTTTGCCTACCAGTTCATGAACCAGCTGGCGTCGACCGAACTGAAGAACGCCGACCAGCAGTCCTACGCCACCACGGACAGCAAGGGCAATGTGCAGATGTTGCTGTGGGATTACACGCACACGCTGCCGGACGGTGTCAACAACCAGCAGTATTTCATCAAGGACTTGCCGCCCAAGAACAAGGGCGACGTCATAGTGACCATGCGCGGACTGAAGCAGGGCGCCTACACCCTGGCTATCTCCCAGGTTGGCTACAAACGCAATGATGCCTACACCGCCTATATCGGCATGGGGTCCCCGAAACAACTAACCAGGGCACAAGTCGCTTCGCTGAAATCGGAGTCGACCGGGAAGCCGCTGCAGCAGCGCAAAGTCCAGGTCGGCGCGGATGGCCGCTTCAGCATGAACCTGCCTTTGCGTGACAACGATGTGTACCTGTTAAAACTGAACGCCCTGAAATAGCACACGAAAAAAATAACCAGAGAGACACCAGGAGACTCATGAAACACACCGCATTCTGCTTGCTGGCAGCGCTGGCGCCAGCGGCCTTCGCCGCGCCACTGGCCACGCTCGACCGCAACGGCGCCTTTGTCTCGGTCGAAGCCTATGGCCCGAACGTCGTCCACGTGACGATAGCCGTCGACAAGGCAGAAGTCCTGAAAGGGCCTGGCTACGGTATCCTGGCCAAACAGGCCGACAATAGTGCTTTCCGCCATGTGGCGGGCAAGGATGGCGACACTTTCGCCTCATCCGGGATGACGCTGCGCGTCAACCCGGCACCGGCGCCGCGCATACCAAGCCAGTCCGAGAAATACTTCGCGTCATCGCTGGCATCGGTCGGCCTGCAGGTGAGCAATGCCAAGGGCGAAAAGATCCTTGACATGACGGGCTGGGAAATGTCGCCGCACACCGTCAATACCGAGAAGACTTACCAGGTCGGCGCTTCCTTCCATGCACCTGCCGACGAGCACTACTACGGCATGGGGCAGAACCAGGAATCGATGAGCAGCCTCGACTTGCGCGGGCGCGTGATCGACTGCAAGCACTGGTATGACGCGCCAGCCGGGGAAACCGTGTGCGTGCCGTTCATGGTCTCGTCCAAGGGCTATGGCATCGTGTGGGACAACCCGTCCGCGACCCGCTTCGTGGCCGCCATCAATGGCCACACCAGTTTCCAGTCGAACGTCGGCGAGCGCGTCAGCTTCTTCGTCATCACCGGCAGCACGCCGCAGGAAATGTATTCTGGCTATGCCCGCGTAACCGGCAAGACCCCGATTCCGCCGAAGGCCGCGTTCGGCCTGATCCAGTCGAAAGCGCGCTACGAAAGCCAGCAGGAAGTCTTGCGCGTGGCAAACACTTACCGCCAGAAAAAGTACCCGCTCGATATGATGGTCGTCGACTGGTTCTACTGGACCCGCATGGGGCAGATGGACATCGATCCGGCGCAGTTTCCCGATCCGGAAGGCATGAACAAGCAGTTGCACGACATGGGCATGCAGTCGATTATTTCCATCTGGCCCCGCTATGAAACGTCGGGCCGCTACTTCAATGAACTCGATACCAAGGGATACCTGCTCAAGGACAAGGAAGGCAAGACGGTCGATGGCTTGCCCTTCCGTAGCGACCGCACGGGCGGACTGATCGATTCGACCAATCCGGCGGCCCGCAAGTGGTTCTGGGAGAAGGCGCGCGACAATATCATGTCCAGGGGTTTCGACTATCCATGGCTCGACGAGACCGAGCCGGACCTGGTGCCGGACGGCTTTTTCTATGCGATCGGTTCGGGCGACCGCTATCGCAACCTGTTCCCGCTGCTCCACGTGGAAGGCATGGCCGACAATATGCGTGCCTGGAAGCCGAACAAGCGCGTGCTGATCCTGTCGCGCGCGGCCTATCTCGGTTCGCAGCGCACGGGGGCCTTGTTCTGGTCTTCCGACACCTACCCGACCTGGGAAGGCCTGGCGCGCCAGATCCCGACCGGCCTGAACATGACCGCTTCCGGCATCGCCTACTGGGGTAACGACATCGGCGGCTGGCAAGGTCTGCCATCGACCACGAGCGCCACCAAGGCGCCGCTGCTCGATCCCTCGGATGCGCGCGATGTCGTCGGCAACTACCACGACTATCCGGAACTGTTCACGCGCTGGTTCCAGTACGGCACCTTCACGCCGACGCTGCGCCTGCACGGCAACCGCAAGCAAAGCGAGATGTGGTCCTTCGGCAAGCAGGCGGAAACGGTGATGGCGCGCTACAACGAACTGCGCTACCAGCTGATTCCCTACATCTACAGCCAGGCCAAGATGACCTACGACACCGGGGCGCCCTTCATGCGGCCGCTGTGGATGGACTTTCCGCACGATCCGAAGGTGGTAAATATCGGCACGCAGTACATGTTCGGTCCGGCCTTCCTGGTGGCGCCAGTCACCGAACAGGGCCAGACCGAGAAGGACGTGTACCTGCCGGCCGGCGCCGACTGGTACAACTTCTGGACCAATGAAAAGGTGGCCGGTGGCCGCTGGATCAAGGTGGCAGCGCCGATCGACCAGATACCGCTGTTCGTGAAGGCTGGCTCGATCGTTCCGCTTGGCGCGCCCATCCAGTCGACCGCGAGCAGGCAGGCGATCGCTGAAGTCAGGGTGTATCCGGGCCGCGATGGCGAGTTCATGCTGTACGATGACGATGGCCTGAGCTACGACTACGAAAAGGGCAAGTCGACGATCACCCGGTTGCAGTGGAACAACGCCAACGGCAGCCTGAGCGCTGGCGCCGGCGTCAAACTGCCGGGGCCGCTGCAGGTCGTTGGAAAGTAAGCCGTGCTCAAGTGGCCCAGTGTGGGCGCTTCACACAGTTAGGAATAATTCGAATGGCAGCATGGCAATTTGCTTTGCAACTCGTCCCGACAGCATGGGTTGCACAGGAAGGAAATGGTGTCGACGCCTTGTGTGATGAAGACGGCTTCGACACGTACCACGCTTGGCTTGAACATCAACCGCGTTCTGGTTTTGCCACGCTTTTTGAATCCCTGTTGCCTGAGGCACCATCGTGGAGTGCAGCGGTACGAGTGTGGGGCGATGAAAAGCGAACGGACGTGTACCTTTCCTATGAGAATGGTTTTGTCGAAAGCATTCGAATACGGATTGATGTGAGGGAGAATACTCCGGCAGTGCGCGACAAGGTAGTGGCGATAGCAAAGGCGCTGAACTGCGTGTTCTTTTTTCCAGGCGAGAGGGCGATAGTCGCCCCTAACGAACGCACGCTCGGCGAAGCAATAGGACGGTCGAGAGCTGCACAATTTGTGAATGATCCGCATTGCTATCTGGCGCATCCGGCAGACCGTTCCGAGGCCTTGTAGATGGCCATTCTTGATCCCCATTCACCGGCACAGGCTTTGTCATGGAACCACTTGAGCCGCAATTCTATTTGAACGGCGATGAACCCAGGATTGTTGGCGCAGTTTGTACTGCTTTCTTTCTCTTGCAGCATCAAGTGGATAGCGCATTACATGATCCGGTAAATGTTGCCTATTTCCAGTTTGGGAAGGGCTGGTGGCAGCTTAGCCTGGAAGGAAGTACCATTTTTTGGCGCGAATCGGTACAGCCATCCGAACCTGTGAACGATCGGCTGTCAAGCATGCTGGTCCTGGTCAATCTATCCGAAATGCTTGGCGTAATCGGGTGCGAACTTGAAAGTATTACGTATACGGGTTCTGCCGAAGAGATTACTGCGACGCTAAGTTTCGTCGGCGGTCAATGCCTCGAATTTCGCCATCTCGGGGATGACGATGTCACGCTTGTGGCGGAAAAACGAAATTGCCCCAATGCCCAAGTTCCCACATGTTAAGGACTTTTTCTTAGGCATCGGGACATGATGCAGTCTCCATTCCTTTTCTTTGTGGCAGGCTTTCCTGGCACTGTATGATGCTGGTCCGCACACACGTGTTGCATCGGAGAATAGAAGTGAAGAAGATATTTGGCACGCTTGCCTTGCTACTGACCGTGCTCGCAATCTGCTTCGCCCCGGTCCGCTGCCTCGCTCAGGAGATGGAAAACGATCCCGAGCACGATAAGGCGGTGATTGAATTGCTGACGACTTTGCGGGTCCCCGACCGTATGCGTTTCGCCTTTGACCTGCTTTCCAAGGAGCAATCCGAGTCCAAAGCGCTGTATGCGCACGTGGCAACCCGTACGAGCGACGCTGACATTGCGCGAATGCATTTGCCGGTCTACATTCCTCTGGTCACCACAAAAGAAGCCGTCGCCATGACCGCTGCATTTCGCACGGACGCTGGCCAAGCTTTCCTCTTGAGGGAACTTGACTATGTCCGTGTCGGCGGAACGCCAGCGCTGCCGCGTGACAATGCCGGCATGAAGAAATTTCTGACGGCAGGATGGGGCAAGAAGTATCGCGACCTCATGCAGCGTGCTACCCGTGTTGGCGTGCAGCCGGTGATCGAGCAATTGAGTGAGTATCACTTGGGCTTGTTTGTAGACGGCTTGAATGAAATTACAGCCCATCTTGATGCACAGACCGGCGCTGATGCCAAAACGCCCCCTACCACATTAGTCCCTTCCCTGACAGGAATCAGCTACATTGACGCGATGCTCTTGCTGACGGCCGATTGGGCGCTGAAAAACGCAAAGGCACAGTGGAAGCTCTCGGAGGAGCTCCCCGCCTTGGGAGCGGATTGGTTAGTCGCACCGGAAACGCTCGTGACGCCCAAGAAACTGACGGCAGCCCGTGCAGCACTTCCAGCTTACGTCGCGCGCATCGAACGATATGTGTCGGAAATGGACGCTCTGACAAACGATTACGAAGCAAAGATCAAAGCGGTCCAGGCGCCGCGCAAAGAAGATTTTCAGGAGGTCTATCAAATCTCGATTGACGCACAGCGTGAGTGGAACACGAGTACGGCGAAAAACCAGCGGGCGCTATTCGATGTCATGCGACGCATTGTAGAGTTTGCCGATGCCCGAAAAGGAAAGATTGGCATACTGAAGGGCGGGATCTACTTCTCGGACGCAGCCGACCTTGCCACGTACAACGTGTTGGTTGCCGAAACGGTGCGCCTGTTCGAAGAGCAAGTCGCCAAACCCAAGGAATAAAGTCGTTTCAGGAAATGCCAGGAGAGGCGCCGCTGCAGGCCTCCAAGTTCATTGCACCACCGGGGTCAGACCACGGTGGTGCAATGTTTCTTCACCGAGGTCTGACCCTGGTTTCGCCAGCAAAGGCGTGTGGAAATTCGAAGCGGAATTTCTGCACAGTTGCTGACGCGGGCTCTGCTATACCTTACTGCGCGGTCCAGCCGCCATCCATATTCCACGCCACCCCGCGCACCTGGTTGCCGGCCGGGCTGCAAAAGAATACGGCCAGCGCGCCCAGTTCCTCGGGAGTCACGAATTCCCCTGACGGTTGCTTCTCGGCCAGCAAGGCCTTTTTGGCCGTTTCATTCGACAAGCCTTCGCGCGCGGCACGGTCGTCCACCTGCTTTTGCACCAGCGGCGTCAGCACCCAGCCCGGGCAGATGGCGTTGCAGGTGATCCCGGTATGCGCCGTTTCCAGCGCGGTGACCTTGGTAAAGCCCACCAGCCCATGCTTGGCCGCCACATAGGCCGACTTTTGCGCCGATCCCACCAGCCCGTGCACCGACGCCAGGTTGACGATGCGGCCCCAGTTCTTTTGCTTCATGCCCGGCAAGGCCAGGCGCGTGGTGTGGAAGGCCGACGTCAGGTTGATCGCGATGATGGCATCCCACTTTTCAGTAGGGAAATCTTCGATATTGGCCACATGCTGGATGCCGGCATTGTTGACCAGCACGTCCACGCCGCCGAATTTGGCGTCCGCGAATGCCATCATGGCTGCGATTTCAGCCGGTTTCGACATGTCCGCATTGTGATACGCGGTCTGCACGTCGAATTCGCGGCCGATGTCGGTGTGCAGCTTGTCGATCTGCTGGGCATCGCCGAAGCCGTTAAAGATGATATTGGCGCCTTGCTGGGCCAGCGAACGGGCGATGCCCAGGCCGATGCCCGAGGTCGATCCCGTGACCAGCGCGGTTTTTCCGCTCAACATACTTGTTTTCATTGTGTCCTCGTCGGAAGGGTTAGTGGGCGATGATGTAGAATTCTAAACGCATACAAAGATTGAAACATATATTCGCACAGGGCGCGGGATGCGCGCCACACCAGGAGTCGGCATGACCGCAGCAAAAATCAAATCCGTCCAGTGCTGTTCCCCGACCGGCCTGCATCACATGTCCTACAAGGAGTGGGGCGACGAGAACAATCCCGAGGTGCTGATCTGCGCCCACGGCGTCACCCGCGTCGGCGACGACTTCGACGTCCTGGCCCGTTCCCTGTCCGACCATTACCGCGTGATCTGCCCCGACGTGGTCGGCCGCGGCCGCTCCGGCAAGCTGCTCGATCCGCGCCTTTACGGCATACCCCAGTATGTTAGCGACATGGTGACCCTCATTGCACGTGTAAGCGCGCACAGTGAGCTTGCAAAAATAGACTGGTTCGGCACTTCCATGGGCGGCCTGATCGGCATGGCGCTCGCTTCGCTGCCGGGCAATCCTATCCGCAAACTGGTGCTCAACGACATCGGCCCCACGCTCGATCCGGCTGCCTTGCAGCGCATTGGCGACTACATCGGCCAGGAATTGCGCTTCCCCAGTTTCGAGACGGCGGCCACGTTCGTGCGCGAAGTCTCGCTCTCTTTCGGTGAGCACAGCGACGAACAATGGAAAAAACTGGCCAGCGACGTGCTGCGCCAGCAAGACGACGGCCAATGGGTCCGCCACTACGACATGGGCCTGGCGATCCCGTTCAAGTCCGCCACCGCGGAAAGCGCGCGCGCAGACGAAGCGGCCCTGTGGGCCATTTACGACGGCATCCGTTGCCCGACCCTGCTGATCCGGGGCGCCAATTCCGACCTGCTGTCGCGCGAAACGGCCAACATCATGGCCAACCGCGGCCCCCGCGCCACGCTGGTGGAAATCCCCAACGTGGGCCACGCACCGACCTTTATTCATGACGATCAGATTGCGATCGCACGCAAATTCCTGGTCGGCGCTTAAGAAAAATTCGAGAAAGACATTATGGAAATTACCCGCCTGCACGTCGGCAAACGCCTCTCCGAAGTCGCCATCCACAATGGCACGGTCTACCTGGCCGGCCAGATCGCCGACGACACCGGCGCCGACATCGTCGGCCAGACCCAGGAAGTGCTGGGCCACGTGGACCGCCTGCTGGCCGAAGCGGGCAGCGACAAGAGTTGCATCCTGATGTGCCAGATCTTCATCGCCGACATGGCCCATTTCCCTGGCATGAACGAGGTGTGGGATGCCTGGGTGCCGGCCGGCCACACGCCGCCGCGCGCCACCGTCGAATCGAAACTGGCCAATCCCGCCTGCCTGGTCGAAATCTGCGTCACCGCGGCAGTGCGCTAAGCCGATGGTTTCAATCGCATCACTGGGCGATGCATCGTCCCAGTTGGTCCAGGGACTGAGCGCGGACGACGGCGCGCGCGTCGAAGCGGCGCTGGCCTACGCCAGCGAGGCCTACGGCGACAAGCTGTGCGCCTCGGGCCAGAACGCGTTCGAATTTGCCGTCGGCGTGGCGGGCACGCTGGCCTTCCTGCGCAGCGACGCCGAAACCCGCATCGCGGGATTGATGTTCGAACTGACCGTGCTCGATCCGAAAGCGGTCACCGGACTCGAAGCGCGGGTCGGCAGGGAAGCGACCGACCTGGTGACCGGCGTTCGCCAGCTGATCCGCCTGCGCGACATGACCGTCGGCAAAGAGACCGTCGGGCGCGGCAAGAACGCGGCCCAGCAAGCCGTGGCCCAGGTGGAAACCCTGCGCAAGATGCTGCTGGCCATGGCCAGCGACATGCGCGTGGTCCTGGTGCGCCTGGCCTCGTGCGTGACCACCTTGCGCTATTTTGCGGACCTCAAGCTGTTCAACGAGCTGACCCGTGCCTACGGCCGCGAAACGCTGGACCTGTATGCGCCGCTGGCCAACCGGCTTGGTATCTGGCAGCTCAAATGGGAGCTGGAAGACCTGTCGTTCCGCTTCATCGAGCCCGAAACCTACAAGCGCATCGCCAAGATGCTCGAAGAAAAACGCATGATGCGCGAAGGCTTCGTCCAGAACGCGATCACGCGCCTGCAGGACGAACTGGCCGGCGCCGGCATCAAGGCCGAAGTGTTCGGGCGGCCCAAGCATATCTACAGCATCTGGAACAAGATGCGCGGCAAGGAGCTCGATTTCACCGAGCTCTATGACGTGCGCGCCTTCCGCGTCATCGTCGCCGACGACAAGACCTGCTACACGGTGCTGGGCGTGGTGCACAACATCTGGACCCCGATTCCGAAGGAATTCGACGACTATATCTCGCGCCCCAAGTCCAATGGCTACCAGTCGCTGCACACCGTGGTCACGGCCGATGACGGCCGCCCGCTGGAAGTGCAGATCCGTACCCAGGCCATGCACAACTTCGCCGAATACGGTATCGCCGCGCACTGGCGCTACAAGGAGGAGGGCGGTTCCAACTTCAAGGGCCAGGCCTACGACGAAAAGATCGCGTGGCTGCGCCAGCTGCTGGCGTGGAAGACCGACGTCGCCGACGCCGTGGTGGGACAGGAAGAAATCCAGCGCGAATGGGTGGAAAAACTCAAGTCGACCACACTGGACGACCGCATTTTCGTGCTCACGCCGCAGGCGCGCGTGCTGGAACTGCCGGTCGGCGCCACCCCGATCGACTTTGCCTATCACCTGCACAGCGAAGTGGGCCACCGCTGCCGCGGCGCGCGCGTGGACGGCATCATGGTGCCGCTGCATACTGCGCTGAAAAGCGGGCAGACCTGCGAAATCATTACCGCCAAGGGTGCGCCGGGCACCGCAGGCCCGTCGCGCGACTGGCTTGGCGAAGGCTATACCGTCAGCTCGCGCACGCGTTCGAAGGTGCGTGCCTGGTTCCATGCGATCGACCTCGAAGAGACGCTGGCGCACGGCCGCGCCCTGGTCGAAAAATCGCTCCAGCGCGAAGGCAAGACGGCCGTCAACCTGGAGTCGCTGGCGCACAAACTGGGCTTTGCCAAGGTCGACGACCTGTTCATTTCGGTCGGCAAGGAAGAATTCAGCCTGCGCCATGTGGAGCAGGCGCTGCACGATACCGGCGAAGTGGCGGTCCAGGAAGACGCGGTCGTCCTCAACAAGAGCCGCGCATCGAGCGTGGAGCAGGGCGCCAAGTCGGGCGTGCTGGTGGTGGGCACGGAAGGCTTGATGACGGCCCTGGCCAAATGCTGCAAGCCGGCCCCGCCGGACGGCATCGTCGGCTTTGTCACGCGCGGCAAGGGCGTGTCGATTCACCGCGCCACCTGCAAAAACTTCGCGGAAATGCGCTCCAAGGCGCCGGAGCGCGTCATCGAGACCGACTGGGGCCAGAAGGGCCTCGATACGGTCTATCCGGTCGATATCTTCATCCTGGCGAGCGACCGCCAGGGGCTGCTGCGGGATATTTCCGAAGTCTTTTCGCGCGAGAAAATCAATGTGATCGGCGTGAACACGCAGAGCGCCAAAGGACAGGCGCGCATGACCTTCACGGCCGAAATCGGCTCGACCGGGCAGTTGCAAAAGGCCTTGTCGGCGATTTTTGAAGTGCAGGGTGTCCAGGAAGCCCGCCGCCAATAAAACATGCGACCACGCTCATTCATATACGCGAAGCCCGGTGAATGGGGCGGCTACCTTTGGCGCTTCATCGCCAGCTGGTGGTACGTCTTCCACCTGGGCGCCATCGCGCTGGTGATGGCCTTCTCGCCCACCACCTACAACCGCGACAACCGCATCGCCACGTCGCGCCATATCTACAACAGCACCTGGCAGGTGCTGCCGTGGTTCACGCTGCTGGCGGCGCTGGTCAGCCTGGTCCTGATCCGCATCGTGGTGGTCACGGCAATCAGCTACGGCCTGTCGGCCTACGCGCTTGAAATGGTGGTGCGCGTGCTGGTCCTCGAACTGATTCCCCTGACCGCCGCCATGTTCGTGGCCCTGCGCGCCGGCCTGGCCTTCAACGCCGGCGACGCGCTGGCGTTGGCGGCAGCGGCCAAAACCCGTGCCCAGAACCGCCTGCGCCAGGACCTGGTGCCGCAGGTGGTGGCCAATGCCTTCGCCGTCCTGAGCCTGGCCATGGTCAGCAGCGTCATCGTGCTGGTCCTGGCCTACATCAGCGTCTACGGCCTGTCGCCATGGGGCGTGGCGGATTACACCCGCACGGTCGGGCGCATCTTCAATCCGGCCGTGACCATCGGCTTTGTCCTCAAGACGGTTTTCTTCGGTTTGTCGGTGGCCGTGATTCCGTCGGCGGCTATCCTTGAACAGCACCGCTACGGCATCGCACCGTCGTCGACCGTGCAGCCCGGCGCGGTCAGGCTGCTGTTCGTGCTGCTGGTGATCGAAGCGGCGTCGCTGGCCGTCAAATACATTTAACAGGGAATGAGCATGAGCGAAAAAGAAGACGATGCCCCGGCCGAGCCGGTCCAGCACGTCGAAATCAAGGCAGTGATCCTGCTGGTGCTGATGTCGGCGCTGATCGTTACCTTCCTGCTGTACGTCATGTACGCGCGCGGGGTGTTCGAAACCACGCAGCGCCTGGTGCTCGTTTCCGACGATTCGGAAGGCGTCATTCCCGGCATGGACATGACCTTTTCCGGCTTTCCGATCGGCCGCGTGCAGCGCGTTGAACTGGCCCCCGACGGCAAGGCGCGCATCCTGGTCGACGTGCCGAAGAAGGACGCCAAGTGGCTGCGCACGTCGAGCGTGTTCACCATGGAACGCGGCATGGTGGGCGACACCAAGATCAAGGCATTCTCGGGCATCCTGACCGATGCGCCGCTCGAAGACGGCGCCGTGCGCGACGTGCTGCGTGGCGACACCGCCGCCGAGATCCCGCGCCTGGTCGCCAGTGCGCGCGCGCTGCTGGAAAACCTCGACACCATGACCCGCAGCGGCTCGGACCTGAACACCAGCTTCGCCAACATCAACGCTGCCACCGGCCGCCTGACCGGCAAGTACGGCGTGCTGGGCGGGGCCCTGGGCAGCGACGATGAAGCGAAGAAGCTGCTGCAAACGCTGGCCCGGGTAGACACGCTGCTGGTCAAGGCCGACCAGCGCATATTCGGCAAGCAGGGCGTGATGGACGACGCCCAGGCCGCCGTGCGCCAGCTGAACGTGGTGCTGCAGGACGCCAGCGCAAGCCTGAAAAAAGTCGACCTGGTGCTGGCCGAAGCGCAAGCCGTGGGCGCCAACGCGCGCGTGGCCACCAAGGACCTCGCCAGCCTGCGCGGCGAAGTCGACGCCAGCTTGCGCAAGGTGACGCGCCTGATCGATGAAATCAACCGCAAGTGGCCATTCGCACGCGACACGGAGCTCAAACTGCCATGAAGAATATCGCCCTGATCGGCATGCTGGCGGCCCTCGCCGCCTGCGGCAGCAAGCCCCCGCAGCCCGCGTGGCGCGGCAATGCGGCCAGTTCGCTCGCCGCCTTCAGCGACGCCTACCTGAAAGGCGACACCACCATCGCCGACGCCGAATTCGCGCGCGCCCGCATGGAGATGGCCAGCACCGCGCGTCCCGACATGGTGGCCCACGCCGAGCTGCACCGCTGCGCCACGCGCGCCGCGGCCCTTGTATACGACGACTGCCCGGGTTTCCAGGCACTGGCCCGGGATACGACGCCGGCCGAGCAGGCTTACGCGGCCTACATCGCCGGGCGCCTGGACGGCCTGAACGCCGCGCTGCTGCCAGCACAGCACCAGGGCGTTGCCAGCGCCAAGGGCAAGCTGGCCGCGATCGAAGATCCACTGTCGCGCCTGGTCGCTGCCGGCGTGCTGATGAAGGCCGGGCGCGTCACGCCGGAGGACATCGCCGTGGCCACCGACACGGCGTCTGCCCAGGGCTGGCGCCGTCCGCTGATGATGTGGCTGGGCGTATCGCTGAAACGGGCCCAGGACGCCGGAGACAGCGCCCAGGCCGCCCGCATCCAGCGCCGCATCGATTTGGCTACCAGCAAGTAAGTGTAAGTAAATTGCCACGCGCCCCCTGGTCGTGTGTGCAGGGGCGACTTCCCCGCCTGACGTTCATTTTCTTGCACACGCTTCCTTGCGCCGTCTACAATTGATTTTTTCATAAGGAGAAAACATCAAGCAGTACGGTGCGGAGTTTCTGGGGACCTTCTGGCTGGTGCTTGGCGGTTGCGGCAGCGCGGTGCTTGCGGCGGCGTTCCCGATGGTGGGGATCGGGTTGCATGGCGTGTCGCTGGCCTTCGGCCTGACCGTACTGACGATGGCGTTTGCCATCGGACACATCTCCGGCTGCCACCTCAATCCTGCCGTATCGATCGGCCTGTGGGCCGGTGGCCGCTTCCCGGCCAATAAACTGGCGCCGTACATCGTGGCGCAGGTATTGGGCGGCATCGTGGCGGGCGGCGTCCTGTATGTCATCGCCAGCGGCGCGCCCGGCTTCGATGTCACCAAGGGCTTCGCATCGAACGGCTACGGCGCGCACTCGCCGGGCGGCTATTCGATGCTGGCCGCGCTGGTGACCGAAGTGGTCATGACGATGTTCTTCCTGATTATCATTCTCGGCGCCACCGACAAGCGCGCCCCGGCCGGCCTGGCCCCGATCGCCATCGGCCTGGCGCTGACCCTGATTCACCTGATCAGCATCCCCGTCACCAATACCTCGGTCAATCCGGCGCGCAGCACCGGCGTGGCCCTGTATGTGGGCGACTGGGCGGTAGCCCAGCTGTGGCTGTTCTGGCTGGCGCCCATCGTGGGCGCCTTGCTTGGCGCGGTGAGCTACAAAGCCATCGCAGGCGAGGGCGAAACGTAGAAGGCGGGTAAGCGCGCATGGTGGGTGGCGCAAATGACTTATATTGGCACCCATGACGAACGCCATGCCCAATGTGCTGGTGTTGTCCTTGTGCCTGGCGGTTGCGGCGTGCAAGGACAGCGCCCCTCCGCCTGTCGTGCCTGAGTCCAGGCCGGTTGTGGCGGCGCCGTCGCCTGCGCAGGTCCTCACGCCTTCTGAAATATCCGCCCTGAAACTGGCGCTCGACAGCGAAGGGTTGCGCGTTTTCAATACCGTATCGGGCGCTTCACGCCTGCTCCCTTTCGGCATGTCCCGGCCCGAGCTGGTGAAGGCCGTCAGCACAGCGCAAAAGGCGCCGCCGCTGCTGCAGGGCGACAATATTGCCTGCCGCGCTGCCTATGCCAGCTGGCCCAGCGGGCTGACCGTGCTGTTCGCGCGGGACCGCTTTGCCGGCTGGTCGGCCCTGCATGCCGATCCGTCGCTGGCGACGGCCAGCGGTATCGGCGTGGGGTCGACGCGGGCCGAGCTGGAAGGCGCCTACACCATCCTGGTGACAGCGTCCTCGCCGGGCAGCCAATTCACGGCAGGCGGCCTGGCCGGACTGCTCGATTCCACCAGGCCGGACGCCAGGGTCAGCGCGCTGTGGGCGGGCATGAGCTGCAATACGGAGCAGGGCGCCTGAGCGTAGAGCAGGCTTTGCTATTCGTGCGCTTCGGGTTGCAGGGTCACGTGGTCGATGCCGTGCTGCTTGAGCAGCATGGCCTTCACTTGTTGCAGCACGGCGGGCCACTCCTGCATGCTGTGGATGTGCAGGTGGCCGATCAGCGCGGGCTGGCCCGGCGACATGTCCCACACATGCAGGTCGTGCACCGACAGCACGCCGGGCACCCCGGCCAGGTCGGCGCCCACTTGCAGGTAGTCGATCGCGTGCGGCACGCCTTCCATCAGCGCATGGTAGGAGTCGAGCAGCACGCCGATGGTCGACTTCAGGATCAGCATCGATACCAGGATCGAGAGCAGGGGGTCGACCTGCATCCAGCCGGTGTAGTAAATCACGGCGCCGGCGGCCAGGGCGGCGATGGAGCCCAGGATGTCGCCCATCACGTGCACCAGCGCGGCGCGGGTATTGATGCTTTTCTGGTCGCGCGACAGCAGCCAGGCCACGCCCAGGTTGATCGCCAGCCCGATGCCGGCCACGATGATGACGGTGCCGCCTTCGACCTGGCGCGGCGCGCTGAAGCGCTGCACGGCTTCGAACACGATCCATCCCACCAGCAGCAGCATGGCCAGCGCATTGACGAACGCGGCCAGCGCTTCGGTGCGGCCGAAGCCGAAGGAGTGGCGCGCCGACGGCGGCCGCTTGGCGATGAGCTGCGCCAGCAGCGCCAGGCCCAGGGACGCGGCGTCGGTGACCATGTGGCCGGCGTCGGAAATGAGGGCCAGCGAATTGGCCATGAAGCCGAACAGCAGTTCGACCACCGCGAACGACAAGGTCAGGCCCATGGCGAAGGCGAGCGCGCTCGGGCTGCGCCCTTCGGCGACGTGGAGATGGCGGGCGTCGCCGTCGAGATGGGCGTGCAGGTGGGCGGACGGGGAGCTGGTATTTTCTGGATGCATGGGTAAAGTGTAATGGAAAAGCTGCCCATTCATGTTTGTAGTAAAAAGCCCTTGTTTTTCTCGGAGCGCCTCTCTATAATGCTGGTCTTCGGGCGGTTAGTTCAGCTGGTTAGAATACTTGGTCGACATCCAAGGGGTCGGGGATTCGAATTCCTCACCGCCCACCAGAACATGCAGTAAAAGAGAGTAAGAGCGAGAAAGGCACCATGGTTATGACACCGCGAACTACGACGGAGTTGTTCCAGCGACGCTAGTCGAGGTGACCTCTTTTGCTCCACGAAAAGACAAACGCGGCTAGTCCGCGTTTTTTTTCGTCCGCATTTTTGTTTATCGTTTTAATCAGTCTTTGTTCAGGAGAACAGCATGGTTTCAGTCCGACTTCCCGATGGTTCCGAGCGCCAGTTCGATGGCCCAGTCACCGTAGCCCAAGTCGCCGCCAGCATCGGCACCGGCCTGGCCAAGGCTGCCCTGGCGGGCAAGGTCGACGGCAAGATCGTCGATACCTCGCACCTGATCGAGCAAAACGCCGAACTGGCCATCATCACCGACAAGGACGCCGACGGCCTGGACGTGATTCGCCACTCCACCGCCCACTTGCTGGCGCACGCGGTCAAGGAACTGTTCCCGGACGCGCAGGTCACCATCGGCCCGGTTATCGAAAATGGTTTCTACTACGATTTCGCGTACAAGCGCCCGTTCACGCCGGAAGACCTGGTGGCGATCGAAAAGAAAATGACGGAGATCGCCAAGAAGGATGAAAGAGTCACGCGCTCGGTCATGCCGCGCGACGAGGCGGTGGCCTACTTCAAGTCGATCGGCGAAGCCTACAAGGCGGAAATCATCGCGTCGATCCCGGCCGGCGAAGATGTGTCGCTGTACGGGCAGGGCGGTTTCACCGACCTGTGCCGCGGCCCGCATGTGCCGTCGACCGGCAAGCTGAAAGTATTCAAGCTGATGAAGCTGGCCGGCGCCTACTGGCGCGGCGATTCCAAGAATGAAATGCTGCAGCGTGTCTACGGCACGGCCTGGGCTAAAAAGGAAGACCAGGAACTGTATCTGCACAACCTGGAAGAGGCGGAAAAGCGCGACCACCGCAAGTTGGGCAAGCAGCTCGACTTCTTCCACTTCCAGGATGAAGCGCCGGGTCTGATCTTCTGGCACCCGAAAGGCTGGTCGATCTGGCAATCGGTGGAGCAGTACATGCGCAATAAGTACCAGGTTAACGGCTACCAGGAAGTGAAGGCGCCGCAGATCCTGGACCGCACGCTGTGGGAAAAAACCGGCCACTGGGAAAACTACCGCGAAAACATGTTCTCGACCGAGTCCGAGAACCGTTCCTACGCGCTCAAGCCGATGAACTGCCCCGGCCATATCCAGATCTACAACTCGGGCATGAAAAGCTACCGCGACCTGCCGCTGCGCTACGGCGAGTTCGGCCAGTGCCACCGCAACGAGCCCTCGGGCGCGCTGCACGGCGTGATGCGCGTGCGCGGTTTCACCCAGGACGATGGCCACATCTTCTGTACCGAAGCGCAGATCGAGCCGGAAGTGACGGCTTTCCACGCCCAGGCGATGGAAGTGTATGACGACTTCGGCTTCGAGAATATCGACGTCAAGATCGCGCTGCGTCCGGACAACCGCATCGGCTCCGAAGAAGTGTGGGACGTGGCTGAAGAAGCGCTGCGTTCGGCCCTGCGCGCCTGCGGCGTGGAATGGACCGAATTGCCGGGCGAGGGCGCCTTCTACGGCCCGAAAATCGAATACCACCTGAAGGATAGCCTCGGCCGTCCATGGCAGGTGGGCACCATGCAGGTCGACTTCTCGATGCCGAGCCGCCTGGGCGCCGAATACACGGCCGACGACAACACCAAGAAGGTGCCGGTCATGCTGCACCGGGCGATTGTCGGTTCGCTGGAACGTTTTATCGGCATCCTGATCGAAAACTATGCCGGCGCACTGCCGATGTGGCTGGCGCCGGTGCAGGTGGCGGTCCTGAACATCTCCGATGCGCAGGCCGAATATACCCAGGAAATCGCCGCGCAATTGCGCAAATCGGGCTTCCGCGTTCACGCTGATTTGCGGAACGAGAAGATTACCTATAAAATACGCGAACATTCCGTCCAAAAACTGCCGTACATCCTTGTGATCGGCGACAAAGAGCGGGATGCCAACACTGTGGCCGTGCGAGCCCGTGGCAATGTCGATTTGGGCGTAATGTCCATCGATGCCCTGGTGGAACGACTCAAACACGAGATCGATTCCAAGGCTTGACGAGGAAACTCGACGCGGCTAATTCATCAGATTTTAAAAGGAAACAACATAGCTACTGACAAGTCGCATCGCATCAATGGCGAAATCACCGCCCCTGAAATGCGTTTATCCGGGGTGGAAAACGAGCCGCTTGGCATTGTGAGCCTGGCTGAGGCTTTTCGTCTGGCCGAAGAAGCGAACGTAGACCTGGTGGAAATTGCGCCGACCGCGCAGCCACCGGTATGCCGTCTGATGGACTACGGCAAGTTCAAGTATTCGGAGCAGAAGAAGGCGCACGAAGCCAAATTGAAGCAGAAGATCATCCTCGTGAAGGAAGTCAAATTCCGTCCGGGTACCGATGATGGTGACTACAATATCAAGCTGCGTAACCTGATCAAGTTCCTTGAAGACGGTGACAAAACCAAGATCACGCTGCGTTTCCGCGGCCGTGAGATGGCCCACCAGGACATTGGCTTTCGCATGCTGGAACGTCTGAAGGCAGACCTGGAGCCGTACGGCCAGGTCGAGCAGTTCCCGAAGATGGAAGGCCGCCAGATGATCATGATCCTGTCGCCCAAAAAGAAGAAATAAGCAAGATTGCACGAAAAGCCGTCATTCCCGCGCAGGTGGGAATGGCGGCTTTTAACGTTTACGATCATCAGGCAAATGATCTTTTCCCCGAATTTTGTGTTATTATCTCGGGCTTCCCTCTCAACGGGGAAGACTAATGTGAAAGCAGGCATCTAAGCGCAGCGAGTTGCTGCCACCTGCAATCCTGCTACTGGAGCTGTCCGGAAGGACAGAACTACTATGCCTAAAATGAAGACCAAAAGCTCCGCGAAGAAGCGTTTTCGCGTGCGTCCAGGTGGAACTGTTAAATCGGGCATGGCTTTCAAACGCCACATCCTGACCAAGAAGACCACCAAAAATAAACGTCAATTGCGCGGTACTCGCAACATCAACGCTTCGGATGTCACGTCCGTCATGCGTATGATGCCGAACGCTTAATCTCACACCTAAGGAGTTACTATGCCTAGAGTAAAACGTGGGGTTACAGCTCGTGCCCGTCATAAGAAAATTCTTGTCCAAGCTAAAGGCTACCGTGGTCGCCGCAGCAAGGTATACCGTGTTGCCAAGCAAGCAGTCATGCGCGCCGGCCAATACGCTTACCGCGATCGCCGCAACAAGAAACGCGTATTCCGCCGCCTGTGGATCGCCCGTATCAACGCCGCTTCCCGTGAGCATGGCGTAACGTATAGCGTATTCATGAACGGTCTGAAAAAAGCTGCAATCGAACTGGACCGTAAAGTCCTGGCCGATATGGCTGTGATGGACAAGCCGGCATTCGCCGCGATTGTCAACGCAGTGAAAGCAAAGATCGCTGCCTAAGCAACGGTCGTTGTCAGCGCCGCCCTCGGGCGGCGCCGAGAAGCGGGGCAGAGGTTCAAACCTGTGCCCCGTTTTTGATTGTGGCGCGCTCGCGCCCCCCTTGACCCGGAAAACCAATCGCATGAACTCCCTCGAAGAACTCGTCGTCTCGGCACGTGCTGACTTTGTCGCCGCCGAAGATGCTGCCGCCCTGGAAAACGCGAAAGCCAAGTATCTTGGCAAGACCGGCCAGATCACCGAGCAAATGAAGGGCCTGGGCAAGCTCGACCCGGAACAAAAGAAAACCCAGGGCGCGCTGATCAACGCCGCCAAGGTGCAGATCGAAGCCGCGCTCACCGCGCGCCGTGACGCCCTGGCCCTGGCACAGCTGGAAGCGCGCCTGAACGCGGAAGCTATCGACGTCACCCTGCCGGGCCGCGGCCGCGGCATGGGCGGCATCCACCCCGTCATGCGCAGCTGGGAACGGGTCGAAGAGATCTTCCGCTCGATCGGCTTCGACGTGGCCGACGGCCCCGAAATCGAGACCGACTGGACCAATTTCACGGCGCTCAACAGCCCGGAAAACCATCCTGCCCGCTCGATGCAGGACACCTTCTACATCGAAGGCAATGACAGCACCGGCAAACCGCTGCTGCTGCGCACCCACACCAGCCCGATGCAGGTGCGTTATGCGCGCACCCACACGCCGCCGATCAAGGTGATCGCGCCCGGCCGCACCTACCGCGTCGACAGCGACGCCACCCATTCGCCGATGTTCCACCAGGTCGAAGGCCTGTGGATCGCCGAAGACATTTCCTTCGCCGACCTGAAGGGCGTGTACCTCAATTTCGTCAAGGCCTTCTTCGAGACCGACGACCTGCAAGTGCGTTTCCGTCCGTCCTACTTCCCGTTCACGGAACCGTCGGCCGAGATCGACATCGCTTTCGGCAGCGGGCCCTTGAAAGGCCGCTGGCTGGAAGTGTCGGGCGCCGGCCAGGTGCACCCGACCGTGGTGAAAAACTTCGGCCTCGATCCGGAAAAATTCATCGGTTTCGCGTTCGGCTCCGGCCTCGAGCGCCTGACCATGCTGCGCTATGGAATCAACGACCTGCGCCTGTTCTACGAAGGCGACCTGCGCTTCCTGAAGCAGTTCAACTAACACGAAACGATTTTTGCTTTAAAGGCGAATACCTATGCAATTCTCTGAAAATTGGCTCCGTACCATGGTCGATCCGAAGATGACTTCGGATGAGCTGGCCCACTTGCTGACCATGTCCGGTCTGGAAGTCGAAGAAGTGGAAGCCGTCGCGCCGCCGTTCTCGAACGTGGTCGTGGCCGAAGTGCTGGAAGTGGTGCGCCACCCGAACGCCGACCGCCTGAACGTGTGCAAGGTCAACGTGGGCACCGGCACGCTGCTCAACATCGTGTGCGGCGCCCCCAATGTGCGCGCCGGCATGAAGGCCATCTGCGCCATGGCAGGCGCCGTGCTGCCGCCTGGCGCCGACGGCAATCCTTTCGTCATCAAGGTGGGCGAACTGCGCGGCGTCGAGTCGCAAGGCATGATGTGCTCGGCCAAGGAACTCAAAATCTCGGAAGAGAGCAATGGCTTGATGGAATTGCCGTCGGACGCGCCGGTCGGCCAGAACATCCGCGACTATCTCGCGCTCAACGACCTCAAGTTCACCATCAAGCTGACCCCGAACAAGGCCGATTGCCTGTCGGTGCTGGGCGTGGCGCGCGAAGTATCGGCCCTGACCGGCACAGCGCTGGTGATGCCGCAAACGCGCGCGGTGGCCGTCAATGGCAGCGAAGTGCTGCCCGTGACCATCAGCGCCCCCGAGCTGTGCGGCCGCTTCTCGGGCCGCGTCATCCGCGGCCTGAACGCGAAGGCGGAAACACCGTCGTGGATGAAGCAGCGGCTCGAGCGCAGCGGCCAGCGCCCGGTGTCGGCCCTGGTCGACATTTCCAACTACGTCATGCTGGAACTGGGCCGTCCGTCGCACGTGTTCGACCTGGCCAAGATCCATGGCGGCTTGAACGTTCGCTGGGGCAAGAAGGGTGAATCGCTCAAGCTCTTGAACGGCAATACGGTCGAGGTCGACGAATGGGTGGGCGTCATTTCCGATGACCAGGAAATCGAATCGCTGGCCGGCATCATGGGCGGCGACGCCACCGCCGTCTCGCTCGAGACCCAGGACATTTACCTGGAAGCGGCATTCTGGTGGCCGAACGCCATCCAGGGCCGCGCGCGCCGCTTCAATTTCTCCACCGATGCCGCGCACCGCTTCGAGCGCGGCGTGGACTTCGCCACCACTGTCGAGCATATCG
The DNA here is from genome assembly GCA_040388805.1 of Pseudomonadota bacterium. Taxonomy (GTDB): domain Bacteria; phylum Pseudomonadota; class Gammaproteobacteria; order Burkholderiales; family Burkholderiaceae_D; genus Telluria_A. Next base: position 21,016 of record JAZKBE010000102.1, read on the forward strand.
AGCGCATCACCGCGCTGATCGTGGAAATCTGCGGCACCACCGGCACCGTGGTCGGCCCGGTCGACGACCAGGCCGTCAACCTGCCGCAGCGCGCCCCCGTGCGGATGCGCACCGCGCGCGCGCAGAAGGTGATCGGCGTGCCCGTGACCGACGCCATGGTGGCCGACATCTTCACCCGACTGGGCCTGCCGTTCACGCAGCAAGAAGGCTTGTTCGCCGTCACCTCGCCATCCTACCGTTTCGACATCGAAATCGAGGAAGACTTGATCGAGGAAGTGGCGCGCGTGTATGGCTTCGAAAACATTCCGGCCAAGCCGCCGGTGGCCGCCAGCCAGATGATCATCGCGCCGGAAAACACGCGCTCGCTGTTCGCCATCCGCCACCAGCTGGCCGACCTGGGATACCAGGAAGTGGTCAACATGAGCTTTGTCGAATCGGCCTGGGAGAGCGACTTTAGCGGCAATGGCGACCAGATCAAGCTGCAAAACCCGATCGCCAGCCAGATGAACGTGATGCGTTCCTCGCTGATCGGCAGCCTGGTGGCCAATGTGCGCTACAACCTGAACCGCAAGGCCGGGCGCGTGCGCGTGTTCGAAATCGGCGCCGTGTTCAAGCGCAACCCGCTTGCCGTCGACGGTCCGCTGTCGGTGGCCGGCTTCGACCAGCCGAAACGCGTGGCCGCGATCGCCTACGGCCCGGCCGTGGACGAGCAGTGGGGCGTCAAGCCGACCCGCGCCGTCGATTATTTCGACGTCAAGGCCGATGTCGAGGCGATGTTCGCGCCGCGCAGCCTGCGTTTCAAAAAAATCAACCATCCAGGCTTGCATCCCGGCCGTTCGGCCGCCATCGACGTCGATGGCGTGGAAGTCGGTTTCATCGGCGAACTGCATCCGCGCTGGCTGCAGAAATACGATTTGCCGCAGGCCCCGGTCCTGTTCGAAGTCGACGCAGTTGCGTTGCAACAACGAACCGTGCCACATTATGAAGAGATTTCCAAGTTCCCCGGCGCCACGCGCGACCTGGCCCTGGTCGTCAAACAAAGCGTGCAGGCACAGGATCTTCTTGCTACGTTTACTGCTGAATTGCAACTAAATCCTGCCGGAAAGATTGTGCAAGCCATTGTTTTGTTTGATGAATATCGCGGGGTTGGACTCGACAGTGACGAAAAAAGCCTTGCTTTCCGCTTTAGCTTGCAAGATACTCAAAACACCTTGCAGGACGATTTGGTCAATGCCGTGATGTCGGCGCTGGCCAGCGCCGCGAAGCAACAACATGACGCAAAATTGCGTTCTTGATCATTAAGGCAGGGCTGCAAAATTAATAACAACGACGTTGATTCCGCCGTACTCCAATCGGCACTGGCGGCCGACCTGCATCGTGCGATGCAGGTGGCCAAGGTCCGGGCTGAAGCGGAAAAAGATTTGCCGACCTTGACCAAGGCCGAGCTGGCGGAACTTTTGTTCGAGCAAGTCGGCTTGAACAAGCGCGAGGCCAAGGATATGGTCGAGACTTTTTTCGACGAAATCCGCAATGCGCTCGAGCGCGGCGAAGCGGTCAAGCTCTCGGGCTTTGGCAATTTCCAGTTGCGCGACAAGCCACAGCGGCCAGGGCGCAATCCCAAGACCGGTGAAGAAATTCCGATTACCGCAAGGCGCGTGGTCACTTTCCACGCCAGCCAGAAGCTCAAGGGCATGGTCGAAGAGGCTAGCCCGAACCGTGCTGCGCAGTAACCATAGCGACCACCCATGAACGATCGTGCGAGCAAGACTGATTTGATAGTGCTGCCGGCCATTCCGGCCAAGCGCTATTTCACGATCGGTGAAGTGAGCGAGTTGTGCGGCGTCAAACCCCATGTGCTGCGCTACTGGGAGCAGGAATTTACCCAGCTCAAACCGGTCAAACGACGTGGAAACCGCCGCTATTACCAACACCATGAAGTGCTGTTGATCCGGCGCATCCGCGAACTGCTCTATGAGCAAGGCTTCACCATCAGCGGCGCCCGCAACAAGCTCGACAGTCGTAGCGTCGAGGCCATTGCGGCAGGCGCCGGCGACGGCGAGGGTCCGGAGGGCATGCACGGGGCCGCTGCCAGCCTGTCCATGGCATCCGGTCCCAGCAATGCCGCGCTGCGCAGCGAGCTGATGGCCATACTCGCGCTGCTGAAACCGGCAGCGTGACCCGGGAGGCCTTCCGGCCTCCAGCTTCTTTTCCCGTCATGTGCACCGTCGCACCGTCTCGCGCGTTCTCTTGCGTGCTGGAACCCGGCAGCAGAGTGATAGAATACCAAGGCATGCGCTGACCGGGCCAGAAGCTTGCCACGGGGTCTTTCCCATGCGAGGGAAAATTTAAGGGAACACAATGATACGCGTTGCCATTTGTGACGATCACCAGATAGTAAGAGCCGGCTTCAAACAGATTTTTTCATCGTCGCCCGACTTCGATGTCGTGGCCGAAGGTGCAACGGGTCGCGAGGCCCTCGATATCGCGCGCCGCGAAATGTGCGACGTGCTGTTGCTCGACATCGCCATGCCCGACCAGAGCGGCATCGACATCCTGCGCACCATCCGCCAGGGCCAGCCCAACCTGCCGGTGCTGATCCTGTCCGGTTATCCGGCGCAGCAATATGCCCTGAACCTGTTCAAGATGGGCGCCAATGGCTACCTGAACAAGGAATGCGAAGCAGAAGAACTCAAGACCGCCGTGCGCACCGTGTTCCAGGGCCGGCGCTACGTCAGTTCCACGGTCGGCGAACTGCTGGCGCAAAGCTTCGACCGCGATCCGAGCACGGCCCTGCATACCGAATTGTCGGACCGCGAATTCCAGGTCTTCCTGCGCCTGGCCAAGGGGGCGACCGTCTCCGATATCGGCGTGGCGCTGTCGCTGAGCATCAAGACGGTGTCCACCTACCGTACCCGCATCATGGAAAAAATGGGCTTGCAATCGAATAGCGACCTGACCTACTACGCCATGAAAAACAACCTGCTCGATTGAGTGCCATGCGGCGATCGGCCGGCCGGTCGATTGCCACTAGTAAACGTCTATTTCCCCCAGCAACGACGGCCTTTCCTGCCCACGCACGTTACGGATCCGCTTGGCTGCGCTGCAGCATTTCCCGGTCTATAATTGGCCCTGGATTTGGCTCTGCAGTGTGCAAAAGGAATTTGGATGTACTTCACTTCTGATCCCCCGATCAAGCCGAGCTTGCCGTTCTACCAGACGCTGGTATTCCTGACGTGCGTACTGATCCTGGTCGTCAACGGCGCGAGCATGTTCCACAACCTCGAATCGCTCAAGGGCGCCAACGAAGTCCAGGCCCAGAGCGCGCGCGTGAACGACAAGGTGCAATACCTGAACGTGCTGGTGATGGATGCCGAGAGCAGCTTGCGCGGCTATTTCCTGTCCGCTAACGAGGTCTACCTGGGGCCCATGCGCACGGCCGTCTCCGAAATGGACGGGCAGTTCGCCGAGCTCGACAAGCTGCTGGCCCAGAGCCCCTCGCAGCGCAGGAACCTGGCGCAATTGCGCACCCTGATCAACCGCAAGCTCGATTCCATGAACCAGACCCTGGAAGTGTTCCGCAAGGGCGGGCTGGGCGATGTGGTGGCCATTGCCGCCACCTCGGACACGCGCTCCCTGCTCGACGAAATCCGTTTCCAGGTGGTGATCATCGTGCAGGAGCAGAACCTGCTGCTCAAGGCACGCAGTTCGGCCTTCACGCGCGAATACGAAAACGCCGTCATGCTCACCATCGGCATCAATGCCATGGCGATCCTGGTGCTGACCCTGTTCTACCGCCTGATCCGGGGCGGCTTCTATGCGCGCCTGGCCACCGAGCGCGCGCTGCAGAACGCCAATGAAAACTTGGAATCGATGGTGGTCTTGCGGACCGAGCAATTGTCGGTGCTGTCGCGCCACCTGATCAGCGTGAGCGAGGAAGAAAAGGCGCGCCTGGCGCGCGAGCTGCACGACGAACTGGGCGCCAACCTGACCGCCATCAATTTCGACCTGAACGCCGTGGCCGACCGCCTGAAGTCATCAAAGCCCGAGCTGGCCCTGATGCTCGAGCGGGCGCGCGGCACCCTGGTCAATACGGTGGAATTGAAGCGCCGCATCGTCGAAAACCTGCGTCCCAGCATGCTCGACAATATGGGCCTGGCCAGCGCCCTGCAAAGCTATTGCGAGGAATATGCGCGCGTGGCCGGGGTCGAATGCGAAGCGATGATCGAAGGCCAGGTCGATGCCTGCGGGCCGATGCAGGCGATCGCCGTGTTCCGCATCGTGCAAGAGTCGCTCAACAATATCGCCAAGTATGCCAAGGCGCGCCATGTCATCGTGCACCTGGCGCGCGAGGGCGACATGCTGTCGCTGGAAGTGTCCGATGACGGCATCGGGATCGATGCCGATGCCGCCAGCAAGCCCAAATCGCATGGCTTGCTGGGCATGCGCGAGCGCGCCTTGCTGCTGGGCGGGACCCTGCAAATCCGGCGCGGGGTCAACAACCGCGGCACCTGCATCGAAGCGATGATACCGGCCGGCGACGACGCCGCCCCGGCCGCGGGCGCCGGCGCGGCGCCGGCGCTGGCGTTCAGCGGGCCACATCCACCAGCAGGCGATCGTATTCCGTCTTCGCCACCTTGTAGCACTCGCCCGCATACTCCTCAAGACCTTGACGGTCAATTACGGTGATATTGCCGCGGCGGTATTGAATCAAACCGTCGTCCTGCAGTTTGCCGGCCGCGGCCGTGATGCTTTCGCGGCGCACGCCCAGCATGATGGAAATGAGTTCCTGGGTCACTTTCAATTCGTTCGATGGCGAGCGGTCCAGGCGGTCGAGCAGCCAGCGGCACAGCTTCTGTTCGATCGAGCTGTGGCGACCGCCGACGGCGTTCTGGGCCATCTGTGCGAACAGGGCATTGGTGTAGCGCATCAGCAGCTGGGGCAGGGCCCCGCCCTGGTTGAAGGCGTCGCGCAGGTACTGGGTTTTCAGGCGGTAGCCATAGCCGGCGCTCTGGACCACGGCGCTGCACATGGCCCGTTCGCCCATGAACAGGGAGACGCCGACCACGCCTTCGTGGCCGACCACGGCGATTTCGGTGGTGGCGCCGTCTTCCATGACATAGAGCAGCGACACAATGGCGGTGGTGGGGAAGTAGACATTCTCCAGTTTGCTGCCGTATTCGAACAATTCCTTGCCGAATGGGAGAGCAACCAGTTCCAGGTGCTCGAACAGCACTTCCAGATCCTGGCGGGGAAGGGCGGCCAGCAATTCGTTCTGCTGGGTGCCGCTATAGCTGACAACGGGCCGGGACGCAACTGTGAACTCCTGCGCACCGGCAGGAATCTGGTTTACCGATTGCACTTTCTGTGCGGTACCACCAAGTTGTGTGTTGTTCATTTTTTTCCTCACTATCTTGTAACTAAACATCGTGGACGGTTCACCCTGTGCTGCGCGGTGAATCGCGATGTATGAACATTAAGGCCATCGTCTGTTGCCGAACATAAGATTAGCAGTCGCCCCCCTGTAGGCTGTATGCATAACCTTTTGTGGGCCCAGTCCTACTGGGGGAAACGGGGCTTTTTGCTCCTTTTTGCCACTGCCGGTATCCGCAAAGGCGCGGAAAATGCACATTTTCCGCCCCGGGACCGCGCGCCGGGACTTGGGCAGAGGCATCTTCTTGCCCCATAATGCGATTAACGCAACCCGACCAAGCCCTCGCATGCATGTTTTACTGGTGGAAGACGACGCCGTCCTGGCCGACGGCCTGACCCGCATCCTGCAAGGCCATGCCATGGTGGTCGACGTGTGCGGCAACGGCACCCAGGCCGACCAGATCCTGCAGCGGGCCGAAGTGGCCGTGGTCGTGCTCGACATCGGCCTGCCCGGCATCGACGGCTTCGAAGTCGTGCGCCGCCTGCGCGCGCGCGCCAGCAATGTGCCGGTGCTGCTCCTGACCGCGCGCGACGCCATCGAAGACCGCGTGCGCGGCCTGGAACTGGGCGCCGACGATTACCTGGTCAAGCCCTTCGCCACGGCCGAGCTGGTGGCCCGCATCAAGGCCCTGGCGCGCCGCAACGCGCCCAAGCCGGCCGTGCTCAGCCTGGGCCGGCTGGCGCTCGACACCTTCACCCGCCGCGCCAGCATCGACGAGCGCAGCATCGATTTGTCGGTGCGCGAATGGGCGGTGCTTGAATACCTGCTCCAGCATGGCGGGCGGGTGGTGTCCAAGCAGCAGATCATCGATGCCATCCTGCCCTGGGGCGAAGACCTGACCCTGAACGCGGTGGAAGTCTATATTTCGCGGGTGCGCCTGAAGATCGCCGATGCCGGCATCAGCATCCGCACCATCCGCGGCTTCGGCTACATGCTCGAACAGGCGCCCGGATGACCAGCGTGCGCCTGCGCCTGCTCAAGTGGCTGATCGGCCCCATCCTGCTGATCAACCTGGCCGGCGCCAGCCTGACCTATATGCTGGCCTGGATGCCGGCCCAGCAAGCCTTCGACCAGAGCCTGGTCGACGCGGCCGGGGCGCTGGCGGCGCGCCTGGCCGGCGGCGTCAACGGCGCCCGGGTCGACCTGCCGCGCCAGGCCGAGCAGGTGCTGCGCGCCAATGACGTCGATGCCTTCTATTTCGTGGTGCGCGGGGAGGGCGCGCGCCTGCTCTCGGGCGACCCCGACTTTCCCCCGATGGCCCAGAAAGGGCCGGGCGCCTACGACGACATGATGCGCGGCGAGCCGGTGCGCATCGCCTTTCGCACGGCGCGGGTCAACGATGAAGTGGTCCAGATCGGCGTGGCGAAGACCATGCGCAAGCGCTTGCAGCTGCGCTCGGCCATCGTGCGCGCCCTGGTGCTGCTCGAAACCCTGTTCACCCTGGCCCTGGTCGGCCTGATCTGGTTTTCCGTCACCAATGGCTTGCAGCCGCTGGCGCGCATGCGGGCCAACCTGTCGGCGCGCGAGGCGGGCGACCTCTCGCCCATCGATGGCGGCGCCGTGCCCTACGAACTGGCGCCGGTGGTGGGCGCCTTCAACGACTTGCTCGACACCCTGCAGGCCGGCGCCAAGACCCAGCACGACTTCCTGGCCGACATGGCGCACCAGTTGCGCACGCCGCTGGCCGGGGTCAAGCTGCAGCTCGAATGGATGGCGGCGCGCCATGCGGACGACCCCGCCAGCATGCATTCGGTGCAGCTGATGCTGCTCTCGAACGAGCGCATGATCCGCCAGAGCAACCAGCTGCTGGCCCTGGCGCGCGCCGAACCGAGCCGCTTCGAACGGACCCGCCTCGAGCCGCTCGACCTGGCGCGCCTGGTGCAGGAATCGGTGCAGGTGTTCGTCGATGCCGCCAGCCGCAAGGGCATCGACATCGGCTTCGAGCTGGCGCCGGCCATGGTCGAGGGCGACAGCAACCTGCTGCGCGACCTGGTCGACAACCTGGTCGACAATGCGGTGCGCTATACGCCGGCCGGCGGCACGGTCACGGTCAAGACCGGCTCGCAGGAGGGGCGCACCCTGCTGACGGTGGAGGATTCCGGCCCCGGCATCGCGCTCGCCCAGCGCGCCCAGGTGTTCGAGCGCTTCGTGCGCCTGGACGACAAGACCACCGGCAGCGGCCTGGGCCTGGCCATCGTGCGCGACATCGCCCAGGCCCATGAAGCCGAGCTCAGGCTCGACACGCCGCTGGCCGGCGGGGCCCGGTTTACCGTCCTGTTTCCCTCGGCCTGGCCCGGTTTTCGAATTTCTTCACAGAAATAGTTGCTTTGTCAGCGTTTTGTCAGGATTTCCTCAGGTAAATGCAAGCTTGGCGTTGTAATATTCTCCCATGGAAACATTCTTATTGGGAGAACGAGCGATGAAGCGAGCTGCACGCGGGTTTAGCATGGTGGAACTGATGATCGTGGTGGCGATTGCCGGGATCCTGACCGCCATCGCCTTGCCAAAATACAATGAGTACGTAATCCGTACCAAGCTGACCGAAGCCTTCGCCGGCCTGGGCGGCGTCCAGCTGAGCGCGGAAGAATTCTGGCAAACCGGCCGTACCTATGCCGGCTACAACCGCCAGCCGGCCGGCACCGCCAACTTCACCTACGCCGTCTCCGGCACCAGCGCTTCCGGCTACACCGTCACCGCCACCGGCATCGGCGCCCTGGCCGGCTTTCGCTACACGATCAACCAGAATGGCGAGCGCGGCACGGCCGCCGTGCCGTCGGGCTGGACCCTGACGTCCACCTGCTGGGTCGACCGGAGGAATGGATCATGCACGCAATAAACCGGGGCCGCATGCAGGGCTTTTCGATGATTGAAGCCCTGGTCACGATCGGCGCCCTGTCCCTGGTACTGGCGATCGGCATGCCGGCCATGTCGAACTGGGTGGCCGTCTCCAAGGCCCAGGGCGCGGCCGAGTTCTATGCCGAAGGGGTGCGCACGGCGCGCGCCATGGCGCTCAAGCACAATTCGGCGGCGCGCCTGGTGTTCGACGAAAACGCCACCAGCGGCCAGTACGACTGGCAAGTCGATATCTGCTATCCCTCCAACGATTATCCGTGCAACCGCAACGGCAGCAACTGGTCGACCGCGACGGCCGTGGCGGCGCGCGAACCGGAAGGCTCCTCGGGCTACAAATCGATGGTGCGCAGCGCCCGCGAATTGCCGTCCAATACCATCATGTCGGTCGACATCGCGCCCGACGGCGCCGACGCGATCTACTTCACCTCGCTTGGCTGGATCGATACCAACATCCCTTCGCGCGTCACCCGCGTCACGATCGGCTCGGCCGATCCGTCGCGCTGGGTGTTTCCGACTTCTTCCGTCGCCATCTCCCTGTCCGGCATGGCGAGCAAATGCGTGCCGACCGCGGCGATCGGCGATTCACGCAGGTGCCCACCATGAAACGCCTTCCTCCACGTCCCTCCCCGAGATTGCGCCTGCAGCGCGGCATCGCCCTGCTGGAAGCCTTGCTCGCGGTCTTGCTGCTGGCCATCGGCCTGATCGGCACGGTCGGCTTGCAAGCGCGCTCGATGGCGGCCATGACCGATGCCAGCCTGCGCGCCGAAGCGACCATGGCCGCCGAGCATTTGCTGGGCATCATGAATAGCGACCAGGCCAATCTGCCCGCCTACGCCATGTCCATGGGCGGCTCGCCCGGCACCCAGCTGGCGCCCTGGTACAACGATACCCGCCTGCGCATTCCGAATGCCCAGATCGAGGTCCAGGTGCTGCCCACCGTCGGCACCCGCCACTACCGCGTCAACCTGCGGATCGAGTGGACGCGCAAGAGCGGCGGCGTGACCAATGCCTATTCCGTCAATTCACATATAGCGGCTTCCCAATGATCGCGCTCACCACTTCCACGAGTCCACGGCGCCAGCGCGGTTTTTCGCTGGTCGAACTGATGGTCAGCGTCGTCATCGGCCTGCTCGCGCTGGTGTTCGCCACCCGCCTGATGCTGGGCGGCGAGCAAAGCAAGCAAGGCTCGCTCGGCGGCTCGGATGCGATGCAGAACGGCATGCTGGCGCTGTTTTCGATCAGCAATGACCTGGCCCAGTCCGGTTTCGGCCTGAACGACCCCATCGTCGCCGGCTGCAATACCGTGTTTTCCGACAGCAACGGCTACCAGCTCGATACGGCCACCCGCGGCGCGTCCACCATCCGCCCGCTCGGCGCGGTGGTGATCAACAATGTGGCGGGCGGTTCGGACCGCATCTCGACCTATTCGGGCAGCTCGCTGACCGGCACCGGCACGCTCGGCATTACCGACTATCCGGGCGCCGGCATCATCAATGTCGACCGCGTGCCCTACGGCTTCAACCAGGGCGACGTGGTGCTGGCCGCGCCGGACGCGCCGGCCGACGGCGGCGATTGCGCCATCGCCATGGTCAATACCGACCCGCGCCTGCTGCTGCCGCCGCCATCCCAGCAATTCATCAATATCGGCGGGGTCGGCGGGCGCTTTTCCACCGGCACCCTGGGCGCGCCCATGGTCTCTAGCCGTTCGCGCCTGTTCAACCTGGGGCCGGCGGCCAACCTGTCCTTCCATACCTGGAGCGTGAGCGGCGGCTTTTTGCAATTGCGCGCCACCGACCTGGCCGGCGCCAGCGCCGCCCCGACCACGGTGATCGACAATGTGGTCGCGCTCAAGGCCCAGTACGGGTTCGACATGCGCGCCGAAGCCATCTTCAATGACGACCAGACGGGCGTGCAGCAGACCGGCCTGGTCATTTCGCGCTGGTCCTCGACCATGATGGATGCCGACAACGATGGCATCAGCGGCGACCCGGACGATTACCAGCGCATGGCGGCCGTGCGCATCGCCGTGGTCGCGCGTTCGCCGTCGCCCGAGAAACCGGTGGACGGCGTGTGCGACGCCACGCCGGCGGCCATGTCGGTGTTCACCACCAACGAACCTTCCGGCATCGCCGCGGTGCCGGTGCCGGTCACCCTGGCCGTCACGGGCGACACGGTCGACTGGAAATGCTATCGCTACCGCGTGTTCGAAACGATTGTTCCATTGCGCAACGTCGGATGGCGCCCAACCGCAACCATGCCTACCAACCCATGAAAACGCTCCTACGCCAAGGCGGCCTCGCGCTGCCCGTCATGTTGCTGATGCTCATGACCATGATGCTGACCAGCATTTACCTGCTCAAGTCGATCAATTCGACCACCATGACGGTCAGCAATGCCGCCTATGAAAGCGCGCTCAGCAAATCTGCCGACCTGGGCTTGCATACGGGTTTCCAGTGGCTCAGCACCCTGACCGGCGCCGCCAAGGCCCAGCTGAACCAGAGCGTGCCGGCCCAAGCCTACAACGCCAGCTTCGACACCACCCTGACCCCGGCGGACGACGATTTCTGGCAAAACGCGGTCTGGGTCACCAATCCCTCGGACGCGTCGACCCGGGTCCAGTATGTGATCCACCGCCTCTGTTCGCTGGCCGGCAGTTATGACGCGATCGGCCCGCCGGCCAACACCTGCGTGCAAACCTCGCAGGCGGCCACCAGCGGCACCGCGATCCCGATCGGCGCCAGCCAGGTCGGCGACAGTCCCGATTTTGCCGGTGCGCCCCAGGTGCACTATGTCATCACTTCGCGCATCACCGGTCCGCGCGGTGGCAATGTTGTCAACCAGCTGGTCGTGCTGATCGGCGTGTGAGACCGGCGCTGCCTGCCAGTCCAATTTTTTCGCAGTACTTGGAGATGGGAATACGTATGAAACCGACATTACCCTTGCTGGCCCTGGCGCTCTTGCTGCCGGCCGCGGCGCAGGCGGCCACCACCCAGATCGCCCAGTTGCCCTTGCTGAACGTGACAGGCACCGGCCTGGTCAAGCCGAACCTGATGGTCATGTATGACAATTCGGGCTCGATGGGCTCCAATTTCACGCCCGACTATATCGATGACGCCTCCACCTGCCGTTCGCGCGCCACGCTGGCCAGCGGCACGCGCGGCTGCCAGGTGGGCGATCCGCCGTTTTCCAGCGGCGACTTCAACAAGCAGTACTACAATCCGAACATCCTGTACGCGCCGCCGGTGCTGGCGACGGGCGTAAGCTATCCGAGCAAGACGCGCGCCGCGACCACCAACTGGACCGTCGTCACGACCGACGGCTTCAATGTCAACACCAAGGACATGCGCAATGCGAGCTCGGCGAGCACCAACCTGGTCACCGGCTTCCCGGACTACAAATGGTGCCTGCCGAGCGACTCGACGTCCTGCGTCGAAAACACGGCCACCTACACCTACCCGGACAATGTCAACTACGATCCGAAACCGATCCTGTCCAATCCTTATTATTACAAGATCCACGTGGGCGAGCATTGCACCACGGTGAACCTGACTTCCTGCGTCGAGACCGCCATCGGCGCGTCGCCGCCGCCCGGCTATCCCTACCCGGCCGCCGTGCGCTGGTGCGACACGCGCGCCCTGAGCAATTGCCAGGCCAAGTACGTGGGTGCCTTCAAATATCCGCGCTTTTCCAACGCGGCCGGCGGCAAGGTGTCGTTCGGTACCATCACCATCGCGGCCACCAGCAATACGACCTCGCGCAGCATCACCAGCGTGACCGTTTCCGAAGCGGGGACCCCGCGCACCATCACCAACGCCAGCATCACCGCCTCGAGCGGCCTGAACACGACCACCAAGCAGGCCCAGTTCGCTACCGCCGTGGCAGCGTCCATCGTGGCCAAGATGGGCTTGCCGAACCAGTACACCGGCTGCGTGCGCGCCCCGAACCCGGCCGGCGCGGCGCCCGACTGCGACGATTACGGCATCACGCTCGCCTCCGATTTCGTGGTTGGCGTGGTTCCCGTCAATTGCATCGCCGGCGCGCCGGGCAAGGAAATCGGCGACGATTGCGCCCTGGTACTCGACAATGTGCGCGCGGGCTGGACCATTGCCGTCAATACCACCAACGTCACCTCCACCACCACCGCGATCGCGGCCGGCAATGCGATTTTCTCGCGGGTCGACATCATCTCCAGCCGCGCCAGCTATCCGCGCGGACCCAGCCGCAACGATTGCGCTTCGGCCACGAGCTGCACCTATGACGAGGAAATGACCAATTTCGCCAACTGGTACGCCTATTACAAGACGCGCAACCAGATGATGAAATCGGCGGTCGGCATGGCTTTCCAGCCGGTCAGCGGCAACTTCAACGTGGGCATCGTCTCGCTCTCGAGCGCGGCCGCCGCCGCCGGCACCATCAACAATCCGAAGGTGTTTACCGGCACCAACCGCAGCGACTGGTACACGGCGCTGTACGCCATGAATGGCAGCAGCAATACGCCGACCCGCGCCGCCGTGCACAATATCGGCAAGATGTTCGCCAACCTCGCCCCCTACGCCCGCGACGCCGGCGAGGAAGCGGTGCAATTTCCTTGCCAGCAAAACTTCACCTTCGTGACCTCGGACGGCTATTGGAACGGAACCGCCAGCCCCGTCGGGCAGAACGATGCGGTCGAAAACGCGGCCCGCTTCTGCACCCGTGCCCGCGGCTGCGTCGATACCCGCGCCCAGACCATCGGTTCGCTGGCCGATATCGCCCTGTACTGGTACAACGGCGGATCGACCGGGGTCGGCAATTCGCTGCGGCCCGACCTGGAAGACTTCACCAAGCCGGGCCTGGTGCCGGCCGCGAGTGGCGAAAACACCCGCCTGCACATGAATACCTACACCCTGGGCCTGGGCATGGATGGCCTGATGACCTATGAACCGAACTACGATACCGCGCCGCGCGTGGGCGGCGACTTCTACAAGCTGATCACCGGCGCCTCCTCGGGCTGCCCGTGGAACAGCAATGGCGCCTATGTCTGGCCCGATCCCCTGTCCGAAGACGTGTCCGGCACCTCCTACCAGGCACGGGTGGACGATCTGTGGCACGCCGCCATCAACGGCCGCGGCAAGTACTTCAGCGCGGCCGATCCGGACGACGTGGTCCAGAGCCTGACCGCGGCGCTCAACAACATCCAGGCCAAGGTGGGCGCGGCGGCGGCGGCGGCGACGTCGACGCCGAACATTTCGCAGCAGGACAACGACATTTTCTCGGACACCTTCACCACCGTGAAATGGTATGGCGAACTGTCGGACAAGAAAGTCAATACCGTCACCGGCGTGGTCAGCAGCACGGCCGTGTGGATCAGCTCCGACACGGTAGGGCGCAAGGTGGCCGCGGCCAGCGATACGCGCAACCTGAAAATGCTGGTGCCTTCTTCCCGCACCCTGAAGAACTTCCGCTACGCCGACATGACGGCGGGCGAAAAAGCCTGGTTCTCGAACAAGTGCACCCAGCTGGCCCAGTGCGCCTCGCTGTCGCCGGCCGACCGCATCATCGTCGACGACGGCAACAACATCGTCAACTGGCTGCGCGGCCAGCAGCAGCACGCCAACGACACCCTGATGCGCGCCTACACGATGACCGACCACAATCCGCCCGGCCTGTCGGCGCCGATTCCGATCGTGCTCGGCGATATCGCCTCGTCGAAACCGGCCTTCATGCGCGAACCGCGCAAGGAATACACCATGGCCGGCTACAACGCTTTCGCGGTGGCCAATGCCACGCGCCAGGCCAGCGTGTTCGTGGCCGCCAACGATGGCATGCTGCACGCCTTCAATGCCGGCACCGGCGAGGAAATGTGGGGCTATGTGCCGCGCATTACCATGAACAAGCTGTACCGCCAGGCGGGCACCAGCTACGGCACCAATCACCAGTACACCACCGACGGTTCGCCGGAAGTGGGCGACGTGCAGATCGGCGGCGTCTGGAAATCGATCGTGGTGGCCGGCCTGAACGGCGGCGGGCGCGGCTACTACGCGATCGACGTGACCGATCCGCTCAACCCGGTCGGGCTGTGGGAAACCTGCGCCGACGCCACCATCTGCACGGGCGACAATCTGGAGCCGGAACTGGGCCTGACCTTCGGCAATCCGCAGTTCGGCTTCTGGAACAACCAGTGGGTGGTATTCGTCACCTCGGGCTACAACAATGTCCCGGGCAGCGACGGCGTCGCCGGCGGCAGCGGCATCGGCTACCTGATGATTCTCGACGTCGCCACCGGCAAGGTCTTGCGCAAGATCCCCACCGTCGGCGGCACGCCCGGCACGCCGTCGGGCCTGGCCAAGATTTCGGCCATTACCTCCAATCCTGCCAGCGACCCGGTCGTCACCCATATTTTTGGCGGCGACAACCTGGGCCAGATGTGGCGCTTCGACCTGACCAGCAGCACCGGCGTGATCATTGCCACCCGGATGGGCAATGCCGGCACCACCCAGCCGATCACGACCCGTCCGGAAGTGACCAGCTGCCGTGTCACGGTGACCAACCCGGACGGCACCGTCAGCAATATCGTGCAGCGCGTGGTGGTGTTCGGCACCGGCCGCCTGCTCGACGTGCCGGACGTGTCGAATTCCGACATGCAGAGCATCTACATGGTCAAGGATTCGCCGTATGAAGTCTCGCCATGGAAATCCTTGATGGTGCAGCAAACCCTGACCCTGCTCAGTTCGAGCGCGAACATGAACCAGTACAAGATCAGCGCCAACAACGTCGACCTGAGCGTCAAGAAAGGCTGGTACGTCGACCTGAGCCTCAATGCCAAGGAAAGGGTCAACCTCGATCCGCGCGTGGTGGCCGGCAGCGTGACGGTGGTGACCAACACCCCGGCGTCGTCGACCTCGTGCTCGGTGGGCGGCAGCAGCAATGTGTACCGCCTGGACGTGTGCACCGGCAGCTTCATCGACAATTCCTCGGCCGACCGCGTCAATGGCGAAGTGGTGGCGGGCGAAACCCTGTCGGCGACCTCGGCTGCCGTGGGCTTCATCATGGTGCGCCTGCCGACCGGCGTGCTGAAGATGATCACCACCACCGCCGATGGCCAGACCATCACCGGCAAGGGTCCCGCGACGCTGTCGCACGAAGGCCGGATGTCGGGCTGGCGCCGCGTGAAGAACTGATCGCTCCGCGGCGATCTGCGAGAAGCCCGCCGGCGACGGCGGGTTTTTTTTGTCGGCAAACTTTACAGTGCGATTGTGGAATCGGGGTTAATTCCAGGATGGGCATGGCAGCGCGCACCATTTTGGTGAGAAATATTGCGACTATATTCAAGAGAAATCGGCCCCGATTGCGCACAAAATTCCTTGCTGAAATATCCAAAACTTTCAGGAAAGCATTTTCTCGCTGAAAGACGGAAAATTTTACAGCGGAAACTATTGCGCCAAAATATCACCAGTAAAATCAAGTATTTAGATGCTGGCATGTTGTATGCCTATGGGGGAATATCACGATAAAAATTCCCGAGGAGGTAATATGACTACCATCACTCGCATCCTGACCGCGACGGCGCTGTGCAGCCTTTGCAGCCTGGCCCAGGCTGTCACCTTGCCTTATTATTCCAGTACCTATCCTTCGCCCAACGCGGCCTGCGCCACCTACGGCAACGTCGTCTCCTGCTCCACCAAGGTGCTCGATTACCTGGCCGGCCTGAATACCCCCGGTTTCACCGGACCTTACGGCTTCACGGCGTCCCAGGGCAACCTGATCGATACCGTGGTCATTGCCGCCAATGGCGGCAATATCCTCGACAATGGCGACCTGGTGTCGCCGTCGGAAGATGGCTTCAGCACCAACAACGGCGGCCAGAAGAAGTATTTTTTTACCGGCGACAGCAATGATCCGGTCAACAATGGCTTGCTGACGGGCGACACGGCACATAGCTGGGACATCGGCACCGCCGACCTGATCGACAAGCTGACCTTCGATGGCGCATTCCACCAGCTGCTGTTCGCCTTCGACTTCAACAACCCGCAAAGCGGCACGGCCAACCTGCCGGTCTGGGCGATGGTCACCTTCCGCAACGGTAATGGCGACCAGATCAGTTTTGAAACGCAGAAACTCGATGTCTCGGGCGGCGCCGCGACCATTTTCAAGGATCCGGGCCTGCATGCAACCACCAAGATCTTTGACGAAAACGTCCTCAATACGCCAGCGGCAGATGACTTTGCCATCACGGTGGGCGCCATCTGCGTGGTCAGCGCCACCATCTCCTATCCTTCGCCCGATGGCGCATCCTGCCCGAGCGGGGGCGCCCTGGTCAGCAACAACCGTTCTTCGAGCGAAGTGGAGTTCATCAACTACCTGCCCACGCTGGACTTGAACGACATGCTCGCCAATGGCTATACCACGATGTCGATGCAGGTCTGGATGGGCTGCTTCAACACCGGCGACCGGGGCACCGGTCCCGCGCTGGCCGACGACGGCATGATCGGTCCCTGCGATACCGGTGGCTATGGCGATATCTTCCTGCTCGCCGGCGCGCCGGAACCGGGGCGCGTGTCCGCACCGGGTTCGCTGGCCCTGATGGGACTGGGGCTGGTCCTGCTGCTCCTGGGCCGCCGCCAGGCATGAGTGGCGCCGCCAAGTGAAGCTGCGGGCGCGCGCTCGGTGCATGGCATGCTGGCGCCGCAGGCGCGCGGCGTCGCCGGAGCGGGCCAGTTGCGCGATGGCCGCGTCCCTGAGGCGGGTCAGTTCGGCGGCATAGGGCGTGGCGCGGCTCACGCCCATGTGCAGCCGGTAGGAAGGCAGCCAGGGCAGGGTGTGGCAATCCAGGTCGGCGAGGGTGTCGGGCTGGAGCGCGAGGCGCAAGCCGTCGAGCGGTTCGACATCGTAAAGCATGGCCTGGCAGCGCCCCGCGCGCAGCTTGGCCAGGGCCGAGGCGATGGTGGAAGGGCGCGACACCAGCTCGGCGCCGTTCGGCACCCCGGCCCCGGAAAAATCCCATCCAAGCACTTCGCAACGCGACAGCGACGCCAGCTCGGCGCGCCTGGCCAGCCTTGGCACGGGGCGGGATTTTACAAACAGCAAGATCGGCGTGATGGCATAGTGCGAGCGGGTCCGGTGAAATGCCTTGCGCCGCGCCGGCGTGCGCGCGACGTCCGGCACGATGTCGTCCACATTGAACCCGTCCACGGTCTCGGTCCGGGTGGCCCCGTCGCGCACGATCTTGCCGTCGCGCAGGGGGAACACGCGGGCCCTGGGGCTGTCATAGTCTTGGCCGGTGGCTTTCACGCGATAACTGGCGGTACCGGTCACAGCGACCTTGTCGTCCTCGGCGATGAATTGCGCGGGCACGAAGCGCAGCGCTTCCTGGGCTTGTTCGAGCTTGCTGAAAAATTGCGCGACCTGGTCCTTGCCGTGGTGGGTGCCGGCGAAGGGGATGTAGTCCAAGTCCTAGCCTATCCATTCCACCTTGTCGTCGACCAGGTCGAGGATGCCCTTGATATCTTTTCTCATGTACATGTCATACGCCTGCCTGATGATCTGCTTGTTCTATTTGCTGTCCATGGCCTTGTCAGGCTGCGGCGAACGCGCCGCCCCTACCGATCTATGATGGCGGCGGCGCCGGGAAATTCGCAGTGCCGGCTTTGCACGGAACGCACGCTCGCTTCACATGGCGGCCGTATCGTAGGCTGGTCAACATCGTGGAGAATCAAATGAACAACACCGATTATTTCCTGAAGGGCGGCGCCATCGTCGTGCTCGCCGCGGCAGCCATCCTCGACATCCCCCTGGTCGCCATGCAGTTCAGCGGCGAGGTGGACTGGAAACTGTTCGACTTCCTGGTCATGGGCGTGCTGCTGGTCGGCACCGGCTTCATGTTCGTGGTCGGCTGCCGCCTGGTCGGCACCACCGGCGGGCGCATCATCATCGGCGCGGTGCTGGGCCTGGCCCTGCTCCTGACCTGGACGGAACTGGCCGTAGGCTGGCTGGGCACGCCTTTCGCAGGCTCCTAGGCGCCGGGAAAGTTCACACGGAAGGCCCTGAAGCCGGTAAAATCGAGGGTTTTTCGCGAGGGCCTTCCCGGCCGCAAACAATGTCCAAAGAAGTGAACCCGGCCACGCCGGAAAATGATATCGAAACTGCAACGACTGGCGCCGACCGCGCGCCGGCGGCGATCGCGCGCGAAGTGGCGCGCCGCCGTACTTTCGGCATTATTTCCCACCCGGATGCCGGTAAAACCACGCTGACCGAAAAACTGCTGCTGTTCTCGGGCGCGATCCAGATGGCCGGCACGGTCAAGGCGCGCAAGAGCGGCCGCCACGCCACGTCCGACTGGATGGAAATCGAGAAGCAGCGCGGCATTTCGGTGGCCAGTTCGGTGATGCAGTTCGAGCACCGCGACCACGTCATCAACCTGCTCGACACCCCGGGCCACCAGGACTTTTCGGAAGATACCTACCGCGTGCTGACGGCGGTCGACTCGGCCCTGATGGTGATCGATGCGGCCAAGGGCGTGGAAGCGCAGACCATCAAGCTGCTGGCCGTGTGCCGCATGCGCAATACGCCCATCGTCACCTTCATGAACAAGCTCGATCGCGAAACGCGCGACCCGCTCGAGCTGCTCGACGAACTCGAATCGGTGCTCAAGATCGAATGCGCGCCCGTGACCTGGCCTATCGGCATGGGCAAGAATTTTCGCGGCGTGTACCACCTGCTGCGCGACGAGATCATGCTGTTTCGCGCGGGCGAAGAAAAAGCCGACGGCGCCTTCGAAATCGTCAAGGGCATCGACAATCCGAAGCTGGCCGCCATGTTCCCGCTCGAAATCGAGCAGCTGAAGATGGAAGTGGAACTGGTGCACGGCGCCTCCCACCCCTTCGACCTGGAGCGCTTCCTGGCCGGCATCCAGACCCCGGTGTTCTTCGGTTCGGCGATCAACAACTTCGGCGTGCGCGAAATCCTGTCGGCCCTGGTCGACTGGGCCCCGGCCCCGCGCGAGCGCGACGCCAGCGTGCGCGTGGTCTCGCCGTCCGAGCAACCCTTCACCGGTTTCGTCTTCAAGATCCAGGCCAATATGGACCCGGCCCACCGCGACCGCATCGCCTTCCTGCGCGTGTGCTCGGGCCGCTTCGAGCGCGGCATGAAGGTCAAGCATTTGCGCCTGGGGCGCGAGATCAAGGTCTCGTCCGTGGTAACCTTCATGGCGTCCTCGCGCGAGCAGGTCGAGGAAGCATACGCCGGCGACATCATCGGCTTGCCGAACCACGGCAATATGCAGATCGGCGACAGTTTTTCCGAAGGCGAGATGCTGGTGTTTACCGGCATCCCTTACTTCGCGCCGGACTTCTTCCGTTCGGTGCGGATCCGCAATCCGCTCAAGATCAAGCAGCTGCACAAGGGCTTGCAGCAGCTGGGCGAAGAGGGCGCGGTGCAAGTGTTCAAGCCGGTCCAGGGTGGTGAACTGGTGCTCGGCGCGGTCGGCGTGCTGCAGTTCGAAGTGGTCGCCAGCCGCCTGCTCAACGAGTACGGCGTGGACGCAGTGTTTGAAGGCACCAGCATCAGCAGCGCACGCTGGGTCAGCAGCGACGACAAGCGCGTCCTGGCCGATTTCGAAGCGGCGCTGGGCCACAATGTGGCCTACGACGCGGCCGGCAACATGGCTTACCTGGCCACCTCGAACGTCAACCTGCGCCTGACCGAAGAACGCTGGCCGAAGCTGACCTTCCACGCCACGCGCGAGCACGCGACCAAGGTCGGCTAAGGTTGCGGCGTCGCCGCGAACGCGGCGCTTGCCAGCTTTTGCCACACCACGGTGCCGTCCGGCGCCGTGGTTTTCAGCTGCACCGGATACCAGTGCCGGGCCGGCGCCAGCCATACTTCCAGCCTGACCTCCCCGCTGCGCGCCACCTGCGCCAGGTGCCATGCCTGGTGGCTGCCCATCGGGCCATCCACCTGTTCCAGTCCCACCACCTCGAAACTGATCACGCCGGTGCCGTGCGTGCCGGCCACCGCGATATGGATCCGGTCCTGGAACTGTTCGGGATCGGCCAGGCCCATGCCGGCCAGGTGCAGCAGCAGCGAAGCCGGATCGAGCAGGTTGCCGCCGAAGGCAACGGCCTTGCCGTCGGCCAGGGTCAGCCGGCCGTTCTCCTGGTCGAAGGCGAGTGCCGCGCCGGCGACGCTGGCCGTGAGCGGCGCGAAACCGGTGTCGTTGCTGCCGCCGGCGCTGTCGATGTCGATGCGCGCGCCGCTGCCCGCGGCCGGCGCGGGCACGCCGGAAAAACGGATGCGGTAGTCGGTGTGGCCGGTGTCGACGACCAGGCGCGACTGGCCGGCGCCGTCGCTCACCTCGTACTGCAGCTCGGCC
>JAZKBE010000103.1:0-9856 GCA_040388805.1 Pseudomonadota bacterium
CAGCATAGACTACGGAAACATTTATTCAATGAATTTCTAACTCACCACACTAGGAGGGTAACTCAGCGACTGCGCCATCGCCGTGGCCGCGGCGATGGCTGCCGCGCATCTCAGTGCTTGACATCGCTGGCAGGTATCAGCACTTCCACCGGTGCATCGCTGGCGAACAGTTGCGCGCAGTCGACCTTGTCGAATGCATAGTGCTTGCCGCAGAAATCGCAGTTGATCGCCAGCTGGCCCAGCTCGTCGAGCGCGGACGTCACTTCGGGCTGGCCCAGCATCTTGAGCATATTACCCACTTTTTCGCGCGTGCAGCCGCAATGGAATTGCGGATGCGAGGGCGGAAACACGCGGATGGTTTCCTCCCAGAACAGGCGGTTCATCAGGGTCTGGATATCGGTCGACAGCAGCTCGGGCTGCTTGAGCGTGGATGCCAGCAGCACCGCGCGGTTCCAGGTTTCCAGGTCTTCCGCTTCGCTCATCTGCACGGTCTGGTCCTTCTCGCCGCTGTGGCGCGGCAGCTTTTGCAGCAGCAAGCCGCGCGACACGGTTTCATCGGCGCCCAGCCACAGGCGCGTGTCCAGCTGTTCCGAACGCAGCATGTAGTTTTCGATGACGGTGGCCATGTCGTCGCCGTCCAGCGGCACGATGCCCTGGTAGGGTTGCTGGCCCGGCATCTTGTCGATCGGGTCGAGCGTGATCACGAAGCGGCCCTTGCCGGTGGTGTTGAGCATGCTCATCAGCGTGGCATCGTCCGGCACCACGGTGTCGGGCGCGATCTTGGCGGTGGCGCGCAGGCGCAGTTCGGAATCGCATTCGACCACCAGCAGGCGCACCGGGCCGTCGCCATGGATCTGCATGATGATGGCGCCGTTGAACTTGAGGTTGGCCGACAGCAGGGCGGCCGCGGCCAGCATTTCGCCCAGCACGGTCTTGACGGCGGGCGGATAATTGTGGCGGGCCTGGATTTCGCTCCAGGTGGTGGAAATTTCGACGAATTCGCCACGCACGGCGGCATTGTCGAAGATGAATTTTTGCAGGGTATCTTGGGTATCGCTCATGTGCCTATCCGATTTTCTTCAGTTCTGTCTTGAACAGTTTTCCGCGCGCCACGTAGCTGGCCGCGCTCATTTCAAGGCGGGCAATATCGTCCGGGCCCAGGGTGCGGATGGCCTTGGCGGGCGTGCCGATGATCAGCGAATAGTCCGGAAATTGCTTGCCTTCGGTGACCAGGGCGCCGGCGCCGACCAGGCAACCCTTGCCGATTTTGGCGCCGTTCAGGATCACGGCCTGGATGCCGATCAGCGAGCCGTCGCCCACCGTGCAGCCGTGCAGCATGGCCTGGTGGCCGATGGTGACGTTCTTGCCGATGGTGAGCGGAAAGCCCATGTCGGTGTGCATGACCGTGCCTTCCTGGACGTTGCTGCCTTCGCCGATGGTGATGCGTTCATTGTCGCCGCGGATCGTCACGCCCGACCAGACCGAGCTGTTTTCCTCCAGCGTGACCTTGCCGATCAGGGTGGCGGAATCGGCCACGTAGGCCGATGCGTCGATATCGGGCGCATACTCGCCCAGTTGGTAGATAGCCATGAATTTTCTTCGGAACAGTGGAATCGCGCTATTTTACGCCGTCAGGCCAGGACCGCCAGAAATGGGGCCGTCCGGCACGAATGCAATAGCGCGGTATAATCCGAACGGTCGTACTATTTTCTAGTGGAGAGCTTCGCCATGACACCATCCCGTTCCGAATTCCTGGCCGTGCGCGGCTTGCGCTACCACGTGCGCCACTGGGGCCGCGAAGGCGCGCCCAAGATCTTCATGGTGCATGGCTGGATGGACGTGGCCGCCTCGTTCCAGTTCGTGGTCGATGCCCTGCAGGGCGACTGGCACGTGATCGCCCCTGACTGGCGCGGTTTCGGCCTGACCGAGTTCACCCAGTCCGACACCTACTGGTTCCCCGATTACCTGGCCGACCTGGAAGTGCTGCTCGACCACTACGCCCCCGGCGAAGCGGTCAACCTGCTCGGCCACAGCATGGGCGGCAATGTGGTCAGTTCCTACGCCGGCGTGCGGCCGGAGCGGATACGCCGCCTGGTCAACCTGGAAGGCTTCGGCTTGCCGGCCACCAAACCGGAACAGGCGCCGCGCCGCATCGCCAAGTGGCTCGACGAGCTGCGGACGCCACCCACCCTGCGCAGCTATCCCGACCGCGAGGCCGTCGCCGCGCGCCTGCAGCGCACCAATCCGCGCCTGTCGGACGAACGCGCCGCTTTCCTGTCGCAGCACTGGGCGGGGGCGAACGAGGCGGGCGAATGGGAAATCCTGGGCGATCCGGCCCACAAGAAGCCTTCGCCGCTGCTGTACCAGGTGGAAGAAGTGCTCGCCTGCTGGCGCGCCATCACGGCGCCGGTGCTGTGGGTGGAAGCGGCCGATACCAATATGTGGCAATGGATGGGGCCCAAGGCCGAAGCGCGCATCGAGATCGACCGCCGCCTGGGCAACCTGAAGCAGGTCGAAGCGCGCATGATGGACGACGCCGGCCACATGCTGCACCACGACCAGCCCGAAGCGCTGGCGCGCATGCTCGAAGCTTTCCTGGCCTAGTACGCAGCGGCGGGGAGGGCGCCAACAGCGTACAATGATGGCTTCGCTACTATTGCTGCTGCAACCGGCCTTTTCCCGCGTATGAATGTAGACCTGCATTGCCATTCGAACGTCTCCGATGGTGTCCTGGCGCCTGCCGCCGTCGCCCAGTACGCGCACCAGGCCGGTGTGAACGTATGGGCCCTGACCGATCACGATGAAGTGGGCGGCATTGCGCGTGCGCGCGCGGCGGCCACGGGACTGGGCATGCAGTTTGTGGCGGGCGTGGAAATTTCCATTACCTGGGCCGGCGAAACGATCCACATCGTGGGCTTGCAGATCGATGAAAGCAACCGTGGCCTGTTGCAGGGCCTGGAATCGACCCGCAGCGGGCGCGATGCGCGCGGGCGCGAAATTTCGGACCAGCTGGCCCGCGCCGGCATTCCCAATGCCTACGAAGGCGCGCTGAAATACGTCGACAATCCCGACTTGATGTCGCGCACCCACTTCGCGCGCTACCTGGTCGAATGCGGCGCCTGCGCCAATATCCCGGAAGTGTTCCGCAAATACCTGACCGAAGGCAAGCCCGGCTATGTGCCGCACCGCTGGGCCAGCCTGACCCAGGCCGTCACCTGGATCAAGGGCGCGGGCGGGATCGCCGTCATCGCCCATCCGGGCCGCTACAAGCTCGGGCAGACGGGCGAGGGCGCCTTGTTCGATGAATTCAAGCAATTGGGCGGCACCGCGATCGAGGTGGTGACCGGCAGCCACAGCCCGGACCAGTACCAGGTGTATGCCGAACAGGCGCGCCGCTATGGCTTCCTGGCCTCGCGCGGGACCGATTTCCATGCGCCCGGGGAGTCGCGCGTCGATTTCAAGCTGCTGCCACCCTTGCCTTCGGGCGTCACACCGGTCTGGCACGACTGGTTCTAGCGCGCGGGCCTTGTGTTTTGGCCCGCTCAGCCTTATTTTACTGGGCATCTACCGTCACCCTCTCCCGGAGGCTTGCCATGAAACGCATTGTGCTCTTCCTTGCCACCAATATCGCGGTGCTGCTGGTGCTCTCGCTCGTCCTGAACCTGCTGGGCATAGGCCGCGGTGTGAGCGCGGCCGGCATCAATATCGGCGAACTGCTGGTGTTCTCGGCCGTGGTCGGTTTCACCGGTTCCATCCTGTCGCTCCTGATGAGCAAGCCCATGGCCAAATGGTCGACCGGCGCGCGCGTGATCGAACAAGCTGCCAACAGCCAGGAACAGTGGCTGCTCAGCACCGTGCGCCAGCTGGCCGAACGGGCCGGCATCGGCATGCCGGACGTGGCCATCTATGACGGCGAGCCGAATGCCTTCGCCACCGGCGCTTTCAAGAATTCGGCCCTGGTGGCGGTGTCCACCGGCCTGCTGCACAGCATGGAGCGCCAGGAAGTCGAAGCCGTGCTGGGCCACGAGATCGCCCACGTCGCCAATGGCGACATGGTCACGCTGACCCTGATCCAGGGTGTCGTCAATACATTCGTCGTGTTCCTGGCGCGCGTGGTGGGCTATTTCGTCGACAAGGTCCTACTGCGCAATAACGGCCGCGGGCCCGGGATCGGCTACATGGTGACCGTCTTTGTCTGCGAGATCGTGTTCGGTATCGCCGCTTCGCTGATCGTGGCCTGGTTTTCGCGCCAGCGCGAATTTCGCGCCGACGCCGGCTCGGCCAGGCTGCTGGGCAGCCCGCTGCCGATGCAGAAGGCGCTGGCCCGTCTGGGTGGCCTGGAGCCTGGCGCGCTGCCCTCGTCGATGGCGGCGTCCGGCATTTCCCCGAGTGGCGGCGGCTGGGGCGCGCTGTTCTCGACCCATCCTCCCATGCAAGAGCGCATTGCCGCGCTTAACCAGTTGCGTTGAACCATGAGCCAATTTTTCCAGATCCATCCCGACAACCCGCAAGGACGCCTGATCAAGCAGGCGGCGCAGATCATCCATGGCGGCGGCATCGTGGCCTTGCCCACCGATTCCTGCTATGCGCTGGTGTGCCACCTGGACGACAAGGCGGCCGTGGAAAAATTGCGCCGCATCCGTGGCATCGATGAAAAGCACCACCTGACCTTGCTGTGCCGCGACTTGTCCGAAATCGCCGCCTACGCGCGCGTCGACAACCGCCAGTTCCGCCTGCTCAAGGCCGCCACCCCGGGGCCGTACACGGTGATTCTGGAAGCGACGCGCGAACTGCCGCGCCGCCTGTCGCACCCCTCGCGCAAGACCATCGGCCTGCGGGTGCCGGAAAACGCCATCGCCCATGCCTTGCTGGAAGAACTGGGCCAGCCCCTGATCGGCACCACGCTCATGCTGCCGGGCGACGACGAGATGCTCAACGACGCCGAAGCCATCCGCGAACGGCTGGAAAAGCAGATCGACCTGATCATCGACGGCGGCGCCTGTTCGATGGAACCGACCACCGTGATCGACCTGACCACGGACGAGCCCATCCTGGTGCGCCATGGCCGGGGGGACCCGGCGACGTTCGGGCTGTAGGGCTCTGATAGAATCACACAATGAATGAAATTATCCAGGCGGTTGCCGTCTATGCACTGCCCGTGATCTTCGCGATCACCCTGCACGAGGCGGCCCACGCCTATGCGGCAAAATATTTTGGCGACACCACCGCCTATGCCCTCGGGCGCATGAGCCTCAATCCCCTCCGCCACATCGATCCTTTCGGCACGATCCTGTTGCCGATCCTGATGTTCGCTTTCACGCCCTTCGTGTTCGGCTACGCAAAACCGGTACCCATCGATTTTTCGCGCCTGCGCAATCCGAAAAAACAGATGGCCTGGGTGGCGCTGGCCGGACCGGCGGCCAACCTCGCGATGGCCTTCGGCTGGCTTGTGCTGGCCACCGTGCTGCTCAAGACCGGCGTCTCGGAGACCTATTTGCACAAGGTGGCGCAGGCCGGCGTGTTCGTCAATATCCTGATGTTCGTGTTTAACCTGGTGCCGATCCCCCCGCTCGATGGCGGCCGCATCCTGACCAGCGTGCTGCCCAACCGCTACGCCTACCAATTCTCCAAGATAGAGCCGTATGGTTTTTTCATCGTGCTCGCCTTGCTATACTTTAAGATTCTGAACTACTGGTTCATCCCGATGGTTGCGGCTACCGACTGGCTGCTGACCATACTGGTTTCCCCACTTACTTTTCTTTTAAGCTGACTATTTCATGTATCCCGATCGTGTCGTTTCCGGTATGCGCCCTACGGGCACCCTGCACCTTGGCCACTACCATGGCGCCCTCAAGAACTGGATCAAGATGCAGTCAGAGCAGCCTTGCCTGTTCTTCGTTGCCGACTGGCATGCACTGACCACCCATTACGACGATCCGACCATCATCGAGCGCAGCACCTGGGACATGGTCATCGACTGGCTGGCGGCCGGCGTCGATCCGTCGCAGGCGACCATCTTCATCCAGTCCAAGGTGCCGGAACACGCCGAATTGCACCTGCTGCTGTCGATGTGCACCCCGCTCGGCTGGCTCGAGCGCGTGCCGACCTACAAGGACCAGATCGACAACCTTGCCAACAAGGACCTGGCGACCTACGGTTTCCTGGGCTATCCGCTGCTGCAGGCGGCCGACGTGCTGATCTACCGCGCCACCCAGGTGCCGGTGGGCGACGACCAGGTGCCGCACATTGAAATGATGCGCGAGATCGCGCGCCGCTTCAATCATATGTACGGCAAGGAAAAGGGCTTCGAAGAGAAGGCCATGGAAGCGGTGAAAAAGCTGGGCAGCAAGCGCGCCAAGCTGTATCTCGAATTGCGCACCGAATACCAGCAGGAGGGCAAGGACGAAGCGCTGGAGCAGGCCCGCGCCATGCTCGACGAAGCCCAGAGCCTGTCGATGATCGACCGCGAACGCCTGTTCGGCTTCCTGGAAGGCAGCCGCAAGCTGATCCTGGTCGAGCCGCACGCGAAGCTGACCACCTCGTCGCGCCTGCCCGGCCTGGATGGGCGCAAGATGTCCAAGAGCTATGGCAATGCCATCTCGCTGCGCGAAGACAAGGACACGGTCACCAAGAAAATCCGCACCATGCCGACCGATCCGGCGCGCGTGCGCCGCACCGACGTGGGCGATCCGCGCAAGTGCCCGGTATGGCAGTTGCACGAAGTCTATTCCGACGCAGCGACCAAGGATTGGGTGGTCAAGGGTTGCACCACGGCCGGCATCGGCTGCATCGAATGCAAGCAGCCGGTAATCGACGCCGTCATCGCCGAGCAGGAACCCATGCACGAGCGCGCCCAGCAATACCTGGACGACCCCTCGCTGGTGCGCGCCATCGTGGCCGACGGCTGCGATGCCGCCCGCAAGCTGGCGCAGGAAACCATGCGCGACGTGCGCGAAGCGATGGGCCTGTCCTACAGCTGATGGTCCACGGCGCCGGAGATCCATCGGCCTGGGTGGAACGTTTCGCGGCCTGGCTGCCCCGGGGCGAAGTGCTCGACCTGGCCTGCGGCAGCGGCCGCCACGCGCGCCTGCTGGCCGCGCTCGGGCATCCGGTGCTGGCGCTGGACCGCGATCCGGCGGCCCTGGCGCAGGCGGCCGGGCCCGGCATCGCCACCCTGGCGTGCGACCTGGAAGACGGCATCACGCCCTGGCCCTTCGCCCAAGCCCGCTTTGCCGGCATCGTGGTCACCAACTACCTGCACCGGCCCCTGATGGCCGACCTGGCGCGCAGCCTGGCGCCGGATGGCTTGCTGATCTATGAAACTTTCTCTGTAGGCAATGAAGCCTATGGCAAGCCCTCGAATCCGGCATTCCTGCTGGGGGAGGGGGAATTGCTGGCGCTGGCCGCCGCGCTGGGTTTGCGCGTGCTGGCTTACGAAGACGGCTACACGGGCGCGCCCAGGCCGGCCATGGTGCAGCGCCTGTGCGCGGCCGGACCGGAGTTTCCCCGCGCGAAAGCCTTGATCGGCCCCCGGGATGGCCAGGCCGGCACGCGATTCTAGTCAAGAATGAACCATTTTAGCGGGGTATCCGCTACAATCAGGCTTTTCCTTACCAGCATAGTTACCTACATATGATCAAGGGCAGCATAGTAGCAATCGTCACCCCGATGCACGCGGACGGCAGCCTGGACTATCCAGGCTTGCGCAAGCTCATCGAGTGGCACATCGCAGAAGGCACCGACGGCATCGTGATCGTCGGCACCACGGGCGAGTCCGCAACCGTCAGCGTTGACGAGCATTGCGAACTGATCAAGTTTACAGTCGAGATCGCGAAGGGCCGCGTGCCCATCATCGCCGGTACCGGCGGCAATTCCACGGTCGAGGCCATCCGCCTGACCGAATGCGCCAAGGAAGTCGGCGCCGACGCCGCCCTGGTCGTGGTGCCGTATTACAACCGCCCGACCCAGGAAGGCATGTATTTGCACTTCAAGGCCATCGCCGAAGCGGTCGACCTGCCCATCATCCTGTACAACGTGCCCGGCCGTACGGTGGCCGACATGTCGAACGAGACCATCGTGCGCCTGTCCGCGATCCCGAACATCGTCGGCGTGAAAGACGCGACCGGCAATATCGGGCGCGGCCTGGAACTGCTGCGCAATGCGCCCAAGTCGTTTGCCGTGTATTCGGGCGACGACCCGACCGCGATCGCCCTGATGCTGTGCGGCGGCGCCGGCAATATTTCGGTCACCGCCAACGTGGCCCCGCGCGCCATGCACGAACTGTGCGCCGCTGCCATGGGCGGCGACATCGCCCGGGCCGTGGCCATCAACGACAAGGTCATGCCGCTGCATGCCAAACTGTTCGTCGAACCGAATCCGGTCCCTGTCAAATGGGCCCTGGCGGAAATGGGCATGATGCCGGCCGGCTTGCGCCTGCCGCTGGCGCCGCTTTCGGCCGACTACCACGACACCGTCCGCGGCGCCTTGCGCGACGCCGGCGTCTTCCCACAGCCCTGATTCCGCAAGGATCAGGATCATTTCAGACACCAGCTGCCTTTCAGCTTCAACCCCAGTTACGACATGACTATTCGCAAGACAATCAAACCGGCCCTGGCCACGGCAATTACTTCGGCGATGCTGGTCAGCCTGACCGGCTGCGGCATGCTCGGCACCCTGGTCGAACAGGACCGCGTCGACTACCGTGGCGCCAAGAAAGCCAGCAAGCTTGACGTACCGCCCGACCTGACCCAGCTCGAACGCGACAACCGCTATGCGGTACCGGATGGCAAGGGCGTGGCATCGGCATCGACCTACCAGCAGCCTGGTGCGGGCAATGCCCCGGCGGCGGGCGGCCCGACCGTCGGCGCGGCCAATACGCCGGCCTTCCGCGTCGAGCGCGCCGGCAATGTGCGCTGGCTGGTCGTCAACCAGACGCCCGAGCAGCTGTGGCCGCAACTGAAGACCTTCTGGACCGAAGCCGGCTTCACCCTGGTGGCCGAATCGGCCACCACCGGCACCATGGAAACCGACTGGGCCGAGAACCGCGCCAAGATCCCTCAGGACATCGTGCGCCAGACCATCGGCAAGGTATTCGATTCCCTGTACTCGACTGGCGAGCGCGACCGTTATCGCACCCGCATCGAGCGCAACCCGGCCGGCGGCACCGAGATTTACATCAGCCACCGCGGCGCCGAAGAAGTGTATGCCAACGCCCAGAAGGATTCGACCGTCTGGACCGTGCGGGCCAACGATCCCGGCCTGGAAGCGGAAATGCTGGCCAAGCTGATGGCGCGCCTGCAGGGCACGCCGGAAGTCAAACAAGCCCAGGCCGCAGTGGCGAACGCGCCTGCCGCGCCGCAGAACGCCAAGCTGGTCACCGCCGCCGGCGGCGACTATGTGGAAGTGAACGAAGGCTTCGACCGCGCCTGGCGCCGTGCCGGCCTGGCGCTGGACCGCGTCGGCTTCACCGTGGAAGACCGCGACCGTGTGAACGGCGTCTACTTCGTGCGCTACGTCGATCCGGACCTGGCGGCCAAGGAAGGCTTCCTGAGCCGCCTGTTCAGCTTTGGCGATTCGGACAAGGCCAAGGAAGCGCAGCGTTACCGCGTGGCGGTCAAGTCCGACGCCGGCCTGAATGTCAGCCGTGTGAGCGTGCAGAGCAACGACGGCAAGCCGGAAAACTCCCCGACTGGCGCCAAGATCCTGAAACTGCTGGCAGACGAGCTGAAGTAAGCTCTAGCTGCGCAAACAGAAACCGGCCTGCTGGCCGGTTTTTTTACGCCTGCCGCGCCGGCATAAAAAGACCGCAGGGGGCCAGGCCTGACATCCGGACACGAGCTCAGCTGCTAGCAGCTGA
>JAZKBE010000104.1:0-25165 GCA_040388805.1 Pseudomonadota bacterium
ACTGTAATAATGTTGAGTCCGTGTCCAGATGTCAGACCTGGCCCCCTGCGACGTGCAAATAAAAAAAGGCGGCGTTCAGGTGTTCAGGTCTTCAGGTGTTCAGGTGTTCAGCGTGAACTCGGTGAACGAGGCGCCGTCTTCCTCGGGCTTGCTCTGCGATGCTTCCTCGGTCCGGCTGTCCGGGCCATTGTTGAGCAGCCACAGCAGGTTGGTGGCCGAATCGGCGTTCGCCAGCGCTTCTTCCTGGGTGACCAGGCCGCTTTTCACCAGCTGGAACAGCGCCGATTCGAACGATTGCGAACCCGGCGACAGGCTCTTCTCCATCGCTTCCTTGATCTGGCCGATCTCGCCTTTTTCAATCAAATCAGACACATAGCGCGTGTTTACCATGATTTCGACGGCAGCCTGGCGGGTTCCGCCCGCGGCCGAACGCACCAGGCGCTGCGAGACGATGGCTTTCACCGCCGACGACAGATCCTGCAGCAGGGCCGCGCGGTTTTCGATCGGGTAGAAGCTGATGATGCGGTTCAGCGCGTTGTAGCTGTTGTTCGCGTGCAGGGTGGCCAGCACCAGGTGGCCCGATTGCGCGTAAGCCAGGGCCGCGGCCATGGTTTCCTTGTCGCGAATCTCGCCGATCAGGATGCAGTCCGGGGCCTGGCGCATGGAATTGCGCAGCGCCGTGTAGAAGCTGTTCGAATCGCTGCCGATCTCGCGCTGGTTGACGATCGATTTCTTGTTCTTGAACAGGTACTCGATCGGGTCTTCCAGTGTCAGGATGTGGCCGGCGCGCAATTCGTTGCGGTGGTCCAGCATCGAGGCGATGGTGGTCGACTTGCCCGAACCGGTGGCGCCCACCAGCAGCAGCAGGCCGCGCTTTTCCATGATCAGGTCGGCCAGCACCGGCGGCAGGCCCAGGTCGCCCAGGGCCGGGATGATGGCGGGCACGAAACGGAACACGGCCGAGATGCTGCCGCGCTGGCGGAAGGCCGACAGGCGGAAACGGCCCAGGTTGGGCACCGAAATACCCATGTTCAGCTCGTTTTCGCGCTTCAGTTCGGCCATCTGCTCGGCCGAGGCGATTTCGCTCAGCAGCGAATCGATATTGTCGCGGTCCAGTTTTTGCTGGTTAATCGGGATCAGGTTGCCGTTGATCTTGATATGGACGGGCGAGTTGACCGCGAAGAACATATCCGACGCATTCTTTTCCTTCATTAGCTGGAACAAGCGGTCCATTGCCATGATCGTCTCCTCGTGGATGCTCTATTTAGATGCCGCGCAGCAGTTCGTTGATGCCCGTCTTGGCGCGCGTTTTGGCGTCGACCCGCTTGACGATCACGGCGCAGTACAGGCTGTATTTGCCATCTTCCGACGGCAGGTTGCCCGACACCACGACCGAACCGGCCGGAATGCGGCCATACGTCACTTCGCCCGTGGCGCGGTCGTAGATCTTGGTGGACTGGCCGATGTAGACACCCATCGAAATGACCGAATTTTCCTCGACGATAACACCTTCGACCACTTCCGAGCGCGCACCGATGAAGCAATTGTCTTCGATGATGGTCGGATTGGCCTGCATCGGCTCGAGCACGCCGCCGATGCCGACGCCGCCCGAGAGGTGCACATTCTTGCCGATCTGGGCGCAGGAACCGACCGTGGCCCAGGTGTCGACCATGGCGCCTTCGTCGACGTAGGCGCCGATATTGACGTAGGAAGGCATCAGCACGACGTTCCTGGCGATGAAGCTGCCGCGGCGCGCAACGGCCGGCGGCACCACGCGAAAGCCGCCGCGGGCGAAGTCGTCGGCCGTGTAATTGGCGAACTTGGTGGGTACCTTGTCATAGAACTGCATGGTGCCGTCCGAGGTCATGACACAGTTGTTTTCCAGGCGGAAGGACAGCAGCACGGCTTTCTTGATCCACTGGTTGACCACCCAGTCGGCGCCGGCCTTCTGCGCCACGCGCATGCTGCCGTCATCGAGGCCGGCGATCACGTGGGCCACCGCTTCGCGCAGTTCGGCCGTGCCGTTCGATGGGTTGATTTCGGCGCGCTGTTCCCATGCCGTGTCGATGATGTGCTGGAGTTGTTGGGTCATTTTTATCGGTCTAAGTGTGTTTCAGGATTTTTTCAAGCCAAGGCAAAACTGGACAATGCGTTGCGCCGCTTCCACACCTTCGTCGACTTCGGCGACCAGGGCCATGCGGATGCGGTTCCGGCCCGGGTTCGTGCCATGCGCCTCACGGGCGAGATAGCTTCCAGGCAATACCGTCACATTATATTCGGCATACAGGCGGCGGGCGAATTGTGTGTCGGAAAGGCCGGTCCGGCGCACGTCGGCCCACAGGTAGAAGCCGGCGTCGGGCAATTCCACGTCCATCACCTTGCGCAGCATGGGCGTGACCAGGGTGAATTTTTCGCGATATTTGGTGCGGTTTTCCTGCACATGGGCCTCGTCGCCCCAGGCCGCGATCGATGCCGCCTGCACCGGGGGCGACATGGCGCCGCCGCAGTAAGTACGGTACAGCAGGAATTTCCTGATGACGCCCGGGTCCCCGGCCACGAAACCGGAGCGCATGCCCGGCACGTTCGAACGCTTGGACAGGCTGGAAAACACGATCAGGTTCGCGTACGGCGTGTCGCCGCCGCTGCGTCCGAGCTGGTGGGCCGCTTCCAGGGCGCCCAGGGGCGCGTCGCTGGTGTGGTAAATCTCGGAATAGCATTCGTCGGCGGCGATGATGAAGCCATGTTCGTCGGCCAGGGCGAACAGCTGCTTCCAGTCGTCCAGCGACAGGGTGGCGCCGGTCGGATTGCCCGGGGAGCACAGGTACAGCAGCTGCACCCGCGGCCAGACGTCGGCCGGCACGCTGGCGTAGTCGCAGCCGAAATTGCGGGCCGGTTCCGAGTTGACGAAGTAGGGCTCGGCGCCGGCCAGGAAGGCCGCGCCTTCATAGATTTGGTAGAACGGGTTGGGACACATCACCAGCGGCGCCGGCTTCGACGCGTCGACCACGCAGTGCGCAATGCCGAACAGGGCTTCGCGCGAACCGTTCACGGGCAGCACCTGGGTGGCCGGGTTCAGGGCGGGAATGCCGTAGCGCCGCTCGATCCAGCCGGCGATGGCGGAGCGCAGCGCGTCGCTGCCCACCGTGGTCGGATAATTGGCCAGTCCCTGCACGCCGTGGGCCAGGGCTTTCTGGATAAAGGCCGGAGTCGGATGCTTCGGTTCGCCGATGCCCAGGCTGATGGGCGCATAGTCCGCATTCGGGGCTATCCCGGCGAACAGCTGGCGCAGTTTTTCGAACGGGTAGGGATGCAGCTTGTCGAGGTTTGGATTCACGGCTTAGCCAAGGTAGTCGAAGGGCGAAACGGCGTCAGTATTATAGGCGACATTGGGCCCCTTCGCGCCAGGCGCCGGGATTTACGCCGGCCCATTCCTTGAAAGCGTGGGTGAAGGCGCTTTGCTCCTGGTATCCCAGCAAAAACGCGATATCGACCAGCGACAGGCCATCCTGGCGCAGGTAGTCGGTGGCCAGCGCAAAACGGGCCTGGTCCAGCACTTGCTGGAAGCTGGCGCCGGCCTCGGACAGCTTGCGCTGCAGGGTGCGCGGCGACAGCTTCAGTTCTTCGGCGATCGACGACAGGCGCACCCGGTCGTTGGCCAGGTTGCGGATGATGGCCGCATGCACCTGGGCGGCGATGCCCTGCTGGCTCTTGTTGCGTTCGGCGAGCAGCTGTTCGGCATGGCGCTGCAGCACCGGGTACAGGCCGACGTCGGCATTCGGCACGGGCCATCCCAGCAGCTGGGCGTCGAAATGGGCGGCGTTGATGGTCGACGCGAAGGTGGGCACGGCGCCGAAAATGCGCAGGTACTCGCCGTTGTCGGCTTCGGATGCGTGGCGGAAGTGCATCTGGGGCGAGGGCAGCTCCATGCCGGCCAGCCAGGTCGAAAACACGCGGATGCCGGCGAACACGCTTTCGACCAGGTGGCGGTTGCCGGTCGGGTAGTTGCTGATCCATTCGTACTGGGCCGCGCTGCCGTTCAGGTGCAGGGCCGAACGGCCCAGGTCGTGGGCCAGCTGTTCATAGCGCAAGGTCTGCTGGAATACCTGGCCGAAGTCGCGGCAGGACAGCAGGATCAGGCCATACACGCTGTAGGTGCCCAGCTTGACCCGTTCGCCCACGTGCAGGCCGAAATGCGGATCTTTTGCCAGGTCGGCGCCCACGGCCAGCAAGCGTACGTAGTCGTCCGCCGCCAGCGATTCGGGCGCCGGCGACAGGTGCTCGGGCGGCAGCTCGGCCGCCAGCGCCAGCTCGCGCGCGCCCACGCCACGATCAAGGGCGGCTTCCAGCAAGGGTTGCAGATAGGAGCCGGTGACCCGGCGGGCATCAGGCCGTGCCGCTGGCATGTTTGAGCAAGTGGGTTGTCATGAAAGCGCAATACTAAAAAGCTGGGCGGACTTACATTGGCAGCAATGAAAACAGCGTCAGTATAACGGGAATTATCGATGAAACGGTGGAACGGATGGGGCGACGACGCCATTGATTTTGCATTGGGCGACGATGCACTGGCATTCCTGGCCGAGCGCATCGGCGCCGGCGGCAAGTCGATGGATGCCAGCCATGCCGCCGCCTGCGCCCGGGTCAAGGCGTCGCGCCTGCCCGCGCACCGCCTGGTCGACACCTCGGCGGCCATCCGCATGGCCCACGCGCTGGGCCAGAGCCTGCCGGACTGGCTGCGCATGCGCCACGGCCGCATCGACCACACGCCCGACGGCGTGGCCTTTCCCGACAGCGGCGACCAGGTGCGCGAGCTGCTCGACTACGCGGCCGCGGCCGGCGCCATCGTCATTCCCTGCGGCGGCGCCACCAGCGTGGCCGGCCACCTGACGGTACCCGAAGGCGAGGTGCCGGTGCTGTCGGTGAGCATGGTGCGCATGCGCGCGCTGCTCAACCTGGACACCGAAGCCCAGCTGGCCACCTTCGAAGCCGGCGTGTTCGGCCCCGACCTGGAAGCGCAGCTGCGCGCCCACGGCTATACGCTGGGGCACTTCCCGCAATCGTTCGAATACTCGACCCTGGGCGGCTGGATCGTCACCCGCTCGTCCGGCCAGCAGTCGCTGCGCTACGGCCGCATCGAACAACTGTTCGCCGGCGGGCGCATCGAAACGCCGGCCGGCCGCTTCGAGCTGCCGACTTTTCCGGCTTCGGCCGCCGGATGCGATCTGCGCGAAATGGTGCTCGGCTCGGAAGGGCGCATCGGCATCCTGACCCAGGCCACGGTGCGCATCACGCGCCTGCCCGACTACGAAGCCTTCCACGCCGTGTTCTTCCCGAACTGGGAAGCGGCAAGCGTGGCCACGCGCGCGATCGCCCAGGCAAAATTGCCGCTGTCGATGCTGCGCCTGTCGAACCCGCTCGAAACTGTCACCATGCTCACGCTGGCCGGCCACAAGTCGCTGGTCGGCATGCTGGAAACCTATCTTGGCTGGCGCGGCTGCGCCGAAGGCAAGTGCATGCTGATGATCGGCGTGAGCGGCGGGCGCAAGGCGGCCAAGGCCGCCCTGGGCAGCGCGCTGGCGCTGGCCCGCGATTGCGGCGGCGTGCATGTGGGCCGCACCATGGGCGACAAATGGAAGCAGAACCGCTTCCGCAATGTCTACCTGCGCAACACCGCATGGCAGCGCGGCTACGCCATCGACACCGTCGAAACGGCGGTCGACTGGCCGGGCGTGACGCCCATGATGATGGGGGTGGAACAGGCCGCGCGCGACGCGCTGGCCGCCTGCGGCGAACGGGTGCACACCTATACCCATCTGTCGCACCTGTACGCGCAGGGCGCCAGCGTGTACACCACCTTCGTGTACCGCCTCTCGGGAAGCTACGAGCAGGACTACGCGCGCTGGCGCGCCCTGAAGTCGGCCGTGTCGGAAGCGATCGTGGCCAACGGCGGCACCATCAGCCACCAGCACGGCGTCGGTGCCGACCACCTGCCTTACCTGGCGGCGGAGAAGGGCGAACTGGGGCTGGGCGCCATGCGCGCGCTGTTCCTGCATTTCGATCCCGAACGCCGCATGAATCCGGGCAAGCTGGTGGCGCCGTGAGCGCCGCGTGGACCACGGGCTGGCGCGCGCAGGTGCCGGCGCTGGCCGAACGCGAATGGGACCTCCTGATCATCGGCGGCGGCATCACCGGCGCCGGCATCCTGCTCGAAGCGGCGCGGCGCGGCCTGAAGGCGCTGCTGGTCGAGCAGCGCGACTTCGCCTGGGGCACGTCGAGCCGCTCGTCGAAACTGGTGCACGGCGGCCTGCGCTACCTCAAGCAGGGCAAGCTTGGCCTGACGCGCGAATCGGTGCGCGAACGCGACACGCTCATGCGCGAAGCGAACGGCCTGGTCCAGGCGCAGGGCTTCGCCTTTGCCGACTACAGCGGCGGCAAGCCGGCCAAGTCCACCTTCCTGCTTGGGCTGGCCATCTACGACCTGATGTCGGGCCGGCGCGGCAAGCATAGCAACAAGCATTACATGAGCACCAGCGACTTCCTGATGATGGCGCCGAACATCGCGCGCGCGTCGCTCGAAGGCGGGATCTGCTACGGCGACGCCAAGACCGACGACGCGCGCCTGGTGCTGCGCGTGCTGCAGGAAGCGCAGGCCTGCGGCGGCACCGCCGTCAACTACCTGGCCGCAAAATCGCTGCTGCGCGAAGACGGCAAAGTGTGCGGCGCGCGCCTGCTCGACGGCGCCACCGGCCAGTCGCACAACGTGCTGGCGCGCCTGGTGGTCAATGCCACCGGGGCCTGGGCCGACGGCATCCGCGGCCAGGCCGGCGCGGCCCCCGTGTTGCGTCCCTTGCGCGGCAGCCACCTGGTGTTCCCCGCGTGGCGCTTGCCGCTGTCGCAGGCGGTGAGCCTGATGCATCCGCTCGACGGCCGGCCCGTGTTCGCCTATCCGTGGGAAGGCGTGACCCTGGTCGGCACCACCGACGTCGACCACGGGGCCACGCTGGACAAGGAAGCGGCCATCACGCGCGCCGAACTCGATTACCTGATGCTGGCGCTCGACGTCCAGTTCCCGCAGCTGGACCTGACCGAGTCCGACATCCTGGCCACGTATGCCGGCGTGCGGCCGGTGGTCGACAGCGGCGAGGCGGACCCGTCGAAGGAAGGGCGCGAGCACGCGGTGTGGATCGACGATGGCCTGATGACGGTCACCGGCGGCAAGCTGACCACCTTCCGCGTGATCGCGCTCGACGCCTTGCGCAAGGCGGCCACGCTGCTGCCGCACTGGAAGGCGGAACTGGACGAACGGCCGATCTTTCCGCAGCGCGCGCGCAGCGCCTCGCGCCTGCGCGGCAGCGTACGCCAGCGCATCGAAGGGCGCTACGGCGAGCACACGCAAGCACTGCTCGATTGCGCGCAGGAGGGGGAGCTGGACATCGTCCCGGGCACCCAGACCCTGTGGGCCGAACTGCGCTGGGCCGCGCGCGCCGAAGCGGTCCAGCACCTGGAAGACCTGCTGCTGCGCCGCACCCGCCTCGGCCTGCAGCTGCGCGGCGGCGGGGTGGAGCACCTGGCCCGCATCCGCGCCATCTGCCAGGCCGAACTTGGCTGGACCGACGAACGCTGGACCGCCGGCCAGGATGCCTACCTGGCCCTTTGGAACGCACATTACAGCCTGCCCACATGAACAAGACCATCCTCGCCATCGACAATGGCACCCAGAGCGTGCGGGCCATCCTGTTCGACCTGGACGGCAATATCGTCGCCAAATCGCAGGTGCACCTGCAAGCCTATTTTTCCGACCATCCCGGCTGGGCCGAGCACGATCCGGAAGGCTACTGGCAAGCCGTGTGCGAAGCTTGCCAAGGCCTGTGGCTGCAGCCGGGGGCCGACAAGGCCGGCGTGCAGGGCGTGGCCGTGACCACCCAGCGCGGCACCGTGGTCAACCTGGACAAGGACGGCAAGCCGCTGCGCCCGGCCATCACCTGGCTGGACCAGCGCCGCACCGACGTCGTGCCGCCCATGGGCAAATGGTGGACCCTGGCATTCCGCCTGGCGCGGGTGAAGGGCACCATCGATTTCTTCCGCGGCGAAGCGGAGATCAACTGGATCAAGGCGCACCAGCCCGACATCTGGGCGCGCACCGACAAGTTCCTGCTGCTGTCGGGCTACCTGAACTACCGCCTGTGCGGGCGCTTCGTCGATTCGACCGGCTCGCAGGTGGCCTATGTGCCCTTCGACTACAAGCGCCAGAAGTGGGCCGGCGCGCGCGACTGGAAGTGGCAGGCGCTGGCCGTGCTGCCGCACATGCTGCCCGAGCTGGTGCCGCCCGGCGCCCGCATCGGCGCCATCGACGCCGCCGCTGCCGCCGCCACCGGCATCCCGCAAGGCTTGCCGCTGCTGGCCGCCGCCGCCGACAAGGCTTGCGAAGTGATCGGCGCCGGCTGCCAGGCGCCCCATATCGGCTGCCTGAGCTACGGCACCACGGCCACCATCAACACCACCAGCACGCGCTACGTCGAAGTCACGCCGCAGATCCCGCCGTACCCGGCCGCGATCCCGCATGCCTACAGCACCGAAGTGCAGATCTTCCGCGGTTACTGGATGGTCAACTGGTTCAAGGAGCAGTTCGGGCATCACGAACAGGCGCGCGCCTTGCGCGAGGACGTGGCCCCCGAGGCCCTGTTCGACGAACTGGTGCGCACCGTGCCGCCCGGTTCCATGGGCCTGATGCTGCAGCCTTACTGGACGCCGGGGATCAAGGTGCCGGGGCCGGAAGCGAAGGGCGCCATCATCGGCTTTGGCGACGTGCACACGCGCGCCCATGTGTACCGGGCGATCCTGGAAGGGCTGGCCTATGCGCTGCGCGAAGGGAAGGAACGCACCGAACAGCGCAGCGGCGTGAAGATCACCGAACTGCGGGTCTCGGGCGGCGGCTCGCAAAGCGACGCGGCCATGCAGCTGACGGCCGACATCTTCGGCCTGCCGACCGCGCGCCCGCATATCTATGAAACGTCGGGGCTGGGCGCCGCCATCGACGCGGCGGTGGGGCTGGGACTGTATCCGGATTTCGCGTCCGCGATCGCTGGCATGACCCGTGTCGGGCGCGTGTTCGAGCCGATCGCGGCCAACCATGCCATGTACGAAAAACTGTACCAGCGGGTGTACCGCAAGATGTATGCGCGCTTGCAGCCGATGTACAGCGAAATCGCCGATATCACCGGCTATCCCAAGGCTCCCTGAGGTCAGAGCGACATCAGGGCCTTGACCGCTTCCCAGGCGCGGTTGCCGGCGTCCACGCCGATCACCTGGTTGCGGCCCGCTTCCTTCGCTTCGTACATGGCGCGGTCGGCGGCAACGAAAAATCCCGCCGGCTCGTCGAGCTGGGTCGGGACGATGGTGGCCACGCCGACGCTGGCCGTGACCCAGGCGCTGGTTGGCGAACGGGGATTGGGCAGCTTGAGCGCCTCGATTCCGGCGCGTACCGATTCGGCCAGCGCCAGCGCGGGGCCGGCGCTGGTTTCGGCGAACAGCAGCACGAATTCTTCCCCGCCGTAGCGCGCGGCCAGGTCGGTCGGGCGCAGCGCATGGGCGTCGAGCACGGCCGCCACTTCGCGCAAGGCCAGGTCGCCCGCTGCATGGCCGAGCGCGTCGTTGTACAGCTTGAAATGGTCGACATCGAGCACGATCAGCGACAAGGGTTCGCCGCTGCGCACGGCGCGCTGCCATTCCAGTTCCAAAAAGCTGTCGAAATGGCGGCGGTTGGCGATGCGCGTGAGCGAATCGGCCAGGGCCGCGCGTTCGAGCAGCGTTTCGGTCTGCTTGTGGTGGGCGATATCGTGCAGCAGGCCGATGAACAGCGGCTCGCTGACATGCATGGGCGTGAGCGTCAGGTCCATGGCGCGCAGGGTGCCGTCGCGCTGGCGCACCATGACTTCGCGCGCGCCCATGCGGGCGGTGCCGCCCGGGTCAAGCAGCGCGCTGCCGAAGTAGCCCAGGCATTCGCCGGTGACCGCCGGATTGAACAGGTCGGCGATGCCGTGGCCGGCCAGCTCGTTGGGCGCATAGCCCAGGTAGCCGGAGCAGGCCGGGTTGGTGTACTGGATGCGACCGCTCGGTTCGATCACCATCAAGCCTTCGGCCATGCTGTCGACGATGGTGCGCAGGCGCTGCGCCTGTTCCTGGTGGCCGCCGCTGTGGCTGTGGATCTGCAACTGGGCGCGCACGCGGACGCACACCTCGGCCATGCGCAGCGGCTTGCCGATGTAGTCGACCGCGCCCTGGTCGAAGCCGGCCACGACGTCGTCGGCCTCGTTGCGGGCGCTCATGAAAATGACGGGGATGCCGGCCGTGCTGGCATGCAGCTTGAGCTGGCGGCAGGTTTCCAGGCCATCCATGCCGGGCATGACCACATCCATCAGGATCAGGTCGGGGTGGACCCGGCGCGCGATGCGCAAGGCGCGTTCGCCCGACGTGGCCAGGAAAGTCTGGTAGCCCTGCTGCGACATCATCTGGCGCAGCACGCCAAGGTTGGCGGGGGCGTCATCGACAATCAAAATGGCAGCTTCACGTGCAGCGGCGACGGCGTGGTTCATGCGTTCTCTTCTCTGGCGGCGGGGATTGGGCCGCACCCATCATATCGTCTTTTCTGGTCGAAAAGTAATATGCGTTTCTATAAAGACACTATTAAAATGCGGAGCGTGGCTGTTCCGCAACTGCCAGGCGCTTACATGCGTCGGCTTACCTGAAGTACCAGGGAGCGTGGCGCCATCGGCAAATCGAAGGGCAATTGCAGGCCCGGCGCCTGGCTCGGTTCGCGGACATCGGCGTTGAACAGGTTGCGCAGGCTGGCCGACCATTCCCAGGCGCCGTGGCCGCGTTCGCGCCGCAGCGCCAGGTCGAACGTCGCATAGTCGGCGATCGGGCGGCGCGCGTCGCCCGGGGCGCGGGAGCGCCCGGCCACCAGGTTGAGCTGGGGCGCGAGCACGATGCCGCCCACCGGCTGCCATTCGGCGCGCGCATACAGGTGATGGCGCGGCGCATAGCCGGCATCGCGGCCGCTGGCCTTGTCGGTGGAACGCTGCCAGCTGACATTGGCCAGCATGCGCAGCGCGCGCGCGGCCTGGAACACGGCTTCGAGTTCGAGTCCGTGGCCATCCTGGTCGCCCGTATTGCGGTAGGTGGCGCCGGTGCCGGCAATGGCGTTGGGCACGGTGCGGATCATGTCGCCCATCCGGTAGCGATAGATGGTCAGGTTGAGCTGGGTATCGCTGCGCGCCTGCCAGGCCAGCGCAGCTTCCAGCGTGCCGTTCGTTTCCGGGCGCAGGTTGGGGTTGCCCAGCGCCACAGGATTCGATTCGCCATAGGCTTCGATGAAGGCCGGGGCGCGGAAGGCGCGTCCGTACATCAGCTTGGCGGTCAGGTCGAGCGAGGCATCCCATACCAGCGCCAGGCGCGGATTGGTGGTGCCGCCGAAGTCGGAATAGCGGTCGTGGCGCAGCCCGGCCGTCAGGGCCCAGTCCGGTCCCAGCTGCCATTCATCCTGCACATACAGGTAATCGATGCGGCGCCGGTGCGGGCGCAGGAAGGGGTTGAGCCGGGAATAGTCGATCACGCCGGGCTGGGGCACGGGCAGGCCGGACGGCGCATAGCTGAAGTTGCGCGTCTCGAAGGTGCGGTACAGGTTCAGGTCGTCGTGCCCGACGCCGATGCGCAGCTGGTGCCCTTGCCATCCCGTGTAGGCCAGGTGGCCGGACAGGCGCAGGTGGCGCTCGCGCGTGTCGGGGCCGCCGTGCATGCCGTTCGGGAACAGGCCGCTGGGAAAGCGCAGGCCGGGCGGCAACAGCTGGAAGTCGACCGGGGTGATCTGGGCGTAGTACAGGCCGGTGAGGCTGGCGCCGCCGCTCCAGTCGCGCCCCAGCTGGTCGTTCCAGGACAGTTCGCCCGTGCTGCGCACGCTTTTCGACAGGCCGACCGGATCGAGGGCGCTGGCCACGCCGGCCCCGGTGCCGATCTTGTCGCGCAATTTCAGGCCGGCGCGCAGGCGCCACGGTCCTTGCGTCAATTCGAGATTGCCGTCGATGGCCTCGTTGCCCAGGTTGACCGGGCCCGGCGCCAGGCTGGCATGGGTGCCGAACAGGGTATCGTTGCGGGTCTGGGCGTCGGCACGGATGATGCTGCGAAAGCCATCGGTGGTGGCCGCGCGCAGATAGATGGCCAGGTCGGCATCGCCCAGCTTGCCGCCGTGCTGGAGATAGGCTTCGCGATTGCCGAAACTGCCGGCCCGCAGGCCGATGTCGGTGCCGCGTACCTCAAGCGCATTCTTGGTCACGATATTGATCACGCCCGAATAGGCGTCCGAGCCGTACAGGGCCGAACCGGGCCCGCGCAGCACCTCGATGCGGGCGATATGGTCGACCGGATAGCCGGCCCACAGATTGCCCTTGTTGCTCTGGTACAGGGTGGTGATGGGGGCGCCGTTCTGCAGCACCAGCACCTGGGGCGTGAACTGGCTGACGATGCCGCGCACCACGTACAGCGGCGAATA
The DNA here is from genome assembly GCA_040388805.1 of Pseudomonadota bacterium. Lineage (GTDB taxonomy): Bacteria > Pseudomonadota > Gammaproteobacteria > Burkholderiales > Burkholderiaceae_D > Telluria_A. The sequence continues at coordinate 12,542 of JAZKBE010000104.1, forward strand.
CAGGTTGGCGGTGCGGTTCACGTGCAGGCCGGCGACCGTTTCCAGTACCTGGTCGAGGTCGGTGGCGCCCATGGCGGCGATGTCGCGCGCGGTGATCACGGCCGCGACCGCGGGCGCGCGGCGCACGCTGGTGGCATTGCCCGTGGCCAGGGTGAAGCTGGCCATGTGGCCATAGACTTGCGCCAGTTCTTCTTCGTCGGCCACCGGTTCGGCGGCCAGGGCGCCGCAGAAGGCCAGGAGCAGGACCGGGAGCGACCGTGTGAGTGGCATCGTGGGAATGTGTGTAAATTAATAAAGTGCAACTTACACGAATCTAACGCATATCCGGCGCGCAGGGAAGGGGCCAACCGGCCGAAACCGGTTTGCCTCTTGTAACAGTCACATCTTGTACGACAGTTCGATGTTGATCGCGCGGCGCGGCAGGGGGATGTCGAAGGGAATGTTGCCCGGCGCGAAACTCGGCTCGCGCGCATCGCGGTCCAGGGCATTGAGCACGGTGGCGCGCAAGTCCCAGTTGCCGAACGCTTTCTGGCGCCGCAGGCTGAAGTCGAGCGTGGTGTAGTCGGCGATTTTCGGGCGGGCATCGCCCGGCTGGCGCGCGCGGTCGGCCACGTGGTTGACGATGGCGCCGAGTTGCCACTGCGAGGCGAACTGCCAGTCGGCGCGGCCGAACAGGCGCTGCTGCGGCGCGAGGCCGGCATCCTGGCCGCTGGCCTCGTCGGTCGAGTTCTGCACCGACAGGTGGCCGGACAGGCGCAGGTCGCGCGAGGCGTCCCAGCGCGCTTCGAGTTCGAAACCATGACCGTGCTGGCCGCCCGTGTTCTGGAAGGTTTTTCCGGTACTCGGGTCCGCATTCGGGGCGGCGATAATGATCCGTTCCATCTGGTAGCGGAACATGGACAGATTGGTTTGCACGGCCGGCAGCGGCTGCCAGACGAAGGCCAGTTCGTTCATCGCCATGGTCTCGGGCTGGATGTTCGGATTGCCGACATTGACCGGATTGTTGCGGGTGTGCTGTTCGGTGAAATTCGGGGCGCGGAAGGCGCGCCCGTGCAAGGCCTTGATGATCAGGTTGTAGCTCGCATCCCACACCAGCGCCAGGCGCGGATTGGTGGTGCCGCCGAAATCGGAATAGCGGTCGTAGCGCACGCCGGCCGTCAGGGTCCAGTCCTTGGCCACCTTCCACTCATCCTGCGCGAACAGGTACTTGACGTTGCGCTTGTGCGGCACCATGAACAGCAGCGTGGGGTCGGTGCGGGCGTCGACCAGGCCAGGCAGCGGCAGCAGTGCCGGGCCCACGCCCGGGATCACGACGAAATTGAAGTTCTTGAATTCGGCAGTGGCATACATGTCTTCCAGGTGATAGCCGGTGCCGACCCGCACCCGGTGCGCTGCCAGGCCGGTGTAGACCCCGGTCACGCTCAGTGCGGTGCTGCGTTCGGAGTGGCCGGGATTGCCGATCACCCCGTTCGGATAGGCGCCGCCGAAGGCGCCGTCCGGGAACAGCTTGTAGCCCGGACTGGCAACGCGGTTGCGCATGTCGTGCATGCTGGCGCTGGCGGACAGGTCCCAGTTGGGCAGCCAGTTTTCCTGGTTGTAGCTCAGGTCGCCGTAGACGCGGGTTTCGGGTACCACGCCTTCCGGATCGAGGGCATCGGCCAGGCCGAGCGCGATGCCGGACTTGCGGTCCTGCGCACCGAGGCGCAGGCGCCAGTTGCCGTAGCTGAAGTCGGCGCGCGCGTCGACTGCTTCGCGGCGCGCATTCATGCGGCCGGGCGCGCGCGACGCGTTGCTGCCGAACAGGCCATCGAGAATGCTCTGGACATCGCGTTCGATCAAGCCTTCCTGGCGGTCGGTACTGCCGGCGCGCAGGTAAAGCGCCGCTTGCACCGGGCCGATCGCGCCCCCGTACTGGACCCAGGCATCGCGGTTGCGGAAGGAGCCGGCGCGCACGCCCACTTCGACGCCGGCGGCCGCGCTGGCATTCTTGGTAATCACGTTGATGACGCCCGAAAAGGCATCGGCGCCGTACAGGGCCGATCCCGGGCCGCGGATGATCTCGATGCGCGCCACGTTTTCGAGCGGCATGCCGCCCCAGGCCTGGCCGCGGTTGCCCAGGAAGGCCGAGGTAATCGGCACGCCATTGACCAGCACCAGCACTTGCGAATTGTAGGCATTGACGATGCCGCGGAACTGGTACAGGGGATTGAGCGGCGCCGACCAGACCGATACATGGACCCCCGGCACGCTCTCGAGCACCTGGTCGAGGTCGGTCGCCCCCATGGCCGCGATGTCGCGCGCCGTGATCACCGATGCCACCGCCGGTACCCGCGCCAGCGGCTGTTCACTGCCGGTCGCGATACTGACCAGGGCCGTATCGCCATAGGAGAGCGCCAGTTCGTCTTCCTCGGTACTTTGCGCATGGGCGCTGCTGCCGAAAGCGAGCAGCAGGGCCGCAGCGATGAGGGTCAATGATCCAGCCTGTACATTCATAAGCAACGCTTCCGGTGGGCGCAGGCGCTGATGACTCAGTTTCCGCAAGGGTTGGATTGTTACATGCGGCTTATTATTACTGAAAAGTACGAAGGCCGCTACTCTTCCCATGTCCGGGCTGGCGCACCGTTGTAATTGATGCGTTCGCAGCGCAGCGCGAAGGTGGCGGCGGCCGGGCGTTCCAGCGCTTCCAGGTAGCAGGGCACCATGCCAGCCATCAGCGAAGGTTGCATATACATGTAACATTCCATCGGCGTGAAACCGAGGTCGAGAGGAATGGCGACGACCATGGTCGCATACGTCATGGGCAGGCGGTGGCCGCAGACCTGTTCCAGCATGGCCTCGATATCGAAGGCAAGCTGCAGGTAGCGCCCGACCGCCATGCCGTGGCGCGCCATCATGTCGAGCGTGACGGGAATGCGCTCGTCGACAAAAGCGGCGGCGACCGGGCGGCCATAGCCCATGATGCGCTTGTATTGTTTCAGCTCGTCGCGCACGATCTGTTCGAGCGTGTCGCCGCCATCCTGGCGTGCCAGCGCGCGCACCAGGAAGGTGGCCGCGCCGATTTCCGGCTGCAGCCCGAAAATGGCCGCTTCCGAGGTCGCCAGGCCGGCGCCCAGGCCCTGGGCCCCGGTCCCGCGCGTGCTGCCCGTCAGGGCCACCACGCGGTTGCACCACAGGCGCGCGTCCGGGTAGCTGGTATAGACCCACACGCTTTGCAGCACCTTCAGTTGCGCGGCCGGCAGGCGGCGCCCGGTGCAGCTGAAGACGTACAGCTCGATCCAGTCGGCGTCGCGAAATTCGGTATGCAGGTCGAGTCCGCGAAACACTGCCCGTTCGCCCGGAAAGCACTTGCCCATGCTGGTGGGCAGGGCGCCTTCGTATTGCTCCAGGATGGCGTTCTTGCTCATGCTGTCTCCTTGGCGGCGCGCGGATCGTTGAGCAGGTCGAGCTCGAAGAAGGGGAATTGGCGGAACGAATGGCCCGCCTGTTCGAGGGCGTGGGCGGCGGCGCCCGGCAGGCGCAGCAGCAAGGTCAGCATTTCACCGGCGGCCGGCGCCAGGCCCATGCCGGACAGCGCCGCTGCCACCACCCCATTCTGGGCCAGGGGCAGGCCGGCAGCCTGTTCCAGCGCCGGGCGCTGCGCGGCCAGCCAGCTGAGCTGCGTTGACGGCGCCAGGCGGCACAGCTGATCGAGCAGTTGCAGCACGGGCAAGGCGCAGCTCACGCCATGTTCGGCGAAGCCGGGCGTGTAGCCGCTGGCGGGCCAGAAGGCGGGGCGCTGTTCGGGCAGCGCGGCCATGTAGCCGCGCCAGGCATCGAGGTCGGTGCCGCAGCTGGCCCAGGCTTGCATCGCCAGCAGCACTTCGCGCGCGCCGCCGGACGAGCCGGCGCCGGCGGCGACGGCCGCCATCATGGCCGAACTGGCCGGATTGCCGGTTGCGCTGGCGGCCATGGCCGCATGCACGGAAGGATCGCGCGGGCCGGGATTGGCCAGCGCCACGGCCACCAGCGACAGGGTGCGCGTCTGGTGCGCGGTGGGGCGTTCGCCGGTAAACAGCAGGAACAGATAGTCGAGATAGGCGACCTTGCCGAGCAGGTCGCCGTAGACATCATAGCCGCCGGCGCGGCACACGTCGGGCGTGAAAGGATCGTTGGCGCTGGGCTCTTCGTGCCACAGCCTGGTATGGATGACATTGCTGAAATGGTCGCTCATGGCCGTCTCCTTACAGCAGGCTCATGCCGCCATCGACGACGATTTCGGCGCCGATGATGTAGCCGGGGTCGCAAGCGAGGAACAGCACGGCCTGCGCCACCTCGTCGACGCTGCCGAAGCGCTTGGTGGGGGCCTTGTCGGCGATCCCGCCCTTGACGGCGCTGGTGATTTCGGGCGGCAAGCCGAAGCTATCGAAGATCGGGGTCGCGATCGGCCCCGGGCTGATGGCATTGACGCGCACGCCGCGCCCGACCAGTTCCAGCGCCAGCGACTGCACCAGCGAGCGCAGGGCTGCCTTGCTGGCGCCGTACAGGCTGAAATGGGGGGTGCCGAGCTGGTTGGCGATCGAGGTGGTGACGATCACCGAGGCCGAGTCGCCGAACAGCGGCAAGGCTTTCTGGATGGTGAAGAAGGTGCCTTTCACGTTAATGTCCATCATGCCCGCATAATCGGCCTCGGTCACGGTCTCGACCGGGCCGACGCGCGCCACGCCGGCGTTGGCGAACACGATGTCGAGGCGGCCGAAGCGTTCGCCGATGGCGGCCATCAGCGCATCGATGTCGGCAAGGCAGCTGGCGTCGCTGCGCAGGACCAGGGCGTGCTCTCCCAATGCGAGCCGGGCCTGCTGCAGCGCAGCTTCGCCGCGCCCGGTAACGACCACGCGCGCGCCTTGCGCCTGGAACAGCCTGGCCGTAGCCAGGCCGATGCCGCTGGTGCCGCCGGTGATGAGCGCAACTTTGCCGTCGAGTTTCTTCGTCATGTCTTCTTTCCTTTTGACAGGGGACAGTCCCAGGTTTAGAGGCAACTTTTTGGAAAAAAGTTTCCTCAAAACCTGGGACTGTCCCCAATAAAATGTGGGACTGTCCCCAATAAAATGGGGACTGTCCCCAATGAGATGGGGGTGGGTCAGAGGGTGCCGGCGGCCAGCACGCGCATGCGGCTGTTCATCGGTGGCACTTCTTCGGGATCGATGTGGACGTCGAGCAGGGTCGGGCCCGGGTAGTTGAGCATCGCTTCCACGTCCAGCGCGGCCATGTCGGCCGGGGAGTGGATAGTGTGGGCGCGTCCGCCCAGGGCGCGCGCCAGCATGGCGAAATCGGTGCGCGGCATGGCGCAGCCGATCTGCTCGGCCTTGGCCAGGCGCTGGCCATGCTTGACCATGCCCAGCGAGCTGTCGTTCAGGACCACGAACACCACGGTCAGTTGCTCGGCCACGGCCACCGACAACTCCTGGCCGTTCATCAGCATGCTGCCGTCGCCGGTGATGCACACCACCGGCACCGAGGGATTGGCCGCCGCGGTGCCGATGGCGCCGCCGATGGCCCAGCCCATGGCCGCGAAATTCATGGTCACGCGCAGCCAGCCGCCCGAGGTCAGGCGCTGGCCCGCCACGCGCTTGCGCTCGCCGCCGCCGAGGCGCCGTTCGCCCATGCGCCGGTCCTGCGGCTGCAGGTAATGGGTGGCCCAGGCCACGCTGTTGCCGGTGTCGGCCAGGTAGCGGGTGGTGGGCGGGAACATATTCGACAGGTCGCGCATCAGGCGCTGCGGCTTGATGGGCGCGGCATCGCTGGTGAACGCTTCGGGCGCGGCCAGGATGCTGTCCGGTTCCCAGGCCAGGGCCGCCAGCTCGCGCGAGGCGCGCCGCTTTTCGACCGTGACGTCGGTCTCGTTGCGCACATGGTGCACGCGTTCGACCAGGCGGTTGAAGATGGAGCGGATCGAGCCGCGCATGTGGAAGCGCGCCATCGGCGTGCGCGCCAGGTGGTCTTCCGATTCGTCGATGTGGACCAGGCGCTCGTTGAGCAGGCTGTCGCTCCAGCCGCCGGTATTCCATTCGCCCATCGAGGCGCCGATGGCCAGGATCAGGTCGACCGTCGGGTCGCGCAGCGCATCTTCGGCCGAGGCGTGGCCGCCGAAGCCGAACACGCCTCGGTACAGGGGATGCTGCGGGCTGACCAGCCCCTTGCCGTCCGGCGTGGTGACGAAGGTCGCGCCTTTCAGGGCCGCGAATTGCAGGATCGAGTCGATCCCTTCGCCGCACCAGCCGCCGATCAGCAGCACGACGTTGCGCGCTTCGGACAGCATGGTGCGCAATTGTTCGACCGCGTCGTCGTCCACCAGCGAGGAAGGGCGCAGCAGGGCGCGCAGGTCGTAGGTGGGACGGGTGACATTGCAGGGCTTGCGGAATACGTCGACCGGAATGGTCAGGTGGACCGGGCCGCGCGGGGTGCGGGTGGCGCGCTGCAGGGCCGCGATCAGCTTCGCCTCGAATTGTTCGGCGTGCGATACCAGCGAGTTGTAGCGGGTGCAGTGGCGGAACATGCCCAGCACATTGATGCCGGTGCAGCCCGATTCCTGCAGCGGGTGCTTGCCGAACGAAGGCAGGGCAGGCTGGCCGGTGATGACCAGCATCGGGACATTGTTTTCGTAGGCGGTGGCCACCGCCGTGATCAGGTTGGTGGCGCCGGGGCCGGAGGTGGCGATGCACACGCCGATCTTGCCCGTTTCGCGGGCGTAGCCGTCGGCCATGAAGGCGGCGCCGGCTTCGTGGCGCGCCAGGATGTGGCGTATGCCGCCGCGCCGTTCGCTGCGCGCCAGCGCGTTATACAGGGGTTCGATGGCGCCGCCGGGAATGCCGAACACGAACTCGATGCCGAGCTGTTCAAGGTAGGCGACCAGCAGGTCGGCCATGTCCATGGCGGGGTCTTGCGGTGCCGCGGGATGCAGCGGCTGTGGCGACAACTGGCGTACGAGTTCTGGAACGAACGTATCTTCGAGCATGATAACAACCCCGATATAAGCGGCTGTAGTCAGGACAGCCAGGTAAAAGAGCGATGTGTGTTTATGTGGAAACGCACAATTAGAATTTCTACACGGAATTGTATCTTAACTATACGAAATAGTGTGACTTTTGGCGTATTTTTACGTGTAAATTTACTAGTGTAACAACTCTATTTGCGAAAATACAACGTTATCAAACATTGTATAGACAGCTTATTTGCTGCATTGCAATAAAAATGCAAAAAAGCCCCGCACCGGTCAGGATGCGAGGCTTTTCTTGGGGCTGGCGCGTATGCGCGTATTACAGCTGGGCGGCGATCAGCTTGCCCAGGATGGCCACGCCTTCGCGGATGCGCTCCGGCGGCACGGTCACGAAGGACAGGCGCAGGGTGTTGGTTTCGGCTTCATTGGCGTAAAACGGCGCGCCCGGCACGAAGGCCACCTTGGCCGCGATGGCCTGGTCGAGCAGCTTCATGGCGTCGATATGCTTGGGCAGGGTCACCCAGATGAACATGCCGCCTTCCGGACGGGTCCAGCTGACGGACGGCGGGAAGCAGGCGTCCATGGCGTCGAGCATGACCTGGCACTGGTTCGCGTACAGGGTGACGATCGAAGGAATGTGTTCCTGCAGGAAGCCATCCTTGATCACTTCGTAGACCACCATCTGGGTCAGCTGGGCGGTGTGCAGGTCGGCCGCCTGCTTGGCCAGTTCCAGGCGGCGCACCAGCGGCAGCGGCGCCACCACATAGCCCAGGCGGATGCCCGGGGTCAGCACTTTCGAGAACGAGCCCATGTAGATGACGCCGTCCGGGTTCATGTTCAGCAGTTTCGGGAAGGGCTTGCCCTTGTAGCTGAGCGCGCCGTAAGGATCGTCTTCGATCAGCGGCAAGCCCAGGCGGGCGCAGGTTTCGACCAGTTCCACGCGGCGCTCGACCGACAGGCTGCGGCCGGTCGGGTTCTGGAAGTTGGGCAGCGCGTACAGCATGCGCGCGCCCTCGGCCACGGCGTCGATCGAGGACGGCACCAGGCCGTGCTCGTCGGTGGCGACCGACTTGAATTCGGGACGGTACACCGAGAACGCTTGCAGCGCGCCCAGGTAGCTCGGGGTTTCGACCAGCACGCGCGAACCTTCGTCGATCAGCACCTTGCCCAGCAGGTCGAGCGCCTGCTGCGAGCCGGACGTCATCAGGACCTGTTCCGGCAAAATCTTGCAGCTGTCCGTGGACAGGTTATTGGCAATCCATTCGCGCAGCAGCGGGTAGCCGTCGGTCGGGCCGTATTGCAGGGCCACTTTGCCGTTGTCGGTCAATACCTTGTCGAAGGCTGCCTTCATGCGCTCGACCGGGAAGGTGGCGGGCGACGGCAGGCCGCCGGCGAAGGAGATGATCTCCGGACGCTGGGTGATTTTCAGGATTTCACGGATGAACGAGCTCTGCAGCTGGCTAGCGCGCTCCGAAAAACGCCATTCGATCGGATTTGGATTTTCAATTTTCATGCTGGTCTCACAGAGAAAAGGGGCCGCGTCGGTACATGGCCATTATAGAGCACGCTTTGTAAGCGGCCGGAACAGGGGCCGCCGGGTAAGCGACCCCGACAATCTTGGTATTTACGCTACTTCGACAATCATTTCGATCTCGACACAGGCGCCCAGCGGTATCTGCGCCACGCCGAAGGCGGAACGGGCATGCTTGCCGGCGTCGCCGAAAACTTCGCCCAGCAGGTTGGAACAGCCATTGGTGACCAGGTGGTGTTCGGTGAAGTCCGGGCTGGAATTGACCAGGCTCATCACCTTGACGATGCGCTTGACGCGGTTCAGGTCGCCGCCGACGGCTTCCTGCAGCGTGCCGATCAGGTCGACGGCGATATTGCGGGCCGCCTGCTGGCCCTGTTCGACCGTGACGTTCTTGCCGAGCTGGCCGACGATGACGGAGCCGTCCGCATTCTTGGCCAGGTGGCCCGACAGGAACACCAGCTTGCCGGTCTGGACGTACATGACATAGGCGGCAGCCGGGGTGGCCGGGGCTTTGAGCGTGATACCGAGGGCGGACAGTTTTTCGTAGGCGGACATGGCGAAATCTCGTAATCGTGGGTGAACAAGGCAGTATTGTACGTCGCAAGGCAGGACATTCCCATCGGAATTGCGACATCGGCTATCGTTTAATCTGCATCCGGCGCCCGGCGGCCACCACCGCGATGACGGCCACGGCGAACAGGAAATTGACCGCCTCGAGCGGCTCGCCCAGGATCAGCCAGGCGCCCAGCAGGGAAATGAAGGGCTGCACCAGCTGCACCTGGCCGACCCGGGCGATGCCGCCGCGCACCATGCCGCCGTACCAGAAAAAGAAACCGATAAACATGGAAAACGCCGCCACGTAGGCAAAGCCGGCCCAGGCTTGCCAGCCGGCCGCGGCAATTTGGGCCGCGTGCGGCCACGCCAGCCACAGCAGCACGGGCGCCAGCAGCGGGGCGGCCAGCAGCAGGGCCCAGCTGATCACCTGCTGCCCGCCCATGGACGCCGACAGGCGCCCGCCCTCGGTGTAGCCGATGGCCGCCAGCAGCACGGCGGCGAACATCAACAGGTCGGCCGGATGGAAGAGCCCGCCGCTCTGGCGCAGCGCGAAAGCGATCACCAGCGCCGAGCCGGCCAGGGCCATGGCCCAGAAGCCGGGCGAGGGCTTTTCATTGCCGCGCATGGCGGAAAACACGGCCGTGGCCAGCGGCAGCACGCCCACCAGCACCGCGCCGTGGGACGCGGGCAGGGTTTGCAGCGCGATCGAGGTCAGCCACGGAAAGCCGATGATGCAGCCGCCGGCCACGGCGGCCAGCGGCAGCAGGGCCGAGCGGGGCGGCAGCGGCGCGCGCTTCCAGGTCAGCCAGGCGCCGGCCAGCATTGCCGCCGCGAGCGCGCGGCCCAGGGCCACGAACACGGGCGGCAGCTCGGCCACCGCCAGGCGGGTGAAGGGAAAGGTCAGCCCGAAAATGGCGACCCCGGCCAGGCCGAGCAGCATGCCGGCCGTGTCGTCGGACAGGGCGGCCTTGACGGGGAGGGCGGTGCTGGCGCTGGTCATCACGGCCCCTGCAGGATGTGGCGGAACAGCTCGGCGTCGACATTGCCGCCCGTGAGCGGCAGGCCGATGCGGCGGCCCCGGAGCTTGCCGTCCCGCGCCAATCGCATGGCCGCGGCCAGCGGCGCCGCGCCCGCGCCCTCGGCCAGGTTGTGGGTGCTGCGGAAATACAGGCGCATGGCATGGGCCACCTCGTCGTCGGTGACGGCCAGGATATCGTCGGCGTATTCCAGGATCGCGCCCAGCGACTGGGGATCGGGCTGGCGGCAGGCCAGGCCGTCGGCGATGACGGTGGTGACGGGCGCGGCGATGCTTTGCCCGGCCCGGAACGAGAGCTGGTAGGCCGGCGCATGGCTGGAAACCACGCCCACGATGCGGGTGGCCAGCTTGAGCGCATTGCGGGCGGCAATGGCGGCGCAGATGCCCGAGCCCTGGCCGATCGGCACCAGCACCAGGTCCAGGCCGGGCTGGGCCCGGAACAGCTCCAGATAGCCGCTGGCCACGCCGGCTACCAGGTCTTCATGCCAGGACGGCACCATGTGCAACTGCTCCTGTTCAGCCACCCGCAGGGCGTGTTCGCGGGTTTCCTGGAAGTCGGCGCCAAACTCGATCAGCTCGGCGCCCAGGCCGCGCATGGCGGCATTCTTCTCGACGCTGTTCCCGAACGGGACGTAAATCCTGGCCTGCAAGCCATGGCGGCGCGCGGCGAAAGCCACCGATTGGCCGTGGTTGCCGCGGGTGGCGGCGAGCACGCCGCGCAGGCCCGGTTCGCGCTGGCGCAGGGCATCCATGTAGACCACGCCGCCGCGGGCCTTGAAGGCGCCCAGCGGGGTGTGGTTCTCGTGCTTGATCCAGGCCTCGGTGCCGAGCGCCGCGTTGATCAGCGGCCAGCTGTACTGCGGTGTGGGCGGCATGGCGGCGTACACGGTGGCGGCTGCGGCGTCGAGCTGGGCGAGGGTCGGCTGGTACATGGCGGCTTTCTTTGAGGTGGAAAGGCAAAGGCGATGGGTGTATCCTAGACGGAAAACCCAGTACAGTACCAATACACTATTTCAAATAATTACACGCACTGTGACGGTGACATGACCAATACACACTCCCTCGTCAGCCTGCTTTCGCGGGAATCGGGCGAATCGCTGATCGACCAGATCGTGCGCTCGGTGACGGCGCGCATCGACGACAAGGTTTTGCGCAGCGGCGCGCGCATGCCCTCGATCCGCCAGTTCGCCGCCACCCATGGCGTATCGGCCTTCACGGTGGTGGCCAGCTACGACCGGCTGGTGGCGCGCGGCTATGTCGAATCGCGGCGCGGGGCCGGCTTTTACGTGCGCGAACGCTCGCCCCTGAACCTGGGCGAACGTTCGGCCAGCGAACCGGCCGCGGACGCGCGCGAAGGGCAGGAAGCGCGGCCGCTGGACGTGGTGTGGCTGATCCGGAACATGTTCCGCCAGGTGCCGCTGCAGCGGGTGCCGGGGTCGGGCGTGCTGCCGGTGGAATGGCTGGACGGCGCGCAAGTGGCCAATGCGCTGCGCGCGATCAGCCGCCAGAGTCCCAGCGCGCTGCTCAACTACGGCGCCCCGCAGGGCTTCCTGCCGCTGCGCCAGCAGTTGCAGCTGAAACTGGCCGAGCTGGAAATTGAAGCGGCGCCCGAACAGATCGTCACCACGGTCGGCGTGACCCAGGCGCTGGACCTGGTCGCGCGCGAATTCACGCGGCCCGGCGACACCATTTTTGTCGACGACCCTGCCTGGTTTTTGATGTTCGGCTCGTTTGCGGCCATGGGCGCCAAGGTGGTCGGCATCCCGCGCCTGCCGGACGGGCCGGACATCGCCGAACTGGCGCGCATGGCCGCGCTGCACAAGCCCAAGCTGTACGTCATCAACTCGGTGCTGCACAACCCCAGCTCGACGTCGCTGTCGGCGGCCAAGGCCTTCCAGGTGCTGCGCATCGCCGAAGAACACGGCTTTACCATCGTCGAGGACGACATCTATTGCGACCTGCACCCCGGCAGCGCGGTGCAGCCGGCCACGCGGCTGGCGGCGCTGGACCAGCTGCAGCGGGTGATCTACCTGGGCGGCTTTTCGAAATCGCTGGCGGCCAATTTGCGGGTCGGCTTCATCGCCACCTCGCCCGAATGGGCGCAGCGCCTGTGCGACCGCAAGATGCTGGCCACCCTGACCACCAGCGACATCGGCGAGCGGGTGGTGTACAAGATCCTGTCCGAAGGCCTGTACCGCAAGCACGTGGAGCGCGTGCGGGCGCGCCTGGACGGCATCCGCGCCAGGACGGTGCGGCAGATGGAGAAGGTAGGCTTGCGCATCGACGTAGCCCCGCCGGCCGGCATGTTCATCTGGGCCGACGCCGGGCGCGACACCAACGTCCTGACCGAGCGCGCCATGGCCGAAGGGCTGCTGCTGGCGCCTGGCAGCCTGTTTTCCCCCAGCCAGCTGCCCTCGACCCGCATGCGCCTGAACGTGGCCACCATGCAGGAACCGACCGTCTGGACCTTCCTCGAACGCGAACTCGCCCGCTGAGCCGTGACAACCGGGGTCAGACCTCGGGCGAGAA
>JAZKBE010000105.1:0-41378 GCA_040388805.1 Pseudomonadota bacterium
GAGCTCAGCTGCTAGCAGCTGAGCTCGTGTCCGGATGTCAGGCCTGGCCCCCTGCGAAAAGCCAGACGCAAAAAAGCCGACCCGAAGGCCGGCTTTCTTGTTCAAACCAAGCTGATTACTTAGCAGCCGATGCAGCAGCCGAAGCGGCGGTCGAAGCAGCAACCGAAGCGGCAGCAGCAGCGTCAGCAGCAACCGAAGCGGCCGAAGCGGCAACAGCAGCAGCAGCAGCAGCGTCAGCAGCAGGAGCTTCAGCAGCAGGAGCTGGAGCAGCAGGAGCTTCAACAGCTGGAGCTGGAGCAACAACTGGTGCTTCTTCTTTTTTGGAGCAAGCAGCCAGAGCAACAGCCAGCAGGGAGACGATCAGCAAAGATTTTTTCATGGGTTTTCCTTAATTAATTCACAAATTATAAAACGTCTGTTGCGATGAATAATTACCGGTAATTATCGCTCGTTAGGGAATTCTCGTAGGCTTTCGTACCTGTAATGGTGCCTGACAGACAACGGAAACTTCCTAACCCGATATTATATATAAATTTGGTGCTTCGCAATAGGAGAAAGATGCTTTATTGGAAGTAATTTGTGAACATGCAAGGTTCTTTTTGTGACAAAGGGAATGATACGGCGCATTTTGTCAAATGTTTATGGGTATTCCAAATTATCTTCGGAAAAGTATCGAAAATTCCCTATAAACCCGTGGTCGTCGCGTGGAGGCCGGAAACCGACTCGGCCCAGATGCCGGCGAAGCGTTCCAGGCTGATTTCGGTGGCCGCCGGGGCCGCAAATGCGGCTTCTCCGCGCATATGATCGCAATGGAAGCGCCGCACGATGTGAACCCCGTCGCCGATGCAAAACGAGTCGGTCAGGTGGCGCAGCGAGCGGTTCGTGACCCGGCATTCGATCTTGTGGCCGTAATCCTTCAGAAGACGCACGAAGCGCGGGTATTGACGTTCGATGTGATCCGTTTGATGCATGGCCAGCTGTATCGCGCCGCCGCCCGCCAGAAAATGGCGCAAAGCAGCATCGACGTCCGACATCCCCAGCGGGAACACGGTGAAATCCGGGTCGAACATTTTCAATGTCGACATGGAGCGGCCCAGGCACTCGCGAAAATGCGTTTCCAGCTCGGCACGGGTATCGAAGCGGATGCCGGCGTCCTTGTTCTCTTCCATGTTCTCGTCCATGTTCTCGTCTCCGGTCAGGCCAGTTCGATCCATCCATCCTGGTACCAAGTATACAAGGCTTCCATCACGTCGTCCGACGCCGTGGCGGCCATCGCGCCGCTTAGCGCACGCTCGTTGGCCAGGGCGTCGAGCAGCAGCTTGTCGGCCCGTCCCACGGCGAACGATTCACCATTGATGAAGACGTGCTTGCCACGGTACAGCATCTGGGTCTTGAGCGAGAGCACCACGCCGCGCTTGGCCACGGTATCGGCGAAGCGGCCCGTGGTGAGCGGCTTGGCCGGCCCGGTGAAGAACACATTGTGCTTCGGCTCGGACAAATGTTCGCCCACGAAGATCGTCACGTCTTCCTCGGTGAAGCGGACCTTGTTCATTTCTTCGGCGATGGACGCGAGCATGTGCTTCGGGATTTCGGCCGGGTGTTTGGCCACTTCCAGCTCCGGATCGGCGTAGCGGCCCGGCAGCTCGATCGAGTCGGCCATAAATTGCAGGAAGGCTTCGCCCAGTTCCTGGTAGGCGGGGGCGCGAAAGCCGATCGAATAGGTCATGCAATCGCCCTCGGCCACGCCGTCGTGCGCATAGTGCGGCGGCAGGTAGAGCATGTCGCCCGGCTCGAGCACGAACTCTTCCTGCGGCTTGAAGTTGCTCAGGATCTTGAGCGGCATGCCTTCGACCAGCGACAAGTCCTTCTGGGCGCTGATCTGCCAGCGCCGCTTGCCGTGCGCCTGCAGCAGGAACACATCGTAGGAATCGAAATGCGGGCCCACGCCGCCGCCATCGGTGGCGTAGCTGATCATCAGGTCATCGAGGCGCGCATCGGGAATGAAGCGGAACTGGCGCAGCAGGGCGTCGGCCTGCTTGTCGACCAGGTTGGCGCCCTGGACCAGCATGGTCCATTGCTTCTGCGTGGCCGGCGGCAGCGCGTCGAGGGGGCCGTGCCGCATGGCCCATGCGCCGTCCACATTGGTGATCAGGCGCGATTCGATGTGGTTCAGCCTGGCCAAGGCGGCCAGCTGGTCCAGCTTGAGCAGGGGCTTGAAGCCGGGGATGGCGTTGCGGATCAATAAAGGCTTCTTGTGCCAGTAGTCGCGCAGGAATTGCGCGGGCGTGATGTCGCCCAGGAGCTGTAATTTTTTCATGCCACATTATAACGTGGTCCGAATCGGGGAATGTCGCCGACATTGGTATAATCTGCCTGTCCATAATGAAAGGAAAGCATGATGAAGATTGCCAAGAATACGGTCGTGACAGTGAACTACAAACTGTCGGACGCACAGAATAATCTGATCGAAGATGGCAGTCAGCCGATGGTCTATCTGCATGGCGGGTACGAAAACACGCTGCCGAAGATCGAAGAAGAACTCGACGGCAAGGAAGTGGGCTACGCCTCCGTGATCCAGATCGAACCGGACGACGCCTTCGGCGACTACGATCCGGCCCTGGTCAAGGTCGAGCCGCGCAACCGCCTGCCCGAGCCGCTGGAAGTGGGCATGCAGTTCGAAGGCATGCCCGACGGCACCGACGGCGACGAAGAAGCGATGATCTTCACCGTCACCGACATCGCCGACGACAAGGTGGTCCTGGACGGCAACCACCCGCTGGCCGGCATGGCGCTGCGTTTTGAATTGTCGGTCGCCGGCGTGCGCGCCGCAACGGACGAAGAAATCGCGCACGAACACGTGCACGGCGCGCATGGCCATCACCATGGCGACGACGAAGACGAAGGCGACGAAGGCGATCACTTCCGCAGCCATCCGGTTCATTAAGTTTCAATCGACCGTCCCCGCCCGCGGCGGGGGCGTGCGTCAGGGTTCTTCGAGCGTGAACATCTTCGCGGAATCCGGCGCCACCTTGATGTGGTAGGTCCCCGAGCCCACGCTCACATGCCCCAGGTTGCCGCGCCACGCGATTTCCGGCACCGCGCCGATGGCTTCCGCGCTGTCGATCAGCAGCACCTTCCCCGCATATTTTTCCGCCAGTCCCAGCAACTGCGTGCGCGTGGCCGCATAGCCATCCTGGGTGGTGGGACTGCCGCGTCCCAGCCGCGCCAGCAATCCTGGCGGCTCGGTCAGCGCTTTCACGTCGCCTTCCGAAAACAGGACCACCGCGTCGAGCTTGGTGCGCCGCGCCAGCGCGAACAGGCGGTTCAGCCAGAAGCGGTTGGCCACCGAGCGGTCTTCGTACTCGCTGTTGCGGCCTGCCTCGGGCCGGTAGTGGTTGTTGTTGGACGGGAGGTTCACCGTCGCGTACAAAACCTTGTCGGCCACCCAGTACGCGTTTTCGGCATAGCTGCGAAATTTGGAACTGATCGACAGGCGCGTCAGCGCCAGCTTGCGCGCGCCCAGCGATTCGGCTTCGGGATAGAACACTTCGCGCAGCCGGTGCAGGCGTTCGATGTTCACCAGCCGTCCGGCCGCGTTCTTGCAGGTGCTCCAGTCGCTGGCGGCGGGCAGCACGATGATGGGACGGCGCGCTTCATCGAACAGCGCGTGCCGCCGCATGTAGAGGGCATCGCTGCACGGTTCCTGCTCGCCCTTGATGCCGGTGGCGACCACGAACGACAGTGCGTGGCTGCGCGTCTTGGCGAGCGACTGTTCCAGGTGCTTTTCGCCGCGGCTGTTGGTGAAGCTGTGGCCGATGACGCCGAATTCGTGGCCGGCCCGCGCCGTGCACGCGCCATGCGCGGCCAGCGCACAGACCAGGAGCAGGGCGCGCCGCATCATTGCGCAGCCACGCGCTTGAGCAGGTAGAGCTGTTCCAGCGCTTCGCGCGGGCTCAGGGCATCCGGGTCGATGGCGGCCAGCGCGTCCTGCAGTTCCGTGTTCGGCGACGCCGGCGCCGCCTCGTCTTCGGGTTCCACGCACGGCAGCGCGAACAGGTCGCGCTGCGGCGTGGTGTCGAGCGCCTGCGATTCAAGCCGCGCCAGGTGCTTGCGCGCCGCCTTGATCACGCCTTGCGGCACGCCGGCCAGCTGGGCCACCTGCAAGCCGTAGCTTTGCGATGCCGGACCGGCCTGCACCGCGTGCAGGAACACGATGCTGTCCTTGTGCTCCACCGCCGACAAGTGCACATTGGCCGCCGTCGGATGGCTGTCGGGCAGCTGCGTCAGTTCGAAGTAGTGGGTCGCGAACAGCGTGAAGCTGCGGCTGGTGTCGATCAGGTGGCGCGCGATGGCCCAGGCCAGCGCCAGGCCGTCGAAGGTCGACGTGCCGCGGCCCACTTCATCCATCAGCACCAGCGACTGTTCGGTGGCGCCGTTCAGGATGGCGGCCGACTCGGTCATTTCGACCATGAAGGTCGAGCGTCCGCCGGCCAGGTCGTCGGTGGCGCCGATGCGGGTGAAGATGCGGTCCACCGGGCCGATGGTGGCGCTGGTGGCCGGCACGTAGCTGCCCACATAGGCCAGCAGGGTAATCAGGGCAACCTGGCGCATGAAGGTCGATTTACCGCCCATGTTCGGGCCGGTGATCAGCAGCAGGCGCCGTTCGTGGTTCAAGCAGCAGTCGTTGGCGATGAAGCGTTCGATCTGGTCTTCCACCACAGGATGGCGGCCTTCGCGGATGTCGAGGCAGGGCTCGGCCACCAGCTGCGGGGCGCACCAGTTGTGCTGCAGCGCGTGGGTGGTCAGCGCGGTCAGGGTGTCCAGCTGGGCCAGGCCCTGCGCGATGGTCTGCAGGCTGGCGATGTGCGGGGCCAGGTCGGCCAGCAGCTGGTCGTACAGCAGTTTTTCGCGCACCAGCGCCTTGTCCTGAGCCGACAGGGCCTTGTCTTCGAAGACCTTCAGTTCCGGCGTGATGTAGCGCTCGGCGTTTTTCAGGGTCTGGCGCCGGCGGTAGTCGTCCGGCACCTTGTCGGTCTGGCCGTGCGTGACTTCGATGTAGAAGCCGTGCACCTTGTTGTATTCCACCCGCAGGTTGGCGATGCCGGTGCGGGCCCGTTCGCGGATTTCCAGGTCCAGCAGGAACTGGCCCGCGTTTTCGGACAGGCCGCGAAGTTCGTCCAGTTCGGCGTCGAAGCCGGGCGCGAACACGCCGCCGTCGCGCACCATGGCGGCGGGTTCCAACGCCACCGCGCGCACCAGCAGGTCGAGGCAAGCGCCGGGCGTGGCGATGGCTTGGTGAATGTCGGCCATCAGGCTCGGTTCACCGGGAAGGAAAGCCTGCTCCACGCTGTGGCGCAGGGTCGGCAGCTGGCGCAGGCCGTCGCGCAGGCTGGCCAGGTCGCGCGGGCGCGCCGACAGCAGGGCGATGCGGGTGGTGATGCGTTCGATATCGGGCACCTGGGCCAGCGTGGCCGACAGCGCGCCGGCGATGTCGCTTTGCGCCAGCGCGGCGATGGCCGCATGGCGCGCGCGCGCCACGCCCTGGTCGCGCCGCGCATGGTGCAGCCAGTGGCGCAGCATGCGCGAGCCCATCGCCGTGCGGCAGTGGTCGAGCAGGGAAAACAGGGTGGGCGACTCCTGGCCGCGGATGGTCTCGGTCAGTTCCAGGTTGCGGCGCGTGGCGGCATCGAGGCCGATGAATTCGTTTTCGGTTTCCAGCGACAGGCTGCGCACGTGCTGCAAGCCGCGGCCCTGGGTCGACTGGGCGTAGCGCAGCAGGGCGCCGGCGGCGCCGAAGGCCGCGCCCAGGCCGTCCGCGCCAAAGCCGGTGAGGGTGGAAACGGCCAGCTGGTCGAGCAGGGCGCGGTGGCCACCCACGACATCGAAATGCCAGTCGGGCACGTGCTGGGTATGCACGGCGCCGTCGTCGTCGAACAGGTCGGCGCTGTCGCCGCGCAGGATTTCGGCGGGGGCGATGCGTTCGAGTTCCTGCTTCAGGCGCAGGCCCACGGTGCGGCTGTCGCCCGAAAACTCCATCAGTTTGAGCGCGCCGCTGGCCAGTGACAGCCACGCCAGGCCGGTGGTGGCCACCTTGCGCTGGCTGATCACGCACACGGCCAGCAGCGGGCGTTCGGCTTTTTCGGGCAGCAGGTCGGCGTCGGTCAGGGTGCCGGGGGTGACCACGCGCATCACCTTGCGCTCGACCGGGCCCTTGCTGGTGGCGGGGTCGCCAATTTGCTCGCAGATCGCGCACGATTCGCCCAGCTTGACCAGCTTGGCCAGGTAGGGATCGAGCGAGTGGAAGGGAATGCCGCACATCTTGATCGGGTTGCCGTTCTGGGCGCCGCGCGCGGTCAGGGTGATGCCCAGGATGCGGGCCGCCTTCTCGGCGTCCTCGTGGAACAATTCGTAGAAGTCTCCCATGCGGTAGAACACCAGCATGGTGGGATAGTCGGCCTTGATGCGCAGGTATTGCTGCATCATCGGCGTGATTTTCTCGCCGGCGCTGGCCTTGATGGCGGCAGCGTCGATTTCTTTTGGTGCGATGGTCATCAGGTGTATTTTTGGTGGGGCAATCAGGTAGACAGCATTCTACCGCCTCGGGGCCGGGCAGTCGCCCTTTGGACGGTGTTTTGGCAGCAAACTGGTCAAATTGCCGGGGCGGCAGCAATGTTCAGGGGAGCGGTTTTTGTGCGCTCGCCTGTGGGGCGCCCAAGGCAGGAGGTGGCTCGGACGGTGGTTTTGCAGCCAGGCTTGCTGCGCGAAGTTCGGCCATTTGTTCGGCGATGGTTGATTTGACGATGTTGAAGAACTGAATTTGGATGCCAGCAAACGCGACGAGAAGCGTGATGCCCATCCCGACAATCCAGGTCCGGGCGTCACTTTTTATTTCCTGAACTAGCGCTATGGTCGCAGGATGTGGAAGCTGCGCCTTGATTCCGGCGACGTCGCTCAAGAGCGTCGAGATCGGGCGCAATGCTATGGCCAGGTCATCTTTGGTGACCATTGTTGCGCGAATGACCTCAAGGGTCGTTTTCACGGTTCCCATATCGTCTTCCCGTGTTGCGATCTGCCTTGCCATGGGACGTCATCGCTTTCTTCAGGCGTGCGGCCACCTCGGTTAGCCGGTCACAGCTTTTAGATCACGCCCAGCGTATTTTCGTTCCACCTATCGCAAAAATGTTTAAATTTAAACAATACTCCCGGGATGCAACACTTACCGCGCGCGCATTTGATTGATTGCCGCAATTAAGGGATACTTGCCAGAAACGTAAAGACGACGCTTGGCAGTTCCTCCCTTAATGTAACCGGATCACTATCCAGCAGCCCCTTGGAATCGATAAACACAGCAAGAACCAGGCGGATGTGCTGGAGCATGGCGTTAGCGGGCTTGATAGCCGGCGGCAGCGTGCACGCCCAGGCCCCCGTGGCGGCCGACGAACTCGACCTGCTGGCCCAGGAAAACCTGGTGTATTCGGCCGCGCGCTACGCGCAAACCATCGCCGAAACGCCCGCCAACGTCTCCATCATCAGCCGCGACGACATCCGCCGCTATGGCTACCGCTCCGTGCATGACGCGCTCAAGTCGCTCCCGGGCGTGTACGACGCCGCCAGCCAGTGGCCGGCGCTGGGCGTGTCGGGTATCGCGGTACCGGGCGACTTCGGCTCGCGCGTGCTGTACATGGTCAACGGCATGCCGATCTATGAACCCACCTACGGCGGCTTCTTCCTCGACTACCTCGATATCGACAGCATCGAACGCATCGAGTTCGTCAAGGGCCCGGGCTCGGCCCTGTACGGCAGCGGCGCGGTCATGGGACTGGTCAACCTGATTACGCGCAGTGGCCAGGACAGCGCCGGCACGAGCGCGGGCCTGACCCTGGAAAGTCACCGCAGCGCCAAGCTGTACGCGTCGCACTACCAGCAGGGACCGCGCATGAACAGCTTCGTCGCGGCCAGCGTCGCGCAAAGCCGCGGGCGCACCATGCACCTGCCCGAATTCGATATTCCCGGTTTCGGCCATACGCGCTATCACGGCGTGGCAAGCGGCAATGACGGTGCGCGCACTGCGCGCGTGTTCGGCCGCGTGGCAAGGGACGGCGCCTGGCTCCAGGGCCTGGCCGTTTCCGGCAGCAAGCGCGATCCGCTGGCCAGCTACGGTTCCGTATTCAATGCGCGCCTGTCGCTGCGCGAGGCGATGGGCGCAGTCGAGGCGGGCGTCACGCGCGACTTCGGCCAGGGCGGCCAGATCACCGCGCGCGCCTACCTGTTCCATACCGAAGAACGCGGCGACTATCCATATTCGCGCAGCACGCGGCGCGGCGTGGCGCCGGACTATATCAACGTATCGGACTTGTCGAGCAGCCAGCAAGGCGTCGAGCTGCGCTACGACCGCTACTTCACCGCGGGCCATCACGTACTGGTGGGGGCCGAAGCCCGGCGCACGTCCTACGAGCACCAAGTTGGCGACCAGCCGGGCCTGGAGCGCCTTGGCGTGTTCAGTGTCGACCGCAGCGCCAGCTACCGGCAGTGGGCCGTGTTCGCCCAGGATGAAGTGCGGGTCGGGCCGGGCAAGCTGTTCCTGGGCGCCCGCTTCGACAGCTATCACGGTTTTTCGCGCGGCGTCAGTTCGCGCCTGTCGCCACGCCTGGCTTATGTGCAGGACCTCGCGCCTGGCATGACCGCCAAGCTGATTTATGGCGAAGCCTATCGCGCACCCACCATCTACGAATCGCGCTACCAGGATGGCGAGCCTGCCGCGTCGACCATCTGGGACAATGGCGACCTGCGTCCCGAGCGTTCCCAGTCGCTCGAGGCCATGCTGATCGGGCAGACCCGCAGCGACCTGCACTGGCGCGTTTCGGCATTCTCCCGGCATTTGCACGATACCCCGGTGCAGGTGCTCACGCCGCGCAACGAAGGCGTCGTGTGCGCTCTGGGGTCTAACGCCTGCATCCAGTATAGCAATTCGGGCCAGATCCATCGCGTGCTGGGTACGGAAATCGACCTGCGCCTGCGCCAGGGCGAGCAGGGCGACCTGTATGCATCCATGGTGCTGCAGCGCGGACGCGACGATGCCGGCGAATTGGCCAGCTCCCCGCGCCGCCAGTTCAAGGCCGGCATCAGCCGCGCGCTGCCATGGACCGGCCTGGACGCCGCCGTTGAAGCGCAATACATCAGCAGCGTGGCCGGCCGCGGCGACATCGTCGGCACGCCGCGCGACCGCATACCGTCCTGCCTTGCGCTCGACGCTGTAGTAAACGTGGCGCGCATCGGCGACGGCTGGCGCCTGTCGGCGCGGGTGGACAACCTGCTCGATCGCGACAACGCCACCGTGGCCTCGCGCGAGCTGCAGCCGCTCAAGCGTGTTCCGGCCGACGGCCGCCGCATCTCGCTTCAACTCCAGCGCGATTTCTGATGATGGCCGTACTGCGCCTCTTCGTCTTGTTGCTGATGCACTTCGCGGGCGCGGCCCGCGCCGACGTGATCGTGCTGGCGTCGGACGACAAGGGCGCGGTCGCCGCCGCCACGCGCGCGCTGCAGGCCACGTACGGCGGGCGCGTCGAACTGTACAGCCTGGGCGGATCGCGCGAACGCGAGAACGCCCTCATCCAGGCGATCCGCGAATCGTCCGTCAACCAGGTTGTGGCGGTCGGCCTGCTGGCCGCACAGGTGGCGCGCCAGCGTCTCGACGGCAAGCAGGTGGTGTTCTGCCAGGTGCTCAATTTCGAAGAATTCGACCTGGTGGCGCCATGGATGAAAGGCGTCAGCGGCATCCCTTCGCTGGGCCGCCAGTTCGCGGCGTGGAAGGCGCTGGACCCCGGCTTGCGCAAGGTCGGCCTGATCACCGGGAAGTATGCGCGCTACATGGTCGCCGATGCCGAGGCGGCGGCCAGGGCCGCGGGCCTGGAAATCGAACACGTGGAGGTATCGTCGGAAAGGGCGGTGCTGTCGGCCCTGCAGGAATTGCGCGAACGTCGCATCCAGGGCTTGTGGCTGGCGCCCGACAGCACCATCCTCTCCCAACGCACCATCTTCGACGTGATGGCTTTCAGCGTGCGCAATCAGTTGCAGGTACTGGCGTTTTCGCCGGCGCTGCTCAAGGAAGGCGCGCTGCTGTCGGCCAGTACCGACACCAAGGAGATCGCGCAGGCGACGCTGGAACGTTTGCGCCGCGCCGGCGGCGGCGCCACCGTTCCCGGGGAGCCGCTGGCGCCGCTCGTCAATGCCCGCATCGCCGTCAGCGCCGCTGCGGCGGCCCGTTTCGGGCTGGCGATATCCCCCAAATTGAAGGAGCAGGTCGATGTCGAGTAAAGCGGCCAAGCAGACCAGCCTGGTACGGCGTATGGCAGCCATGCTCTGGCTGGCCGCCGCCATGCTGTATGTCGTCATCCTGGGCGCCACGATGGTGGGCGCCAACTACCTCATCGAGCGCAACCTCGACAAGCAGGCGCTCCAGCTGCTGCCGGTGTTCGACGATATCGGCGTGCAGCTGCTGGTATCGCCCGAGAGCAGCGCCGCCGAACGCATTCGCCTCTACGCCAAGCGGATCCCCGACATCGGGCTGGTGCGCATTTATGACCGCGGCGGCGTGGCGGTCGTGGCCGAATACCGCAAGCCGGGCGCGCCCAGGTTCGAGCCTATCGGCGCCGAACGCGTGGCCTTGCTCTCGCCTGGCGCCGGTTCGATCAGCCACGTCGAGCGCCTGCTCGGCGTGGGCCAGTCGATCCAGGCCTTCGCGCCGATCCGGCAGATGACGCGCAAGAGCGACCTGCTCGACTTCGGCGAAGCGCCGCTGGCCGAGACCAGCGAAACGGTCGGCTTCATCGAGATCGGCATGGACTTCACGCCGTCGCGCCGCAGCGTCTACCCCGGCGCGCTGATGGCGCTGCTGGTGCTGTCGCTGGCCCTGCTGGCCGGCTTGACGGCCATCATCGGCAGCATGCGGCGCGCGCTGCAGCCCTTATTGAGCCTGCAGGAACCGCTGGCGCGGATCGCGGAGGGCGATTTCGAGGCCAGCTTCGGTGACGGGCCGGCCGACCGCGAAGTGGCCACCATCCGCGAAGCCGTGCGCGCCACCATGATCGCGCTGCGCGAACGCGAGGCAGAGCGCAATGAGGCGATCCGCGACAAGGTCCTGGCCGACGAAGCCAACCACGCCAAGGGTACCTTCCTGGCCAATATGAGCCATGAAATCCGCACGCCCATGAACGGCGTGATCGGCATGCTCGAACTGCTGCTGGACACGGAACTGGCGCCCACCCAGCGCCAGTTCGCCGGCGTGGCGCACAGCAGCGCCGAAAGCCTGCTGGCGCTGATCAACGACATTCTCGATTTTTCCAAGATCGAAGCGGGCAAGCTCGATCTGGAAACCGTGTCCTTCGACCTGCTGGGCGAGATCGAAGCGCTGGCCGGCAGCCAGGCCCTGGCGGCGCAGGCCAAGGGGCTCGAGCTGGTGGTGAACTATCCGCAGCACGTGCCGCGCATGCTGGTGGGCGATCCGGGCCGCATCGGCCAGGTGCTGGGCAACTTGCTCAGCAATGCGATCAAGTTCACCGCCAAGGGCGACGTGCTGGTCGACGTGCAGATGCGCGGCCAGGATAGCCGCAGCTGCCGCCTGCGCATTTCGGTGCGCGACACCGGCATCGGCCTGCCCGCCGACAAGCTGCATACCATCTTCGAAAAATTCACCCAGGCCGACGCCAGCACCACGCGCCGCTACGGCGGCACGGGCCTGGGCCTGACCATTTGCAAACTGCTGGTCGAGATCATGGGCGGCGCCATCGGCGCCGACAGCGAACCTGGCAACGGCAGCACCTTCTGGTTCGAACTGGAACTGGCCTTGTCGGGAGAGGACGGTGTCGTGCCGGACGCCAGGCCCCTGGCCGGATTGCGCCTGCTGTGCATCGACAGCCACGCCGCGCAGTGCGGCGTGCGCAGGGAAAGCCTGGCCCAGTACGGCATGCGCGCCGACAGCGTGGGCACCGCGGGCGAAGGCATGGCGCTGCTCGACGCGGCGGTCGCGGAAGGCGATCCCTATGCCGTGGTCCTGATCGACTACCAGCTGCCCGACATCGATGGCGAAACGCTGGGCGCGCGCATCAATGCCGACATCCGCCACTGCGACTCGCTGCTGGTCATGCTTGGTTCCCTGGCCCATGCTGCCGACAGCGACCGCTACGCTCGGGCCGGTTTTTCCGCCTTCCTGAGCAAACCCGTGCCGCAGCACGTGCTGATCGACACCCTCAAGGCCCTGCGGGCATCGCTTGCCATCGGCATGCCGCTGCCTTTCCTCAACAGCAGCAGCCTGGGAGCCGCCGGCCAGCCTGTCGACGAGGCCAGGGCGCCGCTGGCCGGTTTCCACCTGCTCGCCGTGGACGACAATCCGGTCAACCTGCAGGTTGTCACGCACATGCTGCACAAGCTGGGCGCCACGGTCGACGTGGCCGAAAATGGCCAGGTGGCGGTCGATATGTTCATCGCCCGTCCCTTTGCCCTGATCCTGATGGATTGCCAGATGCCGGAACTGGACGGCTACCAGGCCGCGACTGAGATCCGTAAATTCGAAAATTCGATGCAGGCGCTGACCGGTATCGACGCCGCGCAAAGGCGGGTGCCGATCATTGCGCTGACGGCGCACGCGCTGGAGGGCGAGCGCGAAAAATGCGTGGCCGCCGGCATGGACGATTTTCTGACCAAGCCCTTGCGTGCGTCGGCGCTGCGCGAACGGCTGGCGCAATGGCTGGTGCCGGACGCGCAGCTGGCGCCCGCCGACGATGAACCTGTGGCCGACGCGCTGGAAGCGACGCGCCAGATGTTCGGCCCGCGTTTCGCCGAACTGGCGCAGCTGTTCATGAAGGACACGCCGCGCCGGCTGGCGGCGCTGGACGAAGCGGTGAAAGCGCAGGATACGGCGCGCGTTGCCGACATCGCGCATACGCTCGCCGGCAGCGCCGGTTCGCTGGGCGCGACCGTGCTGGGCGCGCGCTGCAAGCAGCTCGAAATGAGCATGCGCAGCGGGCAGGCTGGCGCGCTTGAGGAAGATGCGGAGGCTATCTGCATCGAGTACAAGTCACTGGAAGAGCGTTTGCACGAGCTCCTGGTCGAGCAAGCTTAAATGCCGCAGTAGGCCGTCTTGACGGTCGTGAAGAACTCCGCCGCGTAAGTGCCCTGTTCGCGCGAGCCATAGCTCGAGCCCTTGCTGCCGCCGAACGGCACATGGTAATCCACGCCCGCCGTCGGCACGTTGACCATCACCATGCCGGCCTGCGCGTGGCGCTTGAAGTGGGTCGCGTGCTTGAGCGAGGTGGTCACGATCCCGCTCGACAAACCGAACTCGTTGTCGTTGGCCATGGCCAGCGCATGCTCGTAGCTGTCGGCCGGGATCACGCTGGCGACCGGTCCGAAGATTTCTTCGCGGCTGATGCGCATGTCGTTGCTGCAGTCGGTGAACAGGGCCGGACTCAGGAAGAAGCCCGGCGTGGCGCACTCCACGCGTTCGCCGCCGAAGGCCAGCGTGGCGCCTTCATCGCGCCCGATGCGAATGTATTCCATGTCCTGGTCAAGCTGGCTCTGGTCCACCACGGGACCGATATCGACGCCCGCGGCCAGCGCGTCGCCCACGGTCAGCGCCGCCAGCTTTTCCTTCACGGCGGCCACGAAGGCCGGATAGATGCCCTTCTCGACGATGATGCGGCTCGACGCCGTGCAGCGCTGGCCGGTGGAGAAGAAAGAGCCCTGGACCGCGCAATTGACGGCCGTGGCCAGGTCGGCGTCGTTCAGCACCACCAGCGGATTCTTGCCGCCCATTTCGATCTGCACCTTGGCCATGCGGCTGATGGCCGCCTGGGCCACCTTGGCGCCGGTGCCGGCCGAGCCGGTGAAGCTGATCGCATTGACGCGGCGGTCGTTCAGGAAGGCCTGGCCGACCACGCTGCCGCGGCCCATGACCAGGTTGAACACGCCATTCGGCAAGCCCGCGCGGCTGATGATTTCAGCCAGCGCCCAGGCGCTGCCGGGCACCAGTTCGGCCGGCTTGATCAGCACGCAGTTGCCGTAGGCGAGGGCGGGCGCGATTTTCCATGCGGGGATCGCGATCGGGAAGTTCCACGGCGCGATGATGCCGACCACGCCGACCGGTTCGCGCGTGACTTCGACATCGAGATTGGGGCGTACGGAAGGCAGCTTGTCGCCGCGCAGGCGCAGGCATTCCTGCGCGAAGAACTTGAAAATGGCGCCGGCGCGGGCCACTTCGCCGATGCCCTCGGGGCGCGTCTTGCCTTCTTCGCGCGAGAGCAGGGTGCCCAGTTCTTCCTTGCGGGCGATGATTTCGCTGCCGATCTGGTCGAGTGCGTCGGCGCGGACCTGGATGTTCGACAGCGCCCAGCCTGGCGCGGCGGCGGCGGCGGCGGCGATCGCCATCTCGGCCTGCTGCGCATCGGCTTGCGCGTAGTAGCCGATGATGTCGGCGGTATTCGATGGATTGATGTTGGCGGCAGCCGAAGCGCCGTCGACCCAGGCGCCATTGATAAAGTTCTGATTCATTATTCGCTTTCCCGGTGATGTATTTATCGCAAAGGCGAAAGCTTACCACCGGCGGGCGACTAGCACAAAAGTCGGCCCAGTTCGCTGCCCTGATGAAACCTTTCTCCACCGGGGTCAGACCCCGGTCGAGAAAGGTATGTTGATTTTTAGTACTTGTAGTGCAGCGCCAGGCCGACCGCGCGGTCGTAGCGGCGGGTGTCGCGCACCAGGCCCGGGTCTTCGTTGAAGTAGTCGTGGTACGGCTGGTCCAGCAGGTTGTTGCCGTCCAGCGTCAGCGTCAGGTTCTTGTTGATCCTGTAGGAGATCGAACCGTCCAGCGAGCGGAGCGGGGCGACGTACAGGTCCAGGGTCCGGTTGCCGCGGTAGTTAGGCTCGGCCAGGAACCTGGAACGCCAGTTGTAGGCCAGGCGCGCCGAGACCGGGCCGCGCTCGTACAGGCCAACCAGGTTGTACGAGGTTTTCGACATGCCCAGGAAGGGCGACTTGGTGCCGTCCGGGTTCACCTGGTCACCCGTGATGTAGGTGAAGTTCGCTTCCAGTCCCAGCCCTTTCGCGAAGTCCGGCAGGCGGTCATAGAACTGGCGGTAGCTCACTTCCACGCCTTCCAGGTTGGCGCGGCTCAGGTTGTACTGGCGGCCTATATTGTAGACGCGGCCATTGATGGTTTCCTGGGCTTCCTTGAACGACAGGCGGTCCTTGAACTTGTGCTCGAACACGGTCGCGGTCAGCGATCCGGTCGGGGCGAAGTACCATTCCAGCGCCACGTCGATGTTCTTCGACTGGGTCGGACGCAGGTAGGGATTGCCTGCGGTGCCGGTCGGCAGCTGGCCATTGCCGGTGCCTTCGTCCAGGCGCATCGCCGGGTTATAGTCCGGGAAGTTCGGACGCTCGATGGCCTTGCCGGTGATGACGCGGCCCACCAGGGTCGGCGTGAAGTCGGCGCGCAGGGCCAGGCTTGGCAGCACGTCGGTGCGGCTCGTGGCAACCGTGACCGGCGTGACGACGGCGCCTTGCACGGTATTGCCGCGCAAGGTCTGTTCGGTGCGTACCACGCGTGCGGCCAGTACGCCGCTGACAGGAATGCCAGGGTTGAAGGCAAACTTGGCCTTGCCGTAGATCGACGATGTCTTCTCGTCGTCGCTGTAGTAGGAATTGGGATTGAGGCCCATGGCGGCGGTCGATCCGGTGAGGATCTGGCGTACTTGCGCCGTGTTGTCGAGCAGGTAGTCCACGTCCGGCACGATGTACTGGCCGACCCCGTAGTTGCCGCCGGTCGGCGCGGAGAGCCGGTAAATGCCGGGGAAGTTGCTCACGTTGCGGCCCTGGTTCGGGCCGAAGTTCCACCATGCGTCCAGGTTCGCCTGCGAATGGGCCTGGCGCTTGGCCAGGCGCACGCCGCCCGACACTTCCTTGACGAAGGCGAGCGCCTGGTTGTCGCTGGTGTCCCATACCAGGTCCGACCGCCAGTCGGTCGATTTGCCGCCGCGGTCGTCGGCGATGTCCTTGCCGCCGGCGATGCGGAAATTGGCCGCCACCGGGTCCTGCATGTTCGTGCCCGGGAAGTCGACATAGCCGCCCCCCGAACGAACCGCTCCGATGAAGCCGCGCGCGGTGTAGTCGAAGTCGACGATCACGCGGCGCTCGTTGAAGTAGCTGTCGGTGCTGGCAAGTTCCGACGTCAGGCGCAGGCTGGGCGTGATATCCCAGCGCGCGCCTATGGCGTACTGCTCGTTCGTCACGTCGTGCTGGTAAGCCTGGGTGGAGACGAAGCCGCCATGGTCCTGGTTCAGCAGGGTGATGGTGTCGAGGTAGTTGGTGCCGGGCTTGGTGGTGATGGTCGCGCCGCGGAAGTTGGGCGGGAAGCCCAGCATGAA
The DNA here is from genome assembly GCA_040388805.1 of Pseudomonadota bacterium. GTDB lineage: Bacteria > Pseudomonadota > Gammaproteobacteria > Burkholderiales > Burkholderiaceae_D > Telluria_A. The sequence continues at coordinate 16,419 of JAZKBE010000105.1, forward strand.
GTTGTTCTGGAAGCGGTGGTCGATATTGGTGCGGAAGCCTTCGGCGAATACTTCAACGTCGGCCGACGGGCGCCACTGGAAGGCGAAATTGAGCGCTTCGCGCTTGCGGTCGCCATTGCCCATGAAGCGGCCGAAGAAATTGGTGCCCATGACGCCATTGTCGATCGGCGCAGGCTCGCCGGCGAAGGCCACTTCGTCGTGATAGCGGCCGCGCTGGTAGGACATGCCGACCAGTGCGCCCACTTCGCCGATGCCGGTTTTCCAGCGGTTGCTGGCCATGGCGCTGATGTCGGGATTGTGGGTGCCGGCCTTGTCGCGGTTTTCGATGCGCGCGCTGGCGTTGACGCGGGCGCCCTTGAAGTCGAAGGGACGGTTGGTGCGCACGTCGATCACGCCCGAGGTGCCGCCTTCCGGCAGGTCGCCGCCCTGGGTCTTGTAGACGTCGATCCGCTGCAGCATGGTGGCGGGGATGTCGGCCAGGTACAGGCTGCGGCCCGAATCGGAAAAGAATTCGCGTCCGTTGAGCAGGGTGACGATGCCGCCTAGGCCGCGGATGATGACCTGGCCCGCTTCGCCGCCGCCGCGGATCACCTGGACGCCGGTGACGCGCTGCAGGATTTCGGCCACGTTCTTGTCCGGGAATTTGCCGATATCGTCGGCCACGATCGAGTCGACCACCTGGTCGGCGTTTTTCTTCAGGGTCTGCGCGCTCTGGGCCGCCTTTCGCTGGCCGCTGACCACGACCACGCTGTCAAGCGGCGCGGCTTCCTGCGCGAATACGGAGGCGCCGGACAGGACACCGACGCCGAGCAGGGATGCAACCATGGCTTTCAAGACGACGGGGCGTGCGTGCGCAGGCGCTCCCGGAAGGAATGCGGCGTGTTTCATAAGTCTCCAGTCTGTTTTTGTGTTTTGTTCTGTTGTGGGTATAACGACATCGGAGCAAATGTTAGGACGCGCGCGGCATTCAATCCAATCATGTTTTTCGCATGGTCGATATGGTTTTCGATATCGGAAATGAAAAAGGCCACCCCGAAGGGTGGCCTGTACAGAGGGCGAAGCGGCTTAGTCGTCGTGGTGGCCGTTGTCCTTTTCGACGAAGACGACCGTGGTGCGCGGCGGGATCGTGAAGCCGCCTGTTGCGTGGTTGTAGCTCGCGGTGCGGGCCAGCGTGTCGCTGCCCGACCTTTGCTGGATCTTGTGGATGTCAAGCCTGCGGCCGCGCAGTTCCGCGACGGTCAGGCTCTTGGCCACCTTGTCGACGTTGATCAATACCGTCACGCTCTTGTACTTTGCGTGCTGGTAGCGATGGCCGTCGATGTTCATGGCGATCACGCCCGGTACCTGCTGCGGGCCGGTGTTGTGGAAGCGCACGCGCTCGATGACGTCCTGCGCTGTTCGCAGGCGGAACAGGCTGCTGTCCTTGCGGATGGCGAGCATCTCCTTGAAGTACTCGCCGGCGCCGACGATGGCCGCGCGGTCAGGCTTGATCAGCGGGTTCGCCAGGATCGGCGACATCAGGCCCCAGTTACCGCCGTTCACGCCCTGCATCGGCAGGCCGACGCCGAAATTGTTCGACTGGTAGGTGTAGTCAAGCTTGTTGAACCAGTCGCCCGCATTGTAGCTGTCGCGGTCCATCGATTTGGAACGCAGGATTTCCTGGCCGGCGTGGAAGAAGGGCACGCCCTGCGACAGCATGTTGATGGCCGCGCCCAGGTTCTGCACCCGTACGCGGTCGGCCAGGCTGGTCGCTTGCGGCAGCTTGTAGACGTTCAGGTCGAACAGGGTCTGGTTGTCGTGCGCTTCGACATAGTTGATGGTCTCCTGCGGGCTGGCGGCGAAGCCGGCCTGCTGGCCGAAGTAGTCGATCTGCGAGTTCTTCTTCACGGCGCCGAACCGGTCGGTGAAGCTGTAGTCGCGCAGGGTGCCCGACAGGCCCACTTTCATCAGGTCGCCCAGGCGCAGCAGGTCGTCGACCGACTGGTTGGACAGCGCGTTGCGGTCGTAGAAGACGCCGTTGATGAAGCCCTGCTGGCTGATCAGCGACTCGCCGCCGTCGCAGCAGCCCCCGCCCCGCACTGTATCGCGCAGGCGGTCGTTGAAGGAGCCGATGCCGCTGCCGAACATGTTCGACTGGCGCGCCTGCACGAAGCGCGCGTCGTTGGCGATGATGCCGAAGTTCCAGGCTTCGCCGTACAGGTAAATGTCGCGCCTGGCGGCCCTGTCGACTTCCGTCTTCAGCTTCTTGATGACCGACAGCGGCGCCATGCCCATGATGTCGAAGCGGAAGCTGTCGACCTTGTAGTCCCTGGCCCAGGTGGCGACCGAGTCGGTCATCAGCTTGGCCATCATGGTGTTTTCGGCCGCGGTGTCGGCGCAGCAGCTGTCGCCGGTGATGTAGCCGCGGTCGTTCAGGCGGTAGTAGTAGGTCGGCACGATCTTGTCGAGCACCGACAGCGGGCCTTGCTGCGAACCGCTGGTGTGGTTGTAGACCACGTCCATGACCACGCGCAGGCCTTGTTCGTGCAGCGACTTGACCATGGCGCGGAATTCGCGCACGCGCACCGCGCCATCGTTCGGGTTGGTGGAGAAGCTGCCTTCAGGCGCCGTGTAGTGTACCGGATCGTAGCCCCAGTTGAAGCAGTCGCTGTTGTCGCTGGCCGCTACGGCTGCCTGCTGGGCATCCGAGTTCGGGCCCGCGGCGGGAATGGCCGGCGTGGTGCAGCCGGTTTCGTTGATGCTGGCGATGTCGAAGCTGGGCAGCAGGTGGATGTGGGTCATGCCCGCTTTTTCCAGCGCGCGCAGGTGGCGCATGCCGTCCGATTCGGTGTCCGTGAAGGCCAGGAACTTGCCGCGGTGGGTGGCAGGCACGGTCAGGTCGCCGGCGCTGAAGTCGCGTACCTGCAGCTCGTAGAGCGAGATGTCGGTCGGGTGGTCCAGCTTGGGAATGTCGTGCCCGTCCCAGCCCGGCGGCTTCATGGCATTGCTGTCAAGGTCGGCAATGAAGCTGCGCTGGCCGTTGGCGTTCAGGCTGAGCGAATACGGATCGGTCACGGTATTGCTGACGACCGCGTTGGCCGCCCAGCGCGACAGCACGTTGACCGTGTAGGTGTAGTAGCTGCGGTTGGTCCAGCTGGCGTCCGGCGCGGTGTACGACCACACGCCGCTGCTGGTGTCGCGCTTCATCGGCACGCTGCTGAAGGTGGCGCTGTTCGCATCCTGGTAGATATTCAGGGCCACCGATTTCGCGGTCGGCGCCCACACGCGGAAGGTCGGCACGCCGCGGCTGAAGGTGGCGCCAAGCGCGCTGCGTTCGGCCGCCTGCGCGAACAGCGAGTCGAGCATGCCGTTCGTTTGCAGCGACGTGACCTGCACCAGGGCGCCGGCCGCGTCGAACTGGGCGATCGCGAACTGGCCGCTGACCTTGGCGGGCAGGTTCATCATGTCGGCCTTCGACATGGTCAGCGCGGTGCTGCCGGCCAGGTGCGGGAATTTCGACTGCAAGGCGGCGGGCAGGGCGCCGCTGATGGTCAGTGCAATGCTGCCGTCGGCGCCGGTGACGCCTTCAGGCGCCGATCCGAGGCCGCCGTTGGCCGCGTAATAGAGCTTGTAGCTGCCGCTGGCGGCCGTGCCTGGCCAGGCCAGGGTATCGGCCGAGAGCCAGTGCGCTTTCGCTTCACCCAGGTTGCCGAAGGAGATGGCAGGGGGCGTGGCATAGATGCGGCAGTCGCCTTCGAGCATCCAGATCTCCTGGCCGCGCATCGCGATATCGCCGGCGAAGTCGACGCCCTGGTCATTGCCGCAGTTTTTGTTGCCATAGCCGTCGGTGACCAGGAACCAGATGCTGCCCTTGCCGGTGTCGACCGGGATGTCGACATAGCCGCCGAAGGCGTCGCGGCCGGTCAGCATGAAGCGGTCGGTGATCCAGGCCGAACTCGGGTTGACCGGGCCCCACCACGAGTACACGCCCCATTGCGCTTCGTCGCGCTGGGCGCGCCGGAAGTGCATGCGGACGGTGGACGGGGCCTGCGATTCGGCCGAACGCCTGGCCACGGTGGTGGTGACCTGGACTGGCTCGGGCGTGGGGCTGTCGCCGCCGCAGGCGACGACCAGGACGGCACTCGCGCCCAGGGCTAGGAATAGCCGAAGGCGCGAAGTAATACTACGCATGGATAGCATATGAAACTCCTCGAAGAGTGATTGGCGAGCGGCGCCCTGTCCTTAATAGTTCGTTTTTGTGACGCCGCTGGCGAGAAGGGGGTTTCCCTTAATGTAATATTACTACATATTATTTTCGAGGTTGATAGCTCATTGCAAATATTTCTTTGCCGCGAGGCAACTGAAATCAGGCGATCCTGGCGCTCGCCTCCGGCTTTTTCAGGACCAGCATGCCGAACAGGGTCGCCGTGATGTACATGCTCACCGAGTACAGCGCGGCCGGCAGCGCGAGCTGGAAGTTGTTCAGCACCGACAGGGCGATGAACATCGCCAGGGTCGAATTGTGGATGCCGATCTCGTAGCTGATGGCGGTGGCCATCGACTTGTCCAGCCCCGCCATGCGCGAACCGTAGTAGCCCGACAACAGGCTGATGACGTTAAAGGCCAGCACGGCCGGGCCGATGACCATGAACGAGGTGCGCAGCGCTTCCCATTCCTTGACGATGGCAATGAGCGCGAATGCGGCCAGCACCAGCGCGCTGAAGATCTTCATCGGCTTTTCGGTGCGCGCCGCCACCTTGGGCGCGTCGTGGCGCACATACATGCCCACGGCGACGGGAACGAGCACGATGCCGATCACTTCCACCACTTTCCCGAACTGCAGCGGCACCACTTCGCCGGTGCCGGCGAACGTGGCGATGGCCCAGGTGCCGATCACCGGCAGGCTGATGATCGAGAGCAGGGTGTTGATCGCGGTGAGCGAGATATTCATGGCCACGTTGCCGCCGAAAAGGTGGCTGAACAAATTGGCCGACACGCCGCCCGGCGACGCGGCCAGCAGCATGAGGCCAATCGCGAACAGGGGCGGCACCGAGAGCAGCACGATCAGGCCATAGCAAACGGCAGGCAGTACCAGCGCCTGCAGCACCAGCGCGATGGCCACGGCCTTGGGATGCTTGAGCACGCGCTTGAAATCGTTCACCGAGAGCGACAGTCCCAGTCCGAACATCACGATGGCCAGCGCCAGGATCAGCACCTGCGGAATCCATGCCTGGGCGGTCATGCTGCGTACCCCGGATCGAGGCGGTCAAGCCTGCGGATCAGCGACGGCCAGACGAAGGCGCCGCCCATGCCACCGGTCTGCACGCGCGCCGCTTCGGCCACGCCCTTGACGATGCGCGGGTCCACCTGCGTCAGTTCGCCGCCGGCCTGCGCGGCCAGCTGGATCTGGCAGGCCGATTCGAAGGTGTACATCGCAAGGAAGGTGTCGGCGATGCTTTTGGTGGCCACCAGCAGGCCGTGGTTGCGCAGCACCAGGAAGGTGGCTTCGCCCATGTCGGCCTGCAGGCGCGGTTTTTCCTCGTCGCGGAAGGCTACGCCTTCGTAGTCGTGGTAGGCCAGCGAGGACAGGACGAAGGTCGATTGCTGCGAGATCGGCAGCACGCCGCATTTCTGCGCGCTGACGGCCACGCCCGCGCGGGTATGCGTATGCAGCACGCACTGCACATCGTGGCGGGCGTCGTGCACGGCGCTGTGGATCACGAAGCCGGCCGGGTTGACCGAGAAGGGCGATTCATTGAGCTTGTTGCATTGCTGGTCCACCTTGACCAGCGACGAGGCGGTGATCTCGTCGAACATCAGGCCGTACGGGTTGATGAGGAAGTGGTGCTCGGGGCCGGGAATGCGGGCGCTGATGTGGGTGAATACCAGGTCGCTCCAGCCGTACATGGCCACCAGGCGGTAGCAGGCGGCCAGGTCGACCCGCGCCTGCCATTCGTCGTCGCTGACCTTGCCCTTCAGTGATGGGATGTTCAATTCAAGTCTCCTTATAGTTGTAGCGATAGACAGTATCGCGGGACTACAATTGGAACTGTCAAATTATTTACAATTGGGCGAATAAAGATGGATGAACTTCTGGGGCCGATGTCCGGCGACGCCTGGTTCGGCGCCTTGCCGGTCGAAGACCGCAAGCTGATGCTGGCGCGCGCGGAACTGGTGCGCCTGCAGCCAGGCGAAATGCTGTTCCGCCAGGGCGATGCGCCGTCCGGGTTCTATGGGCTGGCCAGCGGCACGCTGAAGATGTCGTCGCTGCGCGAGGATGGCCGCGAGGCGATCCTGGCGGTGCTCGAGGCGGGCATCTGGTTCGGCGAGATTTCGCTGATCGACGGCGCGCCGCGCACCCACGATGCGACGGCGGTGGGGAAGGTGGAAGTGCTGCAGCTGCCGCGCGCGGCCTTCGATGTGCTGATGGCGCGCGCGCATTTCGCGAAGGCGATCGCCGCGCTGCTGGCGGGGCGGATCCGCTTGCTGTACGGGCTGGTCGAAGACGCGACCTTGCGTTCGACGCGTGCCCGCGTGGCGCGGCGCTTGCTGTTGCTGGCACGGGGCGACGCCAGCTTCCCGTCGCAGATGCGTCCGCGCGTGCCGGTGTCGCAGGAAGAGCTGGCCATGATGCTGGGGATCACGCGCCAGACCTTGTCGAAAGAATTGCGCCTGCTGGCCGACGATGGCGTGATCGTGATCGGGTATGGGTATGTGGAGGTGGTGTCGGAAACCGGGTTGCAGCGGCTGGCTCAGGGAACGAAGTCCGGGTCGAGCACGTCGTCGGCGCTATAAGGGCACTTGACGGGAAATACTTTGCGCTCGATGCCAGTTTCGTCCGCTGCACGCGCCACAGCATGTCCGAACCTCTTCGATACCGCCTCATCCACGAGGCGCCTCAGGCTTGGATTATCTTCAAGCAGCTCGCCGAGGCAGGATCGCTGCTCGCGCAAGGTGCCTAGCCAACTGCCCGATTTGTGCTCCGGCTGAAACTGGCACTTGAGCAAATGCATGATGATATTCTCGATGCGAGACCGTAGTTCACGCCGCAGATTTCCGCCCATGCACTCGATCTCCTCAATGAGATTGTCAAGGTCAAGCTGGTCGAATTTTTTTGATCGCAAGAGTTCGCCTTGCTGTTCCAGCCATCGGGCGAAGTCCTTTTCATAGAGCACGTTCATGGGGCACCGGGAATGAAGTCGGGATCGAGCAACTGTGCCAAGGTATAGGGATTCTCTGCGGGAAATACTTCTTTCGCTAATCCGGTTTCCGCGCTAGCGCGCTTAACCGCGACGGGGTACTCGACTTCTACGATTTCTGGCAATAATCGCTTCACGCTGGGACTATGATCAAGGCGTCGCACAATGCGGTGACGCTGTTCGATGACGGTTCCCACCCAGTTGCCAGACCGGCGTTCCGGTTGAAACTGGCATTTGAGAAGGTGTAACAGGAGCATCCCCACGCGCGACTCAAGCTCATACATTTGGAAACTTGCGATGGTTTCGAGCTCTACAACAACGTTCGGTAAATCGAGTTCATCAAATTTCCGGGCTCGAAGAATGGCGACCTGCTCGTCAACCCAGATGGTGAAGTCTGTTTCGTAATCCGCAGTTGTGAGCTGGTTCATGGCGCCTCCGAACGATCACGTTAACACAGGATAGCAAACCAGCGGAAAACGGTACGACCAAAAAACAAAACGGCATCGCCGCGGTCGCGGGGATGCCGTTCCTGGCGTCAGGCAGACTCAGCCTTCGGCGATGCGCTTGGCGATGTGGTCCAGCGCTTCTTCCACCTGGTCGATCAGGATCAGGCACAAATCGCCGTCACCCAGGCGCGCCAGCGCCGTATCGATGGCGATGAATTCGCCGTTGATTTCGTCCACGTGCGTGGTGCGCTTTGCACCCTTGAGTCCTTCGCGCAGCAAGCCGACCACTTCGCCGTCGGCGCGGCCGCGCTGGCACTGGTCCTGGTACAGCAGCACGTCGTCGAAGGCCGCGCCCAGGATCTCGGTCTGCTGGCGGATGTCCTGGTCGCGCCGGTCGCCCGCGCCGCTGATGACCACCGAACGGCGCTTGGCCGGCATGCTTTCCACGGCGCCCACCAGCGCCAGGATGGCGTCCGGATTGTGGCCGTAGTCGGCGATCACGGTCGCGCCGCGGTAGTTGAACACGTTGAAGCGGCCAGGCGCGTTGTCGCTCTCGTTGGCGAACGACTTCAAGCCCTTGCAGATGTCTTCCCACGCGGTGCCGACCGCCCACGCGGCAGCGACGGACGCCATCACGTTTTCAACCTGGAAGCTGATGCTGCCGTTGCGGGTGATTGGAATGTCCGACAGCGGCACTTCCAGCGTGGTCTTGCCCTGCGCCGCAACGAGCTTGCCGCCGCTGACGTAGACCACGCGCTGGCCCTGTGCGCGGTGCGTGGACATGACCGGATGCTCCGGGTCGGCAGCGAAGAAAGTCACGGTGCCGCGGCAGTTGGTGGCCATGCTGACCACCACCGGGTCGGTGGCGTTCAGTACCGCGACGCCGCCCTTGGCCACGTTCTGCACGATGACGCGCTTGAGTACCGCCAGGTCTTCCAGCGTGGTGATGTAGTTCAGGCCCAGGTGGTCGCCTGAGCCGATGTTGGTGACCACCGCGACCTGGCAGCGGTCGAAGGCCAGGCCTTCGCGCAGCAGGCCGCCGCGCGCGGTTTCGAATACGGCGGCGTCCACGTCCGGGTGCAGCAGCACGTTGCGCGCGCTGCGCGGTCCGCTGCAGTCGCCCGTGTCGATGCGCTTGCCTTCGATGTACACGCCGTCGGTATTGGTCATGCCGGTACGCAGGCCGCCCGCGCCGAGCAGGTGGGCGATCAGGCGCACGGTGGTGGTCTTGCCGTTGGTGCCGGTCACGGCCACCACGGGAATGCGGCCGTCGTCGCCGTCGTCGAACATCGACGCGATGATCGCTTCGCCGACCTTGCGCCCCTTGCCGAACGATGGCGACAGGTGCATGCGCAGGCCCGGCGCGGCGTTCACTTCGACGATGCCGCCGTTCTGTTCTTCGATCGGTTTCAACACGCTGTCGCACACCAGGTCCACGCCGCAGATATCCAGGCCCACCATGTGGGCGGCGGCGATGGCGCGTTCGGCCACTTCGGGGTGGACGTCGTCGGTAACGTCGGTGGCGGCGCCGCCGGTCGACAGGTTGGCGTTGTTGCGCAGGATGACGCGCTGGCCGCGCGGCGGCACCGAGTCGGCCACATAGCCCTGCTTGGCCAGGCTGGCCAGGGCGATGTCGTCGAAACGGATCTTGGTGAGCGAGGTGGCGTGACCATTGCCGCGGCGCGGGTCCAGGTTGACCTGGTCGACCAGCTGGCGCACGGTGTGGGTGCCGTCGCCGACGACGATAGGCGGGTCGCGGCGCGCGGCGGCGATCAGCTTGTTGCCGATGACGAGCAGGCGGAAGTCGTTGCCCGGCAGGTAGCGTTCGACCAGAATATCGTCGCGAAATTCGGACGCGGCCACGTAGCCGGCGTCGAGCTGTTCGCGGGTGGTGACGTTGACCGTCACGCCCTTGCCCTGGTTGCCGTCCTTCGGCTTGATCACGACCGGCAGGCCGATTTCCAGCGCGGTGGCCCAGGCGTCGTCCTTATCAAGCACGACCCGGCCCATCGGCACCGGCACGCCGGCCGCGTGCAGCAGTTTCTTGGTCAGTTCCTTGTCCTGGGCGATGGCTTCGGCGATGGCGCCGGTGCTGTCGATTTCAGCGGCCTGGATCTTGCGCTGGCGGCTGCCCCAGCCGAACATGACCAGGCTGCCGTCGGTCAGGCGGCGGAAGGGGATATTGCGCGCCACGGCGGCCTGCACGATGGCGCCGGTGGATGGTCCCAGGCGCACGTCTTCGTCAAGGTCGCGCAATTCGGTCAGCGCGGCGGTCAGGTCGAACGGGGTGTCGGCGACGGCAGCGGCCACCAGCTGTTCGGCCAGGGCAAGCGCCCTGCGGCCCACGTCTTCCTCGGAATACTCGACCACGACCTGGAAGATGCCCGGCTCCATGGTTGCGGTGGTGCGGCTGAAGGTGACGGGGCAGCCGGCCTGCGCCTGCAAGCCAAGCGCTGCCAGTTCGAGCACGTGCGCCATGGAGATGGTGTCATCGTGGCCGGTGGGCTGCAGCGGGCTCATTTCGGGGAACAGTGCGCGCAGCCGGCCTTCGAAGCCGGGCATGCCGCCTACGACTTGTTCGGCATCGGTGCAGGCGACGATTGCCTCGACCGACGTGTGGTGGCTCCACAGGTTGGGACCACGCAGGGCCCGTACGCGAGATACTTCCATAAACCGTTCATCCTTAGAGGGTAGGCGCCATCGCTCGCCGGCGATGTCTGCCAGGACCCGGCGCGCTCGCCGGGCCAATTCATTTAATAGTGTGCTTTTTTCGGATTCGGGTCAAAGGCCCGAAGGCCTGCTGCGATCAGTTCCGGCGAAACGTCCATGGCCCAGGTGGCCGCTACCGCCGCCAGCACGCTGTCCGGATGGCTCGATGCGCTGGCATGCACGGCCGCCAGTTTCAGCAATACCGTTTCGGTCGCGCCGTCGGCCAGCACTACATTCCCGGCGCGCAGGAAGACCGCGCGTTCGCCCGCAGCGATGTGCGCGGCAATCACCGGCACGGTCGCATCGGCGCCGTAGAAGATCACCCTGCCGTCGCACAGTTCGGCCATCTCGGCCACTTCGGCGATGGCGCCATTGAGCACGGCCACGCCATGCGGCAGGATCACGTCGACCTGGGTGCGCACCACGTTGGCCATGCCGTCGGCATCGTTGATGTAGAACTCGCCCAGCACTTCGTGGCCTGCCATGTCGGTGACCACGCCCACGGTGCACTTGTCGTACGCCAGGCCGTCGGTCAGGATCATGCGCGCATTGCTTTCGAAGACGGCAGCTTCGACGGTGCGGTTGATCAGCAGGCGCTGGCCCGCATCCCAGTTGACCGAATCGGCGCCGGAGACCTTGCGCTGGTCCAGGAACAGGCCGTCGGCGCTGACCACGCCGGTGTGCTTGCCGGTCAGGTGCAGCAGGCAGCCGACCAGGCGCGCGACCAGGCTCGAACCGATCGAACCGGTGATGCCGACGATCGGAATGCGGCCGCTTTCGTCAGGCCCGAACAGGTGGCCCACGATCGCGGTGCCGATAGGGCGCGGCTGGCCGCCTTCGGCCGGTTTCAGGTGCGACAGCAAGCCGGGGCTGGCATTGACTTCGATGATGGCGCCGCGCTGTTCCGCCAGCGGACGCGAAATGTCTTCGGCCACCAGGTCGACGCCGGCGATGTCCAGGCCCACCACGCGCGCGGCCAGTGCCGCCGCCGCGGCCACGGAAGGGTGCACCTTGTCGGTGACGTCGTAAGCCACGTTGCCGTTGGGCTGGATCAGCACGCGCTGGCCATCCTGCGGAACCGAATACGCGGTCATGCCCTGGCGTTCGAGTTCCAGGATGATCTCGGCGCCTTTTTCCGGCGCCAGCGCGTTCAGCGGCGAATTCTCGTCGGTGCCACGGCGCGGGTCGATGTTGATCTGGTTGTCCACCAGCGCGATCACGTTCGATACGCCGTCCCCAAGCACCCACAGCGATTCGCCCTTGGCGGCGGCCACGACGTGCTTGCCCACCACCAGCAGGCGGTGTTCGTCGCCGGTGATGAAGCGTTCCACGATGACGCTCTTGCTGTCGCCCTTGCGGGCGGCCAGGTGGTAAGCCTTTTCCACGTCGGCCTGGGTCATCAGGTTGACCGATACGCCGCGTCCGTGGTTGCCGTCATAGGGCTTGACCACCACCGGCAGGCCGATGTCCTGGGCTTCTTCCCATGCTTCTTCGGCGCTCTTGACAAGGCTGCCTTCCGGGACCGGCACGCCGCACGATTGCAGCAGCGTCTTGGTCAGGTCCTTGTCGCTGGCGATCGATTCGGCGATGGCGCTGGTGCGGTCGGTTTCCGCGGTCCAGATGCGGCGCTGGGCGCCGCCGTGGCCAAGCTGCACCAGGTTGCCGTCGGTGAGGCGGATATGCGGGATCTTGCGTTCGGTGGCCGCTTCCACGATGTGGGCGGTGGACGGGCCGAGGCAGTGTTCGTCGACGATCTCGACCAGCTTGGCCACTTCAAGCTGAAGGTCGAAGGGGGTGTCGTCGATCGCGGCCATCAGCAGCGCGCGGCCGGTATGCAGCGCGGCCATGCCCACTTCGGGCTGGCGCGTGCGGAAAGCCATCTTGTAGACGCCGATCTCGCCGGTCGAACGGGTTTTGCCGAAGCCGGTACGCATGCCGGCCAGGTTTTGCAGTTCCAGCGCGATGTGTTCGAGGATGTGCCCGGACCAGGTGCCTTCCTTCAGGCGTTCCAGGAAACCGCCACGCTCGCCGACGCCGCAGCGGTGCTCGACCAGGCCAGGCAGCCAGGCATTGAGCCGCTCGTACAGGCCGGGCAGGGCGTTCGAGGGGAAATCTTCAAGCGCGCCGATATCCAGCCACGCTTCAATCACGGGGCGATAGGTCCAGATATTCGGCCCGCGCAGGTGCGTCACGCGGAGAAATTCAATTTCTTTCTTCTTTGTCATGTAAATGATTTCTTGATAACAGGGCCCGGCGGTGTTGCCGCCTCACGATCCTGGTCAGGCTTTTTCAAGCCCGGCATGTTGTATACTTGCCCGTCCGAAGCTTACCGCGCCCTAACGATTTCTGCCAGTCTCGATTCCTGAACGATTCTTCCAGAGCCAGTCCCACTTTTCGAATACGATGACATCTAAACAACTTATTTCTCCGCCGTTTGCGCCTGTCACGCTGCCTGGCCACTGGCAGGGTGATGTCGAGAAAGAACTTGCATCTGGGGAAAACGTTTTGAGTGGCGTCGAGGTTGACCTTGATTCGCGTCTTCGTTTCAAAAAAGGCATGGTGGTCGTCACCGACCGCCGCCTGATCGCACGCGCGCCCGGCGAGAGCGAATGGAAGCAGTGGAGCTACCGCGCCGGCCTGGTGCTGCGCCACCATGACCACGCCGGCGTCGGCCACCTGGAATTGATGGACGACCACGGCCGCCTGGCCACCTGGCGCTTCACGCTGGGCCAGAACCTGCACGCCATCCGCGTGCTCGACCATTTCCGCGAACAGCTGGAAAGCCACGTCAGCGGCCGCCCGGTGCATGTTCCGGAACATAATTTCTGCCCGAGCTGCAAGGCGCCGCTGGAGCCGGACCAGGACGAGTGCCCGATCTGCACCAAGGTGCTGTACACGCCGCCGTCCACCTGGACCCTGTTCCGCCTGTGGCGTTTCGCCAAGCCGTACAGCGGACAACTGGCCCTGGGCTTTTTCCTGATGCTGGCCAGCACCGCGGCGCACATGATTCCGCCTTACCTGACCATGCCGCTGATGGACAATGTGCTCATTCCATTCCAGAACGGCGCGCCGGTCGACCAGGAACTGGTGTGGCTGTACATGAGCGGCCTGTTCGGGTCGGCCGTTCTGGCCTGGGCCCTGGGCTGGGGCAAGACCTATGTGCTGGCGCTGGTGTCCGAACGGATGGGCGCCGACCTGCGCTCGACCACTTATGAACACCTGATGAAGCTGTCGCTGGAGTTTTTCGGCGGCAAGCGCACCGGCGACCTGATGTCGCGCATCGGCAGCGGCAGCGACCGCATTGTCGTGTTCATTTCCCTGCACCTGCTCGACTTCGCGTCGGACGTGCTGATGATCATCATGACCGGCGTGATCCTGTGTTCGATCAACCCGATGCTGGCCGTGATCACGCTGGTGCCGCTGCCCTTCATAGCCTGGATGATCCACGTGGTGCGCGACCGCCTGCGCACCGGCTTCGAAAAAATCGACCGCGTGTGGGGCGAAGTGACCAATGTGCTGGCCGATACCATTCCCGGCATCCGCGTGGTCAAGGCCTTCGCCCAGGAAAAGCGCGAAGCGAACCGCTTCCGCGACGCCAACCGCCACAACCTGGCCGTCAACGACAAGCTCAATAAGGTGTGGTCGCTGTTTTCGCCGACCGTGTCCTTCCTGACCGAACTGGGCCTGCTGGTCGTGTGGGTGTTTGGTATCTGGCAAGTATCGAAAGGCGAGATCACGGTCGGCGTGCTGACCTTGTTTATCACCTATAGCAGCCGTTTCTATGGCAGGCTCGATTCGATGAGCCGGATCGTATCGGTGACGCAGAAGTCGGCCTCGGCCGCCAAGCGCATCTTCGACATCCTGGACCATGTGTCGAGCGTGCCGGAGCCAAGCAATCCGGTGAAGCTGGACAAGATCGAAGGGCGCATCGACCTGCGCGAAGTCGGTTTCCGCTATGGCAACCGGGCCGTCAACCGCGGCATTTCGCTCAATATCAAGGCCGGCGAATTCGTCGGCCTGGTCGGCCACAGCGGCTCGGGCAAGAGCACCCTGGTCAACCTGATCTGCCGTTTCTACGACGTGACCGAAGGCGCGATCCTGCTCGACGGCGTCGATATCCGTTCCTTCGCCGTGTCCGACTACCGCCGCAATATCGGCCTGGTATTGCAGGAACCCTTCCTGTTCTTCGGCACCATTGCCGAAAACATCGCCTACGGCAAGCCGGACGCGAGCCGCGAGCAGATCATTGCCGCCGCGCGCGCCGCCCACGCGCACGAATTCATCCTGCGCCTGGCGCAGGGCTACGACTCGATGGTGGGCGAACGCGGCCAGGGCTTGTCGGGCGGCGAACGCCAGCGCATCTCGATCGCGCGCGCGCTGCTGATCGATCCGCGCATCCTGATCATGGATGAGGCCACCTCGTCGGTGGACTCGGAAACCGAGAAGGAAATCCAGAAAGCGCTCGACAACCTGGTCCAGGGCCGCACCACGATCGCCATCGCGCACCGCCTGTCGACGCTGCACCGGGCCGACCGCCTGGTCGTGCTCGACCGCGGCGTGGTCATGGAAGAGGGCAGCCACGACGCGCTGATGGCGCGCGAAGGCGCCTATTTCCGCCTCTACGAAGCGCAGGCGCGCAATGTCGATACGGACATGGACGACAAGGATGGGGAATAAGCCATGACGAGCACCACTTTTCAACTCACGCGCGACAGTTTCGGCAAGCTGGTCCTGACCGATGCGGCGGGCGACGTCCACACCGGGGTGTCGCCGGTGCGGGCGTTTCCGATCCAGGCGCCGGACCAGGGCATTTCCATGGTGCTGTCCGATGGCAAGGAAGTCGGATGGATCGACGACATGAAGGACCTGGCGCTGCCGGTGCGCCAGCTGGTCGAGGACGAACTGGAAGGGCGCGAATTCATGCCCGAGATCCTGCACCTGAAAAGCGTCAGCAGCTACGCCACGCCCTGCACCTGGTATGTCCAGACCGACCGCGGCGATACCGAATTCACGCTCAAGGGCGAAGAAGACATCCGCCGCATCGGCGCCACTTCGCTGCTGGTGGCCGACAACCACGGCATCAATTTCCTGGTGCGCGACATGTACACCATCGACAAGCATACGCGCCGCATTCTCGACCGTTTCCTGTAGGAGTACGCATGCATTACCTGCTTTGCTATGACCTGGCCCCGGACTATCTGGAGCGCCGCGGGCAATTCCGCACCGAACACCTGCAGCTGGCCTGGGCCGCCCAGGAGCGCGGCGAGATCATCGTCGCCGGCGCGCTGTCCGATCCGGCCGACATGGCCGTGCTGATGTTCCAGGGCGAATCGCCGGACGTGGCCGAGCGCTTCGCCAAGGCCGACCCCTACGTCCTGAACGGCCTGGTCACGGGCTACCGCGTGCGCCAGTGGAATACCGTGGTGGGCGACAACGCCGCCACACCAGTGCGACTCTGAATGCAAGGAAATGTCACTTTATTCGTGAAAATTGTTAAAATAGCAAATAAGACTTGGTAAATACCTGCAGCTAACTTAAAATTCTTGCCGGAATTTTAACTTAACCTTCAGGCAGCTATTTTGATTACTTTTTTCCCGGCATTGCGTCTTGCGGCGCTTCTGTTCATCGCGGTACTGGCGGCGCCGACGCACGCCAGCGTGGCGCACGCGGCTAATTTGCGCGTGACCTTCATGTATGAATTTAATCCTGTGGATGGCCAGTTTACCGTCCTGGATTCGTCGTACTTCACCGGTTCCGAGATTGTTCTTGGTGATACCTTCGGCGGCCTGTTCATCTACGAGGATGATACGGTTCCTGCGTTTTCAAACCCAGCAGTGGGAAACATCGGCAGCGCAGCCTGGTACATGCCGAATGGCATATCGGCCTTGTTCAACATGCGCACGGGGAATAACCTGGAGTTTTTCGGCAACCAGACACCGAATATCCTCTCGGTCCAGGACAATATGGAGTGGGGATGGGACATTCTCAACTTCACCTATTCCGGCCAACAGGGCGACGACCTGACACAGACCCTGAATTACTCGTTCATGAATATCGATGGTAGCTTCCTTACCGGTTCGTCCTTGCCGCCGGAACTGAGCCTGTCGAATTTCGACTACGCGACGTTCAATATCATGTGGGTGCGCCCAAGCGATGGCATGCAATTCGGTGTGAACGGCGATGTCAGCCAGCTGATGTTCATTCGTCCTTATGTGGAACCGGTACCCGAGCCATCCGGTATCATGCTGTTCCTGGCAGCAGCCGCATGCGCCGCCTTCGTGGCCAGGAAGAAAACGCAGTAACACCAGGCCGGAATTTCCGGCCTTTTTCTTGTGTCTTGCAAACCCCCATGTCGTCCATTATAATGGACGTATGACTTCTTTAATTGACGATACTGGGGCCCGGATCGCCAGCCGCATCAAACTCGAACGCGATGCCCGCGGCTGGTCGCTGGCCGACCTGGGCGAGCGTGCCGGCGTCTCCAAGGCCACCATCAGCAAGATCGAGCGGGGCGAGGTCAGCCCCACCGCCGTGATCCTGGTGCGCCTGGCGGGCGCCTTCGACCTGACCCTGGCCGGTTTGCTGCTGCGCGCCGAAGGCGAGGGCGAGCAGGAACGCGTGTCGCGCGCCGCCAGCCAGCCCGTGTGGCGCGACCCGGCCACCGGTTATGTGCGCCGGCAAATCCTGAGCCGTCCCGACCATCCCCTGGAAGTGGTGCAAGTCGAACTGCCGCCCGGCCAGAAGGTGGAATTGCCGGCATCGTCCTACGCGCACATCCGCCAGGCGCTGTGGATGCTGGCTGGCGAACTGGTGGTGCTGGAAGGCGGCCACCGGCACGCGCTGGCCCGGGGCGACTGCCTGGCCTTCGGCCCGCCGTCCGACGTGACGCTGGCCAACGACAGCGCCGCCCCATGTACCTACCTGGTTGTCCTCGCACGGAGCTGACCCATCATGGCCGACATCATCATCAAAAAGATTGGCGCATCGCCGGACATCTGCGCGGCGCTGGCGGAGATCCTGGTCGAGGTGGTTGCCAACGGCGGCTCGGTCAGTTTCATGCATCCGCTGCCATGGGAAAAGGCCTATGCCTTCTGGATCCAGTCGCTGGCCGCGGCGGGCAGGGGCGAGCGGGTGGTGCTGGGCGCTTACGACGGTGACACGCTCGCCGGCACGGTCACCGTATTGCTCGACCTGCCGCCCAACCAGCCGCACCGGGCCGAGATCGCCAAGATGATGACGCGCCTGTCGCACCGGGGCCAGGGCGTGGCGTCGGCCCTGCTGCGCGAAGCCGAAGCGGTCGCGGCGAAAGCGGGACGCACACTCCTGGTGCTCGACACCGCCACCGACGGCGGCGCCGCGACCCTGTACGAACGCCAGGGCTACACCCTGGCCGGTGAAATTCCCGACTACGCCCTCAAGCCCCACGGCGGACTGACCGGGACGCGGATTTACTGGAAGCGCATCGCGCCATAGTGCCTCGCAAGTGATATTAAAAACGATATCGAAAACCCAAAAAAATTGATTGGATTGATTTCTATCGTTTAACTAATATTCACTCAGCGCCGAAAAGCCGCGCTGCGATACACAAAAAAACAGATTCAGGAGACGTATGAAACCCACCATTCATGGCCGCCGCCCGGCGCCATCCGATCGCCCATTCACACTGAACATGACCGTCGCCGCGCTCGCCGCCGCCGGTGTCCTTTCCAGTGCCTCCGTGTGGGCCCGGCAAGCGCCTGCCGCCACCGAGCCCGCGGCCGAAACAGCGGTCGTGGTGGTGTCCGGCGTGCGCCGCGCAGCCCAGACCGCCCAGAAGATCAAGCAGGAAGCGGACGACGTCATCGATTCCATCGTCGCCGACGACATCGGCAAGTTCCCCGACACCAACGTGGCCCAGACCCTGGCCCGCGTGTCCGGCATCCAGGTGCGGCGCGACGCCGGCGAAGCGAACACGGTCCTGATCCGCGGCTTGCCGGGCATTGCCACCATGCTCAACGGGCGCGAAATGTTCACCACCACCGGCCGCTACATCCAGCTGGCCGACATTCCTTCGACCATGCTGCAGCGCGTGGACGTGTACAAGTCGCAAAATGCCGACCTGGTCGAAGGCGGCATTGCCGGCGTGATCGACGTGCGCACCAACCGTCCCTTCGACTTCAAGGGCCTGACCATGAGCGCCACGGCCGGCGTGAAAAACCAGGACAAGGCGCACAAGACCGATCCGGAAGGCAGCGCCATGATCTCGAACCGCTGGAAGACCGGCGCGGGCGAATTCGGTGCGCTGTTCGGCATTTCCTACGTCAAGAACAACTTCTTCGAAGAACGTTCCTTCAATACCTTCCCGATCCAGAAGGACTGGCTGCTGCCGAACCTGACCGGCCCGGACCTGGTGGGCTTGCAAGCCGTCCACGGCGAACGCGAACGCGCCGCCCAGAATATCGCGCTGCAATGGAAGCCGAACGCCGACCTCGAGCTGTACGCCGAGGGCATCAACACCAATTTCAAGATCGCCAACGAAACCGATTTCTTCGTCGGCTTGCCATGGTGGGCCAATGTCATCGGCGCCACCAAGATTCCGGGCACCGACCAGCTTGACACCTTGTCCTCGCGCGACGCCAATACCATCCTGTCGACCCAGGCGCACGCGGCCGAAAACAAGACGTCCCAGTTCGCCATTGGCGCGCGCTGGAAGGTGACGCCTTCGCTGCGCGTCAATGCTGAAATCGCCCGTACCAACAGCAGCTACGCCTGGAAGAATCCTATCCTGGACGTCATCATCAATGTGCCGCGCGTGGAACTGAAGACCAATGTTGACGGTTCGGCCTACATGGAATACACCGGCAAGGACTTGTCGAATCCGGCCAACAGCAATCTGTTCGCCCTGTTCGACCGCTACGGCAACGACAAGGGCAGCTCCACGGACTGGCGTGCCGACGCCATCTACCTGCCGGAGAACGAGGGCTTCTTCAAGGAATTTTCGGGTGGCTTGCGCGCCAACCAGCGCAAGGCCGAATCGATCAAGTCCTTCGAAGGCAGCCTGTCCGCGCCCGGTTACCGCGGCGCTTGGGAACCAATCCAGCAGATTTCGGCGGCCAGCATTCCCGGCCTCAATTGCACCGCGCCCGCCCTGTCGCAGAATTACGGCACCTCAGGCTGGTACACCCCGTGCGCGGAATTCATGCGCACCAATACGGACGTGGTGCGCCAGGCAGTGACGGGCACGTCGGCGCCGCGCGGCATCGATCCGGGTTCCTTCTTCAGCGATGAAGAACGCAATATCGCCTTCTACGGCAAAGCCAAGGTCGGTTTCAGCCTGGGCAGCATTCCGGTTGATGGCGTGCTGGGTGTGCGCGTCAGCAAAACCGACGCCGACCTGGTCGGCAAGAGCTTGCTCAATGGCGCGTACGTCGATACCCCGACCAGCAACAGCGGCACCGAAGTCTTGCCGAGCGCCAGCTTCAAGCTGGACTTGCGCGACGGCGTGATCGGCCGCCTGGCCTACGCCAAGACGCTGACCCGTCCCGATTTTGCGCAGCTGAACCCGGGAACGGCCTACGTGGCGTCGAACGGCAATACCGTGCAAGCGTCGGCATCGGGCGGCAATCCGGCGCTGAAGCCATTCACCGGCCAGAACCTCGATGCGGCAGTGGAATGGTATTTCGCGCCGACCGGCATGATCAGCGGCACCGTATTCCGCCACAACTTCGACGGCTACATCATGAGCCGCACCCAGGATGAAGTGTTCCAGGGTGTGACTTACAGCACGGCGCGTCCGTTCAATTCGGACAAGGGGCATTTGCAAGGCCTGGAAATCGCATACCAGCAATTCTATGACAAGTTGCCTGGCTGGCTGGGCGGCCTGGGCCTGCAGATGAACGCAACCTATACCGAAGGCGGCGTCACCTCGTCCGTCAACCCGGACCTGGCGGGCAAACCCTTCGCGGGCCTGTCCAAGTTCTCGTACAACATTGTTGGCCTGTACGAGCGTGGTCCGGTATCAGGCCGCCTTGCTTACAACTGGCGTTCGAAGTTCGTGCAGATTTACGGCGACCGCCCGGGCAACGCCGGCACGTCGCCGGCACGCGACATGATCGCCGCGCCCATGTCCTCGCTCGACGGTTCGCTCAGCTACAAGATCACGCAGAACCTGTCGGTCAACCTGACCGGCACCAATCTGCTGAACTTCAAGTATGTCGACTACTGGACCGACAAGGATATTTTCCCGCGCGATACGCGCCGCTATGACCGCAGCGTCGGCTTGTCCTTGGCCTGGCGTAATTAATTCCGGGTAAAGTAGCGCTATACGGAAGAGACGTTGTGATGACGTCTTTCGTGGCTGTAGAAAAGAAAGCAAGACGATGAATACCCAAAAACTATCCACGCTGGAAAAAGTCGGCTTTGGCGCCGGCGACATGGCATTGAACGTCGTCATTTCGTCGATGATGCTGATCATCACCTTCTTCTACACGGATATCTACGGCTTGCGCACGCAGGACCTGGCGTTGCTGTTCGTGCTGGTCAAGGTGGTCGGCGCCGTGGCCGACCTGGTGATGGGGCAACTGACCGACCGCTACACCTCGCGCATGGGACGCTACCGTCCATGGCTGCTGGCGCTGGCCATCCCCTACGGCATCAGCGTGTTTTTCGTATTCACCACGCCGGACTGGGGTTACGACGCCAAGCTGGTCTGGGCCTACTCCACCTACATCCTGATGACCATCATGACGGCCGGCGTGGGCATACCCTACATTTCGCTGATCAGCGGCCTGACGAGCGATCCCAAGGAGCGCCTGTCGGCCAATGGCTACCGCCTGTTCTTCGCGAAAATCGGCGCTTTCATGGTGACCATCATCGTGCCTATCCTGGCCCAGCAGTGGGGCAACGGCAATCCTGCCGCCGGCTACCAGGCCGCCATGGCCGTGATGGCCGCGATGGGCGTGCTGCTGTTCCTGTTCTGCGTGTTCACCACCACCGAACGCGTGGTCCACGTGGTCGAGAAACAGTCGCTCGCGGAGCAGTTCAAGCTGTTGTTGCGCAACGACCAGTGGCTGATCCTGTGCGGCGTGTGCGTGACCGGCACGGTCGGCTACGTGGTGCGCGGTTCGGTTGCCATTTACTACGCCAAGTACTACCTGGGCGGCGACACGGCCGTGGTGTCGGCTTTCCTGACCACCGGCGTGGTGGCGGCCATCCTGTCGATGGTGGCCTCGACTTGGATCACCAAGTTCTATTGCAAGGTCAAGCTGTTCCGCAATACCCAGATTGCCGTGGCGCTGATCAGCGTGCTGATCTATTACGCGGTCAAGCCGGGCGACGTGATGCTCGCTTTCATACTGTATTTCGTGCTGTCCTTCGTGGTGGACCTGCATGCGCCGGTATTCTGGTCGGCCATCGCCGAAACCATCGACTACGGCCAGGTCAAGACCGGCAAGCGCGTGTCGGGCTTTGCCTTCGGCGGCATTTCAGTGTGCCAGAAGGCCGGCATGGCGGTGGCGGGCGGCCTGGTCGGCGTGCTGCTGACCTACTTCAACTACCAGCCGAACCAGGAGCAGACGCCGCTGGCGCTGACCGGCATCGCGCTGATGCTGACCATTATTCCCGGCTTCTTCCACTTCATCATGGGCCTGCTGATGTTCAAGTACCGCATCAGCGACGAGTACTACAGCGGCGTGAAAGCCGACATGCGTACCCGCGGCTACGTCACCCAATAACACCATGCAGACACTGACACCCCTGATCGAGCAGCGCGCCGATCCCTATATCTACAAGCACAGCGACGGTTATTACTATTTCACCGCCTCGGTGCCCGAATACAACCGCATCGAATTGCGCCGCGCGCGCACGATCGCGGAACTTGCCAATGCGGACAAGGTCGATGTGTGGCACAAGCCGGAATCCGGCCCATACAGCGAACTGCTGTGGGCGCCCGAGCTGCATTACAACCAGGGCGCCTGGTATGTGTACTTCGCGGCCGCGCCCAGCCGAGAGATCAAGCACAAGCTGTTCCAGCACCGCATGTACGCCGTTCGCAATACCAGCGCCAACCCGCTTGAAGGCGAATGGGAATTCATGGGGCAGATCGATACCGGCATCGACACCTTCTGCCTGGACGCGACCACCTTCACCCACCGGGGCCAGTTGTATTACCTGTGGGCGCAAAAGGACGAAGCGATCGAAGGCAATTCCAACCTGTATATCGCGCCCATGTCGACGCCGTGGCAACTGGCGGGGCCGCTCGTCATGCTCAGCAAACCCGAGTTCGACTGGGAAATCCGCGGCTTCTGGGTCAATGAGGGGCCCTCGGTCATCCAGCGCAATGGCAAGGTTTTCATCAGCTACTCGGCCAGCGCCACCGACGAAAACTACGCCATGGGCTTGCTGTGGGCGGATGACAATGCCGACCTGCTCGATCCTTCGGCGTGGACCAAACTGAAGGAGCCGGTGCTGCAAACCTGCTACGAGCACGGCGTGTACGGGCCGGGGCACAACAGTTTCACGGTCGGCGACGATGGCCAGTCCGTGCTGCTGGTGTACCACGCGCGCACCTACACGGAAATCGTCGGCGATCCCTTATGGAACCCGGACCGCCATACCTATGTCAAACCCCTTCGCTGGGACGCGCAGGGTATGCCGGTATTCGGGCGGCCGTCCATCGTCGAGGAATAAAGTGCAATCTGGTATCACTACGGCGGCCTTCGGATATTTGCCGGACGGCCGCCCCGCAACGCTCTACACGCTGACCAACCGCAACGGCCTGGTCATCAAGGTCACCGACTTCGGCGGCATCATTACCGCGCTGCACACGCCGGACCGCGACGGTGTCATGGCCGACATCGTGCTCGGCTACGACAGCGTGGAGCCGTATTTCGATGACGGCACATATTTCGGCGCGCTGATCGGCCGCTACGGCAACCGCCTGCGCGAAGGCCGCTTCACGCTCGATGGCAAGGAAGTGCAGCTGCCGGTCAACAATGGCGCCAATCACCTGCATGGCGGACTGGACGGGTTTCACCGCATGCTGTGGCGCGTCCTTCCCTTCCAGGAAGGCGATTCGGTCGGCCTGACGCTGATGCGGCGCAGCGTGGACGGCGAGCAGGGCTATCCGGGCAACCTGGACGTGACCGTCGTGTACGAACTCAATGGCGACGATGAACTGATCATCAGCTACGACGCCGTGACCGACAAAGCCACCCCGGTCAACCTGACCCAGCATTCCTATTTCAACCTGGCCGGCGGTGGCGACATCCTCGGGCACCAGCTCACCATCGCTGCCGACGCCTACACGCCGGTCGACGCCACCCTGATTCCGACCGGGGAACTGGCGCCGGTGGCCGGCACAGCGTTCGACTTCCGCACCCCGCACGCGATCGGTGCGCGCATCGGATCGGAAGAGGAACAACTGGCCTACGGATGGGGCTACGATCATAATTTTGCACTGACCAAGCCTGCCGGACGGGCTTCCACGCTGGCTGCGCGCCTGCGCCACGCCCAGTCGGGCAGGGTGCTGGAACTGCATACCGAAGAGCCTGGCCTTCAGTTCTACAGCGGCAATTTCCTCGACGGCTCCCTGAGCGGCAAGGGCCGTACATACGGCTTCCGCAGCGGCCTGTGCCTGGAACCCCAGCACTTTCCGGACTCGCCAAATCAACCAGATTTTCCCAATACTATCTTGCGGCCCGGCGAAGAATATGCGACCGTGTCGAAGTATAAATTTTACGTGGGGACACAATGTTTGAAATGATGGTCGATGCCAGGAACCAGCTTGGCGAATGCGTCCTGTGGGACGATCGCGGCGAGCGGGTATTGTGGACGGATATCCTGGGTTCGACCCTGTGGTCGCATCATCCTGCCAGCGGCATCACGCAAAGCTGGCCGATGCCGGAAAAGGTGGCATCGTTCGCGCTGACCAACAGCGACGACCGCCTGCTGCTGGGGCTGGCCTCGCAGCTGGCATTCTTCGATTTTTCGACCGGCGAATTCACCGCCATCGTGGCCGTTGAAAAGGGCTTGACCACGCGCCTGAACGACGGCCGCTGCGACCGCCAGGGCCGCTTCGTGTTCGGCACCTTCAACGAAGCCGAACCGCGCGAACGGATCGGCGGCTTCTACCGCTTGAATCATGATTTGACGCTGGAACGCCTGCTGCTGGAAAACTGCGCCATCGCCAACAGCATCTGCTTCAGCCCGGACGGCGCCACCATGTATTACGCCAACTCCCCGGACCGCGCGATCCGCTGCTGCGACTACGACGTCGTCACCGGCGCCGTCAGCAACGACCGCGTATTTGCCGAACTCGATGGCGAGCTGGGCGAGCCTGACGGCTCCTGCATCGATGCCGAAGGCCATCTGTGGAATGCGCAGTGGGGCGCATCGCGCGTAGTACGTTACGCACCGGACGGCAGCGTGGACCGCATCGTGGCGTGCCCGGCAGTGCAGCCGAGCTGCGTGGCGTTCGGCGGACCGGACTTGGACGTGCTGTACGTCACCAGCGCGCGCATCGGCCTGGCCGATCCCGCGCAAGCCGATGGCGCCTGCTTCCAGCTCGGTACGACACTGCGCGGCCTGCCAGAAAGCCGCGCTTTCCCAATTTAAGCATTCGGCGGGGGCCAGGCCTGACATCCGGACAC
>JAZKBE010000106.1:0-10037 GCA_040388805.1 Pseudomonadota bacterium
GAGGGCTGTGGTGTCGAGCTTCTTGTGACCAAGCAGCACCTGGATGACACGGATATCCACCTTCTGTTCCAGCAGATGAGTGGCAAAGCTATGGCGCAGCGTATGCATCGAGACGCTTTTATCGATTCCAGCTTCGTGCGCTGCCGCATGGATCGCACGGTTGAGCTGTCGCGCGCTGAGCTGATTGAAAGGGTTAAGACCCGGGAAAAGCCAGCCGCCATCGGGCATCTTGCCCTGTGCCCTCGCCACCCGCCACCATACACGCAGGCGTTCGAGTAACACCGGCGCCAGCATGGCGTAGCGGTCCTTCTGTCCCTTGCCCTGTTCCACGCGCAGGGTCATGCGTTCGCTGTCGATGTCAGCGACCTTCAGGGCGACAACCTCGCTCGCCCGCAGCCCCGTGGCGTAGGCCAGCGCGAGCGCCGTTTGATGCTTGAGGTTGCCGGCGGCGATGATCAGGCGACTGACTTCTTCACGGCTGAGTATCACGGGAAGCGTGCGTGGTACCCGCACCGGACGCATCTTGGCCATCAATTCCGGATGGTCGGCCGTAATGTCGAAGAAGAACTTCAGGCCGGTGATAGCGGCATTGAGCGACATCGGCGATGTACCTTGGTCAACCAAGTACAGTTGATAGCGCCGCAAGTCTTCGGTGCTGGCTGTGTCCGGTGAGCGTTTGAGAAACTCTGCGAACCGGCGCACGGCTCGGACATAGTGCTGCTGTGTCTTGGGCGCGAGCTTGCGCATACGCATGTCGTCGATCATCCGCTGGCGAAGCGGGCTGGAGGGATTTGCTGGCGCTTTCATGGCTAGGCTCCTGTCGGAAACGAGGCGGATTGCCTCTGTTTCACGATAGAAACCGGAGCCATGCTGTCAACTACGAGTTACCTTTAATCGGAGTCCTACCGCGCGAGCGGTTTAGTCCTCTGGGCCGATCTCTGCCGATTGTACCTGACGGCGAACAGGGGGGGCTCCGCGGCGGCTGCCACCACAAATCGGAACGTGCTCATGTCCTACAACACGGACATCCAATCATTTCGCTCTAGTTCGGCAATAAACGAACCTAAGTGTTCGTGCTCGAGATCGAAGACGGCTCGAAAACCACCCTTTCGATGTGGTTCGACTTCGCTCACGCTGATAACCCCTGGGGCGCTTTCAAGAAACAGGCGTAACGTATCTGCCGTGTCGGTTGGATTGCAGTGGTGCCGACGCATTAAACGCTGAGCTTGGTACATTGTAATGTCCTCGTGACTGATGTTTCCACGAAATCATGGAGGCAGAAAAAAGGCCAAGCCAACAAAAGCAGGGAGCTATTCGCCGGCTTTTTCCATTTGGATGAACCAGAAATATTGAGGTGGTCATTTGTTGATCTGCTTTGAAATCTGCATTCCTGGTCGCGAGTGCTATGGGCCCCCGCCTTCGCGAGGGCGATGTGGTGCTTATCCGGCGTCTTCGCCTCTTTTCCTATGCTTTCAAGCGATTGACACCAGCAGCAATCCATACCACTGCGACCAATATGGAAATCATGAGGAGGAATATCAGCGGCACCATCAGGTCTGGTCGGATCCCGGCAATGAATGCGGATCCCAAGCTCACGCATGCGGGAATGAGCAGCCGTGCTGCGGCGTAGCGGTTGATACCGTCGGGCGAGTGCGTGGATTCGTAGTCGACAATATTCAGAATCCTGAGATGCGGTGCGAAGTAGAGGATCGCGACGATACCAAACAATATCAATGCGATAAACAAAAATACTGGCATGCCTGGCTCCCAGGTTGGGCATCGGCCCCCGCTTGCGCGAGGGCGATGTGGTGCTTATTCGTCGTCGTCGCCTTCGTCCTTGACCTTGCGCGTGCGCTCCACGTCCAGCTTCGCCTTCATGTCGCCGAGCTTGACCATGAATTCATCGGTGCTGTGGTCCGGGCTGATGCGCATCGCAGGCGGCATGATGACCGACATGTAGAGATTGTCCGCCATGCGTCCGCTGCGCTGTTCGTTGCTGATCAGCGTCAGCCCCGATGCCAGCAGGCCCAGGATCAAGCAGGTCGTGGCAAAGCGCCGCGTGTGGTGCGGCTTCACGGTCGTCATGTGATAGAACACCATCCCCGCCACGATCGTGATCAGCGCGTGCGAACCGTAGCGCGTGAACGACTCCAGCGAAAACGCATAGCCGATCGAGCTCGATGCCAGCTTCCACACGGTGACCGCGGTCAGGCCGCAACCAAAGATGAACAGGTGCCGCCCAAGCCGCGCATTGCGGCCGAACAGGCGGTTGGCGAAGGCCCACGCGCCGCCCCACACCAGCCCCGCGCCTATGCCGTAGGAAAGCGCCTGCAGGTAGCGCACCAGCTGGAAGGACTGGGTGTCGTTCAGCCACATGGTGAACAGGGCGAACACGCCGATCAGCAGCATGCCGACCAGGCCAGGCACGGCGCCTTCCCATGCATGGCTGGTGCGGTCGATCAGTTCCGGCCTGACCTGGTGGTCCGCGCCGCGCACGCGCAACATGGTGTGGCCAAGGCGGATCACGGTG
Source organism: Pseudomonadota bacterium (assembly GCA_040388805.1). Taxonomy (GTDB): domain Bacteria; phylum Pseudomonadota; class Gammaproteobacteria; order Burkholderiales; family Burkholderiaceae_D; genus Telluria_A. The sequence goes on from JAZKBE010000106.1 coordinate 2,531, forward strand.
TCGCCATTGATCGGCAGGCTGGTGTGCCGCTTGCCCTTGCAGATCACGCCGTTCTTCGTGCCCAGGTCGCGCAGCACCAGCGTGTCGTTCTCGCCGGCTTCCACGACGGCGTGGTTGGGCGCCGCAAACGCATCGTCCAGGATAAAGTCGTTGTCGTAGCCGCGTCCAAGGCGGATCGGCAGCTGGTCCACCTGGTGGCGGTGCAGTACGTCGCCATTCCGGGCCAGCATTTCAATGAAGTACGGCGCGCTCATTTCTTGCTCCCGCGTCCAAGTGCTTCAAGGAAGGCGCGTGTGGTGCGTACCCCGTTTTCGTAAGACACCCCAACCACATCGAGACGGCTTTGCAGGCTCGCCTTCGCGTCGTCGGTGCTGGCCGTGAGCAGCGTGAATGAATACAGGCCGGCGAACTTGCGGTAGGCGCGCACGCAGGTCACCGCGCGCAGCGGCAGTGTTTTTGTTCTCACGAACTGCTCGGTGCACATCGGTCCCGTCAGGCGCGTGTCCTTGGTGGTGCCCAGGTTGTCGGCCTTGAACAAGGTGCTGGCAAGCGCGGCGAAGCGCACCGCATCCAGGCTGGCCGACCGCACGTACTGGTGCGTCATCGACAGGTGCCCGGTCTGCTGCGAATCCGATACGAAGATGGCCGACTCCATCGCGCAGGCCATGGTGTCGGCGGTGAATGTGGCTTCCGCCTTCACGTTGGACCGCCCCCAGCAGCGCACCTGTTCCGACTCGCGCACCGGCACCATGTACGGCCCCATGCTCTTGAGCGACAGCGGCGCGTCGAGCAGGCGGTCGATCATCGCTTTCTGGTGCACCAGCAGTTGCTGGCCGATCAGGGGATTGAAGTCCTTCGGCGCCGTGGTCTGCAAGGCCACCTTCTTGAGCAGCTCCTGCGCATAGCGGATCGGCACCAGGAAGCTCACCAGCTCTCCGTCGCGCCGCTTCGATACGTTGACGCCGGCCACGCCGCCATCGCTGGTCACGCTCGGGCCGCCGCTCATGCCCGAGTTGATCGGGCCGGTGAACATCAGCTGGTCGTAAAAGCTGCGCGAAATGATGCCGTTGTACGAGCCTTCGGAAATCGCAAAGCCCAGGTCGAGCGGATTGCCCAGCGAGTAAAGGTACTGGCCCTGGGTGAGCTTGACCAGTTTTTCGGGAATGTCGAAAAAGCCCGTGCCGGTGCGCTTGACGCGGACCACGGCCAGGTCGTGCAGCACGTCCACCGCCAGCAGTTCCACCGGGCCGCTCTTGCCGTTGGTGTCGACGAATTCGCCCACGTACACGTCCGGGTCGATCGCCATCTGCGATACCACGTGGTAGTTGGTCAGCACCAGGTTGGTGGTGCCCACCATGAAGCCCGAACCGACCGACGACTGGCTGCGGCCGTTCTTGAGCAGCATGCGGATCTGCAGCAGGTCGTCCTTGGCGGCGGAATAGAGCTTTTGCGCGGCCGACGATGGCGGCGGCAGCGGGGCGTTTTCCTCGACCTCGGCCGCAGGGGCAGGCGGCGGGGCGGTAACGGGAACGGGGGTGACGGGTGCGCTTGCCGGGGCCTTGCCCGCGGCGGGAGATGGTGCTTGTGCGGCGGCCGGTTGGCCCGCCAGCGACACCGCGCTGGCGCCCAGACAGGTCCACAGCACGGCAATCTGAACTAATTTCATGTAAACCCTATGCAAGTTGTTCCTTATCTTGCCGTCAGCTTACATTATTTGGGGGTTTTAGAGTTCCCCGTCCTGTGCAACCGCTTCGGCCACGGGATCCATCATGTGCCCCAGCTTGGCAGCCTTGGTGTTCAGGTAGCTGTTGTTGAAGGCGTTGCGGTTGACCAGCAGTGGCACCCGTTCGCTGACCGATACGCCCAGTTTTTCCATGGCGTCGATCTTGCGCGGGTTATTGGTCATCAGGCGCAGCGACTTGATCTTGAACTGGGCCAGCATCGGCTTGCACAGTTCGTAATTGCGGGCGTCGGCGTGAAAGCCCAGCGCCAGGTTCGCTTCGACCGTGTCGGCGCCGGCTTCCTGCAGGCGGTAGGCGCGGATCTTGTTGACCAGGCCGATGCCCCGGCCTTCCTGGCGCAAATACAGCAGGATGCCGCGGCCTTCATCGGCGATTTTCTTGAGCGCGCCTTCGAGCTGGGCGCCGCAGTCGCAACGCTGCGAAAACAGCACGTCGCCGGTCAGGCATTCGGAATGCACGCGCGCCAGCACCGGTTCGCCGTTGCTGATGTCGCCCAGGGTCATGGCAAGGTGCTCTTTGCCCGTGGAATGCTCGACGAAGGCGTGCAGCGTGAACTGTGCCCAGGGGGTGGGCAGCAGGCACGAGGTGGTGTAATCCAACAGTTCTTCGTTCGGTGCGGACGGCATGACGGTGTTCTCAAATCTATTGCTGTAGCCGCAAGTGTAGCGGAAATTGGCCCCTGCCGTTGGGCGGGGGCCTCTAAACGCTCAGTAGGGCAGGTCGAATACCAGTACTTCGGCCGCTTCCGCATTGCCCACGGTGATGGCCGTTTCCTGCGTGATTTTGAGCGCGTCGCCGCCTTTCAGTGCGGTGCCGTTGACCGTGACGGCGCCGCGGATCACGTGCACGTAGCCGGTGCGGCCAGCGCCAAGTGCATGGCTGGCGTGCTCGTCGCCATTGAACAGGCCGGCAAAAAAGGACGCGTCCTGGTGAATCAGGACCGAGCCGTCCCGGCCGTCGCCCGACGCCACCAGGCGCAGCTGGCCACGCTTGGTTTCCGGCGCGAAGTGCTTTTCTTCGTAGCTGGCAGGAATGCCCTGCACGGCGGGCTGGATCCAGATCTGCAGGAAATGGACGGGATCGCTGGCCGAACCGTTGAATTCGCTATGGCGCACGCCGGTGCCCGCGCTCATGCGCTGCACATCGCCATAGTGCAGCACCGACCCCGTGCCCAGGCTGTCCTTGTGCTCCAGTGCGCCTTCGAGCACGTAGGAAATGATTTCCATGTCGCGGTGGCCGTGGGTGCCGAAGCCCTGGCCCGGCGCCACGCGGTCTTCATTAATCACCAGCAGCGGACCAAAACCCACGTGCCGCGGATCGCGATAGTCGCCGAACGAAAACGTGTGCTGCGATTGCAGCCAGCCGTGGTTGGCCGAACCGCGTTCTTCACTCTTACGAATTTCCAGCATGGCGTGCTCCTGTTATGTGCAGTAATTTCGAATCCGCGTTTTACGGGGTTGATGCTAGTATAGTTTGTGCCGCATGTTTCAAAAAACGGAAAATTTCGTCATTTACTATCGAAAAAATCGAATGCTCAGATTATCGCTCGAAGCCCTGCAAATCATCGACGCCATCGACCGCCGCGGCTCCTTTTCCAAGGCCGGCCTGGAACTGCACCGGGTGCCGTCGACCATCTCCTACATGGTCGGCAAGCTGGAAGACGACCTGTCGGTCCAGGTATTCGAACGCAACGGCCCGCGCATCATGCTCACGCCGGCAGGGCGCGAACTGCTCAAGGAAGGGCGCTACCTGCTGAAAGCGGCGCAAGATCTTGAACACCGCGTGCGGCGCGTGGCGTCCGGCTGGGAAACGGAACTGGCCATCGGCATGGATTCGATGTTTTCGGCGCTGGCGCTGGTGGACGACATCCGCGACTTTTACCAGCTTACCCGGCAAACCCGCCTGCGCCTGGCCCAGGAAACCCTGACCGGTCCCTGGGAAGCCTTGCTGGACCGCCGGGTCGACTTGCTGGTGGGCGTGGCGGGCGACGGTCCGGCCGGCGGCGGCTATGTGGCGCGCGCCATTGGCAATGTGTCGTTTGTATTTACGGTGGCGCCTGATCATCCTTTGGCAAGCGCGGCCGAACCGCTGGACCGGGCCATGTTGCAGGAGCACCGCGCCATCGTGGTGGCCGATTCGGCGCGCAACATGGCGCCGCGCACCGTGGGCTTGCTGTTCGGCCAGGATGCGCTGACCGTGCCCACCATGCAGGCCAAACTAGACTTGCAAATTGCCGGCATGGGCTTCGGTTTCCTGCCCGAGCCCTGCGCCCGGGCCGCCATTGCGGCCGGCCTGCTGGTGGAAAAACAGGTCGAAGAGCTGCGCGCGCCCGAAACGTTTTACCTGGCATGGCGCGCCGGCGAGGAGGGTGCTGCCCTGAAGTGGTGGCGCGAACGCCTGCTGCAAAGCGGCCTGTTCGCCCGGCTGTGCGCCCATCTGCCCGGTGTCGTTTCGCCATGAGGCCCGAAACGTTGGCAGAAACCAATAATTTGAGAGTAACATGGCAGCACACGCATTAATCCCACACTAAACTCTATGAATCCTCCGCGTCCGGCGCCGCTGGTGTTTTTTCGTGTTTTGGCCGATCAGGGCGGAGTGCCCGCAGGCCTGCTGATCGACATTGGCCCCGGCGACGCTGGCGCGCTGCCTGCCTTGTTCGGCAACGAGGATTTTGCCGCGCTCAGCGGCGAGTTCGCCTGCCATTACCGCGACATCCTCGATCCCGCCCTGGCCGCGCCGCTGGCGCAAGCCGGCTGGAAAGCGATAGCGGCGGCCGCCCTGGCGCGCGTCGACGGTCCGCTGGTCAAGGCGGAGCTGCCGCCCGGCACCGCCCTGGTCGACGGCAACTGGTGCACCACGCCGCCGGCCAAGCCCACCGGCGCCCAGGCCGCATCGCGCGCGCTGGCCATGCAACTGGTGCAACTGGTGGCGGCCGACGGCCATACCCACGAAATTGAAGCGCTGCTGCGCAAGGATCCCACGCTCTCGTACCAGCTGCTGCGGCTGGTCAATTCGCTCGGCATGGGCGGCGCGGGCCGGCGCGTGACCAGTTTTTCGCAAGCCATCCTGATCCTGGGCCGCCAGCAGTTGCGGCGCTGGCTCAATTTGATGCTGTTCGCTGCGCGCGACGGCGACATGCGTTCCGGGATGCTGCTGGCCCGCGTATCGGTGCGCGCGCGCCTGATGGAGCAGCTTGCGCGCATTCGTGGCCTGGACAAGAGCAACCAGGAACAGGGTTTCATGACCGGCATGTTCTCGCTGCTGGGCGTGTTGTTCGGCACGCCGCTGCCCGACGTGCTGGCGCCGCTGTCGATGAGCGAGCCCGTGCACGACGCGCTGCTTTCGTACGCCGGCGAGCTGGGCCAAACCCTGCACCTGTGCGAAGCGGCCGAACGCGGCGACTTCGACGGCGCCGCGGCGCTGCTGCAATCCCTGCAAATTTCGCCCGATGATTTCAACGCCGCCAACGCGATGGCCACACTCTGGATGCTGAGTGCCCTGAGCAGCAGCAAGGGAAGCCCGAATGCCTGAATCGGCGCTGGAACGCAGTCTGATGCTGGTGCGCGCCGCGCGCCTTCAGGAAGGCGCTGCCTTGCTGCATACGCTGATCGCGCTCGAAGCGGCCATCGAAGAGGCGCGCGCGGCGGCCCATCCGGCGGCGGAACTGCTGCGCCGCCAGCACGCCGATACCTTCGAACAGTCGGACGAACCGGTCATCGTGCTGGACCTGGAAGGTTATCTCACCGGCTGGAACAAGGGCGCCGAAGCCATGTTCGGCTACACGCGCGACGAGGCGGTCGGACAGCACGTGCTGTTCCTGTATTCCGAGCATGACACCGGCTCCGATATCGCCGAACTGGTCGTGGAACATGGCGCGGGGCTGATCGAAGTCCAGCGCCGCAAGAAAAGCGGCGACAGCATCTGGGTGCGGATGGCGCTGTCGACCATCCACGACGACCAGAACGACCCGGCCGGCATGCTGGTGCACCTGTCGCATCGCGGCGAACACCTGAGCGACGAAGAGAAGGTGCACCTGCACGCGCGCATCATCGAAGACAGCGACCAGGGCGTGCTCATTACCGACGCCAGCGAGCGTATCGTCTCGATCAACAGTTCCTTCACCCGCATTACCGGCTACTCGCCCGCCGAATCGATAGGGAAGACGCCCGACCTGCTGCGCTCCGGCGTGCACGATGCCGAATTCCGCGCGCGCGTACGGGCCGCCATGTCGGGGCACGGACCCTGGCGCGGCGAAATCATCGGCAAGCGCAAGAACGGCGAACTGTTCCCGCAGTCGGTGACCATCAGCGTGGTGCGCGACAGCAGCGGCACGATCACGCATACCTTCTCGCTGTTTTCGGATATTTCGGTGCACAAGGATGCCGAAGCGCGCATGCAGCGCATGGCCAACTACGACAGCTTGACCGGCTTGCCGAACCGTTCGCTGCTCAATAACCTGGTGGGCCAGGTGCTGACCGAAGCGCGCCGCGTGGGTTCGCACGGTGCGGTGATGGTTGTCGAAATCAGCCGCATTGGCGCCATCAGCGACACGCTGGGGCACGACGTGGCGAGCGACCTGATTTGCGAAATCGGCCGCCGGTTTCGCGCCGCGCTGCGCGCACCCGATATCCTGGCCCGCATCGACGGCAGCAAGTTCGCCATCGCCATGCCGCAGATCGAAAAGCGCGAGCATGCCGCCATCGTGGCGCAAAAGCTGCTCGACGTCCTGGTCGCACCGATCATGATCGCCGGCCACGGCCTGCAGGTGGGCGCCGAAGTGGGCATCGCCGTGTACCCGGAAGACAGCATGGAAACGGCGTCGCTGATCCGCTTCGCCGACGTGGCCATGAACAAGGCCGCCGAATTCAATACCAATGGCTTCCTGTTCTATCACAGCGACATGGACAAGCGCGCCAAGGAACACCTGCGCCTTGAAACCGAACTGCGCACCGCGCTGCACGAAAACCAGCTGGAGCTGCACTACCAGCCGAAAGTGAGCCTGCGCAGCGGGCGCATCGTGGGCGCCGAAGCGCTGATCCGCTGGCGCCATCCGGAGCAGGGCATGGTGCCGCCGGGGGTGTTCATTCCGCTGGCCGAAGAGACGGGACTCATACTCGATATCGGCACCTGGGTGCTGGACGAAGCCTGCCGCCAGGTGCGGGCATGGAAAGACGCGGGCCTGCACATGCCGCCGATCGCGGTCAACCTGTCGGCGCGTCAGTTCGACGTGCACCTGCCGGCGCGCATCCACGAAGTGCTGGAAAAGCACGGCGTGCAGCCGGGCCAGATCATGATCGAAATTACCGAAAGCCTGCTGGTGCGCGGCGCCGAAGCGGTGATCTCGATCATGAACGAGCTGGTGGCCATGGGCATGGCGCTGGCGCTGGACGACTTTGGCACCGGCTATTCCAGCCTGGCTTACCTGAAAAAATTCCCGATCAACATACTCAAGATCGACAGGTCCTTCGTCATCGGCTTGCCGCACGAAGAAAACGATTGCGCCATTGCGCGCGCCATTGTGACCATGGCCCAGCAGTTACGCCAGGAAATCGTGGCCGAGGGTGTCGAGACGGTCGAGCAGATGGCTTTCCTGCGCGATCTTGGTTGCGATCAATTGCAGGGATACCTGTTCAGTCCGGCTGTCACTGGCGTGGAATTTGCCCGCATGCAGTTCGAAGGGAAGCGCCTGTCGCTGGAAGGCTGAAGCTGTTCTAGTGTAGTGCGTCACAAATAACAAGACTTATAATATATTCGCGTGTATCCTT
>JAZKBE010000107.1:0-16749 GCA_040388805.1 Pseudomonadota bacterium
CTCAACATTATTACAGTTGAGCCCGTGTCCAGATGTCAGACCTGGCCCCCTGCGAATTTTTTTTGCTGCCTGTGTGGTATCCTGTCGCCCTTCCCCCAGAAAAGAATGGTCCTTGCGCCCGCATCGGGTCGCTTGTCGCCTGCGCTTCCAATGAAAAAAACACTGTACGGTATTCCCAATTGCGACACGGTCAAGAAGGCACGCACCTGGATGGCCGCGGCCGGCCACGATGTCGACTTCCATGACTTCAGGAAGCAGGGCCTGGACCGCGCCACCGCCGCCGCCTGGCTCGAGCAGCTCGACTGGGACGTACTGGTCAACCGCAAGGGCACCACCTGGCGCAACTTGCCCGACGCGCGCAAGGCCGCCGTCACCGACAAGGCCTCGGCCCTCGAGCTGGTGCTGGAACAGCCTTCGGTCATCAAGCGCCCCGTGCTCGACCGCGGCGGCAAGTTCTCGGTCGGCTTTTCGGACGCCCTGTACCAGGACCTGCTCAAATGAAGCCTTCCCCCACGCTCGCGCTGACCGAAAAACTGATCGCGCTGTCGTCCATCACCCCTGACGACAAGGGCTGCCAGCAGCACCTGGTCGACCTGCTCTCGCCGCTCGGCTTCGTGTGCGAAACCATCGCATCGAACGGCGTGACCAACCTGTGGGCGCGGCGCGGCACCGCCTCGCCCGTGTTCGTCTTCGCCGGCCACACCGACGTGGTGCCTACCGGCCCGGTCGACCAGTGGGAATCGCAACCCTTCGTGCCCACCCACCGCGACGGCAAGCTGTATGGCCGCGGCGCGGCCGACATGAAAACCTCGATCGCGGCCATGGTCGTGGCCTGCCAAGAGTTCACGGCCGCCCACCCCGACCACAACGGTTCGATCGCCTTCCTGATCACCAGCGACGAGGAAGGCCCGGCCACCGACGGCACCATCGTCGTGTGCAATCTGCTCGAAGAGCGCGGCGAGACCATCGATTACTGCCTGGTCGGCGAACCGACGTCAAGCCACATCCTGGGCGACATGATCAAGAACGGCCGCCGCGGTTCGCTCTCCGGCCATCTGTCTATCAAGGGCATCCAGGGCCACATCGCCTACCCGCAGCTGGCCCGCAATCCGATCCACCTGGCCGCGCCGGCGCTGGCCGAACTGGCCGCCGAGCAGTGGGACCAGGGTAACGAGTACTACCTGCCCACCTCGTGGCAGATGTCGAACATCCAGGGCGGCACCGGCGCGAACAATGTGATCCCGGGCGAAGTGAACATCGATTTCAATTTCCGCTTTTCGACCGCCAGCACCGCCGACGGCCTGGAAGCGCGCGTGCACGCCATCCTGGACAAGCACAAGCTGCCGTACGAGCTGACATGGACCTTGTCCGGCCTGCCCTTCCTGACCCCGCGCGGCACCCTGTCCGACGCCCTGTCGGCGGCCATCGCGTCGGAGACCGGCGTGCATACCGAATTGTCGACCACCGGGGGGACCTCCGATGGGCGCTTCATCGCGCGCATCTGCCCGCAGGTGATAGAATTCGGCCCTCCGAATGCCAGCATCCACAAGATCGACGAACACATTGAGGTGCGCTTCATCGATCCCCTCAAGAACATCTATCGCCGCACGCTGGAAAACCTGCTGGCGCGCGCCGCCTGAGAGAACGCCATGACCACGACCCTGTTTACCACCCCGCGCGACCTGCTGCGCTACGCCGTCACCCGCTTCAACACCGCCAAGCTGTTCTTCGGCCATGGCAGCGCCGAAGCCTTCGACGAAGCTGCCTACCTGATCCTGCACACGCTCAAGCTCCCGCTCGACAAGCTCGATCCCTTCCTCGACGCGCGCTTGCTGCCCGACGAAGCGCTCAAGGTGCTGGCCGTGATCGAACGGCGCGCCACCGAGCGCGTGCCGGCCGCCTACATCACCAACGAAGCGTGGCTGGGCACCTATGCCTTCTACGTCGACGAACGCGTGCTCGTGCCGCGCTCCTTCATCGCCGAACTCATTCCCCAGCAGTTCAGCCCCTGGGTGGAAGACGGCTTCGCGGTCGAAAACATCCTCGAGCTGTGCACCGGGTCGGGCTGCCTGGCCATCATGATGGCCGACGCCTTCCCCAACAGCGTGGTCGATGCGATCGACATTTCGAAGGACGCGATCGCTGTCGCCGAGCGCAACATCCGCGACTATACGCTCGAAGGCCGCGTCAATCCGATCGAGTCGGACCTGTACCAGAACGTGCCGTTCAAAAAATACGACATGATCATCTCCAATCCGCCGTACGTGAATTCGGATTCGATGAGCCGCCTGCCGCAGGAATACCTGGTCGAGCCGCAGATCGCCCTCGACGGCGGTGCCGACGGCATGGACCTGGTGCGCAAGATCGTGGCCGGCGCCGCCGAACGGCTCACGCCGAACGGCGTCCTGATGGTCGAAATCGGCAACGAGCGCGATTTCGCCGAAGCGGCCTTCGGCCACCTGGGCCTGACCTGGGTGACCACCAGCGCCGGCGACGACATGGTTTTCCTGCTCACCGCAGAACAATTGCAACACGCGTAAAGCTTACGGCGGCGCGATCCGTCATCACCATCAAATAAAGTAGAACATGATCCGTTTCCTGAATGTTAGCCTGATGCGCGGCACCAAGCCGCTGCTTGAAGGCGTCGACCTGACCCTGAACCCCGGCGATAAAATCGGCCTGATCGGCGCCAATGGCGCCGGCAAATCGAGCCTGTTCGCCATGCTGCGCAACGAGCTGCATCCGGACCAGGGCGAAATCGACTTCCCGGCGAAATGGCGCATGGCCTACGTGGCCCAGGAAACCCCGCCCCTCGAACGCTGCGCTCTCGACTACGCCATCGACGGCGACGTCACCCTGCGCAAGCTCGAAGAAGAACTGGCGCGCCTGGAATCGCAGCCGGCCACCACCGAAAACGGCATCGCCATCGGTAACATCTACAGCGCGCTGGCCGACGCCGATGCTTACACCGTGCAGTCGCGCGGCGAGCAGCTGCTGCTCGGCCTGGGCTTCACGCTCGACCAGATGTCCCAGCCGATCGCCAGCTTCTCGGGCGGCTGGCGCATGCGCCTGAACCTGGCGCAGGCGCTGATGTGCCCTTCCGACCTGCTGCTGCTCGATGAGCCGACCAACCACCTTGACCTCGATGCGATCATCTGGCTCGAAGACTGGCTCAAGCGCTATGCCGGCACCCTGATCATCATTTCCCACGATCGCGACTTCCTCGACGAAATCGTCAACGTGATCGTCCATATCGACGAGCGCAAGCTCAAACGCTACTCGGGCAACTACTCGGGCTTCGAACGCCAGCGCGCGGCGCAGATGATCCTGGCCGCCGGCGCTCTGGAAAAGCAGATGCGCCAGCGCGCCCACCTCGAGTCTTTCGTCAACCGCTTCAAGGCCCAGGCCTCGAAAGCGCGCCAGGCCCAGAGCCGCATGAAGGCCCTGGCCAAGATGGAAGAACTGGCGCCACTGCGCGCCGCCGCCGAATTCTCGTTCGAATTCCGCGAGCCGCTGGCAGCCCCCAATCCGCTGCTGGTCATGGAAGACGTCAACGCCGGCTACCATATCCTCGACGAGCATGGCGACAAGGTCGGCTCCAAGACCATCGTCTCGGACATCAAGTTTTCGCTGCAGATCGGCCAGCGCATCGGCCTTCTGGGCGTGAACGGCGCCGGCAAGTCTACGCTGATCAAGACCATCGCCGGCGAACTGATGCCGCTGACCGGCGACGCCACGCTCGGCAAGGGCCTGTCGATCGGCTACTTCGCCCAGCACCAGGTGGAAATGCTGCGCCACGACGAATCGCCCCTGTGGCACCTGGCCAAGATCGCGCCGACCGTGCGCGAACAGGAACTACGCAACTTCCTGGGCGGCTTCAACTTCCCGGGCAATATGGTCACCAGTTCGATCCGTCCGTTCTCGGGCGGCGAAAAGGCGCGCCTGGCGCTGGCCCTGATCGTGTGGCAGCGGCCAAATTTGCTGCTGCTCGATGAACCGACCAATCACCTCGATCTCGAAACGCGCGAAGCGCTGACCATGGCGCTGGCCCAGTTCGAAGGCACGCTGGTGGTGGTATCCCACGATCGCCACCTGCTGCGCGCCACCACCGACCAGTTCATCATCGTCGCCGACGGCAAGCTGCAGCCGTTCGACGGCGACCTGGACGACTACAAGGATTGGCTGTTCCAGACCAAGCTTGGCAAGGGCACCACAGTGCTGCCGGCCGCGGGCAAGGACAACAAGACGGCCTTCCCGGTTGCCTCAAGCGTGGCAGCGGCGGCCGCGCCGGTGGTCGACAAGAAGGACCAGAAGCGCCAGGACGCCGAGACGCGCCAGAAAATGGCCGCGCTCAAGAAGCCGATCGAAAACAAGATCAAGCACCTCGAAGTGCAGATCGCCAAGCGCAACGAGCAAAAGGCCGATGTCGATGCGAAGCTGGGCGATGCGTCCATCTACGAACCGGCCAACAAGGCCAAACTCAAGACGCTGCTGGCGGACCAGTCCTTCTACAAGAAAGACCTGGCGCAGCTGGAAGGCGAATGGCTGGAACTGCAGGAACAGCTGGAAGGTCTGGCGGCCTAGGCCACGCGGCGCGCTGCCGCCGCAGCCGGGTCGCGCTTGATCGACATCAGCTTGTCGATGTCGATCAGGATCAGGCGCCGCCCTTCGGCTTCGCCCAGTCCGATCAGGTAGTCGCAGCCGGCCTCGCCGTCGGCGCCCGGAATCGGCGAAATCTCGTCGGGCCGGATGCGCACCAGGTCGGTCACCCCATCGACCACCATCCCCATCACGCAGCCCGCCAGCTGCAGGATGATGACGTTGGTCGCCGGATCGGGACGTGCGCCTCGCTCGCCGCAGGCAACCCGCATGTCGACGATCGGCATGATCACGCCGCGCGACACCGCCACCCCTTCGACGATGGCCCCATCCGAGGCAAAGCGTTCGAGCGACTTGAGCGTGCGCAGCTCGCGCACCTTGCCGAATTCGACGCCATACTCAAGCCCCCCAAGCTGGAAACTCAGGAATTCGATCTTGCCGCCCGGCGCGGCGCTGTGGTAGGAATGGTGCATGGCGTTCCTTTCGTTTCTGCGGGGGCGTGGCAAGCCAACGAACCCTGATCGTAATCCCGCGGCGATTGTTGTTCGTTGACTGCGGTCAACATTCGGGAAGAACCGGAAGGGCTTGCAAACGAACCGGAAGGCTTTACAATGGAACGGCGATGTTTTACGGGTAACATTGTTAATTCTAAGGGAGCAAAATGTTTCAATGGCTTCAGAAAATGTTGTCGGGCTCGGAACCGGCGGCGGCATCAGCGCCAAAGTCCGAGCCGCCGCCCTCGTATCGCGAGGCCAGTCCGGCCGTCGCACCGGCCGTCAATCCCCTGCGCAGCGCCTATCCCGGGGTATCATTCGACCAGCGCGACACTGTCAATGCGGCCTATTTGAACTGGCTGTTCGGCAGCAGCGGCGAATCGGACCTCGATACCAGCGACGCGGAAAACCAGGTGCTCGAAGCCCTGGCCACCATCCTCAAGACGCAGCAGTCGGGCGCGGCCCTGGTGCGGCGCCTGCCCGGCCTGATACCCCAGCTGCTGCAAAGCCTGCGCAGCGATAATTTTTCCGGCGCCCAGCTCTCGCGCACGATTTCCAGCGACGTGGTTCTGCTGTCGGCCGTGATCCGGCTGGCCAATACCTCCTACGTCGGCAACGGCGCCAGCATCACCAGTGTCGAACACGCGGTCATGCTCATCGGCCAGGAAGGCTTGCGCCACCTGATCACCAGCGTCGCCTTCCGCCCCATCATCGACATGAATTCCGGCCACTACACGCGCACGCTGGCGCCGCGCATCTGGGACCAGTCCGAGCGCAGCGCGGTCGCCAACCGCATGCTGGCCGAAGAATTCGGGGTCGATCCTTTCGAGGCATTCCTCGCGGGGCTGGTGCAGCATGTGGGCCTGATCGTCACGCTGCGCATCATGGACCAGGTCGACAAGGAAGGCAAAAGCATCGGCTCCGAGATGTTTTGCGCGCGCCTGATCCAGGATGCCCGCACGCTCACCTGCAGCATCGGACGCGAATGGAATTTCCCCGACAGCGTGGTGGTGGGAATCGGCGAGCAGGCCGGCGTGCGCAAGGGCGTGCCGATTTCGGCCATGGGCCGCTTGCTGACCCAGTCGGACTACCTGTCCAAGGTGCGCATCCTAGTCGAACACGAATTGCTGGGCAAGGCCGATCCGGCCCTGTTCAAGGGGCTGTCCCCGGCCACCATGCATTGCTACCAGCGGCTCGATGCGGTGGCCGACGACAGCGTTGCGCCGGACACGCAGTCCGCCGCGACGACGTGACAGCCGCGATCGATCCGAACGACGTCGAATTCACAGCCATCCGGGCCCAGGGCCCGGGAGGCCAGAACGTCAACAAGGTCTCCTGCGCGGTGCACCTGCGCTTCGACATCGCCGCCTCTTCCCTGCCAGAGCACATCAAGGAACGCCTGCTGGCCCTGTCCGACCAGCGCATCACCCGGAACGGCGTGATCGTGCTCAAGGCGCAGCAGTCGCGCAGCCTGGAACAGAACAAGGAAGACGGCTTGCGCCGCCTGCAGGAACTGGTCGATGGCGTGGCCGTGCTGCCGGCCATCCGGCGCGCCACCAAGCCCACCCGCGGTTCGCAGCGCAAGCGGCTCGACGCCAAGACCAGGAGCGGCCAGACCAAGGCCTTGCGCGGCAAGGTCAGCGAATAGGCCCCGGACGCCCCAGCAGGAAGCCCTGCGCCGTGCCCACGTTCAGCTGGCGCAGCGTGTCCAGTTCATCCTCGGTTTCCACCCCTTCGGCCACCACCTGGCAGCCGGTTTCCTCGGCAAAGCGGATCAGCGCCGCCGCCAGCGCGCGGCAGCCGCTGTCAAGGTCGATATGCTGGATCAGGCTCTGGTCAAGCTTGATGACGTCGGGCTTGAGCTTGAGGATGTGGCGAAAGCTGGCATAGCCCGATCCCGCATCGTCCACCGCCAGCCGCAAGCCATGGCTGCGCAGGTCGATCAGCGCATCGGACACCGGTCCATAGTCGGGGATGGAACTGTGCTCGGTCACCTCCAGCACCAGCCGTTCGAGCGGCTGGCCCGCCAGCACCTGCGCCACCGCGCCGGACAGGATGGTCGAGGGCGACACGTTCAGGGCCAGGTAGGCATCGCCCGGCATGGCCTCCAGTCCCGCCAGCGCCTTGCGGATCGCCGCCATTTCCAGTGCGTCGCCCATGCCCACGCTGTGAGCATCGTTGAACCAGGCATCGGGCGCTCGCGCCGGTTCGGCATGAAAGCGCGACAGCGCTTCGTAGCCGACGATCCGGCGTTCCCGCACATTGAAAATCGGCTGGTAGACGCTGCTGAAACTGCCTTCTTCCAGCACCCCGAGGATGCTGGCGGCAACCGCCTCGTGCTGGCGCTCGGCCAGTATCCTGCGTTCCATGAGCCGGCCGATCAAATCGCCGTACTGGCGCAGCACGCGCACCTGGCAGCGCGACAGGTCGGCCTGCGGATTGCGGCTGTAGCAGCAGAACGTGCCGAATACCTTGCCGTCGCTGAAATACACCGGCACGCCCACGTGGGCCCGGATGTCGAGCGCGCCGGTGGCCGCCAGCGCGGCCAGTTCGGGCACCTGGTGGCTATCCTGGACCAGGGCGGGAATGCTGCCGTCGATGATGCGCTGGCAGTAGCTCTGTTCGACCGGATGGCTCTGGCCGACGAGGATGGGACAAAATTCCGGCTCGGCGGAAACGTGGCGGAAGATGCGCACGCCGTTGCGCACTTCGGTGGCGAAGCCGACGTCCATGTCCAGGGCGATGCGCGCGAGGTCGACCGCTGCCTGGATCAGCTGGTCAACGGTTTCCTCGGGCGCCAGTAAGGGTGCGGAGATGTCCATGCCACTCCTTGATGACAAAACGATACGTCAAGGGATGACTTTAACAAGTGGTTGGCGCCAGTGCAAGCAGTCTTATTCGCTGCGCCAGTCTATGCTGCCGGACGAGCCGTTGAACATGACGTCGCCGCCGGTGCTGTTGCCGCGCGTGCGCTGCTTGATATCCTTGGGCGGCAGGTCATAGGTGCTGCTGCCGTCCGGATTGAACTTGAGGGAACGCAGCTGGGTGTCGCCGTTGACCAGCGCCACCTGCACTTCGCACACGGCCTGGCTGTCGGTGCGTTGCTGGACCAGTTGCGCCACCAGGGCCATGCCGGCCTGCTGTTCGGTTTCGGCCGCCTTGACGTCGAGCGACACCTTGGCGATGGCCTTGAGCGCAGGGCCGACGGCGGTGGCCATTTTCTGGAACTGGGGCACTTGCTCGGGCGTGAGCGTGAGCTCCTTCTTGCGGATCTTGGAGGCGAGCATGACGTACTTGCGCACATCCGGTTCGCTGGTCAGGCTTTCCATTTCCGCCTTGCGTGCTTCGGCCAGGCGGGCGAATTCGTCTACCCGGGCCGAGATGGCGGTAATGACTTCGTCGATCTTGGCGCTGTCCGGCTGCAAGGCAAAAATCAGCATTTCGCTCTGCTTGCGCGGACCGGCCTTGTCGATCGTGATCTTGCGCCCCGCCACGGCGCAGCCTTCGGCATGCAGGATGTGGATTTCGTCGGCCATGATTTCGCAATTGGCCGCATGTTCGATGGTGACCTTGGTGCCCGAAATGACGCAGCTTTCGGCGCGCTGCATGACCACTTCGCCGGCGCTGGTCTGGATCACGGATCCCGACGCCACGCCCTTGACCTTGATATCGCCGCGCGCATTGTGGGCCGAGCCGCCCACCAGGTTGCGGTTGAGGAGGATGGTGCCGCCGCGCGAGACGATATTGCCGAACACGTCGGCGTGGATGGTGATGCTCTCGCCCTCGATCACGCGC
Source organism: Pseudomonadota bacterium (assembly GCA_040388805.1). GTDB lineage: Bacteria > Pseudomonadota > Gammaproteobacteria > Burkholderiales > Burkholderiaceae_D > Telluria_A. Next base: position 8,889 of record JAZKBE010000107.1, read on the forward strand.
TTTTCCTGGACTTCGCCGAACTCCTCGTAGTCGCCCGTCAGCTGCAGGTTGCCGGTGGTGCGCGAACTGACGCCGTCGCGGCTGACGATCTTGTCGCCCACCGACAGCTGGCCGCCATTCGCGATGTCCACGTTCAGGAAACCTGACTGCATCGAGATCAGGAATTCGCCTTCGGCCGTGATGTCGATGACGGTGCCGGCGCCGGCCATGGCGCCCAGCTCGATATCGGCCGGAACCGGCGGCACCAGCGGAATGCCGGACAATTCATAGCCGGTCCGGCCCGGCGCGCGCGGCACTTTCTTGAGCAGGCGCACGCCCTTCTGGATTTGCGGGAAGCGGTTCTGGAAAGCCATCAGGTCCAGCTTGCCGTTGGCCAGCTGGCGCGGCGCATCGCTGCGGTGCAGGTCGGACGACACTTCGATGATATGGGCGTCGATGCCGGGCAAGGCATCGAGGCGGCGCGCGACGATCACGCGTTCGGACTTGCCGCTCGCGATCGCCGCCTTCAGGGCCGGCATGTCGATGCCGAAGCGGATCCCCTTGCTCCACATGTCGGCCACGAATTCGTCCACGTCCAGGCGCGCCGGCGCGCTCGCGCCATCCGGATCGTCGGGATTTTCCAGGTAGACGGGCTCGAAATAATATTCCGCCGTGCCGTTGTTGATCTTGATCGCCTTGTACAGCTTGCGCCGCAGGGCATCGAAGGGCAGGATATCGCTGGCGAAGCGGATCATCACTTCGCCGCTGGACGAACGCTTCAGGTCCGGGCCAATGTTGTAGATCACCTTGGTCAGGATGGCGTAATCGATATCGGAAAAGTAATTGTTGGTCGAGAAAACGCCGTCGACCGCCGCCGCGAAGGTCGTGCCCAGCACGCCGGGATCGGCATACACCCCGTCACGCCGCTTGACGATGCAATGCTCCACCCCCGAAGGGGCGGCAGCGCCCCCAGCACTGGGCTGCGGTGAACTGGCAAGAGCGGAATCGGTCGACACGGGGTATTCTCCAGCAATTTAGTGCAATTGTGTTTCCGGCAAGTATTCATTGCCATTAAGAACGTTTATGTAGCGTAACATGTTGTGACCATCAAATAAATACCACTTGCGGCAAAATCAACAAATGTTGTAACTTACCGTGGTTAACGGCACATATCACGCACAGCAGGAGGGGATCGGGCGCGATCGCGCCCGGAAAGGGGCCTGGCAGCTAGCGGCGCTGCTTGTTCTGGTAAATGTCGGCGCCGGCTTCATTGATCTGGCGGCGCAGGTCGCGCCGTTCGTCCGGCGTCAGGCGGCCGCTGCGGCGGAAGGCGTCGGCATTCTGCGTGCTTTGTTCCTGCTGCAGGCGGCGCTGGTCTTCCAGGCGCGCGTCGAACGAGCGGGCTGCCTCGAACTGGCGCGTCGTGCGTTCGTCGGCGGCGCGCTGGTCCTGCACGGCGCGCGGGGTGCTCATGCGTTCGGCACGCACGGCGGCGCGCTGGGCTTCGCGGTCACGGTCCTTGTCGCCAGGACCGGCCTGGGCAAGGGACATGGCCGCCACGGCGACCAGGCAGGCAGCGCCAAAGCGACGGACGAGCGCAATCCCGCAAAACTGTGCGCTTGCTGCCGCGTCTATCCTGGTGTGCGCTTTATTCATGGTGTTCCTCTTCCGCGATGCCTTGTAAACATATAAGCTACATTCCGCCTGACCCCAGTGTATGACCAATCGCCGGGGGCTATAAGCCGAATTGGGTAAAGTTTGTAACACATTGTAATGCCCAACGTACACTCGGTGAAATCGGGCGAGAAGGACGTTACCATAGCGACATGAATATGACAAATCTGACAGCGATATGAGCACACAATCGACACCAAGCGCGGGCAACAATACAACGCCCGTGAACGTAAATGGCCACGCCGCCAAGATTATGGTAGTGGATGACGACGTACGCCTGCGCGATTTGCTGCGCCGCTACCTGACCGAACAGGGCTTCGCGGTGGTCACCGCCGAAAGCGCGCCGGCCATGAACAAGCTGTGGCTGCGCGAACGCTACGACCTGCTGGTGCTCGACCTGATGCTGCCCGGCGAAGACGGCCTGTCGATCTGCCGCCGCCTGCGCGGCGCCGGCGACCAGACCCCGATCATCATGCTCACCGCCAAGGGCGAAGACGTGGACCGCATCGTCGGCCTCGAAATGGGCGCCGACGACTACCTGCCCAAGCCCTTCAACCCGCGCGAACTGGTGGCCCGCATCGGCGCCGTCCTGCGCCGCAAGGGTCCCGACGAAATCCCGGGCGCGCCGTCCGAAACCCCGCAATCGTTCGAGTTCGGCCAGTTCGTGCTGGACCTGGGCACCCGCACGCTCAAGAAAAACGGCGACACCGTGCCCCTGACCACAGGCGAATTCTCGGTGCTCAAGGTGTTCGCGCGCCATGCGCGCCAGCCCCTGTCGCGCGAAAAGCTGATGGAACTGGCGCGCGGACGCGAATACGAAGTCTTCGACCGCAGCCTGGACGTGCAGATTTCGCGCCTGCGCAAACTGATCGAACCGGATCCCTCCTCCCCGCTGTACATCCAGACGGTGTGGGGCCTGGGCTATGTGTTCATCCCTGAAGGCCAGCCGCGCTAGTGTTTTCCAGCGACCCGACGGCAGCGCGCGCGCCGCGCCTGGCCTGGCTCCGGAGCGGCCTGTTCTGGCGCACCTTCCTGCTGCTGAGCTTGCTGACCTCCGTGTCCATGGCCTCGTGGATCTGGATGATCGACACGGTCCAGCGCGGACCGCAGGCGAAAAATGCCGCCGAACTGGTCATTTCGGTGGTCACCATCACCAAGACCGCCCTCACCAATTCCGCACCGGAGCTGCGCACCGAACTACTGTTCGAGTTGTACAGCAACGAAGGCATCCGCATCGCGACGCTCGAAGAAACCGACATCGTCGATCCGCCGCCCGAAAATCCCCTGATGAACGACATCGAAAAAATCATCAAGGAACGCCTGGGGCCGGACACGCGCTTTTCGGGCCGGGTCAACGGCATGGGCGGCTTCTGGATCAGTTTCAATATCGACGACGACAAATACTGGCTGATGCTCGAACGCGAACGCCTGGAAGGCTTGACGGGCGTGCAGTGGCTCGGCTGGGCCAGCGTGGTGGGCGTCTTTTCGGTACTGGGCGCGGCCCTCATTTCCAGCCTGGTCAACCTGCCGCTGGCGCGCCTGACCGAAGCCTTCCGCTCCATCGCCCAGGGCAAGCGCCCCGAACCCCTGCCGGAGACGGGGTCGAAGGAAATCAGGCACGCCAACCGCAGCTTCAACCAGATGGTCGACGACCTGCAGCGGGTCGAATCGGACCGCGCCGTCATTTTGGCCGGCATTTCACACGACTTGCGCACGCCGCTGGCGCGCATGCAGCTCGAACTCGAAATGGCCAAGCTCAGCGACGAGGCGCGCGAAGGCCTGCAGTCCGACATCGGCCAGATGGACGCCATCATCGGCCAGTTCCTCGACTACGCCAAGCCGACCGAGGCCGCCTCCTTCGTCCCGGTCGACATCAGCGAGCTGCTGCAGGAATGCACGCACGAAGCGAACCGCATGCCGGGCATGAAAGCCGTGGCCGGCATCACCCCTGGCGTGCACGTGATGGGCAATGCCACCGACCTGCGCCGCGTGATCAACAACCTGGTCGAAAACGCGCGCCGCTACGGCAAAACGCCGGGCACCGAGCTGACCGAGATCGAGATCGGCTGCCAGGTGCGCCTGCGCGGCGATGGCAGGCGCGCCGTGATCGACTTCCAGGACCATGGAACCGGCGTGCCGGAAGAGCAGATCGACCAGGTCCTCAAGCCCTTCACCCGGATGGACAGCGCGCGCGGCCAGGCCAATGGCGCCGGGCTGGGCCTGGCGATCGTCGAGCGCGTGGTGCTGCGCCACCAGGCCGAACTGACGGTCAGCAATCGCGAAGGCGGCGGCCTGCGCATCCAGATCGCCATCCCGCTGGCCAACAACTTATAAGGAATGCAGATGATCGATTTTAGCGACGTGGTGGACGCGGCCGGCCGCATCGAAGGCATCGCCCACCGCACGCCGGTGCTGACCTCGCGCATGGCCGACACGCTGGCCGGCGCGCAGCTGTTCTTCAAGTGCGAAAACTTCCAGCGCATGGGCGCGTTCAAGTTCCGCGGCGCCTGCAACGCCATCGCCCGCTTCACGGACGAACAGCGCCGCGCGGGCGTGCTGACCTACTCCTCGGGCAACCACGCGCAAGCCATCGCGCTGTCGGCCAGCCTGGTGGGCATCGGCTCGGCCATCATCATGCCGCAGGACGCACCGGCGCTGAAGATCGAAGCCACCAGGCAATACGGCGGAGAAGTGATCCTGTACGACCGCTATACCGAAGACCGCGAGGAAATCGGCCGCCGCCTGGCGCAGGAACGGGGCATGACGCTCATTCCGCCTTACGACCATCCGGACGTCATCTGCGGCCAGGGCACGGCCGCCAAGGAGCTGTTCGACGACGTGGGCCAGCTCGACGTGCTGCTCGTGTGCCTGGGCGGCGGCGGCCTGCTGGCGGGCAGCGCGCTGTCGGCGCGCGCGCTCTCCCCCGCCTGCAAGGTGATCGGCGTGGAACCGGAGCTGGGCAACGACGGCCAGCTGTCGCTGCGCAAGGGCGAAGTGGTGCGCATCGCCGTACCGGACACCATCGCCGATGGCGCCAAGGTCACCCACGTGGGCGAGCATAACTTTGCGGTCATGCGGAAAATGGTCGACGACATCGTGACGGTGTCCGACGCGCAGCTGATGGCGACCATGAAGTTTTTCGCGGAACGCATGAAGATGGTGGTCGAACCCACCGGTTGCCTGGCTGCCGCGGCTGCCCTGCACGGCGCCTTCGACGTCAGGGACAAGAAGGTCGGGGTCCTGGTCAGCGGCGGCAATGTCGACCTGTCGACATTCGCCCGCATGATCAGCTGACTTCGTAGTTCTCGATATCGAAACGGCGCGTGATGCGCCGGTAGGCAAAGGTGAAGCCGGGCCAGATCGTGTAATTGCGGCCCGTCGCATCGAGATACCAGCTGCGGCAGCCCAGGCTCCACACCGTCCCCTTCAGCCGCTTCTGGATGGCCGCGTTGTAGGCGTCCTGCACGCCGGCCTTCACGTCCACCGAATGGAGCTGCCTGTCCCGGATGGCCTTGATCGCCCCGACGGCGTAGGCCACGGCGGACTCGATCATGTAGATGATCGAGTTATGCCCCAGGCCCGCATTCGGTCCGATGATGAAGAAGTAGTTCGGAAAGCCCGTCACCGTGCAGCCCTTGTATGCTTCCAGGCTGTCCGCGAACATGAGCTTCCCGCCGCGCCCGCGCACCTGCGCCGCATGCATGGCCTGCTCTACCTGGAAGCCGGTGCCGAACACGATCGCATCGACTTCGCGCTCTTCCCCGCTGGCGCTGACGATGGTATTGCCGCGCACTTCGGCGATGCGCTCGGTCACCAGCGCCACATGCGGCTGCTGCAGCGCCGGATAGTAGTCATTGATCAGCAGCGCGCGCTTGCAGCCGAGGGCATAGTCGGGGGTCAGCTTCCGGCGCAGCACAGGGTCGGCCACCTGCTTGCGCATGTGGCGTTGCGCCTCCCACTGCGCGATGCGCAGCACGCGCGGCAGGTACACATACCACAGCGCGCGCGATTCGTAGTGCACATACACCAGAGCCCGGTACAGCCACTGCAGCGCCTTGCTGCGCGCCAGCAGCCATTGCTCGGGACGCGAAATGGCGCGGTCTGGCCGCGGCAACACCCAGGGCGCGCTGCGCTGGTACACGTCGAGGCGCGCGACCTTGCCCACGATTTCGGGAATGAACTGGACCGCGCTGGCGCCGGTGCCGATGACGGCCACGCGCTTGCCGCGCAAGTCGACGTCATGGTCCCACCGCGCGGAATGGAACATGGGACCCGTGAAGCTGGCCAGGCCGGGCAGGTCGGGAATCGCCGGCCGGTTCAGGGCGCCGAGCGCGCCCACCACGCATTTGGCGGTTAGCGCACCCTGGCTGGTGCGCACATGCCAGTAGCCGCCCTCTTCGTCGAAGCTTGCGCTCTCCAGTGCGGTGTCGACCCGGATGTGCGCTTCCAGGCCGAAGTCGCGCGCCACGGAACGGGTGTAGGCCAGCAGCTCGTCGCGCAGGGCGAAGCGGCGCGTCCATCCCGCGTTCTGCGCGAAGGAAAATGAATACAGGTGGCTGGGAATATCGACCGCGCAGCCGGGGTAGGCATTGGCCCACCAGGTGCCGCCGAATTCCTGGTCCTTTTCCAGGATGATGAAATTGGTGATCCCCGCCTGCCGCAGCTTCACGCCCATGCACAGGCCGGCGAAACCGCTGCCGACGACGACGACGTCGTACCGCGGCGTCATTGGCGCGTCAATTCCGCCTTGAAGCGCGGCTTGGCGTCGCGTTCGAGATAATAGGTCATGGCGCGCCCGTCGGCCGACACGCTGAGCGTCCAGACATTGGTCACCGCGCCCGCAATCAGCTTGGCCGTGTAGGCGTCGGCCATGAAGGACATGGACAGCGCGCTGCCCTCGACGCCGGCCGCGCCGCCGTACATGGTCACGGCGTCGGGCGTGCCGTCGTCGTGGCGGTGGTCGTGCCTGAGCGTCAGGCCGCCCTGCTCCTTGCGGATGATCCAGGTGCGCGACTTGTTCTCGCCCACGGCGAAGGGAATGCGGATTTCATCGGCCTTGCAACTGGCCACATGGGCCACCAGCTTCTTGCCGGCGAAGGCGTCGCCCGGATCCTTCGGAAAGACCGACGCCCCCGTGAAGGTGGCGCCGCACAGGGTCGACAAGGCCGCGAAATAATCGTCATGCACCTTGGCGGCGCTGACGGGCAGCGCGGCCAGGCTGGCGGCGAGCAGGGATATTTTGAACAGGTGCATGACAGACCGATCGTCGCTGGGAAAGAGGCCCGACGATAGGCTGGTCTTCACAAATTGTCAACATTGAACGAACTCGGCCGTATGCAAAATACTGATCGTAACTAAGTTTCCTGGAGACGGGCCAGGTATTCCTGGACCGCCCGCACGCTGTCGAACGGCGCTTCGCCGATGACCTGGCGAATGTGCGGCAGCGCTTCGGCCAGCACCTGGTGCTCGGGCCCGGTCAGGGGCACCAGGTGGTACATGCCGTTTTCGGCCGTGAGCAAGCCGCGCTTGTTCGGGATGGTAAATTGCGGCCGCAAGGGCGAGCCATCGTCGTCCCAGAACAACCATACCGTCGCTTCGACCGCCATGCCTTCGCAATACGACTCCGCCGTGAGCGCGTCGGGGAAGACGTGCAGGGAGCGTTCTTCGGTTTCTGCGGCAAAAATCATGGTATCCATTCGTCGAAATTAGCAACTTTTCAAGCTAGCTCAACCGTAACATAGGGGGGCGCTGCGTGGCGATTTTTTCATCGCCGGCAAGGCCTCCAGGTCAACATGGATTTGATACCACCTGTCGCTGCCAGCCGAACGTCAATACACCCCCGCCGCGAGTGCCTTGCGCACCTCGTCGGCACTGGCCGGGCGCACCACGCGCGCCACTTCCTGGCCATCCCTGATCACCACCACGGTCGGCCACAGCTTGACGCGGAAGGACCGCCCGAGCGCGCGCCCGCTGCCATCTTCCACCTTGAGGTGGCGCGCGTCGGGCCAAGCGGCCAGCGCTTCGCCGATCAAGGGCGCGGCGGCGCGGCAAAAGCCGCACCAGTCGGTGCCGAAGTCGAGCACCAGCACGCCTTGCGTGGCGTCGATGGCGCTGCGGTCCGGCTGGGCCGGGCTGTACGGGATGGACATGGGAAACTATATGGACGCCTCCCTTTTGCAAGGTATTTCAAGTAATTTCAGACGAGGAA
>JAZKBE010000108.1:0-16612 GCA_040388805.1 Pseudomonadota bacterium
CGAGTTTTTCGAGGGCGATGCGGGGTCAGTCAGACTTGTGTATAACGAGGTGCCTTTGTCGGGGTCGGCCTGCTCCACCTGCTGGGCGCCGACGGCTTGCCGCGGCTGCTCGCGCAACGCGGCTTCCAGGTCGAACGGGTGTACTGAGGGCGCGCTATTTCTGGATGGCGCCGCTGACCATGCGTACCCGGTCGCCGGTGCTGAACGATGGCGCCCATTCCTGGGTGATGACCTGGGTGCGGCCGTCGTCCATGCGCAGCGTGATCCGGTAGACCCGGTCGCCGCTTGGGGTGGCGCCCGTGGTGCCGCCCACTGCCGCGCCGGCCACCGTGCCTGCGCCGCTTGCCGTACTGCCCGCCTGGCGCTGCACGACTTCGATGCTGGTGACGGTGCTGTTGGGCGTGGCGCTTGCCGTGGTGGTGGTTGTGGTGGTAGTGGCGGCTTGCCCGGCGGCGCTTTGCGACGAGGCCGTGGCGCCGGTGCCGCCCGTGCTGGTGTCGCCGCTGGTGTCGGTGGCGGCAGGCGACACGGTGCTGCTGCGGGTCGTGGACGCCGTGTCTTCGTCCATGGTCGTGGACTTGCAGCCCACGAGTGCCAGTGCCAGCAAACCTGCCAAGAGCACGCTGTATTCTTTACGCTTCATGATCAACTCCTTTGATTGGGTGTTTTCCGTGTGTGCGTGACAATGCCGCGTGCCACTTCAATAAGAGTTGGGATTCCGGACGACGTTCCGTGCGTCGCGGTGCATGCCTGCGGCAGATCAAAAAACCGGCGCGCGCGATTGCGCTTTCGCAGGTTGAGCTATGTCAAGGCCACTGTCAGATCGGCAGGCAATAATTCCGTGTCGAAACTTTCGAAAGCCGTCCATGCAAGCCAGCCCCATCAACTCCTTGATCGAAACCCTGGTGCGCTCGCTGGCGCGCGACGCGGCCTGCCTGCGCGAACGCCATTTGCTGCGCCAGAGCTTGCTGGCGCTGGTGCGCCAGGCGCGCGCGGAGCAGCTTGCCGCCATGCGCGCCGACGTGCTAAGGCTGGCGGGAGACGACGGGGTCGGGGAGGAAGGCCCACAGCAAGCCTGCAGTTACCACGGCGGCGTTGGCATCGATGACCCAGTCCGCCAGCGCGCCTGAGCGGTAGGGCAGGAAGGACTGGACCAGTTCGTCGGCCGCGCCCATGGCGAACACGGTCAGCACGGAACGGATGGCGCGCGCGCGCCGGCTGCCGGGCGTGCCGGTGTAGAGCAGGAAGCAGACCGTGCCATAGGCCAGGGTATGCAGCACGATGCCGGACGCCAGCGTGCCCAGCTCGGCGCGCGCGCCCGGTATCGAACCCATCAGCACGATGGCGGCATACAGGACCAGGGCGCAGCGGTAACGCAGGCGAAGGAGGCGGTTATCGAGGACAAGCAGGGAGACGTACGGATGCATGGGTGAAGGCGGCGTTCAAAGACGTCACCTTACCATGCCGGACCTGCGCGCATGCACGGCGCGCAGGTCACCCAGGTTCAGATGGTCAGCGCCGAGGCGCCGTTTTTGTAGTGCGCGTCGAAGCAGCTCTGGCACTCGTCGCAAAACAAATGGGCCGTGCGCACGCACTGCTGGCGCAACACCAGGCGCAAATGGGCTTGCTGGCACTTGGGGCAGAGTTCGCGGACCGTGCCGAAGGTGGACAATTCGACTGGCGCATACTCGCTATCGAGATGATCGACAACCGATTCCGGGTTCAGTTCGGTCAGGATCAGGGTCTCGTCGATGTGGTGCGGATGGCGCCGGCCTGGGTCGGCCTGCTTGAAATCGCGCTCTACTGGATCTAGGACTTGTTGACTCATTCGATACACTCCACTGTAGGTTGCAGATGACACGGGAAACTGCCAGGGGAACTTCATATTACTCGAATCTGCGTTCGCTTCAAGTATTCATCGCCCTTTTTGGACCGGGCGGGGCGGTTTAGGTTCCGGGTAGAAAAAAATGCCCGCTAGTTGCGGGCAAAACCCAAGTTCGGGCCAAGAGTTGGTGAATTCGGATTGGTGTGCCGCCCCTGGGGCAGGCACACCTGGCTGCCAGTCACGCATATCGGTTGCATGTACAGCAGGTGAAACCAGTATAGGGATGGAATGTGACTCGTCCATGACATGGATCAAGCTTGTTGCTGCGCTCGCTCGAACTTTTTTTGCCGAGTGGCTGATCTATCAGGTGAAAAGGGCTTCCACTCCCCTGGTTTCTACGATCTGTAGAAGTTTGGCGGCAGCGCCGCTCGGGCGCTTGTTCGCTACTGGCGACTCCCATTTCTGAACAGTAGAGACGCTGACGTTGAGCACGGATGCGAATACGGCTTGGCTCATCTTGGCGACGGATGTTCTTATGGCAAGTACGCGCTCCGGTGTGTATTCCGGTGGAACTTTGCAGAGCACGCGAATTTTCGCCAGGTCAGTCTTGGACACAACCCCATACGCGCTGAAATTTTCCGCGGTTTCGAGCAATTCACGCAGCATCCTGGCCTCTTCACTGTTCTTGTAGTCCATCACAAATCTCCTTCAACGCTCCATCCCTGCACATGTCGGTCAAGGTGCCGATACTCTGCCGATGCAGGCTATCTGCCAATATCTTTGCAGCTTCCATCACAGCTTCCGAAAAATCTGAACCAGGCGCACTTTTTTCTCTGCCAATCAGGAAAATAATGGCATCCGGGTGTCGCTTTGCGACGAGCGTGCGCAACGAGCCACGTTTGCCGTGGCCTGGCAGTGCGATGCGTTTCTTGCATAAGCCGCGTCCCAAGTCTGCTTCGTACTTCCCCGCTTCTATTTCCCGGGCCGCGGCGCAAAGGTAGCTGTCGCCGATTGCCTTCCTGGCCCAGCGGTCGAGTGCTTTCGTCTTGAATATCTTCTTAGCGTGCATCTTATCTCAAACCATAGCACATGGTGCTATGGTTTTGATTGATGCCGCACAAATCGAATGTTGAAGACAAAAAAAAAGCCCGCTGATGAAAGCGGGCTTAAAACTATCTTCTTCGGAGGAGAATAGTAAACAGACATTATTATGTGCTGACTTCAAATATATGTCTAATTGCGAAAGTCAATATCTGATATTCGCAAATTACATATCTCCTCCAATTACTCAGGCATTGACCGTCAGGGTGACTTCAATATTGCCGCGCGTCGCGTTCGAGTAAGGGCACACTTCATGGGCGCGGGCGACCACGGCTTCGGCCGCTGCCTGGTCCATGCCAGGGGTGCTGACGGCCAGCTTGACCGCCAGGCCAAAGCCGCCGGTGCCATTCGGGCCGATGCCGACCGAGGCGTTGATGCTGGTATCCGCAGGAATCGGGGTCTTCATGGCGCCGCCAACGAGCTTCATGGCGCCGATGAAACATGCCGCATAGCCGGCTGCAAACAGTTGTTCCGGATTGGTGCCTTCACCGCCGGCGCCGCCCAGTTCTTTCGGCGTCGACAGTTTGACGTCGAGCGCCTTGTCGCTGGAAACGCCACGGCCGTCGCGGCCACCGGTTGCGGTTGCATTTGCTGTGTACAGGATTTGCATGAGTAACTCCTTGGTTGGGTGAGGGCGGCACTGCTGCGCCGATGAGAAGAACTATAGCGCACAATTAAATTGTACGCAATTTATTATTCCTATCGGACCGATGCGGCCTTGCCCGTGACCGCCTCAGGCGTCGCTATCGAGCGCCTTGAACAGCTCGTCGCGCACGCGCGACAATTCGGTGCGCAATTTGCCCAGGTTGGCCAGTTGCTGGCCACTGGCGCACAATACTTGCTGGGGGATTTCTTCTGCTTTCAGGCGCAGGGCCCGGCCGCCGTCCGACAGCACGATGCGCACCTGGCGCTCGTCATGGGGATCGCGGTTGCGCGTGACCAGACCGTTCGCTTCCAGGCGCTTGAGCAGGGGGGTGAGGGTGCCCGAATCGAGGAACAGGCGCGCCCCGATATCCTTGACCAGGATCCCGTCCTGTTCCCACAGCACCAGCATCACCAGGTATTGCGGGTAGGTCAGGCCGAGCTTGTCGAGCATCGGCTTGTAGGTCCTGGTCATGGCGTGCGATGCCGAATACAGCGCGAAGCAGAACTGGTTTTCCAGTGCCAGCATGTTGATGTCGGGCAGCTTCGCGGTCGTGTCCATTATTCGTTTACCGGTACCGTGTAGTTCAGGGCCAGGCGGCCGCCGTCCACGTACATGGTTTGGCCGGTCATGTAGGACGCGTCGTCGCTGGCCAGGAAGGACGCCACCGAAGCGATTTCTTCCGGCTCGCCGCAGCGGCCGATCGGCGTGCGCGACAGGATGGTACGGCGCGCTTCCGGGCTGGCCAGCACGGCCTTTTTGGCCAGTTCGGTCAGGATGGTGCCGGGACCGATGCCGTTGACGCGGATGCCGTGCTGCGCCAGGCCGATCGACATGACCTTGGTCAGCTGGTTGATGCCGCCCTTGGACACCACGTAGGGCACCTGGTTCGGAATCGCCAGTTCGGCGTTGACGCTCGACATATTGATGATGCTGCCGCTCTTGTGCTTGACCATTTCGCGCGCGGCCGCCTGGCTGCACAGGAACATCGATTTCAGGTTGATCCGCAGCACGCGGTCGAAGTCGTCTTCGGACAGGTCCAGGAAGTCGGCCGCGTGGGTCACGCCGGCATTGTTGATCAGGATATCGATGCGGCCGAAGGCTTGCATGGTGGCGGCGATCATGGCGTCCACGTCCACCTTCAGGCTGACGTCGGCGGCGAAAAAGCGGGCCTGCTCGCCCAGGCTGGCGGCGACGGCCGCGCCTTCCGGCTTGATATCGACCAGCATCACGCGCGCGCCATCTTTGATCAGGCGTTCGGCGCAGGCCAGGCCGATGCCCTGGGTGGCGCCGGTCACGATGGCTACTTTTTGGTCTAGTTTCATTGCTTGCTTTCAGGCGTATTTGGAATGCCGGATTTTACCAGCCGCTAGAGAACGATAGGGTGGTCCGGCAATTCATTGGCGCGCGCGCCGGTGGCAGGGAACTGCGCCGCCAGCAGGGCATTGACCTGCTCGACCGCCGCCAGCGTGCTGCGCTCGAACTCGCCGCGCGCGAAACCTGCCGTCATGGTGCCGCATACCGCCTGCCAGGTGGCCGCGTCGATCTTGCGGCCGATGCCGCGGTCGGCCACGATATCGACCTTGCGCTCGGCCAGGTTGATGTACACCAGCACGCCGCAATTGTCTTCGGTATCCCACACCCCGTATTCGGCGAACAGGGCGATGGCGCGCTGGCGGTTGCTGACGTCGGCCCAGATGGCGTCGGACGGCATGGAATTTTCGACGATCAGGCGCAGTTCGCCACGGTGGCGCTGTTCGCCGGCCGTGATGGCGGCGCCGATTTTTTCCAGCGTGGTATTCGGGAAAGCGCGCCGGCCGGCAGCGGCCGTCGTGCGCCAGTGGCGCCATGCCCGCTTCATGCGTTCAGAAAAAGTACTCGCCATTACCAGTCTCCCGAGGCGCCGCCGCCGTCAAAGCTGCCGCCGCCACCCGAAAAACTATCGCTGCTGGAAAAGCCGCCGCCGCTGTCGCTGCTGCTGCCGCCATGGCTGCTGAGACTGCCCAGCGCGCTGCCGATGATGAAGCCGGCGGCGCCGCTACCCCAGCCGTCCCGGGTCAGGCGCGACGAACGGCCGCGCGGACGAAAATTCATGTACAGGATGATGCCGATAAACAGCAGCGGCAGCAGGTAACCGCCGAAGGATGAAGATTCTTCCTGGGCCGCCTTGGGCGGCGGCGCGGGAAACTGTTCGGCATTGAGCAGGGTGGCGATGGCCCCGACACCGGCCACCAGGCCTTCGTAGAATTGCTTCTGCTGGAAGTGGGGCGCGATCACATTGGTGAGGATGCGTTTGGACTGGGCATCGGTCAGCACGCCCTGCACGCCACGGCCGGCTTCAATGCGCAGGCGCCGCATGGCCTTGGTATTGTCGGGCGCGACGAGCAGCAGCACGCCGTCGTCGACGCCCTTGCGGCCCAGCTTCCAGGCTTCGGCCACGCGGATGCTGTATTGCTCGATCTGTTCCGGCGCGGTGGTCTTGACGGTCAGCACGGCGATCTGGCTGCCGGTGCGGGCTTCATAGTCGGTCAGCACGGCTTCGAGCTTGCTGCGCTGGTCTTCGCTCAGCATGCCGGCCTGGTCGACCAGGTGCGCCGTCAGTGGCGGCACCGGCACCATCTGGGCCAGCGCCGGCGCGGCCATGGCCAGTACCAGGACCGCGGCCCACAGGCTGCGCATCACGCTCATCTTATTTGCCGAAGTTGACGGCCGGGGCGGTCGAAATCGCTTTTTCGTTTTCCACCGTGAACACGGGCTTGACGTCGTAGCCGAACATCATCGCGGTCAGGTTGGTCGGGAATTTGCGGATCTGGACGTTGTAGTCCTGGACCGCCGCGATGTAGCGCTGGCGCGCCACGGTGATGCGGTTTTCGGTGCCTTCCAGCTGCGACTGCAGTTCGGCGAAGCGCGCGTCGGCCTTCAGGTTCGGATAGTTTTCGGAGACGGCCATCAGGCGCGACAGCGCGCTCGACAGTTCGCCCTGGACTTGCTGGAACTTCTGGAACGCTTGCGGGTTGTTCAGCACTTCCGGCGTGATCTGGAAGCTGGTGGCCGCGGCGCGGGCGCGCGTGACGTTTTCGAAGGTTTCCTTCTCGTGCGAGGCGTAGCCCTTGACGGTGTTGACCAGGTTCGGGATCAGGTCGGCGCGGCGCTGGTACTGGTTGACGACTTCGCTCCAGGCAGCCTTGGTGGCTTCATCCTTGGTCTGGAATTCGTTGTAGCCGCAACCGGACAACAGGCTGGTCAGGCAAACAGCCAGGAACAGCTGCGTCCAGCGGGTAAAAGAAGTGATGGTCATGATGTGGGTCCGTAGCAAGTTGTCGAATGATCAAAAATATACCCTAATTGGGCTTGTCGCGCCCATTTTCAAGCGTGCAGGAGGACGCGGTACAATGCCGGGTTCGTCAATGTCACCGAGGGCCTGCCGTGAATTTCATCAACAAGCTGTCCGCCGCCTGGACCACCAACAATTCCCTGCTGTGCGTCGGTCTCGATCCCGACCTGGCGCGTTTCCCGGCCCATTTGCAGGGCCAGCCGGACGCGATCGTCACCTTTTGCAGGGCCATCATCGATGCCACGGCCGACCTGGCCTGCTCGTTCAAGCCGCAGATTGCGTATTTCGCGGCCCTGGGCGCGGAACGCCAGCTGGAAGAAATTTGCGCCTATTTGCGCGCGCATTATCCGCATATTCCCTTGATTCTCGACGCCAAGCGCGGCGATATCGGCGCCACCGCCAAGCAGTATGCGCGCGAAGCCTTCGACCGCTATGGCGCCGATGCGGTGACGGTCAACCCGTACATGGGCTTCGATTCGGTCGAGCCCTACATGGAGTGGAGCGACCGTGGCGCGATCGTGCTGTGCCGGACGTCGAACGCGGGCGGATCCGACTTGCAATTCCTGAATGTGGATGGCAAGCCGCTGTACCAGCACGTTGCGGCGCTGGTGGCGAACAAGTGGAATCTGAATGGGCAATGCGCGCTGGTCGTTGGCGCCACCTTCCCGGAAGAACTGGCGCAGGTCAGGGCGATCGTGGGTGATATGCCGCTGCTGGTGCCGGGTGTGGGCGCGCAGGGCGGTGATGTCGAAGCAACCGTGAAGTCGGGCAAGACGGCAAGCGGTACGGGCATGATGATCAATTCGTCGCGCGCGATTTTGTATGCCGCGCCACAGGGCAGTGAGGATTTCGCCGCCGCAGCGCGCCGCGTTGCGCAGGAAACGCGCGACGCAATTAACGTATATCGCTAATCGCAGGAGTGGTTGTCCGTGAAGTGTCCGATGGTTTGCTGCGCGGTGATGGTGAATCGGATCCGCCTGGCGGTTGGCGGCCATTCGTTTTATTGCAAGGTACTGGCGAGATAGTCTCAGGCGGTTAATGAACGCGCCGCATTGCAGCATGCACGGCAGCACAGCAGCACAGAAGGCTCAAACCCGGAAAACCGACACCACTGGCACCTGGAAAAATTAATCAATGAAACCGCTGCGAAAGCCAGATGTCGTAATCGATGAATGGAAAGAGGAACTGGCGGAGCGCCTTGGCCGACCGAGAGACGACTTTATCAGGACTGGTCTGTCGGCAAGTGATTTCAATCATGCCGTTGAAGTGAGAACACCGTACGGCATGTTAGTCCGCTTCTCGCTCGCTTTTTTTCTCGTGCGTCCAACCATGAACCAAGCAGTAATCTTTACTGAGCACAGCGGGTACGTGGAATTCGATTTGGAAGATGACGTGGTGTTTGCTGAAATCTCTGAATCGATCTACCGGCATGATTCAGACCGCAATAACTCGTCGCCGTAGAAGTAGTAGATTCGGATTGGGGGTGACCATGAGGTTCGGATTCTTGCGGACGTGCTATGGGTCCCCGCCTGCGCGGGGACGACGGGGGCTTACATGCGGCGTGGGGCGATCTGTTCGGCGTAGTCGTACAAGGCCCCCAGAATTTCATCGGCACGCTCGTCGGCATCTTCGCTGAGTACATCAATCTCCGCAAACAGCTGATCGACCGTGCGCGCGCCTGCAGCGCCGTCGAACAGGCGTGCCGCGCGATGCTGCTCCCACTGCGCCGCCTCCGCTTCGTTCAGCATTGCAGGGAAATTGCGCGCGCGGTAGCGGAAGAACAGCTCACTCAGCCGCGCGTCGTCGAACGATGGCCGCGCCGTTGCCAGCCGTTCCGGTTTTTCGCCGCGCAGCGATTCCAGCTTGCGCTTGTCGTCTTTGCCGATGAAGCCGCCGTACAGGTCTTCATCGACATCGATTTCATCCTGCGACGCAGGGCGGTGATACACCTGGTCCCACATGGCGCCCATGTCAGGACCCGCCGCAACCGCCGCGGCATGCACGCGCGCCTGGTCCATGTCGAGCGACCAGCGCTTTGCCATTTCCGGTGACAGGGTTTTCAAATTCGACACCAGCATTGGCGACTTGTTCATGTGGATGCTCTTGATCGGCAGGCGCGTCATGCCTTCCGGCAGGTCGGCCGAGCGCGTGAACATGCGCAGGCGAATCGTGTCCGCATCCAGCCCGAACAGCTCGGCCGGGTCGTAGCTGCAATCCCAGACCAGCACTTCATTCTTGTTGGTCGGATGGGTCGCCAGCGGATAGACCAGCGCGATGCAGCCGCGCTCGGCCGGGAACATGCCCGTCACGTGCAGGAAAGGCTGGCGCAGCGCGGGAGCCAGGTGCATGCCCATCTCGGCCGCCACGCGGTCCTTCTTGTGCAGGGCCAGGCAGAAGTCGAACAGCTTGGGCTGTTTTTCTCGGATCAGGCGCGCCAGCGCGATGGTGGCGCGCACGTCCGACAGCGCATCGTGCGCCGCTTCGTGCAGCAAGCCGTTGGCGCGGGCCAGGTCTTCCAGCCTGAAGCTGGGCTTGCCGTCTTCCTTCTTCGGCCATTCGATGCCTTCCGGGCGCAAGGCATAGGTCATGCGCACCACGTCAAGCAAGTCCCAGCGCCCGCAATTGTTTTGCCACTCGCGCGCGTACGGATCGATGAGGTTGCGCCAGAACATGAAGCGCGTGATTTCATCGTCGAAGCGGATCGTGTTGTAGCCCACGCCGATGGTGCCCGGTTTGCTGAAAGCCTGCTCGATGGTGGCCGCGAACTTGTGTTCGGGCACGCCCCATTCCAGGCATTGCTGCGGCGTGATGCCGGTGATCAGGCAGGATTGCGGATCGGGCAGGAAATCCGGCGCCGGCTGGCAGTACAGCATGATCGGATCGCCGATTTCGTTCAGGTTGGCATCGGTGCGGATCGCGGCAAACTGGGCCGGACGGTCGCGCCGCGGTTGGGCGCCGAAGGTTTCGTAATCGTGCCAAAGATAACTGAACTCACTCATGTGTGACAACCCCGCTCATGGAAACAACGGGCAGTTTAACATCGGCCGGGGCTATTTCGGGCAGGCCTGGCTGGCCAGCTGCGCCCCCATCTGCTGGGCGCTGGCGAAGTCGGCCGCCGACAATTCCGCGCCGAACTGCGTGCGCAGCTGTTCTTCGGTCAGCGGCACCTTGCGCGGCACCGCCGCCGCGATCGCATACGCCATCGAGGTGCGCATGTCGCGCGGCGTCAGTTCGCCCGAGTCGTACACGGTCGAGAGCAAGGCCAGCGAGAAATGGTCGCACTTGTCGCCCGCCTGCTTCAGGAAGGATACGGCGTCATCTTTCCATTGCTTCACCGCCGGATCGGCGGCAACCAGCACCAGGTCCACGTCGCGCCCGAACGGGCCTTCCATGTAAAAGTCGACTTGCGCATCGACCTTGCCGGCGCGCGCGGCCATGGCCAGGAAGCCCAGCCGTTCCTGCACTTGCGCGGGCGACAGGCCCACGCACAGCTTGATCCGGCTCTCGCGCTCTTTCAGGAAAATTTCCCGGTCGTCGGGCTCGGCATAGTCGGGCACGGGATCATTGATGGCAGCGCAAATCGATTCGGCCTGGTACACGGCATAGGCCGCCTCGACATCGCCGCTGCGCGCCGCGCGCATGCGCGTTGCGATGTACTGGGCCACGGTCAGCCCGCCCAGGTCGACCGCGCGGCCGTTGCGGCCGTTGACGGTCGGGCCGGCAATGCGCGCCGGGCGCGGCAAATCGCTACTGCCGCCGGCTTGTGGCTGCGAAGAAAACCAGCGTGGCTCGATGGCGGGCGCTTCGGCGGCCGCTGGTTCGGGCGGTGGCGCTGTCGCCTCGCCGGCATTGAACCAGGCAATCGCGCCGATCGCGGCGATGGCAACAAGGAGGAGGGTGCTCTGTCGTGGAGTCATGCGACGTAGCTTACACAATGTCGACCAGGCCGCGGCAGGATTGCCCGCCGCGGCGCCATGCTAGCTCAATCCCACAGGTAGCAATAGTTCTGGCTGCGTTCCAGGTTCAGGCCCACCGAACCCGACGAGGCGATGACCTTGGTCCAGCCGTTCGGCTTGGAGGCGGTCGGCACGTCGCCGCAATTGTTGTGGACCCAGTGGATGCCGGTGCCGCTGGAGTACTTCACGCCGCACAGGCCCAGGCGCTGGTTGACCTTGATGTTGGCGAGCGAGGCCGGCATGGTGGTTGCATTTTTTACGTAGTCCACGGCGTACACATTGCCCATCGCGACATCATAGGTCTTGCCATCCTGGTCGGCGCGCAGGTTCAGGCGCGTGTGCGTGAGCCGGATGCCCTTGATGACGGTGGACGAGGTGGCAAACTTCGGTGCCGTGACCACGGTGCCGGTCAGGTACTGGCCCTTGTTGGCAGTACAGGTCGACAGTTCGGAAGCGGCGGCAAACAGGGGCGACAGCAACAGCAGGAGAATCGTTAATTTTTTCAATTGAGATCTCCAAGGTTGATTTCAGAATGACCCTCCGATCCTGAATGCCCCTGCGTGCGACGCTGTTCAGCAGGTACTGCCTTGCCCAGAATCTGATTCGAGTCTAATGCGAAATTTCAGTCTGGAGAACAATTGTTTCGAATTAAAGACATATGTTGATGTGTAAACCGCAAAAATGTCCAATTTTTAACAGTATGGTGATAATTGAAAGCCGGCTTCAGCTTCCCCGGCGCTTGCCGTTAATGGATAAGCACCCAGGCCGTCCAAGGAGAACAGTCATGTCCAGTTCCATTTCAGGCAGCAATTCGAAACCGCTCACGCCACCCGGGCTGGAGCATTCCAGCAAGGTCAAGGAAGGCGGAAGCAATGCCTCCGTGGTGGCCCAGGCCAAGGCCAACTACAACAGTTCCGTTGTGCAATCCTCGCTCAGCGTCGCCATTTCATCCGGCAACGATCCGCTGGCGCTGGTGCTCAAGACCGCCATTACCGGCATCAACGATGCGCTTGAAGCCGACTTTGGCAAGGATGCGATCCAGAATGCCGCCGGCCAGGACAATTCACCGGAAGCGACCGCCGAACGCATCGTCAGCCTGTCGACCGCTTTCTACGACGCCTACCGGCAGCAGAGCGGGCTGGAAGACACGCCTGAGGCGCGCGAGCAATTCATCGAGGTGATACGCGGTGGTTTCGAGAAAGGCTTCAAGGAAGCCCAGGACATCCTGGAAGGATTGAAGGTGCTCAATGGCGACGTTGCCAGCAATATCGACAAGACTTTCTCGCTGGTGCAGAAGGGCTATGACGACTTCCTGACCGGCGGCCCGTCCGAAGCGCCGGTCGACCAGGTCTGAGCTAGATCGCCACGCGGTTGCGCCCGCCATCCTTGGCGCGGTACAGCGCGGCGTCGGCCGCTGCCACCAGGCTGTTGTCGTCCATCCCCGATTCCAGCACGGCCACCCCGAACGAGGCGGTCACGTGCGGCAGGGGCAGGCGCATGTCGGCAAAGATCGCGGCCTCGCGCATGCGCGCGCACAGGCGTTCGGCCACCAGCACCGCCAGCGGTCCCGGGGTGTCGGGCAGCAGCACCATCATTTCCTCACCACCATAACGCACCGCGAAATCGGACGGACGCAGCGCGTTGCTGATCACCTGCGCGGCGGCGCGCAAGGCATCGTCGCCGCTCAGGTGGCCATGGGTATCGTTGAAGCGTTTGAAGTGGTCCAGGTCGATCATGACCAGCGCCAGCGAGGTGCCGGCGCGCTGGGCGCTGGCCACCATCTTGGGCAGCATGTCGTTCAGCCAGGAACGGTTGTACAGGCCCGTCAGGCCGTCGTTCATCGATAGCTGGCGGTAGAACTCGCCAAGCTTCTGGCGCCGTCGCAGCAGGGCATTGGCGGCGCGGATGCGGAAGGAAAGCAGGCGCAGCAGGTTGCGCGCCAGGCCGTTGGACTGGTCGATCAGTTTCCAGACGTGGTCGCCGTCGATGACCAGCAATTCGGATTCGACGATCGCGGAAATGGCCGCCAGGTTGGCGCTGTCGTCCAGCACCGATTGTTCGCCCACCGATTCGCCCGGCAGGATGCGGCTGACCGTGCCGTCGGCAATGCCGGAACTGGCGTCGGCCGCGACCGACAGGGCGCCGCTGAGCACAATGTACAGGCGCGCATGCACGGTATCTTCAAGCATCTTGCCGGCGCCCAGGCGCACAATGGCGCAGTTGGCCAGCGCGGGAACCAGCCGCTCATGGTCGGAATCGCGGAAAAGCTGCAAATTGCGGATCGAATAGCCGGACGCACCGAAGGTGCCAATCTGTTCCAAAATGGTCTCTCTTATTGTTGATGCACAAGCCATGCACTTGGCATAGGCATCATATCAGTGTTCCAATAGCATCCTTAATCTGAAACAGCATCCCTTTTATGGACTTGTTCGACGCCATCGGCACCGCCCACACCCGCGCCCCGCAAGCGCGCATCGTCTCGCTGGTGCCCTCGATTACCGAATTGCTGTGCGACCTGGGCCTGGCCGGGCAACTCGTGGGGCGCACCGGTTTCTGCATCCATCCGGCCGCCACCGTGCAAGCCATCCCCAAGGTCGGCGGCACCAAGGATGTGAATATCGAGAAAATCCGCAAGCTGGCGCCTACCCATCTCGTGGTCAATATCGACGAAAACGAAAAGCCGACGGTGGAAGCGCTCGCCGCATTCGTGCCGCACATCGTGGTCACGCATCCGATAGCGCCGCGCGACAACCTGCACCTGGCGCGCCTGATGGGCGGCGTGTTCGACGTGGAAGCGGCGGCCGAAGCCTGGTGCGCCAGCTTCGAACAGGAATACGCGCTGCTGCAGGCCGCGCCCAAGGGCCCGCCCGCCACCGTGCTGTACTGCATCTGGCAAGACCCCTGGATGGGCATTTCCACCGATACCTATATCGCCCGCATGATGGCCGAGATCGGCTGGAGCGTGCCCGCGCTGGGCGCCATGCGCTACCCGGCATTTAGCTGGAGCGACGCGCTGGTGGCCGGCATCGACGGCGTGCTGCTGTCAAGCGAGCCTTACCGCTTCACGCAGGCGCACGCGGACGCGCTGGAAAAACAGATCGGCAAGCCGGTGTTCCTGGTCGATGGGGAAATGATGTCGTGGTACGGCAGCCGCTCGGTGGCGGGGCTGCGTTATTTGCGCGAACTGGCGCAGCAGCGCCCGATGGGCTAGAACGACACTGGCAGCCGTTGCAGCTGCCAGCGGGACGCGCACTTACTCGCTGACTTCGTCAGGTTCGTCGACCAGTTTCGGTGTGGAATGCAGCTTCTTGTCGTGCAGGCGGCCCAGGGCGCTGTCGATGGCGCGCTTGAGCTTGTCGGACGCGCCGCTGATGGCCTGGTGCAGGGTTACCGCGTGGTCGCTGACCGCGATCGGCTGGTAGCCCGTGACACGCGCTTCCAGCAGGCAGCGGTTGCCGCCGTCGGCCGACTTCTGGCTGTTCTCGTCACTGAGATGGACTTCTACGCGAGTGATTTGTTCGGCAAAGCGCTGTACCGCGGCATTGACCACGGTTTGCACATGATCGTCCAGGCCCTGATGGCGTTCGATCGTCTTGTCGGTGTTGATGTTAATTAGCATAAGCTCACTCCCGGTTGTTCATAAGGTCTTGCAGCTTTATCTTACACCTTTGTTGGAACTTTCTCATCTTCAAGCGAACCCAATACTTACGCCGGTTTCAGCGCGGCCTGTTCCTGCTCGTGGTGGGGGAATCGGTCCATGCGTGAGAGTACCGGGAAACGCCAGGCCCAGATGCCGGTGACGGCCAGCGTGGCCGCGCCGCCGAACAGGATGGCGCGCGTCAGGCCGAACCAGCCGGCGGTGACGCCCGATTCGAATTCGCCCAGTTCGTTCGACGCGCCGATGAACACGGCATTGACGGCGCTGACGCGGCCGCGGATTTCATCGGGCGTTTCAAACTGCACCAGCAAGTGCCGCACGTACACGCTGACCATGTCGCCCGCGCCCAGCACGAACAGCGCCACCAGGGCCACTGTGAAATCGCTGGTCCAGCCCAGCGTCAGGGTAGCCACGCCGAACACGGCCACGCCGCCGAACATCCAGGCGCCCACGCGGCGCTGGATGGGATAGAAGGCCAGCGCCACCGAGCACAGGGCCGCGCCGGCGCCGGGCGCCGTGCGCAGCCAGCCCAGCGCGGCGGGGCCCGCTTGCAGCACATCGTGGGCGTAAGCCGGCAGCAGCGCGGTGGCGCCGCCGAACAGCACCGCGAACAGGTCCAGCGAAATGGCGCCCAGCATGACCGGGCGCGACCACACAAAGCGCAAGCCTTCGAGCACCGTGTGCCAGGTGGCGGGCGCGTTGTTGATCGCTTGTGGCGCGGCATGCGTGAACGTCATCAGCACGACCGACAGCACCAGCAGGGCCGCCGCCACCGTGTACACCGTGGCCGGGCCGGCCAGGTAGAGCAGGCCGCCAAGGACGGGGCCCACGATCACGGCCACGTGGAAGGCGGACGAACTGAGCGCCACGGCCTGGCTGAAGCTTTCGGTGGGCACCATATTGCGCAGCACCGCCTGGGTGGCCGGCATCATGAAGGCGCGCGCGCTGCCGAAAATCACCAGGATCGCGAACACCGGCCACACCACGGACATGCCGCTATAGGTAAAGGCCAGCAGCAGCAGGCCGCACAGCAATTGCGTGGCCAGGCACAGCATGATGATGTTGCGGCGATTGAAGCGGTCGGCCACGTGCCCGGCCAGCAGGATGAGCACCAGGAAGGGCGCGAACTGCGCCAGGCCGATCAGGCCCAGGTCGTACAGGCTGCCTGTCATCTGGTACACCTGCCAGCCGATGGCCACGCTCTGCATCTGGACCGCCAGCGTGCCGAGGATGCGCGCCGCGAGGTAGAAGGAAAAATTACGATTGCGCAGGACGCTGAAACCGTTGGACGGCGACATGACGGACATAGAAACTTTCGGGGAGCCATGCGGCTGGGGTAAAATAATGCTTTAGGGAACGCTCTCACTATTGTGCCCGATGTTCCGCGCGCCTGCTGGCCGCGCTGTCGCATCCTGCGCCGCACGCTTATGCAAACCACCATTTTTGAAACGCCCGTCATCAACACCATGATGCGCGGCATCTCGCGCCTGCTGATGAAACTGTCCGGCTGGCGCAGCGAGGGATTGAGCCCCGAACAGCTCGCGGCCTATCCCAAGTACGTGCTGATCGCCGCGCCGCATACCAGCAACTGGGACTTCCCCATTACCTTGATGGTCTGTTTCGATTTGCGCCTGAAAGTCTATTGGATGGCCAAGGCCAGCCTGTTCACCTGGCCGATCGGCTGGCTGTCGCGCTGGCTGGGCGGCATCGCGATCGACCGCAGCGCCTCCAACAACACGGTGCAGAACACCATCAGCGCTTTCGCCGCGCGCGAGCGGCTGGCGGTGATCGTGGCGCCGGAAGGCACGCGCGGCAAAGTGACGCACTGGAAGACCGGCTTTTATCACATGGCGCACGGCGCCGGCGTGCCGATCGCGCTGGCCTACCTGGACTTTTCGCGCAAGGCGGGCGGCATCGGCCGGATGTTCCACACCAGCGGCGACATCGCCGCCGACATGGCCGAGATCCAGCAGTTCTACAGCGGCATTGTCGGCAAGAACCGCGAGCAGTTCGATGCCAACACGGTCAGGCGCCTTTAACTGCACCTCGTTATACACAAGTCTGACTGACCCCGCATCGCCCTCGAAAAACTCGT
>JAZKBE010000109.1:0-18240 GCA_040388805.1 Pseudomonadota bacterium
CACGATCATATTTAGACATTTCACGACACGTTTAGTTCACCTAGGGTCAAGCTCCTTGAATGGATTGCGGTCGTTCAGTTCATCGATGTAGTCGTCGATCCCGTTTTTTTCGCGATCGAGGAAGCGTTCGATCGCGTCCGAAAACGCGGGATGCGCCAGCCAGTGCGCGGACCAGGTTTTGGTGGGCAGGAAGCCGCGCGCCATCTTGTGTTCGCCCTGGGCGCCGCCTTCGAATGCGCCTATCTTCTGTTCGATGCAAAACTCCAGCGGCTGGTAGTAGCTCGCTTCGAAATGCAGGCAGGGCACGTGTTCGATCTCGCCCCAGTAGCGGCCATACAGCGTGTCGGCCGTGTGGATGACCAGCGAAGCGGCAATCGGCCTGCCTTCGCGTTCGGCCATCACCAGCAGGATATTGTCGGGCATGGTGCGGCCGATGCGCTCGAAGAAGTCGAGGTTGAGGTAAGGCGTGGAGCGGTGCATGGCATACGTGTGCTGGTAGCAGCGGTTGAAGAAGTGCCAGTCGGCCGGGGTGACGTCGGCGCCGCGGATGCGCCGCATGGTCACGCCGGCATCGTGCACCTTGCGCCGCTCCGCACGGATGTTCTTGCGCTTCTTTTTTTCCAGCGTGGCCAGGAACTGGTCGAAGTCCCTGTAGCCTGCGTTGAGCCAGTGGAACTGCACCCCGCTGCGCAGCATGTAGCCGGCCGCTTCCAGTTCCGGCACCAGTTCTTCCGGGGGATACAGGATGTGGGTCGATGAGACCTTCGACGCCTTCTGGGTTCCGCGCAGGACGGCCAGCAGCGCGGTGCGCGCATCGGCGTCGCGCCCCATCAGCCGCGGTCCCGTCACCGGCGTGAAGGGAATTGCCGACAGCAGCTTGGGGTAGTAGTCCTCCCCGTTGCGCTGGTAGGCGTCGGCCCAGGCCCAGTCGAACACGTATTCGCCGTAGGAGTGCATCTTGACGTACAGCGGCATGGCGGCGGCCAGCGCATCGCCGTCGAACAGCACGATGAACTGCGGCTGCCAGCCGGTGTCGGCGCAGGCGCTGCCCGATTCGTGCAGGGCGTGCAGGAAGGCGAACGACAGGAAGGGGTTGGGCTTGCCCTGCGCCGCGACCAGCGCGTCCCATGCTGGCTGGCCGATCTCGGAGAGGGAAGATACGATATGCGTGCGATAATTCATGGATCCATTCTACGCAAAAAGGCGCAAGCCGTATGACTATGACGAACGCATTCGACAACCTGTACTCGCATGGATTCGCGCGCGTCGCGGTGGCCACGCCGCGCGGCAAGATCGCCGACCCTGCTTTCAATGCGGCGCAGGCCATCGCACTGGCGACCGAAGCGCAGCAGCAGGGCGCGGCCCTGGTGGTGTTCCCCGAACTGAATTTGTCGGCCTATACCTGCGACGACCTGTTCCACCAGGCGGCCTTGCTGGACGCCTGCGTGGCGGCGCTGGACACCGTGGTGGCAGCGTCAAAAGGGCTGCCGGTCTGCATGGTGGTCGGCTTGCCGCTGCGCGTGGACCACCAGCTGTTCAACTGCGCCGCCGTGGTGGCCAACGGACGCGTGCTGGGCATCGTGCCCAAGAGCTTCCTGCCGAACTATAACGAATACTACGAAGCGCGCCAGTTCAGTTCCGCCGACTGCGCCATCTCGCGCCAGGTGTCGCTGCTGGGCCAGGAGATCCCCTTCGATACGGCGCTGCTGTTCGAAGTGGAAGGCATGCCGCTGCTGCGTTTCCATGTCGAGATCTGCGAAGACATGTGGGTACCGATTCCGCCGTCGTCGTTCGGCGCGCTGGCCGGCGCCACGGTGCTGGTGAACCTGTCGGCGTCGAACACGGTGGCGGGCAAGGACACTTACCAGCACCAGCTGGTGGGCCAGCAATCGGCGCGCTGCCTGGCGGCCTATCTTTACAGCTCGGCGGGCATGGGCGAATCGTCGACCGACCTGGCGTGGGACGGCCAGGCGCTCATTTACGAAAAGGGCGAACTGCTGGCGCAAAGCGAACGTTTCCTGGAGCAGGCGCACATCATTTACGCGGACGTGGACCTGGAGCGCCTGTCGCGCGACCGCATGCACACGACCACCTTCGGACAGTCGGTGCGCTGCCACGCCGCCGCCATCGGCAAGTTCAAGGTCATCCGGTTCGCGCTCGATATCGACCGTGCCTGCAGCATGCCGCTGGCGCGCAAGGTCGAACGCTTTCCCTACGTGCCGCAGAACCCGGCGCTGCGCGACATGCGCTGCACCGAGGCTTACAACATCCAGGTGCAGGCGCTGGTGCAGCGGCTGCACACGAGCGGCGTAGCGAAAGTGGTCATTGGCGTATCGGGCGGGCTCGACTCCACGCACGCGCTGCTGGTATGCGCCAAGGCCATGGACCGCCTTAACCTGCCGCGCACGAATATCCTGGCCTACACCATGCCCGGCTTTGCCACCAGCGAGCGCACCTTGCAGCAGGCGCGCGACCTGATGGCCGCCGTCGGCTGCACGGCGCAGGAAATCGACATCCGCCCGAGCTGCATCCAGATGCTCAAGGACCTGGGCCATCCGTATGCAAACGGGGAAGAGACCTACGACATCACCTTCGAAAACGTGCAGGCGGGCGAGCGCACCAGCCACCTGTTCAGGCTTGCCAACTTCAACCAGGCCATCGTGGTGGGCACGGGCGACCTGTCGGAACTGGCGCTGGGCTGGTGCACCTACGGCGTGGGCGACCATATGTCGCACTACAACGTGAACGCCAGCGTGCCCAAGACGCTGATCGGCCACCTGGTGCGCTGGGTGGCGGAAACGGGCGCCATCCCCGGCGCCCACGCCAAGGTGCTGCTGCAGGTGCTCGACACCGAAATCAGCCCGGAACTGGTGCCGGGCAAGGGCGGGGATGCGGCGCCGTCGCAAAGCACCGAAAGCGTCATCGGTCCGTACGAGCTGCAGGACTTCAACCTGTTCTATATCCTGCGCTACGGTTTTTCGCCGTACAAGGTGGCTTTCCTGTCCCAGGCCGCCTGGGGCGGCAAGTACGAACTGGCCGACATCAAGAAGCACCTGGGCACCTTTGTATGGCGCTTCTTCAAGACCAGCCAGTTCAAGCGTTCCTGCGTGCCGAACGGGCCGAAGGTGGGCAATGGCGGTTCGCTGTCACCGCGCGGCGACTGGCGCGCGCCAAGCGACGCCGAGGCCACGGTCTGGATGCAGGAAGTGGCGAGAATTCCGGATTAAGTTCCACACTGTCGGCTAGAATGACGGCAGAGACCTTTCCGACAATTTTAAGGAGTTACCAATGAAACAGATTACCTGTGTGATCAAGCCATTCAAGCTGGACGAAGTACGCGAAGCGCTGGCCGACGTCAACGTGACCGGTTTGACGGTGACTGAAGTGAAGGGTTTCGGACGCCAGAAGGGCCATACCGAGCTGTATCGCGGCGCCGAATATGTCGTCGATTTCCTGCCGAAAGTGAAGATTGAAGTCGTAGTTGACGACAGCATGGCCGAACAGGTGGTCGATGCCATCATCAAGGCTGCGCGCACAGGCAAGATTGGCGATGGCAAAATCTTCGTGCAGGACGTGGAACAGGTGATCCGTATTCGTACCGGCGAGACGGGACCGGAAGCGGTTTAAGCCACTTATGGAACTTACTGCCAAACGCGAAGCGGTCCTGCAGCTCATGCAAAGCAAGGGCATCTGGAAGGCCGGCCAGGCTCCAATGATGCTGAGGGCCTTGTGGCGCTCGGGAATCGATTGTCCGCCACCGCAGATGGCGGCGTTTGGCATGTGTGCATTTGTCTTTGGCAGCTACTTTGCGATTGTCATGTGGATGTTTCATTTCCTGCGAACGCCAGAGAACCCGATAGCGGGGGCGATCGTGGGAAGTGTGGTCGGCAGCACTTTCTTCGGTCTGGCAATGGCGGCCTGTCTCCGGCATGTGCGCCTCAAGCACGGCCTTCCCCTGTGGCGCGACTTCTGGCCCGCAAACTGAATAGGTTCCGCACCTGAGGGATTAAGGCCACACTAAGTTTCCTCGGGCAATTGCGCGCTAGAGTACGGACATGATGAATGTCCGGGCACGCGCAAATGAAGTTTGATGATGAACCCGAACGGACCCACCCTTGGCTGCGCAAGCGCACGGACGGCGCCAACGACTTTGTACTCAGCGCTCGCCATGACGCGCTGCTGCGACGGACGCTGCTGGCCACCGGACTGGCCGGCACTGCGCTCTTTGCCTTACTCCTTGCCTTGTCCTACCTGAACCCGATCCTGATCGAACAGTGGGCGCGGAACGCCATTGCACAGGAAGTCCGGCAACGGGTAACGAGCCGCCTCGAGAATGTCTCCAGCCCGACGCTGGCGCGCGCGGCGGAAAGTCTCATCGGCAAGAACCGACGGGAAATCGCTGCACGGACGGCCTTGGCGGAAAAGATAGCGCCCATCATCGCGGAGGTGACAAGGCGCATGGCAGATCCGGGGTGTCAGTGCAGGCTGGCGATCGCCCGTGCGATCATCGAGAGCCACGTTGGCACCAGCCAGCTCGAGCAAGCCAATGCCCGCCTGACGCGGCTGGTCGAATCCAAGTACAGGGACGTGGCGCAATCGCTCCTGCACGAAATCAGGGTGTTCAGTGTGGCGAACGGTGTCGTCTTTGTGCTGCTGGGTTTGATCGCCGGCTTCTGGCGGCGGCCAGCGTTGCAACTGCTCGCGCCTGCTTTTGTGCTGATCGCTGCGGTCACCTTGACCGGAAAAGTCTATCTGTTTAACCAGGATTGGTTACAAACAATTATGTTCGGCAACTATGTGGGGATCTGGTACTTCCCTTACCTGTTCCTGGCGCTCGCTTTCCTGTCGGATGTGGTTTTCCTCAAGGCAATCGTCGGCCGCTTGATGATCAATCTGGTTTCCACTCTCTTTGCGGGGCTAAGCTGCTGAGTGGCCAGGTTGTTCCTGCGCAACAGTGTGGCGGAACCCATCTGGTCTGTACATAAAAATATGTTTATCGGGTAATTCGAGGGTACACTGAGCAACTAGTCTGTACGCAAACGAGGGCGTGGAAACGCGCCACATTTGTGATTTTTGGTAATTGTGTGGCGGCGGATGGCGGGCTGTGCCGGCACACAAAGCGGTGTTTCTGAGAACAGTTTGCCGCGCTGTGCGGCAGCTTGATTTTTATTTTCCATTGGAGAGTTCATGAAAACCACATTGTTATCATTATCTGCGTTAATACTTGCTATCAGTGCAACTACGGCAATGGCGGGCAATTGCGACGTCAAGTACACGCGTACAGCCTGTCCGGGACAAGAAGCAGCAAGCTTCAAGAAATGCGACGGCAAGGTGTCTTGCATCAAAGTGGTCCCTGCGGACAGTGAGCAATCCTGTCGCGTCAAGGCTGTCGCCGCCTGCGCAAACGACCGGGTCGATATCACCAAGAGCAAGGTCATCAATGCGACTTACGACGGCAAGCCGGTCCTGAACAAGGCCGGGGGCCCTGATCATTGCAAGGATTACGCGGCCAGGTCGGAAGAATTCGACCAGTGTTCCTGAGTCGAATCCCACTCGTTTGAACCAAAGGGGTAGAAGGACGGGTGGCCGTGCGGCATGGCAAACACCCGGCTGTCGTCCGGCGAAGCGGCGTGCATCCTGGTCGCTTTACCGCGACGCGAGCCCCGCTTCGATGCCGCGGGTGGCATATATTCCGAAGAATACATCTGGGGAATGACATGTTCAAGAATCTCAATATCAACCTTAAAGTGATGTCGGTTCAAGCCGTTTCCTTGATCTTGTTGCTAGGGGTGCTAGGCTTTTGTCTATTCCAGCTGACGACACTTTCCGACAACAACAAGGCAGTCATTCAGGCGTCGAACGACACGACGTCCGTCGTGGCGCAACTCGACAACATGAACATTGCCGTCATACGGGAAGCGAAGGCATCCAAGGACGTCTGGCTGCGCGGCGCGGACCTGGAAAAGAAGGAAAAAGCCAAGGAAGAAATCACTGACCAGGTTGATAATTTTAATGGTAGCAGTGTTGCGGCCGCAACGATCCTGACGCGCCTGGCGAAGAATGACGCGGCCTGGCAAAAATTCTTGGATGACATTCCCAAGGTCACCGCCGAGCACAAGAAAGTCAGCGATCGCTTGCTGGCGCAAGTGGAGGCCCATGTCGACGCGACAGATTCTGATGAAAAAGTCGGCGAGATCGAAAAAAAGCTGTTCAGGCAGATTCAGGCGCTGCGCAATAAATTTGTCGCCGCGGTTGAAAAAAAAGGCATCACCAATGTGCAGGATATCGACCAGAAATTCACAACCTTGCGCAATGTGATGGCTGTCGTTGCCCTGGTTTCCGTGGTCTTGCTCGCAGCCCTTTCCTACTTCTTTGCGCGCGCGATCACACGTCCCTTGCAACGCGCGGTATCGGCTGTCAATGTGATCGCCCTTGGCGACCTGACCGGGCGGATCGACGTCGATTCCAAGGATGAAACCGGCCAGATGATGCAGGCACTGAAGGATATGAATGCCAGCCTGGCGGGCGTGGTCGGCAAGGTGCGCGCGGCCACGGAAACTATCACGGTAGGTTCGTCGCAGATTGCGTCCGGAAACGCCGATTTATCCGCCCGAACCGAATCGCAGGCATCGAGCCTGGAAGAAACCGCCAGTTCGATGGAAGAACTCACCAGCACCGTCAGGCAGAACGCCGAAAATGCCCGCCAGGCAAATCAGCTGGTCAACGCTACCTCCGACATCGCGGTGAGAGGCGGGACGGTCGTGGGGAAAGTCATCGACACGATGGCGTCCATCAAGGACAGTTCGAGAAAAATTGCGGACATTATCGGCGTCATCGACGGGATTGCGTTTCAAACCAATATCCTGGCCTTGAACGCGGCGGTCGAAGCTGCCCGCGCCGGCGAGCAGGGACGGGGCTTCGCCGTGGTGGCGGCCGAAGTGCGCAATCTGGCGCAGCGCAGCGCCGGTGCTGCCAAAGAAATCAAGGCCCTGATCGAAGACTCCGTCGGCAAAGTCGACGTTGGCAGCAAATTGGTCGACGAAGCCGGCCGGACCATGGGCGAGATTGTCGCATCGGTGACGCAGGTAACCAAACTTATGGGCGAGATAGCCGGCGCCAGTGCCGAACAGGGATCCGGTATCGAGCAGGTGAACCAGGCCATCACCCAGATGGACCATGTGACCCAGCAGAACGCGGCCCTGGTGGAGGAGGCGGCAGCGGCGGCGGAAAGCCTGAAAGACCAGGCGAATCTACTGAACAAGGCGGTCAGCATGTTTCAACTGCATGGGGGCGCCCTTGAGCTGAGCGCACAGCTGGCGCCGGCCCGTGCCTTGCTGCGCTGACGTCCTAGCGGCCCATCCGCATATCGAATTTCCACGTCACCAGGCGCAGCGCGGTGATCACGGTGGCGCTGGTCCACAGGGCCAGGTCGGGATCGAAGCCGAATTTTTTCATGATCAGGTACATCCAGCTGCCGATGAAGGCGCAGATCGCATAGGGTTTTCCGTCGCGGAACACCATCGGCACTTCATTGCACACGATATCGCGCAGCACGCCGCCGAAAATTCCGGTGATCACGCCCATCATCGAGGCAATAAAGATCGGCATGTTCGCGTCCAGCGCCGACGCGACGCCCGCGATCGAAAACAGTCCCAGGCCGATGGCGTCGGCCACCACGATCAGCCGTTCCGACACGATCTGGCGCAGGGTGCGGATGGCGGGTCCGGCCAGCAGGGCCAGCACGAAGATGAGAATGGCATATTCCTGGTGCGTGACCCAGAACAGGGGACGCTTGTCGAGCAGGATGTCGCGCAGGGTGCCGCCGCCGAACGCGGTGATGAATGCGACCGTAAAGACGCCAACCAGGTCCATCCGCTTGCGGCGCGCTTCGATAAAGCCCGAAAACGCTCCGACCAGGATCGCCATGATTTCAATAAACTTGATTAGTGTCATGTTGCTAGCCTAACATGACCGATGCCTGCTTGGTAAGGGGGCTCAGGTTTTCGCGGTGAGCGCGGCCTTGAGCAGCACGATCAGGGCGCCGTGGTTGCGCCCGTCGACATTGGCGGCGCAAAAGGCGATCACGTCGTCCTTCTGTTCCAGCCAGCTGTGCACCATGGAGCGGAGCACCGGTTCGCCGCCGGCCGAGCCGAAACCCTTGCCGTGGATGATGCAGACCGAGCGCAGCTTGCGGATGGCCGCGCGGCGCAGGAAGTCGCCCAGCTGGTCGCGCGCTTCGTCGCGCCGCATGCCATGCAGGTCCAGTTCGTCCTGCACCGGCCAGACATTCTTGCGCAGCTTGCGCAACACGTCCGAGCCCACGCCATTCCTCAGGAAGCTCAGGCTGGGGTCGTCTTCGAGCAGGTGGTCGACCTCGAACGCGTCCGACAGCGATTCGCGCAGCACGGCCGCGTCGTCCTCGGCCTGGGTGCGAGGACGGGACGGCTTGACCGTGACATTCACGCCCGGCGGGGCGTTCGGCACATAACGGTTCGATTCCGGGATTTTCTTCACGCCGCCCAGCGCGCTCTGGAACAGGGTGGCCTCTTGCCTGGCCTGCTGTTCGCGCTTTTCACGCTCGGCTTTTTCGATGGCGCGTGCCTGGTCCTGCACCTTGAGGGTGTCCTTCAAGGCTTTCAGGTCAGCAAAATCCTTCATCGACGCCATGCTTACTTGCTGTCTTCCAGCGCTTCCAGGTAGCGCTGGGCGTCCAGTGCCGCCATGCAGCCGGTGCCGGCGCTGGTGATGGCCTGGCGGTAAATATGGTCCTGCACGTCGCCGGCCGCGAACACGCCGTCGATGCTGGTGGCCGTGGCCATGCCTTCCAGGCCGGTCTTGGTGACGATATAGCCGTTCTTCATTTCCAGCTGGCCTTCGAAGATGCCGGTATTCGGCTTGTGGCCGATGGCAATGAACAAGCCATGCACGGTCAGCGGGCTGACGCTGCCGTCCACGGTCGACTTGATGCGGATGCCCGTCACGCCGCTCTGGTCGCCAACGACTTCTTCCAGCGTGTGGTTGTACTTGATGACGATCTTGCCTTCGGCGGCCTTGGCGTTCAGGCGGTCGATCAGGATGGCTTCGGCGCGGAACTTGTCGCGGCGGTGGATGATGGTGACCTTGGTGGCGATGTTCGACAGGTACAAGGCTTCCTCGACCGCCGTATTGCCGCCGCCCACAACCGCCACTTCCTGGCCGCGGTAGAAGAAACCGTCGCAGGTGGCGCAGGCCGACACGCCCTTGCCCATGAAGGCCGTTTCCGACTCCAGGCCCAGGTACTGGGCCGACGCGCCGGTGGAAATGATCAGGGCGTCGCAGGTGAATTCCTGGCTGTCGCCGATGAGGCGGAAAGGGCGCTCGTTCAGCTTGGCGGTATGGATGTGGTCAAACACGATATCGGTCTTGAAGCGCTCCGCGTGCTGCAGCATGCGCTGCATCAGTTCCGGACCCTGCACGCCCATCGGGTCGCCCGGCCAGTTTTCGACGTCGGTGGTGGTCATCAGCTGGCCGCCCTGTTCGACACCGGTCACCATCATCGGGTTCAGGTTGGCGCGCGCGGCGTACACGGCGGCGCTGTAGCCGGCGGGGCCGGAACCGAGAATCAGGACTTTGGCGTGTTTGGTAGAGGTCATGGAGTGGTCTAATCGAATGTATAGGGGAACAAAATGGGGCCGGAAGCGTCGCAATTCAAGCAGCATGAATTATAGTCCATGATGCGCCCGAGCATGAATGATGGGCCGGCCGCGACTTATATAGCTTAGAATGATCGGATTCGCTTTTCCCGCGGTATGCCCTGCATCACAGAATGACTAAGACTAGCCAAGCCCAAACTTCGAGTTACACCCGCAAAGAGACAATTCGGCAGCCCCTGCCGAACCGGCTTGTGCGCCTGCTGTCCGAAGCGCGCTGGATCGCGCTGGCCGTAATTTTCCTGTATTTCGTGATGATATTGCTCACGTACAACAAAGGCGATCCGGGCTGGTCGCACGAGGTGGAAGTGGCCACGGTGGCCAATATGGGCGGCCGCGCGGGCGCCTACCTGGCCGACCTGATGCTGTTCATCTTCGGTTTTTCGGCCTGGTGGTGGTGCATCTGCTTCCTGCGCCTGGTCTGGAAGGGCTATCGCTCGCTGACCAATAAATTCGTCATGGAAACCGAAAACGATCCGGAACATCACCAGGAACCGGTGATCCGCTGGATCGGCTTCGCGCTGCTGTTCGTCGGCAGCCTGGGCCTGGAATTCCTGCGCATGTGGTCGATGGCGGTGCAATTGCCGCGCGCCCCGGGTGGCGTGCTGGGCAAGATTATCGGCAGCAACGCCAATATCGCCTTCGGTTTCACCGGCGCCACGCTGTTCCTGCTGCTGCTGTTCGGCCTGGGTTTCAGCCTGTTTTTCCATGTGTCGTGGATGTCGGTGGCCGAAAAGATCGGCGGCGCCATCGAAGACGCCATCGACTGGTTCCGCCTGCGTTACCAGGACCGCGAAGACCGCAAGCAGGGCGAAGTGGCCGCCGTCAAGCGCGACGAAGTGCTGGTGCACGAACGCGCCAAACATGTGGAAAAGCATATTGCCGCCCCGCCCGTGAAGATCGAGCCGCAAGTGGTGGAAGTGGTCAAGTCCGAACGCGTGCAGAAGGAAAAGCAGGCCGCGCTGTTCCAGGACTTGCCGGGCGACTCCAGCCTGCCTCCGCTCTCCTTGCTGGACGAACCGCCCGCGGTGCAGGAAACCGTGTCCGTGGAAACCCTGGAATTCACCAGCCGCCTGATCGAGAAGAAGCTGTCGGACTTTGGCGTGGAAGCCAAGGTGGTGGCGGCCTATCCGGGACCGGTGGTTACACGCTACGAAATCGAACCGGCAACGGGCGTGAAGGGTAGCCAGATCGTGGGCCTGGCGCGCGACCTGGCCCGTTCGTTGTCGCTGACCTCGATCCGCGTGGTCGAAACCATTCCCGGCAAAAATTACATGGCGCTCGAGCTGCCGAACCCGAAACGCCAGATCGTGCGCCTGACCGAAATCGTCGGTTCCAAGATCTACAACGACAGCGCCTCGCAGCTGACCGTGGCGCTGGGCAAGGATATCGCCGGCAAAGCGGTGATCGCCGACCTGGCCAAGATGCCCCACCTGCTGGTGGCCGGCACCACCGGTTCGGGCAAGTCGGTGGGTATCAATGCCACCATCCTGTCGCTGCTGTACAAGTCCGACCCGGCCGACGTGCGCATGATCCTGATCGATCCGAAGATGCTGGAAATGTCGGTCTACGAAGGCATTCCCCACTTGCTGGCGCCGGTGGTGACCGACATGCGCCAGGCCGGCCACGCCCTGAACTGGGCCGTGAACGAGATGGAACGCCGCTACAAGCTCATGAGCAAACTCGGCGTGCGCAACCTGGCCGGCTACAACGCCAAGATCGCCGAAGCGGCCAAGCGCGAAGAACACATCCCGAATCCTTTCAGCCTGACGCCCGATTCGCCCGAACCGCTGGAAAAACTGCCGACCATCGTCATCATCATCGACGAACTGGCCGACCTGATGATGGTGGTCGGCAAAAAGGTCGAGGAATTGATCGCCCGTATCGCCCAGAAAGCCCGTGCCGCCGGCCTGCACCTGATCCTGGCGACCCAGCGTCCCTCGGTGGACGTCATTACCGGCCTGATCAAGGCGAACATCCCGACCCGGATCGCCTTCCAGGTATCGTCCAAGATCGACTCGCGCACCATTCTCGACCAGATGGGCGCCGAAGCGCTGCTGGGCATGGGCGACATGCTGTACATGCCGCCGGGAACCGGCTTGCCGATCCGCGTGCACGGGGCCTTCGTGTCCGACGAAGAAGTGCACCGCGTGGTCAAGCACCTGAAAACCACGGGCGAATCGAACTATATTGAAGGCATCCTCGAAGGCGGCACGCTCGAAGGCGAGAGCGGATCCGATGGCGCGCCGGCCGGCGAAGCGGGCGGCGAAGCCGATCCGATGTACGACCAGGCCGTCCAGGTCGTGCTCAAGAATCGCCGCGCGTCGATCTCGCTGGTCCAGCGCCACTTGCGCATCGGTTACAACCGTGCGGCGCGTCTGCTCGAACAGATGGAGAATAGCGGTGTAGTTTCCGCTATGCAATCCAACGGCAACCGCGACATCCTCGTGCCTGCCGCCAGCGCCGAATAAAAGAAAGGTAACAATGCAATACATTCTGAAAAGTGCGGCCAGCGCATTGGCCATGACCCTGGCCATGGCCGGAACGGCCCATGCCAGCGCGCTGGACCAGTTCAAGTCCTTCGTCGCCAGCACCAAGGCGGCCAAGGGCGAATTCACCCAGCGCCAGGTCAAGAAATCCGATACCAGCAAGGTGTCGGCGCCGGCCTCGGGCACCTTCGTGTTCGCGCGGCCCGGCAAGTTCATCTGGACCTACGTGAAGCCCTACGAGCAGTTGCTGCAGGCCGATGGCGAGCAGCTCTATATTTACGACAAGGACCTGAACCAGGTCACCATCAAGAAGCTCGGCGATGCGCTCGGTTCGTCGCCGGCCGCCATCCTGTTCGGCAGCAACGACCTGGAAAAGAACTTCACCCTGGCCGAAGCGGGCACGCGCGACGGCCTGGAATGGCTCAATGCCACGCCCAAGGCCAAGGACAGCCAGTTCCAGCAGATTTCGATCGGCCTGCGCAACGGCGCGCCTGAAGCGATGGAGTTGCGTGACGCCTTCGGCCAGACCTCGCTGCTCGCGTTCAAGAAATTCGAAAAAAATCCTGGCCTGGGCGCGCAGGAATTCAAGTTTGTCATCCCCAAGGGCGCAGACGTCTTTAAAAACTGATCCTGCGACACGGCATGAAGAAGAAACATATCGCCGTCATTGCGGCGCTTGCAGGCCTTGCCGTTTGGATCGGCAGCACCACGCTGGCCCAGCGCCAGCAGCGCAAGCTGGCCGACGCCTTTCCGGCCAAGCTGCTGGTGTCGCCCAAATCCTGCGCCACGCCCAAGTGGCCGGGAGAGGCGCGCCGCTACGAAATCGAAGGCATCAGCTTGCTCACTTTCCGCATCGCGCCCGAAGGCCATGTGGAAGAAGCCCATGTGGTGCAGAGCAGCGGCTGGGAAATCCTGGACGATGCCGCCATTGAATCCCTGGTCAAGTGCAAGTTCAAGCCTGGCCTGGAAGAAGCCGAGCACCACGATATTTTTCCCATCCAGTTCGTCTGGACCATGACCGGTTCGCCGCCCATGCGCCCGGCCCTGGTGGAAGGCAGCTGTGTCCAGTCCGACCGCTTCGCCGGCTTCAAGACCTTCGACCGCAGCGCCACCGACGCCACCGGCATGCTGGTGCGCCTGCTGGTGGAGCCGGACGGCACGCCCAAGGGCGTCAAGGCGGAAAGCAGCGGCCGCGATGCCGCGCTGGGCCAGCTGGTCGAGGAGTACGTGCAAAGCTGCAAGTTCGTCGTCGATCCCAGCCTGAAAGGCGAGCAGACCGATACGACTTTCGGTCGCGTTATCTATAAGCCAACCAGCTAGCTTAACTAGCAATATTATTCTTTTGGCTATATGATGTGGCATCTTACTTATGCCATACGGCTAAAAGGAATGCCCCAGCATGGCGACATTGACCGCAAAGCGACGATCCGGCCGCGACAAGGTGACCGAATACGTGCGCGCCGGACACGGCTCGCCCGCCATCATCCTGATCAACGGCGCGGGCGGGCCGGTGGAAGCCTGGTACAAGCTGATGCCCGAGCTGGCCAGGATGGGTACCGTGTTCGCCTACAACCGGCCCGGCGTGGGCGAGAGCGACAAGCCGCAGCAGCCGCAGACCGGCGCCGTCATGGCGGCCGACCTGCATGCCTTGCTGCGCAGCGAGGGCATCGTGGGGCCCTATGTGCTGGTGGCCCATGCGCTGGGCGGGCTGATCGCCAACCTGTTCGCGCGCCAGTATCCCGCTGAAGTGGCCGGCGTGGTCATGCTCGACGCGGCCATGGAAGCGCACAAGGGGGCCGTCGCGCGGCTGGTGGAAAAGGTGGGCGGTTCGCTGTTCGGCCAGGATCCGATGGGCGAAATGGCCCATGTGGCGCAAAGCGTGGCCCAGATCGGGAGCGCGCCGCCGTTTCCGGATGTGCCGCTGGCCGTGGTCAGCGGCGCCCGGCCCATCATGGCCTGGCTGACGCCGTCCGCGGCCGTGCAGGCGCGCGCCGAGCACCAGCGGCGCATGGCGGCCTTGTCGCCGCGTGGCAAGCACATCATTGCTGCCCGGAGCTCGGCGCCGGGCGTGGTGCTCAATGCCGTGCGCGACGTGATCGCCATGGCGCGCGATTGACACGCTTGCGAACGCACTAACGTCCCCCGTCGCCATGCGCTAGACTACGCGCTTGTGCCCAACGAAGAAATTGCATGGACGACTTATTCAAGACCGAGCCCGCGCCGCCACTGGCCGAAGCGCTGCGCCCGGCAAGCATAGACGACGTGATCGGCCAGAGCCACCTGCTGGGCGAGGGCAAGCCCTTGCGCCTGGTGTTCAAGTCCGGCAAGCCGCACTCGATGATCCTGTGGGGCCCGCCCGGCGTGGGCAAGACCACGCTGGCGCGCCTGACCGCCAATGCCTTCGGCTGCGAATTCATCGCGCTGTCGGCGGTGCTGTCGGGCGTCAAGGATATCCGCGCCGCCATCGAACAGGCCGAACACCACCTGGCCACGGGCAAGCACACCATCCTGTTCATCGACGAGATCCACCGCTTCAACAAGTCGCAGCAGGATGCCTTGCTGCCCTTCGTCGAATCGGGCCTGGTCACGCTGATCGGCGCCACCACGGAAAACCCTTCGTTCGAAGTCAATTCGGCGCTGCTCTCGCGCGCCCAGGTGTACGTGCTGGGGGCCCTGACCGACGCCGAACTGCTGCTGCTGCTCAAACGCGCCCGCGAACGCGGCGGCCTTGGCCACCTGGCGTTCGACGAGGTGGCCATCGCCACCCTGATCGGCTACGCCGACGGCGACGCGCGCCGCTTCCTGAACCTGCTCGAACAAACCAAGACCTCGGCTGAAACGTCGGGCATCACCCACATCACGGGTGACTTTGTCGACAACGCGCTGACGCTGAACTCGCGCCGCTTCGACAAGGGCGGCGACAATTTCTACGACCAGATATCGGCCCTGCACAAATCGGTGCGCGGCTCGCATCCCGACGCCGCCCTGTACTGGCTGTGCCGCATGCTCGACGGCGGCGCCGATCCGCAGTACCTGATGCGCCGCATCGTGCGCATGGCTTGGGAAGACATCGGCATTGCCGACCCGCGCGCGATTCAGATCGCCAACGACGCGGCAGCCACCTACGAACGCCTGGGCTCCCCGGAAGGCGAGCTGGCGCTGGGGCAGGCCGTCATCTACCTGGCCATCGCCGCCAAGAGCAACGCGGGCTACAACGCCTACAACCGCGCGGTGGCCTTCGTCAAGAAGGACAAGTCGCGCGAAGTGCCGGTCCACCTGCGCAACGCGCCCACCAAGCTGATGAAGGAGCTCGGCTACGGCCACGAGTACCGCTATGCGCACGACGAGCCGCACGCCTACGCGGCCGGCGAAACCTACCTGCCCGACGGGATGGCCGAACCGCGCTGGTACGAGCCGGTGCCGCGCGGGATCGAAGCAAAGATCGCCGACAAGCTGGCCTGGCTGCGCAGCCTCGACGACGACGCCAAAGCCTGATGTCGAACCCGCGCAATCTGTGCTGCAGCAACTGCCGTGAACCGCTGCGCGTGCTGACCCTGGACGGCCACTACCTGCACAACGTCGAAATCGACCTGTGCGACGGCTGCTGCCTGATCTGGTTCGATCCGATCGAGTCCGCGCGCCTGGCCGGCCCTGGCATCGCGGAACTGATAGCTGTGATCCACGGCGCCATGAGCGACGGGCACCATCACAGCCCCGTCATGTCGCAGGACCAGACCTGCGCCGTGTGCGCCGCGCCCTTGAAGCGCGTGTTCAATGTGAGCAAATTCGGCCGCACGTCGATGCTGCAATGCCCGCACGGGCACGGCTACTACCAGACCTTCATGCTGTACCTGGCCGAGAAGGGCTTCGTGCGGCCGATGACCTGGGCCGACGTGGCGCAGCTGACGCTGGGCGGGCGCCAGATCTATTGCGCCAACTGCGGCGCGGGGCTCGACGGACGCCCGCACGCGCATTGCCCTTACTGCCAGTCGGCCGTGGGCGTGCTCGATCCGGCGCGACTGGCCAGTGCGATCACCGTGGCCGGCCAGGCCGTCAACGACAAGCGCGCACTGCGCATCGGACGCACGCACACGCGCTGCCTGGCTTGTGGCGGCCCGGTCGACGCCACGCGCGATACCGCATGCCCGCAATGCCACGCCGTGGTCAGGCGCAGCGATACTGGCGCCGCGATGGAAGCGGCCGAAGCCGTCATCGACGCGGTAACGGCAAGGTATGAACGCCAGCGCGGACAGCCGCGCGGGATGGGGGAGGGCGTGTTTCCGGAGCCCGGCGTGAACGCCGAACCGCCGAAGCAGGGCGTGCTAACGGAAGCCTTGCGGGCGCTGCTGGACAAGCGCGATTCATAGCCGGGCTGCGGCCGATCGTGCCGTTATTTCGACTGCTTGTGCCGGCGTTCCGGCGCTTCGTCGCATGCTGGTGGAAGTCCCTCTGGTGCGTGGGTAGAGTACATCCATACCAACTCAATCACCCAGGAGGGCATCATGAAAATCCGTAAAAACCTCGAAGCAGTTTTCATCGCAGCTGCTGTGGCAACCACCTTCGGCGCATACGCCACCGCCGACGCGCCAGCACCGCGCACGGCCAGCCCCGCAGTCGTGCAAGCGGCCGCCGGCGACGTCCCGGTGCAGGTGATCGTCGTCAAGGCAAAGCGCCTGACTGCAGCCGAGAAGGCCGCAATGAAATAGGCCGCAGTCGCTGTTTCTTGCAGCTGGTCCCGCGATTTCGACGTTTCGTCGCAGGCCGATGGCAAGACGGGGTGAAGGCCGAT
Source organism: Pseudomonadota bacterium (assembly GCA_040388805.1). GTDB lineage: Bacteria > Pseudomonadota > Gammaproteobacteria > Burkholderiales > Burkholderiaceae_D > Telluria_A. The sequence goes on from JAZKBE010000109.1 coordinate 16,968, forward strand.
AAAGTACAACCATACCAACCAGGAGAACATCATGAAAGTCCGTAAAAACCTTGAAGCAGTCTTCCTTGCAGCTACTTTCGTCACCACCTTCGCTGCTTATGCTACTGCCCACGTGCCGGCAGCGCCAGTCGTGAGCGCAGCAGCAGACACCAAGGTCGCCGTGGTCGTGATCAAAGCCAAGCGCCTGACCGCAGCCGAAAAAGCAGCACTGTAATTCGCCAGCAACCGCGTAGTACCGTTTCATCTTCAGGCAGCATGCGATCGGCCATGCTGCCACGGTTTTATCCTCTGCATCAAACTTCCCCGCATCGCCTGACCCCTGCCGGGAAAGCCGCGCTGGACTGATCCACGCTCGCAGGCCTGTCAACTTGGTACAATTGCGGTTTATCCCATCCGGCAATCCGACCAATGATAGACATTCAACTGCTCCGCAAAGACATCGACAACGTCGCCGCACGCCTGGCAACCCGCAAGTTCCAGCTCGACGTGGCAGGTTTCAACGCCCTCGAAGCCGAACGCAAAGCGATCCAGATGCGCACGGAAGAGCTGCAAAGCAAGCGTAATTCGCTGTCCAAGCAGATCGGAATGCTCAAAGGCAAGGGCGAAGACACCTCGGCCGTGATGGCGGAAGTGGCCGGCCTTGGCGACGAGCTGAAAGCCAACGAACACGCCCTCACCGACGTCCAGGCCAAGCTGGCCGCCTTCATGGAAGCCGTGCCCAACCTGCCGCACGCCTCGGTCCCGGCCGGAACCGACGAAAGCGGCAATGTGGAAGTGCGCAAGGTTGGCACGCCGCCCGCCTTCGATTTCGACGTCAAGGACCACGTGGATGTGGGCGCTGCCCTGGGGCTGGACTTTGACGTCGCCACCAAGCTGACCGGTTCGCGCTTTTCGGTCATGAAGGGCGGCATCGCCCGCCTGCACCGCGCGCTGGCCCAATACATGCTCGATACCCATACCGGCGAGCACGGCTACACCGAATGCTATACCCCCTACCTGGTCAACGCCGATTCCCTGCGTGGCACCGGCCAGCTGCCGAAATTTGAAGCCGACCTGTTTTCGGTGAAAAAAGGCGGCGCGGAAGGCGAGGGCGAGACTTTTTACCTGATTCCGACGTCGGAAGTATCGCTGACGAACATCGTGCGCGACGAAATCGTCCCGGCCGACCAGCTGCCGATCAAGATGACGGCGCATACGCCATGCTTCCGTTCGGAAGCGGGCAGCTATGGCCGCGACACGCGCGGCATGATCCGCCAGCACCAGTTCGACAAGG